>CAXTMY010000006.1:0-6108 GCA_964245565.1 uncultured Acidobacteriaceae bacterium | reverse complement strand
GGCGGGCGGCGGGTTGATCCTGGTGGCCGCGGTGGTGTTGACGAGCACCGGGAAGACCGATGCGGAGCTGGTGCTGGAGTAGCAACATTGGATATACTTATCGAGAAATGTATATCCAACCTGGAGATTGCCATGCAGGTATCAAAGTGGGGAAATAGCCTTGCGGTACGCTTGCCCGCAGCGCTGGTCGCAGCTCTTCAACTTAAAGAAGGCGACGAGATCGAGATGGGAGTCGTGGATCATCGCACGAGTCTGGGGATTCGCAAGGTGATGACGCGCGAGGAGGCAATGGAGGCGCTGAAGACGCTGCCCCGTCCTATGCCTGCCGGGTACAAGTTCAAGCGTGAAGACGCTTATGAGCGTTGATCCGTCATTGAAGCATTTCATCGACACAAATGTCGTAGTCTACGCGCTGCTCTCAGCCGACCCCCGTCGGCTAATAGCAGGTTCCCTACTGGCAAGCTCGACGATCAGCGTGCAAGTGCTGAATGAATTGGTTTCAACCGCAAAACGAAAATACCGCGTCAACTGGGAACAGATCCGTTACGAGCTGCAGGTTTTGAAAACCCTTTGCGCGTCCATCGTCGCATTGACAAAGGAAACGCACGAGCTGGCGGTTGATCTGGCGGAACGTTACGGCTTTTCCATCTACGACGCCAACATCATCGCCGCCGCGCTCATTACCGGCTGCGAAACGCTCTACTCTGAAGACATGCAGGATGGCCAGCAGATTGGCACATTAACCATCCGCAATCCGTTCATCGTGGCGACGCTGCCAGCGTAAGCACCAGGCGTTCCAGCACCAGCTTTTTGTCGACGGGGCTGGAGCGAACCTCGGCGTCGGCGCGGGCAACGGCCTGGATGGCAGACATCAGCTCCTCGCGCGTCCTGTACCGGCGCGCCTGGCGGATCACATCGTCGGCCGCGAAGGGCGGCAGGCGAAAGCCGGGCCACAGCGCGCTCCAGATCGCGCGGGAGTCGCGGACGTTCTTCTCGAGGATCACGAGCATCTGCCGAAAGGTGCGGGCCAGCATATAAAGGTGGCCGATCGCGGCATCTTCGCCGCCGTCGCTGGCGTTGAGCAGCCCGTCCAGCAGCGCGAGGGCCTTCGCGCGGTCCTTGCGGGAGATAGCATCGGTCAGTTCATAGAGCGAGCGCTGCTTCGCTCCTGAGACAACGGTTTCGACGTCATTGAGCGTGATTTCGCTCCGCCCGCTCGTGTACAGCAGCAGCTTCTCCCACTCGCTCGCGATCAGGAGCATATCGGCGCCGAGCGTATCGGCGAGCTCGCGGGCGGCATCCGGCGCGAGCCGGATACCGGCGCGCTTTGCTTCGCTCGTCAGCCAGCGCATCGCATCGTCCTCATCGGCGCGTGCCAGCTCAACCGTGCCGCACCACTCGCCGAGGGTTTCGCGAATACGCTCGTAGCGGGCCTTGTCGTCCATGTCGATGCGGCGCGGGTCGGAGGGAATGCGCAGGTGGTCGGCGACAAACAGCACGAGCGCCTGCGGGTTGGGGGAGCGGAAATAGCTGTCAATGGCGGCGAACTCGTCTTTTTTCGCACCGCGGCCGTAGAGCACCTTCAGTCCGCGGACAAAGATCAGCTGGAACGGAGCCATCAATGATGGTGTCTGCGCAAGGTCCAGGGCTCCGAAGATCGAAGTGTCGGCGAGGTCAAGATCGTTGAGGCAGAACTCGCGAAGATCTTCCGGCACAAAGCGCTCGAGCAGGGCGCGGCGGCAGCGCTGGTAGTGGAAGGCCTCGTCGCCGACGAAAACATAGCCGGGGCGCAGTTTGCCGCCGGCGATTTCCGCCAGGAAGCGATCAGTGGAAGCAAAGCCGGCGCCCATCGTCTAGAAACTTTCCGTCACGTCGGCGACCAGGTTCTGCGCGAAGTCGCGGGACAGGCGCTGCAGCGCGGCAGGATCTTCCTGGATGAACGAGACCAGGTCCTGGGTCGATTCGTACTGCTGGCGGAAGACGTAATTATTTTTCTCGAACAGCACTTTGCCGGCGCGGTCGGTCACGCGCACGCGCGCCGTCACCGTCACCTCGTAGCTGGAGGACTGGCTGGTGGTTACATCATAGGTGAGCGCGTAGACAGTAAAGCCGGTGATGTCCCCGTGGAGCACCACGTCGGCATCGCCGGGATCGTCCGTGGCGACGGTTCTGAACGCGGTGCGGCTCTGCAGCTCCTTGAGCACCGCGTTCGTCATGGTGATCTCAAGGTGGTACACCTGCGTGTGATTCTTGAAAATCGGCACATCGATAATGTGTGCCGTGGCGGGGAGATGGGTGGCCGTTCCGGCGGCATGGTAACCGCAGCCGGCAAGCAGCGGCAGAAGGCAGAGGAGCCACGGGCGAAAGCGAGAGGGAACCATGCAAGTCCATTGTCGCAGAGGGTCGGACGCCGGGAGCTTTCGCACTCCAAAAGCAAGAAACGGCGCTTCGAACCTGCTCCCGGTCGATCCGGCATTCGCATCACAGTTTTCAGGAGGCGCGAAACGTGACGGCACACAGCCCTGAACACGCGATTGAACTGTTGGATAAGGCCTTCAACGAAGCCGACGTCGAGTCGGTTCTCAGCCTTTACGACGATGCGGCGGTCCTGATCGACGCGACAGCAACGGCCCTGCAGCCCGGCAAAGAGGCGCGGGGAAAAGAAGCACTCCGCAGTTTGTATGCGAGCATCCTCAAGCCCGGCGCCCTGTCGGTGAAACAGCTTAAGACGCACGTGGTTGAGGCGGACGGGATCGCGCTGTTCACTTCCCGCTGGCGCCTTGGCGTTCAGGGAGCGCCGCCGCAGACCTTTATCGCGACGGTGGTGCTTCGGCGGCAGCCGGACGGCAGCTGGAAAAACCTGATCGATAGCAGCCCGTCGGTCCTGGGCCCGGACTAACGCTGCCCATTGATAGACTGGTTGCACCATGATTACTTTTCCCGTCGAGCTGGTGCCCTCCATTCTTTCCGCGGATTTCGCGCGGCTTGCCGAGGAGGTGTTCGCGGCCGAACGGGGCGGCGGGACCGTGATCCACGTAGACGTGATGGATGGGCATTTCGTCCCGAACATCACCCTCGGGCCGCCGGTCGTGCAGTCTCTGCGCAAGCACACGAAACTGCCGCTGGACTGTCACCTGATGATCGAGAACCCGGACAACTTTATCCCGGCGTTCGCCGAAGCCGGAGCCAACTGGGTCAGCGTCCATTACGAAGCCTGCCGCCACCTGCACCGGACCGTCGAGCTGATTCGCTCCCACGGGATGGAGCCGGGCGTCGTGCTGAACCCGGCAACGCCGATCGATCTGCTGATTCCCATGCTGCCGCTGCTGCACCATGTGCTGATCATGAGCGTGAACCCGGGGTTCGGCGGCCAGAAGTTCATTCCCTATTCCCTGACCAAGCTGCGGGATCTGCGGGCGCTGCGGGACCGCATGGGGCTCGGCTTTCGCATCGAGGTCGACGGCGGCGTGGGCCACGACACGGTCGCGCAGATCGTGGAAGCCGGAGCGGAGCTGCTGGTGGCCGGCTCGGCGGTTTTCGGCCAGGGCGAAGCCGAGCGGGATGGACGGCGCCTGTTTCAGGCCGCAGAGGCAGCCGCCCGGCAGGCAAGGCACCAGTTTGTTTAGATCCCAGCGGCGCGACAAATCACAGCCGGGCGCAGTAGCATAGCGCTAGACATCCCGCTGCGCGTTCGCGGGGTGCTTTACCAAGATTGTTGCGGACGAGCGTTGATCGAGGTTGCCGCAGCGGGAATCGTTCTCTATCGAGGTTTTCATGTCGTTTTTCCAGCGCAGCGCGCCCGTTCTGGCACTCGGGCTTTGTTTTGTCCTCGTGCCGGCCGGCAACGCGATCGGTTTACACAAGAAAAAGAAGAAGCAGGTCGACCTGAGCGCCAATCCGCTCGGGAGCGACAAGTCCCTGCAGCCGGACAAAGAGTTGTATGACAAGGCCATGCTGGCCATGAAGAAGGGCAAGTTCGACATCGCCCGGCTGGATCTGCAGACGCTCATGAACACCTATCCGGAGTCGGAGTACCAGATGCGCGCCAAGCTCGCGGTCGGCGACACCTGGTACAAGGAAGGCGGCTCGGCGGCCATGGCGCAGGCCGAGCAGGAGTTCAAGGACTTTATCACCTTCTTCCCCAACACGCCCGAAGCTGCCGAAGCGCAGATGAGAGTGGGCGACATCTATTACTCGGAGATGGACAAGCCGGATCGCGATCCGGAGAACGCGGAACATGCCGAAGACGCATACCGGCAAATGATCCAGCAGTTCCCCGATTCGACACTGGTGCCACGGGCCAAGCAGCGCCTGCGTGAGGTGCAGGAAGTCCTGGCGCAGCGGCAGTTTGAGATCGGCCAGTTTTACGCGGGTCGCGAGAACTGGGGCGCTTCGATCGCGCGGCTGCAGACCGTGGCCGACAATTACCCCCTGTTCTCGCACTCGGACCAGACACTGCTGACCATCGGCGACGATTACGCGCAGGAAGCGTCGATGGTCGCGCGTATTCCAAGGCTGCCGCAGAAGGCCAGGCTGGAGCTTGAAAAGGCATACAACGACCGCGCCGCGCAGGCGTGGGATCGCGTGGTGACCCGCTACCCCATGTCAGCCCATGTGGAAGATGCGAAGGACCGCCTGATCGCGATGGGGCGGAACGTACCCGTGCCCACGGACGCCGAGATGGCCGAAAGCGAAGCAGAGGAAGGCAGCCGAGCGCCGATCCGTTTGAAGGACCGGGCGCTGCTGCTCATCCAGCACGGCCCGACAGTCATCAGCAGTGCGCGTGTCGGCGAGCCAACCATGACCGACGCCCCGGCAGTCCTGGCGCCGGCAGTCAACCAGCGTACAGCGGATAACTTCGCGCTGGCAATGAAGGGCGAGCCGATTCCGGCGCCTTCCCCGCTGGGACCGCCACCGGTTGAAACGGCCGCGAGTACGGGCGAGCCAGGGGCAGCAGAAGCAGCCGGTACTGCCGAACCGGCGGTCACGATGGAGAGTGTGCCTGAAGGCTCAGGTGGAGGCGATACCGTGGGAGCGGAAGTGGTTGCGGCCCCGAACAGCGCGCCGGCGCCCGGACCCGGTGAAGCTGCGCCCTCAAGCGCCGCGCCCGCCAGCACCGATAATGCGCCGCCTGCGGACAGCGGCGCGGCACCTGGAGCCAGCGGCACCGCGGAGAGCAGCAATAACGTGGTAGCGACGCCCGCCTCTGGAGCCGGTGCCGTTAGCTCGGCGGTAACGGGGGCAGCACTGCCCAGCCCGATCGCCGGCAATCCCGATGCCATTTACGGGCTGGCGCAGCCGGTCGGCCCCAACACCCCGGCAGCGCTGCCCCCGGCTGAAAAACCGGCAGCAGCCCCGGACCAGATCAACGACGTGAAGCGTGGGCCCGAACCGCAGGTTTCCACCGGCACGACCACCGGCAAGCCGACCAAGCACAAACCAAAACCCGCGTACAACGGCAGCGACGAGTCGTCCAGCAAGCACCACAAGAAAAAAGGCATCGACAAGCTGAATCCGCTCTAAAGCCGATGGAGCAAACAACACAAGAGACCGCGCGAACGACCGGCGCGGTCTCTTGTGTTTTCGGCAACTTTTCAAAGCACGAGGCATGAACGAAACCGGCGAATATCGATGGCGGGCAGCAGCGGAACCGGCCACGGTGCTGCTGGAGGACGCACGCGGCAAGCCGGGGCGGTCCTTGTTTTTCGATCACGCGGTGGAGTGGCTGGAGGTGCACCGCCTGGAGCAGCTGCCTTGGCTGTTTGACCGGCTGCAGGCGGCGCGGGCGGCAGGTTTGTGGGCGGCCGGATACGTCAGCTACGAGTGCGGATACTTGTGGGAGCCGACGGCTGTGCCGCACTATCGGCCGCAGCCCGGGGGCCTGCCGCTGGCCGCGTTCGGGCTGTTTGCCGAGCCGGCAACATTTGTGGCGCAGCCCAGACAAGCTGCCGGACAGGTTGCAGACGATAGAGCACGAGTCGGACATCTGGAGTTCGATCTCGGGGAGGACGCGTTTGGTCGCAGCGTCAGGCAGATCCAAGTGTGGATCGAGGCGGGCGACACCTACCAGGCAAACCTGACGGGGCGCATGCTGGGCCGGTTCAATGG
>CAXTMY010000005.1:1743-88835 GCA_964245565.1 uncultured Acidobacteriaceae bacterium | reverse complement strand
CTGGGCCGGTTCAATGGCGATGCCGCCGCACTGTTCGGGCAAATGATGGAAGCGCAGCCGGTGGAGTTCGGCGCGCTGCTGCGGGTGGGCGAGCGCGTCATTCTGTCGGCATCGCCGGAGCTTTTCTTCCGGATGCGGGGAAGACACATCACCGTCCGGCCGATGAAAGGCACAGCCGAGCGCGGGCGGGATGCGGCAGAGGACCGTCTGCGCTCCGTCGCGCTGGCCGCGGATGCGAAGAACCGCGCGGAAAACCTGATGATTGTCGACCTGCTGCGCAACGACCTGGGGCGCATCGCGGAGATGGGCAGCGTCCGCGTCGAGCGCTTATTCGCTGTCGATCGCTTCCCTTCTCTGCTGCAGATGAGCTCGGAGGTTTCGGCAATACTGCGGCAGGAGATGCAGCTTGCGCAGGTATTTGCCAGCCTGTTTCCCTGTGGGTCCATCGTAGGCGCGCCGAAGGTGCGCACCATGCAGCTCTTGCGGGAGCTGGAAGCGCGGGATCGCGGCGTGTATACCGGGGCGATCGGCTTTGTAGCCCCGGACGGAGAGGCGGTGTTCAGCGTCGCGATCCGCACGGCTGTCCTGGAGGCTGGACGCCTGGAAATGGGGGTCGGAGCCGGGATAACCTATGACTCGGACGCGAAGCTGGAGTACGCGGAGTGCCTGCTCAAGGGCGCGTTTCTGCGGGAGACGCCGTTCGCTCTGATCGAAACAATGCGCTGGGAAAACGGGCAGTGCGCGCTGCTGGCGCGGCATTTGGAGCGGCTGCGGGCGTCTGCCGGCTATTTTGAGTTTCCTTTTGAGCAGGAGCGCATACGACATGCGGTCGAGGCGTGCGGCGCGAGCCTTGAGCCAGAGGCGGCGTGGAAGCTGCGGCTGACGCTGGATGGAGCGGGCGAGCCGGTATGCGCAGAGCCGGAGCGGGTGGCGGCCGACGGGGAACGGCTGGAGGCAGTGCTGTGGCCCGAGCCGGTCGACTCCAAAGACAGATTCTTACGGCACAAGACGACGCGAAGAGCTCTGTATGACGAGGCATCTGCGGCCGTACGGCAACGCGGGTTCGTGGACGCGATCTTCGTCAATGAGCGCGGCATGGTGACGGAAGGCGCGATCCACAACGTGATGGTGCGGCATGGGAACCGGTGGCGCACGCCGCCGCTCGAGGCCGGGGTGCTGCCGGGGGTGTACCGGGCTCACCTGCTAGCAACCATGCCGGCTCTGGCGGAGCAGGATATCAGCGTGGAAGACCTGCTGGGAGCCGATGAGGTGTGGCTGACGAACGCGATACGCGGGGTTCGCCGGCTGAGCCGCGTTGCGCGAAGCCCGCAGCTGGGCGCCATGCTATCGTCAGAAATTGGCCCGGGGCCTCGACTGGCCTGGCCTGCACACGACGCCGGAAATGAAGAATAGACGATGCCACACGACCTGCCGAAAACCTACGATCCCGCCGCGATAGAAGAACGCTGGGCCGAGCGCTGGGCGCGCGAGGAGCTCTGGCGCCAGGCTGCTCCGGATGATCCGGCGAGCTTCCCCGACGCCTTCACCATGCTGCTGCCCCCGCCGAACGTGACGGGGCGCCTGCACATGGGCCACATGCTGAACCAGACGGAAATGGATATCCTGGCGCGCTGGCATCGCATGCGCGGCGAGCCGACCCTTTGGGTTCCGGGGACCGACCATGCCGGCATCGCAACGCAGATGATGGTGGAGCGGCAGCTGGCGAGCGAAGGCTCTTCGCGCAAAGAGCTGGGCCGCGCAGGTTTTGTGGACCGCGTGTGGCAGTGGCGCGCGGAGTACGGCGGCGCCATCCTCGAGCAGATGAAGCGGCTCGGCGCGAGCGTGGACTGGGGCCGCGAATACTTCACCATGGATGACGGGCTCTCCCGCGCGGTGCGCGAGGCGTTTGTGCGCCTGCACGAGCAGGGGCTCATCTATCGCGGCAAGTACATCGTGAACTGGGACCCGGTGCAGCAGACCGCTGTTTCCGACCTTGAAGTGACGCATGAAGAGCGCACGGGCAAGCTCTATCACGTGCGCTACCAGCTCGCCGATGGAACCGGTTCCATCGTGATTGCGACGACCCGGCCGGAGACGATGCTGGGCGATGTCGCGGTCGCGGTGAACCCGAAGGACGATCGGTATGCGGCGCTCGTCGGGAGGATGCTGCGGCTGCCGCTGAGTGACCGCGAAATTCCGGTAATTGAAGACGACTGGGCCAACCCGGAGTTCGGGACCGGCGCCGTGAAGGTCACGCCTGCGCACGATCCGAACGACTTCGCCATCGGCGAGCGGCACGGGCTTCCTCAGCTCAACGTGATGGATGCCGAGGCGCAGATCGATCTGCCCGGCTCGCCGTATCACGGGCTGGACCGTTTTGCGGCGCGGGAGCGGATTGTCGACGACCTGCGCGCTGCCGGGCTTCTCGTGCAGGTGAAGGATCACGCGATGGCCATCGGGCTTTCGCAGCGCACCGGCGCAATAATTGAGCCGCGGCTTTCCACGCAGTGGTTCCTGAAAATCCAGCCGCTCGCCGACAAGGCCATCGCTGCTGTCGAACAAGGGCACATCCGCTTCACGCCCGACCAGTACCGCAAGACCTACATGGAGTGGATGCGCAACATCCATGACTGGTGCATCTCGCGCCAGCTGTGGTGGGGCCACCGCATCCCGGCATGGCACTGCGCAGCCTGCGGCGAAACCACCGTCGCGCGCGACACGCCGGCGAATTGTGCGCACTGTGGCGGCAGTTCGCTGGAGCAGGAAACCGACGTGCTCGATACGTGGTTCTCCGCGGGCCTTCTGCCGTTTACCGTGTTCGGCTGGCCGGTGAAAACTCCGGACCTCGATGCGTTCTACCCTACTACGCTGCTCGTCACCGGCTTTGACATCCTGTTCTTCTGGGTGGCGCGCATGGTCATGTTCGGCTGCTGGTTCATGACTGAGGACGGCCGCGCGCTCAAGGATGCCGTTCCGTTTCGCGAGGTCTATATCCATGCGCTGGTGCGCGATGCGGACCGGCAGAAGATGTCGAAGACCAAGGGAAATGTAATCGACCCGATTGCAATTGTGAAGCAGTACGGGACCGACGCGGTGCGGTTTACGCTCGCCTCGATGGCCTCGCCCGGCACCGATATCGCGTTCAGCGAGTCGCGCACCGAGGGCTACCGCGCGTTCGCAAACAAAATCTGGAACGCGGCGCGGTTCATCTTCATGAATGTGGACCGGGCTGCGGAGGCGGGAATTGTTGTCGATCCCCGAACGCTTTGGGGAGAGCCAGGATCAGACGACATTGAAGCCCGTTGGATTCGTGGAACATTCCCAGCCTTGGCAGTAAACAACCTTCTAGGAGCCAGCGATGAGAACTCGGAAGACTTACACTCTTCTTTCGAGCAAAAGCCCCGGTATCGCTTTGATATAGCAGCTAACCACATCTACGAATTCCTTTGGGATCACTTCTGCGACTGGTACCTTGAGATTGTTAAGCTGCGACTCGTCTTTTCCCCTGATGCCGACAAGCAGGCTGTAGCTTCAGCACTTAGAAATCTGTTGCAGATTTTTGAAGCCACGCTGCGTTTGCTATCCCCTTTCATGCCGTTCCTTACTGAGGAGCTCTGGCATGCGCTCTATAACAACACACCGCCGCAATCCTCTATCGCACTTTCCCCTTATCCTAGGGAGAGTCATCCATTCACCTCGAACGTCGAACTAAGTGTGCAATTCATGGAACTGCAGCTCCTTGTTCGTACGATCCGAATGTTACGCAAAGAGCAAGGTTTGGCTGATAAGCAGCCTGTGCCCGTGCGTGTGCGTGTAGACGATTGGTTCAAACAAACGTTCAACGAAAGTCGAGATATCATTCGCCGTCTGGCTCGTGTTTCAGATATCGAGGAGGTTTCAGGCTCGCTCATAGGCGAAGGCGTGGTATCAAGTGGTCACTTCGATGTGCAGGTAATCTACGAGCGCCAGATTGACGTAGCCGCTGAACAAGAGCGCCTGCAGAAGGAACTGGCGAAGCTCCAAAAGGAGTACGCCGCCGCCGAGGCGAAGCTGGGCAACGAAAACTTCATCAGTAAGGCCTCGCCCGCGGTCATCGACGGCGTACGTAAACGCGCGGTGGAGCTCGTCGAACTGATACGGAAACTGCGCGACGGGCTCGACGCGCTGGCATCGAAATAGCAGGAGCAGACGCTATGGACTGGAAGAGCAGGCGGATTGACGCGATCGTAGAACAGGCGCTGCAGGAGGATTGCGCGACCGAGGACGCGACGACCCTGCTGACGATCAATGCGGGGCTGCGCGGCACCGGAACCGTGGTGGCGAAACAGGACTGCACCGTCGCGGGGCTGGGCGCGATTGCGCGGGTGCTCGCGGGCTTCTCGCGGTTGGAAGGCCGCGGACCCGGACACTTCGAAGTGGTGAGCCACCCCGAAATCTTCGACGGGGTGCGCGTGCGCAAGGGCCAGTCGCTGGCGGTTATTCGTACCAACGCGCGGACGCTGCTCTCCACCGAACGCGTCATCTTGAATCTGCTACAGCGGATGAGCGGTATTGCAACGCTGACGCGGCAGTATGCCGACGCGGTGCGCGAAACCGCGGCCACCGTCATTGACACGCGCAAGACCGTACCGGGGCTGCGCATCCTGGACAAGTACGCCGTGACCTGCGGCGGGGGCGAAAACCACCGCCTGGACCTGGCCGACGGCATCCTCATTAAGAACAACCACATCGCGCTCGGCGGCGGCATCGCCGCGGTACTCGCGAACGCGTTCGCCGGCCGCAAGGCGGGCCAGGTCATCGACATCGAGGTGCGTTCGTTCGCGGAGCTGGAAGAAGCGCTCGAGCATGGGGCGGAGTCGCTGCTGCTCGACAACATGACGCCGGACGAGGTGCGCCAATGCGTGAAAATTGTACGGGAGCGCGGGCTCAGCATTCCGATTGAAGCCTCTGGCGGGGTGGAGCTCGCGACGGTGCGGGAGTACGCCCTGGCCGGCCCGGATTACATCTCCGTCGGTGCGCTGACGCACTCAGCCGTGGCGGTAGACTTGAGCATGCGCATCGCGGCGGAGCGGCATTGAGCGACACGTTCGATCTGGCGGCTCTCGACGCGGCGCTCGCCGGGACCCCGTTCGCGGGCCACGTGCGGCACTTCGCCGAAATCGACTCGACGAATACGTTCGCGATGCAGGCCGGCGCAAGCGGCGCGCCGCATGGGTCAGTCTACGTGGCCGATGCGCAGACGGGCGGCCGCGGGCGCGGGGCGCATACCTGGGTGTCGCCTGCCGGGAGCGGCTTGTACGTGAGCATCCTGTTGCGCCCCGCGCTCGCGCCCGGCGATGCCTTGTGGCTTTCGCTTGCAGCCGGACTGGCGGCCCGGGATGCCGTAGCATTTGTAACCGGAGTGGTGGCAGACTTGCGCTGGCCGAACGACGTGCTGGTTGGGTCACGAAAGCTGGGCGGCGTATTGACCGAGATGCAGGCCGAGGCGACGCGGGTACGGTTCGTGGTCATCGGGATCGGCGTCAACGTACACCAGCGGGAGTTTCCGGCGGAGCTGGCCGGCGCCGCGACTTCGCTTGCGATCGCGGCGCCGCAAAACGTGGCCACGCGCCAGGACTTGCTGGTAGCGCTGTTGCGCGCGCTGCAAGGCGAGGTACGCGGCCTGACCGGGCCCGATGCCGTGGCCGCACGGCAGCACCTGCTGGCAAGGCTGGAAGTCGCCTCGACCTGGGTGAGGGGCAAGCGGGTCGCGGTAGGAGAAGAAGAACCGTTCCGCGGCGTCACGGAGGGGCTGGACGAGCGCGGCTTCCTACGGGTGCGCACGGATGCGGGCACAGTGCGCACAGTGCTTTCAGGCGCGGTCCGTGCGGAGGAGTAGCCATGCTGCTGACGCTGGATGTGGGGAATACAAACACGGTCCTCGGCGTATTCGACGGGGCGACGCTGGTCGCGCACTGGCGCGTGACGACGCACAAGACCCAGACAGTCGATGAATACGGCGTGCTCTTCCTGAACCTGTTCGCGATGCGCGGCGTGGCCTCAGCCGCTGTCAAGAGCATCGTGATCTCATCGGTGGTACCCCCGATGGACTCGACCCTGCGCAGGGTCGCGGAGCAGTACTTCGGCTGCACGCCGCTGCTCGTCGAGCCGGGGGTGCGCACCGGCATGCCGCTCCTGGTGGACCACCCGGCTGAGGTCGGCGCCGACCGCGTGGTCAACGGGGTGGCAGCGTTTGCGCGGTTCGGCGGAGCCTGCATCGTCGTCGATTTCGGAACCGCGACGACCTTCGACGTGATCTCGCAGCGGGGTGAGTTCTTGGGAGGCGCGATCGCGCCGGGGCTGGGGATCTCCGCCGATGCGTTATTTGCGCGTGCCGCGCGGCTGGGCCGAGTGGACCTGAAGCGTCCGGCAAAGGCAATTGGCACCAACACTGTTACCAACCTGCAGAGCGGGCTGTTTTTCGGCTACCTGGGACTGGTCGACGGAATCCTTGAGCGCATGGTCGGCGAGCTTGCGGCTGCCGGCGCGAAGCCAACCATCGTGGCGACCGGCGGCCTGGCAAAGCTCATCGCGCCCGAGTCGCGATTCATCACGGAAGTCGACGAAATGCTGACGCTCGAGGGCCTCCGGCTTATTCATGAAAAGAACCATGACAAGCACCGCGAAAAAACCAGCGAGCGCAGGCCGGAGCTGGTGCGCCGCTCCGGCGACGGCAGCTGAGTGCCCTGGTGCAAAACTACTTCAACTACTTCACCGAGGTTGAGGAGCGCTTTCAGCAGCGGCGCGGGTCGCTGCTGCTGCTCTCAACCCTGGACTGGGCGCTGATCGAGACATGGCGGGACGCGGGCGTTCCGCTCGAAGCGGTGCTGCGCGGCATCGATGATGCCTTCGACCGGCACGAGGCGCGCAAGGCAAAGGGACGCGTGCGGCGCGTGAACGGGCTGGGCTGGTGCGCGCAGGCGGTCATGGAAGCCGCGGAGCAGATGCGCGAGGCCGCCACCGGCATGGCACCGGCCACGGGTGCCGGCGCGAGCTCAGGCTTTGAAGCCGACCGGATCGCGCGGCATCTGGACGAGTCTCGCGCGCAGCTGCTGGCGGCCGCGGTACCGGACTGCGCACGGCAACTGGCGCAGGAAACAGCCGCTCGGCTCGGCGTGCTGGCGGCCGATGCACGCGAGCAGGCTCCATCCCCGGAAACCCTGGAGCAAACCTTACGGACGCTTGAGGAGAAGCTGCTGGCGATGCTGCTGGGCGGCTCTGCTGAAGACGAGCTGACGGCCCTGCGGCAGCAGGCGGCGCGCGAGATCGCGCCGTACAAGAGCCGGATGCAGGCGCTGCAGATCCGGCAGATCGAGCAGCAGTTTCTCGAGAAGCGACTGCTGGAGCGATACGGCGTGCCGCGGCTCAGCCTCTTCTACATGCGGAGCGACGGATGAGGCTCGCCATTGAAAAGGCGATCTACGGCGGCGCGGGGCTGGCGCGGGTCGACGGCAAAGCAGTCTTCGTGCCGATGACGCTCCCGGGCGAAACCGTGGAAGCCGCGGTTCGGCGGGACAAAGGCAGTTTCGCCGAGGCGGAGCTGCTGGAAGTGCTCGGCGCTTCCCCGGACCGCGTGGCCGCGCCATGCCCCTACTACGGCGCCTGCGGCGGGTGTCAGTACCAGCACGCGGCGTACGCGGCGCAGCTGAGCATGAAGCAGGGCATCCTGCTCGAAACGCTGGGCCGGGCCGGCCTGCGGGATGTGCCCGCCGTCGATGTGCATGCCGCGGGGCCCTGGGCCTACCGCAACCGCATTCGGCTGCACGTGGATCCGTTCACGAACGCGACAGGCTATCGCAGGCGCGGCTCGCAGGCGCTGCTCGCGGTCGAGAGCTGCCCGATCGCGGCGCCTCTGCTCGAGCATGCCTTGCGGGCTGTCGGAGCGGTGTTTCAGCAGCAGGACGTGGGCGCCTGGTGCGCGGGCGTGGAACTGTTCACGAACGAGAGCAGTTCGGCCCTGCTGCTTTCACTCGAGCAGCGCGTGGGCGCAGCGACCCCGGCAAAGGCGCTGGATCGGGTTTGCGCGTCGCTGCGGGAGCGGGTGCCGGCACTGTGCGGGGCCGGGTTGTTCGGCGCCCGCGAGCGTCCTGGGCGTGGCCGAAACAGCCCCGTTGTCGAGGAGCCGGACGGCGAGAGCGCGGGCGGCCGCATGGTGGGCGCATGGGGTGAGCCTGCGCTGACCTACCGCGTGGGAGCCCACGCGTATCGGGTGAGCGTCGGAGCGTTCTTCCAGGGCAACCGGCTGCTGGTGGAGCGGCTTGTAGAACTGGTGGAAGATGGCCTGTCAGGCAATCCGGCCGCAAAGGCGTGGGATTTGTTCGGGGCGCAACGGGCTGAGCGGGTGGTTGCGGTGGAGGGTGCTCCGGTCTCGGCTGCGGATCTGCGGTTCAACCTGGCCGGGCAGCAGGTCGTGGAGAGCAGCACGCTCGCCTTTCTGGAGCGGGCCGCCGGCAGGCGCGCTCAGCCGCCGGACCGGGTGGTGCTCGACCCTCCGCGCGCCGGGCTGGGAACCAGGGCAGCGGGACTGCTGGCATCTGTGCGTTCCCAACGCATTACTTACGTGTCGTGCGATCCGGCGACGCTGGCGCGCGATCTGCGTGTACTGGTAGATGCTGGGTACATCCTTTCCCGGCTGCACCTGGTCGATATGTTCCCGCAAACGTTCCATATGGAAACGATCGCGGAGCTTCGCTTAGGCTGACGGCAGCACGGCAGGTATGTGCCGATGGCTGCGACAGTCCTGGTCCCATATCGTTCTGCCGCTCCCGCGCCGACGGGTGCGGCCCTTCGGCACCGCGTCCGCCCGGCCTCGGCGGACATCCGCCTCGTCAATGCGCCCGCGCTGTTGCCGGCATGCGCGTTCGCGCTGGGCATTGCCGCTGCGAGCTTCCACTGGGTCACGCCCTGCTGGCTGCTCGCAGGCGTGTTGCCCCTCGGCATCCTGCTGCTGCTCTCGGCGTGGCATGCTCCGCGCGCGGTGCCGGTTGCGCTGGCCGGGCTGTTCCTGGTGCTGGGCTGCCTTGCCGGTGAGGTGCAGCGGCCTGTCGATCCGCAGCAGCCGCTCGCGCTGCTTGCCGCCGATGGAGCAACCCGCACCTTTACCGGCACGGTAATGCGGGCGGGTGCAGTGCAGGCTTCCACGTATACGGCGTTTTTTCAGCGCGCCAAGCGCAGTGAGCTGGAGCAGAGGATCGACCTGCGGCTTGCCGGCGTTGCAGGCGAGGGCGAGCAAATGCAGCCGCTGGGTGGGGGACTCCGTCTGACGATCTATGCCGGCCCAGGCACCGCGCTGCCGCTGCTCGGGTGCGGCACCCGGCTCGCCGTCACGCTGGCCCCGCGCGCGGAAAGCCGCTACGGCGACCCCGGCGTATGGGACGCGACGGAGTACCTGCACGAGCAGGGCGTAGGCGCGCTTGGCGCAGTCGACGCGGCGAAGGTTCGGCTGCTCGGCGAGGCTGCGCCGGGGTTCGACTGCCGACTGCACCGTTTGCAGACCGTGGCCAGCCAGCGCATCATGGCGCTGGCGCAGATGCCAAGACCGGACTGGCTGCCGGGTTTCTTTGCTCTCTCCTCGAATGATGCAAGCATGCTGACGGCGATGCTGACGGGCGACCGCAGCTACCTGCAGACCGGCACCCGGGTAGGCTTCGAGCGCACCGGGTCGTTCCACCTGCTGGTGGTCTCCGGCCTGCACCTGGCGATTTTCTCGTCCGTCGTCCTGCTGGCGGCGCGTTGGCTCAGGCTGCCGCGCGTCGCCGGCACAGCGGTAACCATTGCGCTGTCACTCGCGTACGCGGTATTTACCGGCTACGGCCAGCCGGTGCAGCGCTCGTTCTGGATGGTGACGCTTTACTTGGTCGGGCGGCTGCTGTACCGCGAACGGCATGGGCTCCAGGCGCTGGGGCTGGCGTCGCTGCTGCTGATGGCGGTAAGCCCGCGGGCGCTCGCCGGCTCCAGCCTGCAGATGACGCTGCTCACCGTGGTCGCGATCGCAGGCATCGCCGTACCGGTCGGCGAGCGCACCTTTGCGCCCTATCTGCACGGCTTAAAGCAATTGTGGCTGGTCGCGATCGACGCTTCCCTGCTCCCGAAGGTAGCGGAAATGCGGGTCATGCTGCGGCTGCTGGCCGAGCACCTGGAGCCGATAGTCGGCCGCCGCGTCGCGCATCGCTGGATGCCGCAAGCCGTTGTCTTCGCGATGCGCGCGCTCGAGCTTCTGCTGGTCTCCGCCGTGGTGGAGTTGGTGATGGCGCTGCCCATGGCGATGTACTTCCACCGCGTCACGGTTCTGGGGCTGCCGGTCAACTTTGTCATCATTCCGCTGCTCGGCGTGCTGCTGCCGGCGGCCATGCTGTGCTTCGCCACGTTGCTGGTCTTCCCTGCCGCGGCGATCCTTCCGGCCGCGCTTACGGCAGCAGTGCTGCACGTGGTCTCGGCGATTGTGAACGGCTTTGCCCGTTTGCCGCTGGGCGACTACCGCCTGCCCGCGCCGGAGGCGCTGCACATCGCCGCGTGGGTGTTGGTGGTCGCTTTGGCGGTACGCGTCGTGCGCTGCCGGAGCCGCTGGGCGCTCGCCGCCACCTGCGGACTGCTCGCGGCGGCGGCGACGCTGGTCATCGCCCCCCAGGCGCTCCAACACCGGCCGGGCGTGCTGGAGATTTCAGCCATCGACGTCGGCCAGGGCGATGCCATCCTCGTTGTCACCCCGGATGGGCGCACGATGCTGGTCGATGCCGGAGGCCTGGTGGGGCAGGCGCCGGACAGCCGCTTCGATATCGGCGAAGAGGTCGTCTCGCCGGCATTGTGGGCGCGGGGCATCCGGCGGCTCGACGCGGTGGCGATCACGCACGCGCATGAGGACCATATCGGCGGAATGGCCGCGGTACTGGCGAATTTCCGGCCGCGGGTGCTGCTGGTCGGCAACAATCCCGGCTCGGCCCACTACGCCGCGCTGCTCGCACAGGCGGCAACGCAGCATATTCCGGTCGTGGCGCACCGGCAGGGCGACACGTGGCGCCTGGGCCAGTGGACGCAGGTAGAGGCGCTCTGGCCTTCGCGGTCCTACCGTCCGAAAGCGGAGCCGGGCAATAACGACTCGCTGGTGCTGCGGCTGAGCTACCGCGGAAGCTCGGCGCTGCTTGAAGGCGACGCCCAGGCGCTGGCGGAGTCGGCGATGGTGAGCGCCGGGCTTGCGCATGCCGACCTGCTCAAGGTCGGCCATCACGGGAGTCTATCCTCCTCGACCCCGGCATTTCTCGCCGCGCTTACGCCGCAGGAGGCGGTCATTTCCTGCGGACGTCGCAATTTCTACGGCCATCCAAAACCCGCAACGCTCGACAAGCTGCAAAGCGCCGGAGTGCTGACCTTTCGCACAGACCTGACCGGGGAAACTGACTTTCTGCTGGATGGCAAGCATCTGACGGGAGGTGCCTGGACCGGCAGTCCGATCGGGCATCCATAGAGCATCGAAAGATCAGAGAGACCAGGTGACGAAGCCACCCCCCGGGGAAACAAGCCTGCGCCGGGGCCGGTCGCAGGCGTAGGATGAGCGTAATTGCCGCACCCGGGCAAAGTCACGGCAGGCCTTCAATCCATCGGGAGACCACGGCATGAGCACAGGAGTATCCGGAGCAGGCGCGATCGACGCAGCGAAAAGACCGCGGGAAGAAGAGCAGCAGGAAAGCCGCAAGCTTCGCCGCATGCAGGCCATGATGCAGTTGCTGCTCGCGAGCATCGCGCAGGACCGCTCCATGACGGTCGACGAAGCAGCGCAGGCCGTTGCCAACACCCGCGACGCGGTGCTGCGCATGTTTCCCGGCAAAGAGGCGACGTACAACCTGCTGTGGCGGCCGCGGATTCAGCGGGCGATGCGGGAGCGGTTCCGCATTCAGTAAGGCGCTACTTGGTGTCGATCCCGGTAAGCCGGAACGTCAGCGTACCCCAGAACAGGCGCGCGCGCATCTGCACCGGGATGTGGCGGCTGTCATCGGAATACCAGATCCAGACCTTGCCGCGGTTGCGAATGGTCCCGGAGTCAGCCGTGGGCTCGACGCGCACGGTGTGGTAGCTCGTGGTGGGGGTGCGGACCAGCTCGCGGGCTTCCACCCGCATCGTCACGTTGCTGACGTGGTCGCCGCTGATGACGGGCAGGTGAAAAACGGTGCCGGGTTCAAGCGGCTGCGAGCCCGAGTAATAGATGCCGGAAAGCATATCGGTGACGCAGGACGGCACGGCCACGGTCTGGTGCAGGTTGATGTGCGACACAAGGTTCTGCTCGTTGTAGGAGGCGACGTGCCGGGCATCGTCGACGTGCTCATCGGAGTTTACCTGGCGGTGCCCCTCCATAATCTGCCGCGTGAAGCTCTGCGAGCAGCCGGTGGTGCGGTCGAAGCTGGACTGGAAGCGGTCGCTGACGTGGAACAGCAGGTTGATCGCGCCCTGCGAGTCGCCGGTGACGGTGATGCGTTCGAGGCTTCCATCGGACTCAAGGTGAACCGTAGCAGTCCCGGCTGGAAAAACGCGCCAGTCGACAGCGTAGGTAAGGGTCTGCCGCGTGGGAAAGCTCCAGCCTGGGAGCGGCGGCGGAAATGTAACCGGCGGTGTGGCAGAATGCGTGCTCGTGGCAGGGGTTTGCGCCGAAACCGGCGCAAGGCAGAGCAGCAGCAGGACTGCCGGGGTAAACCATGCGCCTCTTTCCTTGCGGAACGGGGCGCCAGGGCTGCGGGACGAGGTAGGCATCCTGTCTGCTGGTCCTTTGAGAAATTTACCGGCCATGCACCAGCACCAGGCGCAGGAGGAGCGCAAGATAAAGCGCCGCGACACCCATGCTGGCATTGTACTCGCGGTGTTTGCGGTAGAGTGCCGCGGCAAAGCGTCCGCGCTCACCGGCTGAGCGCATGGGCGCGCGCCAGGGCACGAGCCGCGGCACACGGCGGCTGTACGCATCGAAGCCGGCGAAGTGCACGCGGAGATACTGCTCTTCACCACGGATCACCGGGATATAGATGACGGCGAACAGTGCGGCGAGCAGAACGACCAGGAGAATGGAGCGGGCGCCCGCGGCAAAGCCGAAGGCGATCAGCATGGAGCCGAGATAAAGCGGGTTGCGCGTCCAGGCGTAGGGACCCGTCACGGTAAGCTCGGCGTTCTTCTTCACGTAGCCGGCGGCGTAGCCGCGCAGCGCAAGCCCGGGCAGCACCAGCAGCAGGCTGAGCGCGAGCGAGCGATACGTGGGCCGCGCGAGCAGCAGAAAAACCGCGGCAAACACAAAACCGAGCGGCACGCGGATGCGTTTGGCGATCGCCGCCCAGGCGAGCTTTTCCTCGCTCATCGGGAGCTCTCCGCAGCTTTGGAAGGGTCAGGGCCGTCGGCGAGCAGAGCAATGGCTGCCTCGACCACCTGACGCGGCAGGATGCGCAGCAGGCCTGCTTCGGGATCGCTGTGCCGGGTGTGGTCGCGGCGGCTTTGCGCATCGCGCAGCACTGCGAATTGTCCGTGAAACGGCCCGTTGCGCGCGGGTTCGGTCGGTCCGTAGATCCCGACCGTGGGCTTGCCGAGCGCGGCGGCAAGGTGCAGCGGTCCCGTATCGCCCCCGATCACGAGATGCATGCGGCGCGTAAGCTCGATGAGCTGGCCGACCGTCGGCGACAGCAGAAGCGGGCTGACGCCCAGGCCGTGCAGGTGCGAGGCAAGCGAGGTGCCGAGCTCCATCTCCCCAGGCGCGGCGTTGATGACAACCTGCCAGCCGCTTTGCTGCGCCAGCATCGCGCCGGCCTGGGCGTAGCGCTCGACCGGCCAGCGCTTGGCACCCCAACCTGCACCCGGATGCAACAGGATGGCAGGACCATAGTGCGGGCCGACCCCGGCCTCGGTACACCAGTGCGCGGCAAGCGGATCCTGCGGCAGCAACGGCAGCCCGAGCGGTAAAGCATCGCCGTAAAGCGCGCGCACCACGTCTGCCAGCTGGTCAATCACATGGACGCCAGCGCTGGGAACATGCTCACTGAACAGATGGCGGGCGATGCGCTCGCGGGGCTCGGCTTCCCCCAGCAGCCGCTCAGCCTGGGCAAAAGAGGCAATCACGGCGGAGCGTAAGGCGCCTTGCAAGTCGAGCGCCGCATCGTACCGCTCGCGGCGCAGCTCGCGGCGCACCGCAAGGATAGACGCCAGCGTCGAAGGCCGCAGCGGCTGCCGCGCCCACTGCCTCGCCGGCACAAGATGCACGCGGTCCACAAGCGGCTGGGCGAAGGTGCGCGCGGCGTCGGGCCCCGCGGAGTCGGCGCACAGCAGCGCTTTCCAGCGCGGCTCGACCGCCCAGCCGATCACCCGGTCAGGGTAGGCTGCGCGAAGAGCCGTGACCGCCGGGAGGGCGTGCATGATATCGCCCATGGCGCCGAGCCGGACGACGAGGATGCGTTGCTGGGTTCCCTTTGGCAAACATTGATTCTCGCATAGCTCAGCAGGAATGGCTGGCCGCGCGGTGGCGCTCGCTTAAAAGTGTCAGCAAGGCTTCCACGCAGCGCTCGGCGTTAAGAATCTCAACCCGCAGCGGGACCGGATGGAGCGGTGCGGTACGGGCCAGCTGCGCTTTCTGCCCGGGCGTCAGCCGGACAAAGTCTTTCTCGGTGGTGAGCATCACATCGCAGCCCTGGGCCCGTGCGGCGATCGTCCGGAGGTCGTCTGCGGTGAAGCGATGATGGTCGCGAAAGGCAAGGGTGCGGTCGGGAGGGACGCCGAGAGCGCCGAAAAATTCCTGCGCATGCGCGATGCCGCAGAACGCGAAGGCCTTCCCCGTAATCGCGGGCGCCGTCAATGTCCGGCGAACGCGCCAAATGGGCTTGTCGATGCCGGCTCGCCGCAGGGCGGGCTCCGTCCTGCTGTCGCCGTCGCGCAGCACGAGCAGGTCGGCACGGGTAAGCGCGCGCAGCGGTTCTCTGAGGCGGCCCGCCGGAAGCAGGCGGCCAAGAACATCAGAAGGATGGAGCAGGACAATGTCGATCGAGCGGGCGAGGGCGCGGTGCTGGAAACCGTCGTCGAGCAAGTGAATATCTGTTGCCGCTCCCTGCGCGCTTTGTTCACCCAGCAGGCCGGCCGCGTAGCGTGAGGCCCCGACAAAGACCGGGAGCTCGGTAGCTTTGGCGATCAGCAGAGGCTCGTCGCCGAAACGCGCAGCGTCTCCGCCGGGGTCGACCCGCTCGACTTTATCGGAGATACGCCCGTATCCCCGTGACAGGATATCGGGGTGAAAGCCCTGCCGGACGAGAAGTTGCGCGAGCGCGATGACAAAAGGCGTCTTGCCTGCTCCGCCGACTGAAAGATTCCCGATGCTGACCACCGGCTGCCGCAGCTGCCGCGGCCGCGTCCATCCCCGGGCATAGGCCTGGTTCTTGGCAGTAAGCGCGAGCGCGTACGGCAGCGACAATGGGGCGAGCATGCTGAACGGGTTCATCGCAGCACCAGCTCCAGGATTGCGGCAACAGCGCGGTTGGTTGCGCCGGCTTGCTGCGCGCACACCTGCCGGGCGCGCTCGCCCATGGCGCTGGCTTCATCCGGATTTTTGAGCAGGTATTCGATTTCAGGCGCGACATTCGGGGAGTCGGCGATCAGGATAGCGCCAGCCTCATAGAGCTTCACCACGATGTCCACAAAGTTTTGCGCGTTCGGACCGATGACGATAGGTTTCCCCAGCGCTGCTGGCTCCAGGGGGTTGTGACCGCCCGTGTGCAACAGGCCGCCGCCGACGATTGCTACCGTCGCAATCGCATAAAGCGCGGCGAGTTCTCCCACGGAGTCGAGCAGGAGAGTGCTGCCGGGCGCAATCGCTTCAGGATTCGTGCGCCACTCGGAAAGTCGCAGCCACGGGCGGGATTCTTTCGCGAGCATCGCTGCGACGGCTTCGAATCTCTCCGGGTGCCGTGGCGCAAACACAATGATCGAGTTCTGCGGCAGGCCTCTGAGCAATATGTACTCTTCGTCTTCGAGCGTGGAGCCGCAAACGAAGACTGGAACGCCGTGCGGTAGATAAGTCTGAAGCATCGTCGCCAGCGCAGTAGAGCGCGAAGGCTGTAAGTCGTACTTCAGATTGCCGCCCGTGCTTACACGCTCCGCGCCGAGAGAGCGCAGACAGTCCGCATCGCCGTCGCTCTGCGCCTGGGCAAACGCGAGGCTGCCGAGCAGCGGGCGCCAGAGAGCGCGCATCCGACGGTAGCGCGGCCACGAGCGCGCCGAGATACGCGCGTTGACGACAGCGACCGGCAAGCCGGCGCGGCCGGCCTCCACCAGCACCCGCGGCCAGAACTCGCTTTCGACCAGGATGATTGCGCGTGGCTTGAGAAATCGAAGCCACGCGCGGACAGCAAAGGCGAAGTCGGCCGGAAAATAAAAAACAGAGTCGTCGCCGAAGCGAGCGCGGGCGATCGCCTGGCCCGTGCGCGTGGTGGTCGAGATGAAAATGCGGGCATCGGG
This sequence comes from uncultured Acidobacteriaceae bacterium, assembly GCA_964245565.1. Lineage (GTDB taxonomy): Bacteria > Acidobacteriota > Terriglobia > Terriglobales > Acidobacteriaceae > EB88. The sequence continues at coordinate 72,332 of CAXTMY010000005.1, read as the reverse complement.
CAGAGCAGTGCGCAAGGCATGGACGAGCGGCGCGGCGGCGAGCACTTCACCGACCGAAACGGCATGCAGCCAGACCACGATCTGGCCCGGGATCGGCGTGGGCAGGCGCGAAGGGATGCGGCCGAGCCGTTCACGCAGGCCTTCGCGGTACTTGCCGCCGAGGCGCAGCTCGCGCAGCCAAAAGGGCGCGGTCAGCGCGAGCGCTGCTGCCAGCACAATGCTGTAGCAGGCGAGCAGAAGGCGTGTGCCCAAACGAAAGTTTGCCGGCGGTCGATGCACAGGAGGTCCGCCCACGATGATAATGGGTGCGGCGGAGCACCATGACGGAGCCCGCTCACAGAGAACCGCCGGGCGCTGGAGCATTCTCACACCAGGTGCAGTTCAGGCGCGAAACTCGGGCATGCGGGTTTCCGCCATGACAGCCGCATGCCGCGCAAGTCAGAGGGGGATCATAGTCACTGTGAAAAGGCTCTGGTTTTCTTTGATCGCCATGCTTTGCTTCTCGCTCGCCGCGACTGCTGAGAAGAAGATCGAGCCCGCGCGCGCGGCCACCGAGTATCCGGCGCACGTGACTCAAGACGGGATCACCATCGCAGTCGACCCGTACGACCGCATGCCGAAGCAGAATGTATTCCGGGTGGATTACCTGCAGTACGACGTGATCCCGCTGCGGATCATCGTGACCAACACCACGGATAAGCCCATTTCGCTAAGCGAAGCCCGCATTCTCCTGCTGCCCCAGGATGGCGGCAAGATCAACGCAGCGGAGCCGGAGGATGTGGAGCGGAAGGTGAGCAGCAAGGCGCGCCAGGGGACGAACATTCCCATCGGGCCGATTACCTGGCACAAGCAGGGCAAGGACGCGGACAAAAAAGTAGAGGCTGACTTTAACGACTATGAGTACTCGGCCGTAACGGTCGCGCCGCATACCACCCAGGCCGGTTTCCTGTTTTACGACGCGCAGGGGCTCGGGCAGCATCCGCTGGCCGGTGCGCACCTCGTCTTCCGGCAGGTCCACGACGGCGCAGGCAGAGAAATGTTTGCCTTTGAAGTGCCGATGGATGCTTATTTGAACGCTGAGGCAAAATAACGGCTTCGATGCTGTAAAGCTTTCACGCATTCCATCGTTCTGCGCTTCCATCGAAGATTCGCGCGCCGCCGGACGCGTATTCTTTGAGAAGTCCATGAAAACGTCTGAAGTTCTCCAAGCCTGGTACTCCATCCTCGCTGGCCGCGCGCCCTCCCTTTCCATAGAGATCACCAAGGAGTGCCCGCTGCGTTGCCCCGGCTGCTATGCCTTCGACGCCGCCCACCTCGGCAACGAGGTCCAGCTGCGGCAGCTCTCGGACTTCAAAGGTGACGCTCTCGTTCGCAACGTCCTCGCCGTCGTCGATGAGCACAAGCCGCTGCATCTTTCGCTGGTCGGCGGCGACCCCCTGGTCCGCTACCGCGAGCTCGACCAGCTCCTGCCCGAGCTCGATCGCCGCGGCATCCACACCCAGGTCGTCACAAGCGCCTTCCGCGTGATCCCCACGCACTGGCTCCAATACCCCAGACTCAACGTCGTCGTCTCGATCGACGGCCTGCAGCCTGAGCACGACGAGCGGCGCAAGCCTGCGACCTACGAGCGCATTCTCAAAAACATCAAGGACGCCCGCGTCACCGTCCACTGCACCATCACCTCGCAGATCGCCGAACGCCCCGGCTATCTCGACGAGTTCCTCGCCTTCTGGAGCAGCCAGCCTGAAATCGCGAAGGTCTGGTTCAGTATTTTCACGCCGCAACGAGGCGCCACGGACCCGGAAATTCTGACGCCCGCGCAGCGCGCCGGGGTCATCGCTGACCTCAGCCGACTCCGCCTCCAGTATCCCGTCCTCGATATGCCCCAGGCCGTCATCGACGAAATCGACTCCCCCCCGAACAATCCTGCGGACTGCATCTTCGCCCGCACCACGGAAACTATCTCCGCCGACCTGACAACGCAAATCACCCCCTGCCAGTTCGGCGGCGACCCGGACTGCTCGCAGTGCGGCTGCGTCGCATCGATGGGCCTGGCCGCTGTCGGCCACCACCGCGTCGCGGGGCCTTTGACGGCAGGCCATCTCTTCAAAGCGTCTGACCGGATCGGAAAGGGCTGGCATCTCGCGCGCCGGGCATTTACCCTCAAGCGGCCAGGCAAAGCGCAAGCTTCCCCATTCAGGATTCTCTGACCGGCCTGCCAGCAGTTACCATGGAGCAACACGAGTCGCACGGAGCCGCATAAGAGGAGCGTGAGCTTGGCAGACAAGATGCACTTCACGCAAAGCGATCTGGAACAAAATCATCCTCGCTGGACGCAGCCCGGGGATCGCACTCTGCACCTGGAGGGCGAGCCGATGCGCCGGGACGAAGGCGCGCCCGCGCGCCGGGAGCAGGATCTGCGACGCGAGATCGTTCGCCTCGGCAAGTGGCTGCACCGGCTCGGCTTCATGCCCGGTACCTCCGGCAATCTCTCTGTGCGGCTTGATGGGACGCGCCTGCTCGCAACGCCCACCGGCATCAGCAAATACCTGCTTCGCTCCACCGACATGGTCATCCTGGACACCGAAGGGCGCCAGATTGCCGGCGCGCGCAAGGTGACAAGCGAAATCGGCATGCACCTGGCGATCTATCGCGGCCGACCCGACGTGAATGCCGTCATCCACTCCCACCCGCCAATCGCCACTGCTTTCGCGTGTGCCGGCCGGGCACTCGATGAGACCCTTTGCCAGGAAGCCGTGATGACCCTGGGCGCGGTGCCGTTGGCCACCTATGCCACCACCGGTACGCACGAGGTCGCGGCCAGCCTGGCGCCGCACCTCGCCACGCATGACGCGATCCTGATGGCCAATCACGGCGCCGTGACCTACGGGCCCAACCTGCTCGATGCCTTCCAGAAAATGGAAACCCTGGAGCACCTGGCGAATATCCGCCTCATTGCGCACCACCTCGGTACGCCCCGCGCGCTCACTCCGCTGGAGCTCGAGAAAGTCCTCCTCGCCAGGGACCGGTATAACCAGAACGCCTCGTAAACACCATAGAACAAACCTTTTTTTTCAGGTTCAGCAAGGTCCTGCTCGGCTATCGCATCGTCCGCTCTTCCCAACACACGGTTCCCTGTGCCATCCTAATTGCACACACGTTCGCAACAAGCGCTCTTCCACACTGGTTTGAGCGTGTGCATGCCTTCAGGATCGGCGCGCCTCCATGCTTACCCTTGCAGCAGTTTTCGCCGTGCAGCTGGTAGCTGTTGCCGCCGCCTGGCTTCTGCGCGCGCGGGAGCATCTGCTGCGGCGGCAGCTGCCTTATCTCGTAGCCCTTGCCGTCGGCGTTCTGCTCGCGACCGCACTGCTCCACCTGCTGCCCGAGTCAGTGGAAGCGCTGGGGAACCGACAAGGCTTATGGCTCACCCTCGGCGCAACACTGCTGGGCTTGTTCACGCTTGAGCGCATCGTCCAGTCCTTTACCGGTATGGCGGCGGAACCGCACCAGGCCGCCTCCGCCGCTGCGCCGCAGGTCCACGGCGAAGCCTGCAACCATCTCCACGGCGGCGGCTCACTCCGCCCGGTCAACCTGCTGGTTGGCAGTTCCCTGCACAGTTTCGTCGACGGCACGGCAATTGCAACCGCATTTGCCGTCAACTCGAGCCTGGGCCTGCTGACCGCTTTTGCTGTCGCGCTGCACGAGGTTCCGCACCGCCTGGGCGATGTCGCGGTGCTGCTGCACCTGGGTGTGCCCGCACCGAAAACAATGCATTTTGCGATCCTCGCAGGCGCGCCTTCGCTCGCAGGCGCAGCGGCGGTGCTGCTGATGGGCGAAGCAGGTTCCGGTGTTTTCCGGTGGCTGCTGCCGATCAGTGCCGGAAGCTTTCTGTATATCGCGGGAGCCAACCTGCTGCCTGAATTGCAAACCCCGATGCGTGCGGGGCAGACCGTGCGACAACTGCTGTGTCTGCTGGCCGGAGTGCTGGTGGTTGCGGCAGTTACCGGCCTGCATGCGGGGTGAGTTTTGCATTCCTCTCAGGGCAAGACCTCATCCCTGTCCTGTCGCTGCGCAGTCCGCGCACATTCCGTAGAGGAACAGCTCGTGTCCGGTCATCCGGAAGCCGCGCGGCAGCTTCGGTTTCGGCTGCAGAACACAGCCCTCGAGGTCATAAATGCGGCCGCATCCCTCGCAGTGGAAGTGGTGGTGATGGCCTTTGCCGGCGACCTCGTAACGCGCCGGTTCGCCAGGAATGTCAACCGGCGAGAGCCACCGGTCTTCAACCAGCGCATGGATGTTCCGGTAGATCGTGGCCACGCTGATACCCTCAACCAGCTTTGCTGCTTCGACCTGCGCCTCTTCAGGCGAAAGGGGCCGCGCGGCCGTCGAGAATGCCACGCGGATTGCCTTTTTCTGCCGGGTATCCCGTACCTGTACTGCCATTGCACTCCCGTTCCGGGCTGGGTTGAATCGCTCTAGTACCCGTTTGCGACGAGATACGGGAGTGAGACTTCAAAGGCCTGGCTGTTCCGCGCATCCTTCGCGGCGAGCCGGGTCCACAGCGTGTCCTGCCTGCCGTTGCCCAGCAGGCCATTCTGCACCGCCAGCTTCATCAGCACGTCGGCTTCCAGGTTCACCGCGTCTCCGGGCTTCAGAGCATGCAGGTTGGTGGCTTCGTACGTGTGCGGGATCACCGCGACGTGCAGCTCGCCCGCACCGGTGAGCGTATCGTCCTGCGCGTCCTTCTCCGGGAACCAGCGCGCGACCGTCAGCGAGATCCCTTCGATCGTCACGGAACCTTTTTCAACGACAAACCTGCCGACCGCAGGGGGAACGGCGATACGCAGCAGCCAGTCCGTTCGCTCACCGGCGCCGACAGGTTCGAGCGCGAGAAGCGACCCGGTCGCATCCACGTGGCCCTGCACGATATGGCCGCCGAGCGGGGTGCCGGCGGGCGTCGGCAGCTCCAGGTTAACCTTTGCCCCTGGCTCAAGCGAGGCAAGCGAAGTGCGCGCCACGGTTTCGGCAGCGAGCTCGGCGTGGAACACCTGCGCAGACGGCTCAAGCGCAGTGAGGCATACACCGCTCACCGCGATGCTGTCGCCGACGCCCAGCTTCGCGGCCACGCCCGGCGCTTCAACGGTCAGGCGAATCGTCCCGGCACCAGCCTCGACCGACCGGATCGTTCCTGTAGCTTGCACCAGCCCTGTGAACATGGGTTATCTCCTTCTTCATTTTACGTGCGCCGTCAGGGTCGCCCGGCGCGCCGCAGCCCTGGAAAGGTCATCTACGAGAGCGCAGGCAGGAGGGCTACTGGTCCCGCCAGGGATCGCGCAGATACGCGTCGAGCCGGAAATCGGAGCCGCACTCCGACAGGGTGGAACGGTGAATTTCGGCGGGCAGCGAAAGGTCCCCCGCAAGCAGCGGCACACCCGCCTGGCCAAGGAACATCGGCGCGTAGAAGAGGCAGAGCTTGTCGGCTACCGGGACGCCGTTACTGCCCTCGAGCAGCGCCCGGTTCAGCTGCGAGCCTCCTTCGGCCAGCAGATTCAGCACTCCGTAACTCTCGGCCAGCAGGTGCAGCACGGCATGCAGGTCAAGCTTCCCCGCGGCATTGCGTGGAACCGCGCGAACCGCGACACCCGCCGTCTCCAGCGCACGGCGGCGCTCGCGCAAAATCTGCGCATCTGCATTGACAGGCGCACACATCAGCGCAGCGGAGGCCGTGCCGACCCGCGTGTCCGGGGCCGGCTCAGCAGACGAGTCCTCATCCGCATCACAGGTGATGACGAGCAGATCACCGGCGGCTGACTGGACGAGGCTGCTGTCCATCGGCAGCCGCAGTTGGGAGTCGAGCACGACACGCAGCAGGGGACGCCTGCGCGAACCGCCGCTGCGGTCCGTCAGCAGAGGGTTGTCTTCGAGAACAGTGCCGATCCCGGTGAGTACGGCATCGCTGGCCTGGCGGAGCTTTTGCACTGCCAGCAGCGAGCGGGCGCCGGTGAGGTAGGCCACGCTGCCGGGAGTTTTTTCAGCCCGGGAGGGAGCGATGCGCCCGTCGAGCGAGACGCCCGCCTTGAGCGTGACGAACGGCAGCTTGCGGCGAATCCAGCGGGCGAAGCCGTCATTGAGCGCACGCGCCTGCTCGGTGAGCACACCGACTGTCGTGGCGATGCCGGCTTCGCGCAGCATGGCAAGACCGTGGCCGTTCACCAGCGGGTTGGGGTCGCCCGTGGCAGCGACGACACGACTGATCCCTGCCTGGATCAGCGCAGCAGCACACGGCGGCGTGCGCCCGGTGTGGGAGCAGGGCTCGAGCGTGACATAGGCAGTGGCGCCGCGCGCCTTCGGGCCTGCCTCCCTGAGCGCCACCACCTCGGCGTGGTCCTTCGCCTCATAGTGGTGCGCGGCGCGCCCGATCACGACGCCGTTTCTTACCAGAACACAGCCGACGCGCGGGTTCGGCGAGGCCAGGCCGATAGAGGCCTGCGCCAGCTGCAAGGCATGGCGCATCCAGCGCGCGTCTTCCTGGCGGTCCGGCATGGACTCGACAACGGCTTGGCTGAGCTGGTTTGGAGTGGATGGCTCAGACATGCGGCTCGGCATCTCCCCCCAAAAACGTGTGCAGTGCGACCGCGATAGTGGCCTTGGCAGAAAGCCACAAGGTAGAAAGACCGACCGTATCCCCTACGGGCAAACGCTCTAATCTCCCAGCAGGGAGTCGACAAAGGCCTCGCTGTTAAAGGCGAGCAAATCGTCCATCTTCTCGCCCGTCCCCACAAACCGCACCGGCAAATGCAGTTCATGGGCGATGGCTACAACTATCCCACCTTTTGCGGTTCCGTCAAGCTTGGAGAGAACGATGCCGGTCACTCCCGCGGATTCGGTAAAGAGCCGCGCCTGCTGCAGCCCGTTTTGACCGGTGGTGGCGTCGAGTACCAGCAGGACTTCGTGTGGAGCATCCCAGATGATGCGCTGGGCGGTGCGGCGCATCTTTTCAAGCTCAGCCATCAGGCCGGTCTTTGTATGCAGCCGGCCTGCGGTATCTACCAGCAGAAGGTCGGTGCGGCGGGCGTTGGCGGCTGTTACCGCGTCAAACAGCACGGCAGAGGGGTCGCCGCCCTGGCGGGTTTTGATGATCTCGACGCCGGCGCGCTGGCCCCAGATCTCCAGCTGCTCAATCGCGGCGGCGCGGAAGGTGTCGGCCGCGCACAGCAGGACGGTTTTGCCCGCCCGGCGGTGCCACGCGGCCAGCTTGCCGCTGGTCGTCGTCTTGCCGGTGCCGTTCACGCCTACCAGGAACACAACCTCAGGAGGCGTGATGCGGCGCGGCGGCAGCGCGTTTTCCCGGTTGAGGATCGTGAGCAGCTCGGCGCGCAGCAGGGTCTTAAGCTCGGCGCCGTCGCGAATGCCCTGGCGGAGCGCCCGTTCGCGCAAAGCTCCAATCACCACCGTCGTCGTCGGCATGCCAAGGTCAGAGGCCAGCAGAACACCCTCCAGCTCCTCGAGCGCGGCTTCGTCTACCTCGCGCGTAAGCGCGACGACATCGCCAATTTTGTCGGAAAGAGAATCGCGGGTGCGCGAGACAGCTTCGCGCATCCTGTCGAACACACTGCGCTTTTCCGGTTGGTCTAACGAGCCGAAGAGGGTCTGGATCATTGTTCCTTCAGTTTAAGGTGAATGGGTTCGCCAGACTGAATCAGCCTGCGACTCCGGCTCACAGTTACAGGGAAAATGCTCTAGACTGTCGATAACGCGGGAGAGCTTGTATGGCCACTACAGCGTTTGTTCCGATCGAAGAGTACCTTCGCAGCGACTATGAGCCTGATGCCGAGTATGTCGACGGTGAAATTGAGGAGCGGCCGATGGGGCAGTTCGATCACGCATCCTGGCAGAAAGCGCTCTTACTTTGGTTCTCCGCTCGCGAGCGCGAGTGGAACGTCCGCGTTCTGGCTGAATACCGCGTAAAAGTCGCGCCTGCACGCTACCGTGTTCCGGACATCACTGTCTTCGATCGAGCGCAGCCTGTCGAGCAGATTCTGACCTACCCTCCCATAGCGGTCTTTGAAGTGCTGTCACCGGAAGACCGGGTGCCGCGCATGCTCAAAAAGCTCAAGGATTACCAGACGATGCGTGTGCAGACGATCGTCGTCATCAATCCGGAGACGGATACGATCTACCGCTATCGGGACGGTGTGCTGACCCCAAACGAGGAGCCTGCGTGCCCGGGCAGCGCATGTCTGCTCGACTGGGCAGCGATTCGCGAGTTGCGAGACTAGGGCATTTTCACTCAACGCATAGAGACCGGCAAATGTGCGCGGACTTTTCCGTAGGGAAAAGCCACTGGAGCGTAAAGCCAGCGCTCTACACCCACAAGTGAGTATGCCTTAAGGCCTCAAGGTTTACTCGTCTTTCCCCGGCCTCGCCATCAGTTCCCGAACTGCATCGCTTGCCGAGCGATGGCCGTGGAGCACGGCCTGGACCTGTTCGGCAATGGGCATGCTGACGCTGTGGCGTGCGGCGAGGCCGAGGGCTGCGCCGGTGGTGCGGACGCCTTCGGCGACCTTACCGTCGAGGCTTGCGACGATCTCCGCAAGCGACTGGCCGCGGCCCAGTTCCATGCCGACAAACCGGTTGCGCGACAGGGTGCCGGTGCAGGTGAGGATCAGGTCGCCGACGCCGGCGAGCCCGGCGAGTGTTTCGCGGCGGCCGCCACAGGCCAGGGCGAGCCGCGTCATCTCGGCGATGCCGCGCGTGATGAGGGCAGCGCCCGAGTTATGGCCGAGCTGCAGCCCCGCGACCACGCCGGCAGCGATCGCGATGACATTCTTCAACGCGCCGCCTAGCTCGACACCCGGAACGTCGGTGTTGCGATACAGTCGCATGCTTTCGGTCGAGAGCATGGCCTGCGCGCGCTCCGCGGCCTCGCCGTCAGCGAAAGCAACCGTTACGGCTGAAGGCGCGCCTGCGGCGACCTCCTGCGCGAACGACGGACCGCTGAGCACGCCGATGGGATGACCGGCAGCTCGCGTATTCAGGGCAGACGCGATCACCTCCGTCATGCGCAGGAGCGTCCGGTCTTCAATGCCTTTCGAGGCGCTCAGAAGCATTGTTCCGGGTCTGAGGTGATCGGCCAGCGCGGTGATGGTGAGCCGGACATGCTGCGAGGGAACGACGACCAGGATGGCGTCTGCTTCGTGTGCGGCGACTTCGAGCGAGCCGGTGATCCGGATGGCTGCGGGCAGTGGTACGCCGGGAAGGTAGCGGCGGTTCTCGCGATCGGCTGCAAGCGCCTCGGCGTGCGCGGCGGTATGCGCCCACAGGGTGATCTGGTGGTCCGGGCGACGCGCGAGACTGAGAGCCAGCGCCGTACCCCAGGAGCCGGCGCCGAGCACGGCGATGCGACTCATGCGGCGGAAGGGCTTTTGCCGAAACGGTACTCCGTCCCGGCCAGCAGCCGGCGGATGTTCGCATGGTGCTTGAGCACTACGATGACCGGCACTGCGACCAGGACAGACAGCACAACCCAGCCGCGGCCAAGGTGCGGCGGCAGCGCAAAGCCGGCGAGCGCCATGGCAACCGCGCCCCAGATGGATGCGAGAGAAACGATGCGCCACAGGGCCAGTGAGACAAGAAATACCGCGAGCGAGGTGAGCGCCACCGGCCACGCCAGGCCGAGCACGACACCGAAGGCAGTCGCCACGCCTTTGCCGCCGCGGAAACCCAGCCACACCGGAAAGATATGGCCGAGCAGTGCGCACATCGCCGCGACAGAGGCAGCCACGCCGACATGAAAGGTGTACGCAGCGTCATGCTGCACCCATCGCGCGGGCAGCATGGGCAACACGCCGGTCGCGAAAATGACCGCGATCCAGCCCTTTGCGGCATCGAGCAGAAAAGTAAGCGCGCCCAGCCCCTTTGCGCCGGAGCGCATCACGTTCGTGGCGCCGATATTGCCGCTGCCCGTCGCGCGGATATCCTGATGGCGAAACGCGCGGACCAGCACGTAGCCCCACGGAATAGACCCGAGCAGATACGCAACCACGGCGATCAGGAAGAAGGGTAAAGCGTTCATCGCGCTTCGAGTGTACCGCACCGGAGACAGATCGAAAGCAGGAACGCGCGCCGCATGCTGCCCTTCTGATAGCGTTTCTGCATCATGCTCATCGCGCTCACAGCCCTGCTTGTGCTTCTGCCGTTCCAGGCGCCGCGGCCCATGGCGGCGGCCGACCCGACCATACCGGCCGGAGCTACCGCTGTCGTCTCTGTCGAGGGGAGCGGCGTGCAGATTTACGCTTGCACGAACCAGTCCGGCAGCTACGGCTGGACGTTCCGCGCGCCGGAAGCAAAGCTGGTCGATCCTGCCACGCAAAAGCAGGTAGGCACACACGACGCCGGACCCACCTGGACCTGGAACGATGGCAGCTCCATCGCCGGGAAGGTGACGCAGACAAAAGCCGCGCCCGAAGCCGGAAATGTGCCGTGGCTACTCGTGAAGACGCAACCCCGCGGCACGGTCACCGGCAAACTTTCACCGATTGTGTGGGTGCGGCGGTCAAACACGCGTGGCGGGGTCGCACCGACGGCCGGCTGCGACGCGGCACATGCCGGCGCAGTCACGCGCATTCCATACCGGGCGACCTACACCTTCTATACGGCTGCCCTCGCGCAAAAGCCGTAATCCATCAGGCGCTTGCCTACCTGCGCGTAAGCAGACGCCGGCGGACCATGTCGAGCGCCTGCTGGCTGGCGTACTGACGGATGCGGTCGCGATCGCCCTGGAACCGCTTCTCCATGACGTCTGTCTGCACCCCGTCCGTCACTGCGATGTAAACGAGGCCGACCGGCTTGTCGTCCGTGCCGCCGAGCGGGCCGGCGACGCCGGTTACGCCGACACCCAACGTGCTGCCTGCCTTTGCGCGAATCCCCGTTGCCAGCGCCGAGGCCACCTCGCGGCTCACCGCCCCATTCGCGGCAATAAGCCCTGCCGGAACCCCGGTAAAGAGCGTCTTGAGCTCGTTTGAGTACACCACCACTCCGCCGAGGAACGAGCGCGACGAACCGCTGATGCCGGTTAGCCGCTGCGCGATCATGCCGCCGGTGCAGCTCTCCGCGGTCGCGAGCGTGGCGCCGGCCAGCTCCAGCTGGTACAGCACGATCCGCTCGAGCGACTCGCCGCTGGAGGAATAGAGCACATCGTCCAGCTCTTCTTCAATCGCACCGGCAAGCGCATCGACGCGTTTCTGCGCCAGCTCAAGCGTGGGCTTGGTACAGATCAGCGAAAGCTGGATGTCGCCGAGATGCGCGAGGATTGTCGTCTCGACGTCCGCGTACTGGCTGTAAATGGGCGCAATCCGTGCATCGCAGGCCGACTCGCCGATCATCGCCGCCTTCAGCGTGCGGGTCGCAAAATAGCGACGCGGAATCGCTTCCGTGAGCCTTGGCAGCACTTCCGCCTCGAACATCGGCTTCATCTCGCTCGGTGGCCCGGGCAGCAGGATCACGAGCTTGCGGTGACCCTCGTGAACGGTGTCGAGCCACTGCCCCGGAGCCGTGCCGGCGTTGTTGGTCAGCGCTGCGGCGCCTTCAAGCACATCTCCCTGCTTGGTGTTGTTGTCGGTAATCTGGATGCGGCGCGCGGCGAACCGCGCGTACAGCGAAGCGACGATCTCCTGGTTGCGGCGCAGGCGCAGTCCGAGCGCCTCGGCAGCCGACTCGCGGGTAAGGTCGTCTTCCGTGGGGCCGAGCCCGCCGGTAACGAGCACGATATCGGCCCGCGTCAGCGCGTTGCGTATCGCGCCCACGAGGTGCTCGCGGCGGTCGCCGACGATGGTCTTGGCGGAAACGCGGACACCGAGCTGGTTCAGCTGCTCGGTAAGGTAGAGCGAGTTTGTGTCCTGGCGGTAGGGTGTGAGCAACTCAGAGCCGACCGCGATAATGTCACAGTTCATGTTTCGTTCTCTTTCCTGGTGCTGCTTAGAAAAGCCGCAACCCCTCGACCCCGAGCGGCAGGGTAAACAGCGCGCCGGCGGTTGCGACGACCGCGTCACCGCCCGGGATAAATGCCAGTCCGGCGATGCCGCTGCCCGCCGCGACCAGCTCGGCAGTTCCATCGAGCGAAATCTGCACAATGCCGCGCCGGCCGGCGAGCGACGCGCCGACGTACACGTTCCCGGCAACGTCCAGCGCGATGCCCTGCGGACGGCCCAGTCCGCGGTAGTGCACATGCGGCGTTCCGTCCGGTCCGATCGCGTACAGGGTGTCGTAGCTGGAGGTCGTCGGGCCCGCCACAAACAGGGTTCCGTCAAGCCCGAAGGCGAGGTGGTAGGCGGCAATGGAAGGCTCGATGGTCGCGAAGACAAAGATCTGCCGGTCGGGCGCGATTTTGAAGATCGTTCCGCTGCGGTCGCCGACATACAAATTCCCGGCAGCATCGAACGTGATGCCTGTCGCGATGCCCATCCCCTCGGAGAAGCTCGACACCGCGCCCTCGGACGAGGCCCGGTAGATGGTGCCGTCGTTGCGCGAGGAGATATAGAGGTAGCCGTCCGCGCCGACGGCCAGTCCTGTGGCGTTCGTGATGCCGGCGACGAAAGGAGCGACCTCGCCCGAAGGCGTGATCCGGAATACCGAAACCGGCGTTTCCTGTCCGCGGGAGCCGGAAAAAGTGGCGTAGACGTTGCCCAGCGCATCCACGGCGGGGTTGGCGACCTGGTGAATGCCGGTCGCGAGCAGCTCCGCCATATCCACCGTCACGCCGTTGCTCTGCTCACCGTTGCGCAGAATACGCAGGATGCCGGATTCGCCCTCGTCGGGCATGCGCAGCACCAGCCGCTCCGCGCGCGACATGAGCACGGTGGCGGCCAGTTCGCCCACCATGGCCACAGGCAGGCGCCCGGCTACAGTGGCGAGATGCTCCCCGTGTACGTGAATCTCTCCGGCAGGGAGCGCCGCGACAGGATGAACGCGGGTGATGCGTGGAGCCGGCGTTGCTTCAGGGTTCTGTGCGTCAAATCTCATCCTCTTCTACTGTAGCGAATCGAGCGGGAGTGAGCCATGCGCAAGGCCCCGCCAGAAGTTTTTCACCCCTGGGCAGACGGAGAAGCCACGCGCACGCCACGGTCCTTCTCTCGATCCGGGTGAAGATGCTTTACCACCAGTGCCCGATAATGGCGCCAACGATCAGCGCATACAGCCCGGCTGCGGCATCGTCCATCAGGATGCCGACGCCTGCGTGGAGGCGCTCCAGCTGGCGAACGGGCGGCGGCTTCAGGATGTCGAACAAGCGGAAAAGCAGCAGCGCCAGCAGAGCGTGTGCCCAGTCCTGGTGCCCATAGCCGCAGAAGGCGAGCAGGGCGATCCACTGCCCGGCGACCTCGTCGATGACCACATGGCCCGGATCTTCACGGTCTGATTCGAACTCGACCACGGTGGCTGCCGGAATGCCGGCCACAATGGCGACCAGCGCAGCGAGCAGGGTCACGGCGCGCAGCGCAGGCGGCGTGGGAGAAGCGAGGCCGGCGAACAGCAGCCACAGCAGTACCGCCGCAACCGAGGCCCAGGTGCCAGGGCCGGGCTTGAGAAAGCCTGCGCCCAGAAACGTAGAGACCGCCCACGCCCAGGGCGTGCGGATCAGGCTCCGCAACGGAGCCCTTACCGGCGCTGGCCCCGGCTCCCGCAACTGCTCTGTGGTTTCACCGTCACTCATCGTCGCCGGCTCGCCGGTCAGCCCCGCGCAGCCCATCCAGTTCGTCCAGCAACTCCGGGTCGTGGATGGGCGAAGAAATGCGGTACGCTCCCGATGCCCACTTGCCGAGATCGATGAGCCGGCACCGATCCGAGCAGAAAGGAAACTCGGGATCGGTCGCGGTGACCAGCTTGCTGCAGCTTGGGCAGCGCAGCGCTTTCAGCTTCGCAGGCGCTCTCTTTGTCATCACAGCACCCGTGCCACCACATCGTAATCGTGCGCTTCAGTAATCTCGCAGTCGTAAAACGTGCCCGGGACCAGCATCTCATAATCCCCGAAGTCGTTCAGGTACAGCTTGCCATCGATCTCGGGGGCGTGGAAAGCGGAGCGGCCTTCCCAGAGCAGGGGCGTCTCCTCGCTCGGACCCTCGACCAGAACCTTGACGCGACGACCGACCCAGCGCTGCTTAGCGGTCTTTGAAATGCCCTGCTGGAGCTTCATGAGCTGGCGGCGGCGCGCCTCGATGGTGCGCCGCGGGATCTTTTCGCCGAACGCGAATGCGCCCGCGCCTTCTTCATCCGAGTAGGAGAATGCGCCCATCCAGTCGAACTGCGCGTCGCGCACAAACTGCTTCAGGATGCGGAAGTCCTCGTCCGTTTCCCCGGGAAAGCCGACGATAAATCCCGTGCGCACAACCAGGTTCGGCACGGCAGCCCGTGCTTTCTCGAGCGTAAGCAGAAAGATCTCCGCGCCTGCGCCGCGCCGCATGCGCTTGAGCACCGCAGGCGAAGCGTGCTGCAGGGGAACATCCAGGTACGGGCAGATCGTGTCATGCTTCGCCATGGTTTCGAGCAGGCGCGTGGTGATGCGGTTCGGATAGGTGTAGAGGAAACGGAGCCAGACCAGGCCGTCGATCCGGGCAAGCCGGTCCAGCAGCAGCGCGAGCCCGTCGCGCATGCCCAGGTCTTCTCCGTAGCAGGTGGTGTCCTGTCCGATCAGCGTGAGCTCGCGTACCCCGCTCGCGACCAGACGCTCGGCCTCGGCGACGACTGACTCCAGCCGGCGCGAGCGGAACTTGCCGCGCAGGTTGGGAATGACACAGAACGTGCAGGGATGGTCGCAGCCTTCGGCGATCTTGATGTACGCCGAGGCACGGCCGGTCGCGAGCAGGCGCGGAGTCTCCTCGTCGTACAGGTAGGTCGGCAGGGCGGAGGTTTCCGCGCCGTCCCAGTCGGAGCGGGTGAACCGGCCCTGCTGCTCGCGCAGGTCACCCGCCGGACGTGACGCGATCACCGATTCCGCAGCGGGATGGACGATCGCCGCAGCCGCGGCCGGACCCGTGGGGGTGTCCAGGATACGGAACAGCGAAGGCCGCGGCGGCACAGGCACAACCGGCTTCACCAGCCCGGCGGCCTTCAGGATCGCCTCGAGCTCGCCCGTGCCGACAACCGCATCGACCTCCGGGATATTCTTCTGAATCTCGTCGCGATAGCGTTCCACCAGGCAGCCGGCAACGACCAGACGCTGGGCGCGCCCACCGGCGGAAGCCTTGTGGCCGGCCATCTCCAGGATCGTATCGACGGACTCCTGTTTGGCTGAATCGATGAACGAGCAGGTGTTGACGACCAGCACATCGGCCGAGGCGGTATCGGTGGTAAGCTCGGCGCCGGCCTGCTGCAGGAGGCCCATCATCACTTCACTGTCGACGAGGTTCTTGGGGCAGCCGAGCGAGACAAAACCGATTTTCAGCGGCGCGGCACCGGCTGCTGATTCCAGGGATGCGGCCGCGGGCGCACCGGGAAGCTGAAGTGTGGACTGCACTATAGTATTTTAGAGCAATTCTTCGGTAGGCGTGCGGGTCAGCGCAGACGCACCCCGTGGCTTCATCCGGCGGAAAGCCACGCGTTGCGCGATAGGAGGCCGCGGACCTGTGCGATGTGTGACTTTCCGCATCCGCTCGCACGATGGTAAACTCTGGTTGTGCCGGGCCCTGCGCGGCGCAATCCCGCCAACCCCGCCAGGTCCGGAAGGAAGCAACGGCAACGGGCCAGTGCGTGCGCAGCAGGTCTCCCGGTACTTGAACATCCACAGGCAGCCACGGGCCGATGCATTGTCACGCAACACCTCGAGAGACAGGCGGTGTGCGCGTTGCTTTCCACCGGGAAGAGCCGCTGGAGCGAGAAGCCCGAACTCTACCCCAAGACCGCCAATGCTCTAAAACTCCAGTCATTCGACACCGGACGCCCCCTCAGAGACAATCAATGCTGTTCAGCTGCCCTCTGTCGCGGCGGCCCTTGACTTCCCTTGCTTGCCTGGAGAATGCCTTTGCATCCCGTTGAAAACCAGAAGCTGGTCCGCCGCGCCAAAATCAGCGCGCTCGGCTGCTACGTCCCCGATCGCATCCTGACCAACGCCGATTTTGAAAAGATGGTCGACACCAGCGACGAGTGGATCGTGGAGCGCACCGGGATTCGCGAGCGGCACATTGTTGAAAAAGGCTGCGCCACCAGTGACTTAGGGGCAGCGGCGGCGCGGCGCTGCCTGGCCGAGCGCGGTATTTCGGCTGACGAGGTCGAGGTCATCATCGTTGCGACCGTCAGTCCGGATATGCCGTTCCCCTCGACCGCCTGCCTGGTGCAGGAGAAGATCGGTGCGCACCATGCCTGGGGCTTCGACCTGGGCGCGGCCTGCTCGGGCTTTTTATACGCGCTGCAGGTTGGCGCCAAACTGATCGAGAGCGGCGCGCAGCAAAAAGTCCTGGTCATCGGCGCCGACACCATGAGTTCCATGATCGACTACACGGACCGCAGCACGTGCATCCTCTTCGGCGATGGCGCCGGCGCCGTGCTGCTGGAACCGGCGGAAGACGGAGAAGAAGGCATTCTGGACTACGCCCACGAAATCGACGGCTCCGGCGCGCTGGCGCTGCGGCTGCCCGCGGGGGGCAGCCTGCGCCCGGCAAGCGCCGAGACGGTCGCGACCAAGCAGCATTACGTTTACCAGGACGGGCAGGCCGTCTACAAGTTTGCCGTCCGCAAAATGGCGGAGATCTCTGAAAAGGTGCTGACCCGGAATCACCTGACGGGCAAAGATCTCGCCTGCTTCATCCCGCACCAGGCCAACCGGCGCATTATCGAGTCGACCGCCCAGCGGCTCAGCATGCCGATGGATCGTGTCCTGATCAATATCGACCGGTATGCCAACACGATCGCAGCGACGGTTCCGCTCGCCATGGGCACGGCACGGAAGGAAGGCAAGCTCAAGCGCGGCGACATGGTCCTGCTGGCCAGCGTCGGCGCAGGGTTTACCGTAGGCGCCACGCTGCTGCGCTGGGAGATGGACTGATCTCCGCCACGTCGCGTATTCAGGAACCGTTTACTGCGCTGCCAGCGCCGCAGCGAAGGCCGGTCCCAGGTTGCTGACCGCGGCGCGTAGACCGGCCTCGTCGTCGTCACCATCATGGTAGTAGAGGATCTTGCCGTCCTTGTCGATCAGGACCAGGAGCGGAACGCCTGTATTCGGAAAGCCGAGGCCGACGCCGGGGCCTTGCTTGAAGTGATAGTCAGCCCAGCCATAGCCTTTTCGTTTCAGAAAATCCGCTGCCGTGGATGCACCTGCGTCGATGTCAATTCCAACGATGGTCAGCCCTGTGTTCTTCGTTTGCTGATAAAGCCTGTCGAGCGCGGGCATTTGTAACAGGCACGGTGCGCACCAGGTCGCCCACAGGTCTACCACCACGGGATGGCCGCGAAGACTGCTCAACTGAAACGGGCTTCCATCGGCAGCGTAGAAGATCGTAGGGGGAGCCGCTTTGCCGACCATGTCCGGGAGCTTCGCGGTATTCGCAGGCGCGGATGCCCTCCGGACCCCGTAGGGTGGAGGAAACTCCTTGACCTGCACTGTTCCCGGTGGCGCAGTAAACGCGAAGTCGCCCGGTGGGAATGTTTGGTTGAGCTCGACAACCGGATAGATGGTTGTGCTTTCTTCATGACGGAGAATCGGATGAAGCGGCGGGTGCGCCGGGTCGACGTTGGCTTTGAAATCGCCGACAGTTGTTGACTGCACAATCACCTTGCGTTTTGCGTCTATCCAGAACGTCTGGCGATTTGAGGCATAAGATAAAGGTCGGAGTAGATCGTCTCGACCGTAGGTGACCACCAGGCACCGGATTTTGTTGCCGCCCACGGTGATCGTTTGTTCCGGCAAGAAGTGTGCCTGCTTGGCGAAGCTGCCGGTCAGCTTCAGATCGGCAATCAGGTTGAATGCTTGTGCGAGAGAATACTCTTCCTGAGATCGCTGCGAGGTGTAAAAGGAATGACCATAGCTGCCGGCCGGCTTCACGGTGTAATCGCCGGACGAGAGCCGCAGCTCCCACTCCTCTGTTCCATTCGAGACGACGATCGCGGAACCGCTCTGGTTCTGTCCCTCATAACGGTAGCGATTACCGGGCTCGAGCTCCGCCGTAAGCAGCTCTTTATTCCAGGAATTACTTAGCTCTGAGGAAAAGCGAGATTCGGTGATGGCCTCGATATGGTAGCTGCCGGCGTCGGCGTATTGCCGGGCTACCTCGTCGAGCAGATGGAGTGCGTCCTGCTGGGCGCTGCACGTTGCGGTCAGCGCGAGCACGGCAAGCAACAGCACCGGCAGTCGCGAGAGCATAGTCGAATGGCTGTTTTGGGCGCAATTTCGGCGCATTTGCGACTGCTTTTTGACGGGTTTGCTCTTCATTTTTCGAGTGTTCCACGGTAAACGCGCAGGTAACGGGATTGGGTACGACGGTGCTACGAATATGTGGCGCAGCGTTTCGGATGAATGTGCCTTGCCGCAGCTTGCCGAAAGAGCATGACATCGTCTCCCCACCTTTCGAAGCGAAGCGCGCAAGTACCTTCTGGCCGAATGCTTCAGCCGTCGGCCAGGCGGGCAGAAGAATTGCCGCGAGCCGCGAGCGGAGCATGGCAGTCCGGGTATTCGAGCGCGTCGTCCTGGGCAAGGTTCGTCTCCGGCTGCTCTGCCCAGAGCGGATACACCTGCGCGTTGAACTCCGCGCCGACCAGCGTGGCGACAGAAACAAAATAGAGCCAGACCATCGTGGCGATGCCGGCGCCGAGCGAGCCGTACACCCGGGAGTAATCGGCGAAGCGCGTCACGTACCACCCGTACGCCATGGTGGAGGCAAACCAGGTGCTGGTGGCAAGCAGGGCGCCGGGCAGGGTACGGCTCCACGGCGGCCGGACCGCGACCGAAAAGTGAAAGATAACCTGCAGGACGGCAACGCTGGTGGAAAGCGCAATGACCCAGCGCACACCGCGCCAGGCCAGCACCACGTAGCTGCGCAGCTCGTGATCGGCGTTCGCGATCATCCATTGCTCGATCTGGTGACCGAACACGACAAAAGCGGTGGCAAAGAGCATGGGCAGCAGCGTGGAAGGGATGAGCAGCAGCGCGACGAGTCGCTCCTTCCAGAAACCGAACTGGCCGCGCGGCAGCCGGTAGGCGCGGCGAAAACCCTCCATGAGAGACAGCATGACGCCCATGGAAGCGGCGAGCGCGACGACGCAGGCCGAGAAGATGACGCGGTGCGAGCGGCCGGTCGAGGGAGCGAAGTAGTTCTGCACCAGGCCCATGGTGTCCGGCGGCAGCAGGTCGTTGAGAACATTGCGGACATCGCTGCGGACGGCATCGGTGGTGGGCACAGCCGAAAGCAGGGTGGCGGAGACGAGCAGCGCGGGGAACAGGCTCAGGATCTCGGAGTAGGCGGCGGCTTTGGCAATGGTAAAGGCATTGTGGCCGAAAGCCTTCCAGAGAGCGCGCCGAAGGTCCTGGAGCAGCCTGCCAAACATAGATGTGGAGATGGTAACGCGAAACTACCGGGATGAGCCAAGCGCCGGTTACGCAAGATGCTGCATTTCAAAGCAGTTGCGCCCCAAACCGCCGAAAGCGGTTGAGATTGATCGGGTGAACGGCAGCAGCGGAGAAAGCCGGAAGCCCGGTGCGGCCGGGCAGGCATCACAGTTCCGGGAGATTGCGCCATGCCTGCCGGCGCGCCCTTGAAAATGGAAACGAGGTTGACAAAGTGATTGTGCAGGTCGCAACCGAAACAGAATGGACCGCTGCACTCGATGATCTGCCCGCGTTTGCTCCGGGCAGCGGACCGGTGGTTCTGGTCGCGCCGCATCCCGACGACGAGACGCTGGGCGCAGGCGGCCTGGTCGCGTGGTTGCGGCAACAGAACGTTGCCGTGAAGGTGCTGGCCGTGACGGACGGCGAAAACGCCTATGCCGGGCAGAGCGCGCAGCAAAGCGCAGAGCTGGGTGCCGGCCGCCGAGTCGAGCAGACGCGGGCACTCGGACTCCTGGGCGTCAGCGAGGACCAGATTGTGCGCCTGGGCCTGCCCGACAGCAATGTTGCCGGGCATGAGCCGGAGCTGGTGGAGCGGCTTCGGGCGGTCGTCGACCGGAACACGCACCTGATCGCACCCTGGCGGGGCGATTTCCACCCCGACCACGAAGCGTGCGGCCGCGCGGCGGAGCAGGCGGCGCGAGAAGCCGGGGCGCGGCTGACGGCTTATTTCTTCTGGAGCTGGCACCAGGGTACGCCTGCCACGCTTGCGAACCTGGCGCTGCGCCGGTTTTCTCTTGCAAACGATGTTTTCCGCGCGAAGACAGAGGCGCTCGCGTGTCACCGCTCGCAGCTCGAGCGCGACGGCGGAGAGCCGGTGCTGCCGGAGCGTCTGCTGGCGCCGGCGCGGCGGCGTTACGAGGTCTTTGCCGCGGCATGAGCCAGCAAACGACTCCAAACACGACCAGCCGGGTCTTCTTCGATCGCAAGTACCGACGGAGCCCGGACCCGTGGAACTTCGCGGCCGACCCCTATGAGCAGTCGCGCTATGACGCGATTCTGCGGGCGCTCGGGCCGCGGCAGTACCGGCGGTGTTTCGAGCCGGGCTGCTCCATCGGCGTGCTCACAGAGCGGCTTGCCGGCCTGTGCGGCCGGGTGGAAGCGATGGACATAGCACCGGCCGCGGTAGACCGCGCGCGCGCGCGGTGCCTGCACCTCGAGAATGTGCATGTACGCTGCGGGGCCTTCCCGGAGATTGCGGGCGATGGCGTTTTTGACCTGATTGTGCTGAGCGAGATCGGCTACTACTTTGCTGAAGAAAAGCTGGCAGCGCTTGCGGACGCGCTGGTGCGGCAGTTGGAGATGGGCGGCGTTCTGCTGGCAGCGCACTGGCTGGGCTGCTCCCCGGACCACGTGCTGGGCGGCGAGCAGGTACATGCGGTTCTGCGCCAGGCCCAGGGGCTGCGGCATGAGCACCGCGAGCGCCACGGACAGGGCGAGCGGGGCTTTCTGCTTGACCGCTGGGTGCGATTGTGACCGGCGGATGGCATGTGGCGGTGCTGATCCCGGCTCGCAATGAAGAGTTGCTGCTGGGCCGCTGCCTCGACTCGGTCGCGCAGGCGGCTGCCGCGCTACCGCCTGGGGTGACTTTCGATATTGTGGTTGTCGCCGACAGCTCGACTGACCGGACCGCGCAGATCGCGGAAAGCATTCTCTGCGGGCATGGCACCGTCGCGAGGATCACCGATGGGCTGGTCGGCCGGGCACGGGCTGCGGCGGCCGAGACAGCCCTGGCCCGTTATTCCGCAGGCTCGGCGCGGCACGTAAACCGCTGCTGGCTGGCGAATACCGATGCCGACTGCTGCGTGCCCCGGCACTGGCTTGTCGAGCAGTTAACCCTGGCCGCGGAACAGAACGCTGAAGCCATCGCGGGGACAGTCGACGTGGACTCGTTTGCCGGTCATAGCGCCTGCGTGGAGCAGCGCTTTCGCGCGACCTACCCGATCGCAGCCGACGGCAGCCACCCGCACGTGCATGGGGCGAACCTGGGTGTGCGCGCCGATGCCTACCTGCGGGCCGGTGGATGGGGCGGCCTGGCCTCGGCCGAAGACCATGACCTGTGGGCGCGGCTTCGACTGACCGGAGCGCGAAGGATTTCAACCAACCGGACCCGCGTGCTGACGAGCGGCCGCCGGACAGGCCGCGCCCCGGCCGGCTTTGCCCAGGCGCTGGCCGCGCACAACGAGGCCGCGCTGTGACCGGCGAGCAGCTGGTGCGGCGTTTGCGCGTGCTGGTCGCCGAGCCCATGCCGCTGCCCGGCGCGGGCGAGACACCGCTGCGGCATCGCCGGCTCATTGCGGCCGGGCGTGAAGACCTCTCGCTCGCCCGGCTGGCCGAGGCGCACTGGGATGCCGTGGCGATCCTGGCGGAAGCAGGCCGGCAGCCTGTGCCGGGTGCGCTCTACGGGGTGTGGGCGTCGCAGATTCCGGGTCAGGCTGTGCGGCTTGAAAGCGCCGCACAGGGATTTGTGCTGCACGGCACGAAGCGGTTCCTGAGCGGCGCCGGCCTGGTCGATCGCGCGCTCGTCACCGCCTGCGAGCCGGAGCCGCAGCTGATCGACCTGGACCTCCGCAGCCACGCTGAACGCATTGGCTTTGACCACTCTGCGTGGAAAGTGAAGGCGTTTGCCGAGACCCGCACCGCGGCAGCGGTGTTCGATGGAGTTCCCGTAGCGGGAGGGGATCTGATCGGGGAGCCTGGTTGGTACCTGCGCCGGATTGGCTTCTGGCATGGGGCCTGCGGGCCGGCCGCCTGCTGGGCCGGCGGCGCGGAAGGCCTGGTGGATGCGGCGCTCGCGCAGCAGCGCGCCGATGCGCATACGCTGGCGCACCTGGGGGCGATGCGCGCAGCCGTTTGGGCATTGCACGCAATCTTTGACACCGCCGGCCGCGAGATGGATGCGGGCGAGGACACGAGCCGCGGCGCCCAGATGCGTGCGCTTACCGTGCGGCACCTGGCCGAGCAGGCCTGTACCGATGTGCTGCGCCGGTTTGCGCGGGCGTATGGGCCGGCTCCGCTGGCCATGGACGAAGCGGTCGCGGACCGCTACCAGGAGCTGGACCTGTACCTGCGCCAGTGCCATGGCGAGCGGGACCTCGAGGCGCTGGGGCGCGAACAGCTCGGCCCTTGAGCGAGGCGTCGCGCTGCTTCCGGCAGGAGCCGCTGCTGGTATCTTGAAAGGATGATCAAGGGGCTCACTTTTCTGCGTTCGGCAAGCACCCCCGCGGAGTATGAACGGGTGCAGAGCTTCTTTGGCGCAATGGGCCTTGAACCGGGCCCGGGCTGGGAGAATGCAGGGAGCCGAGCCGCAAGCTTCAGAGCTCCGGTTGGTTTGGTTGAGTGGCTGGACGGAAGAGTTGATACCCCGGCAGACCTGCTGGTGGAAGTGACCCAGCTGGGCGCGGTTCGCGATGCGGCGGAGGCATGGCTGCGGGCGAACGGCGCAGCCGCGGACGAGCTGGCTTCGCAGCTGAGCGCGATTGCCCCGACCGAGTGGAAGACGGAGCTGTTTACCGCGACCCCCGCGCCTGGAGTATTGATCGCGTTCTGGGAGTGGGCCGAGCCGCTCAAGAACAAGCCGGTGGGGATGGAAGGCGACCTGGTCGCGACCGGCATGCGGTTCGCGATTGTGGTGGCGCGCTGGAACGCGGTGATTACGGATCGGCTGCTGCAGGGCGCGATGGATTGCCTGCTGCGCTCGGGCGCGCGGCGCGAAGATATCGAGATTGTGCGGGTGCCCGGCGCATGGGAGATCCCTGACGCTGCGCGCGCCCTGGCAAACACAGGCCGGGTGGACGGGATTGTGACGCTGGGGGTGCTGCTGCGCGGCGAAACAGCGCATTACGAAGCGATTTACAACGAGGTTTCGCGGGGAATCGGCCAAAGCCAGCAGGAAACCGGGATTCCGCACGCATTTGGCGTGCTGACCTGCGAGACGCTGGAGCAGGCGCTGGACCGGGCCGGGCTGAAGGCCGGGAACAAGGGCTTTGAGGCGGCATCGGCGGCAATCGAGATGGTGTCTCTGCACCGCAAGCTCGCCGGAGCCGCGCAGTGAGCGCGCCTGTCGGCAAGCGTCGCAAAAGCCGCGAGCTTGCCATGCAGATGCTGTTCCAGGCTGATGTGGGGAAGCAGTCTCCTGAGCAGGTGCGCAAGACATTCTGGGAGGCGCGCGATGCTGTGGAACCGGACATCCGCGGCTTTGCCGAAGACCTGTATCGCGTGGCCAATGTGCGCGAGGAAGAGATCGCCGAGCTGATTACGAAGCATGCGCAGAACTGGCGCATGGAGCGTATGCCGGCGGTGGACCGCAGCGTGTTGAAGATGGCTGTCGCCGAGATGCTCGGCTTCGGTGCGACGCCTGCGCCCATTGTCATTAACGAGGCGCTGGAAATTGCCCGGCGCTACTCCGGCCCGGAGTCGATTAATTTTTTGAATGGTGTGCTTGACGCGGTGGCGCGCTCGCGTCGCGAGGCATGGGAACCTGCGGATCGGCGGCGCGGGTGATGAAGAGGACACGTTTCTACTGGGTATTTCTTTGTGGAGTGCTGGTGCTGGCCGGCTGCACCGAGCATGCCACCGAGCAGGACAAGGCCGCAGCCGCGCAGGCCGCGGCGCAGAAGCAGGAGCTGGCGGATGAGGCGATTGCGGCCCGCAAAGGCGTGCATGCCGCCGAGAGCCAGCTGGCCCAGCTGCCGCCGCCGGCCAAGGGGCGCTACCTGCAGGTGCACTCGATGGAAGGCTGGAACAATCCGTTCCTGATTGTCGGGCGCAGGACGATTACGCTGCGCGTGGTTGACACGGAACCCGGCGACACCCTGCCGAACAATGTGCTGCCGGGCGAAAAACTGCGGGCTGTGGCCGGCAACAAACGCGAGCTTACCGTCCGGCTCATCGACCTGCCGGAAGCGCTTGCCGCGCTGCCTGAGTCGAGCTGGGGGTACGGGCGCGTCGTCGCCGTCGATGAAGATCCTGCGACGCCGCGCCGGGAGCGCCCGCAGATGCGCCGGAACGTGGAGGCGGTGATCGCGATGCTGAACGATCTCGACGTTGTGGTGAACGAGTGGCCCTCGCGCTGACCGGCACGTCAGCTGCCGCATCAGAACAGCTTGCGGATTGTTTGCTGATGACCGGTTGATCGCGCCGAAACCGCTGTTACCATCAGCGCGTGAACTCCCCCAACTTTCCGATACTGCAAAGCAACGGCAGCCATTCGCCCGCAGGCTTTGTGCCTTCGCGGCGCGATGTCCTGCGCGAGGCCCTGGCGCGCGCAGTGCAGGGCGAAGTCCGCTTCGATGACGGGGCGCGCGCGCTGTACGCGACCGACGCCTCGAACTACCGGCAGGTGCCGATCGGCCTGGTCGTTCCGCGGGATGCGGACGATGTGATCGCGGCCATGCAGGTGTGCCGCCAACACGGCGCGCCGGTGCTCGCGCGCGGCGGCGGCACAAGCCTCGCCGGGCAAACCTGCAATGAAGCCGTTGTCTTCGACTACTCGAAATACATGCGGCGGATAATTTCAGTGGACGGTGAAGCGCGGCGCGCGGTGGTGGAGCCGGGCGTGGTGCTGGACCGGGTGCGCGAAGCGGCCGAGCAGCATAAGCTGACTTTCGCGCCCGACCCGGCGACCCACTCGCGCTGCACCCTCGGCGGCATGATCGGTAACAACAGCTGTGGCACACATGGGCTGATCGGCGGACTCACCTCGGACAACATCGAGGCGCTCGATGTTCTGCTGTACGACGGCACGCGCCTGCAGGTGGGACCGACAAGCGACGAGGAACTCGAACGGGTGATTCGCGCGGGCGGACGGCGCGGAGAGATTTACGCTGGGCTGAAGCGGCTGCGCGACGCATATGCGGACGAGATCCGCGCGCGCTTTCCGAAGATTCCGCGCAGAGTTTCAGGCTACAACCTCGACCAGCTGCTGCCGGAGAACGGCTGCAACGTGGCGCGCGCGCTGGTCGGCTCGGAGAGCACCTGCGTTACCGTTCTGGCGGCAACGCTGCGCCTGGTGCCGAGCCCGCAACATCGGCAGCTGGTCGTGCTCGGCTTCGAGGATACGTTTGCCGCGGCGGACGAGGTGCCGTGGATTCTTGAGTGGAAGCCGATCGGTCTTGAAGGCTTCGACGAAATGCTGATCGAGCTCATGCGGCGCAAGCGGCTTTCGCTCGCCGAGCTCGAGCTGCTGCCGAAAGATTGCGGCGGCTATCTGCTGGTCGAGTTCGGAGCGGACACGGCGGAGGACGCCGAGGAGCAGGCGCAACGCTTTGTAGCAGAGGCAAAAAGCACGGGCCGCATTAATGATGCCTGCCGCTACCAGGGCGAACAGGCGGCGCAGGTCTGGAAGGTCCGGGAACAGGCGCTCGGTGCTACTGTTTTTGTGCCCGGCGAGCCGCATCGCTGGGAGGGTTGGGAAGACGCGGCGGTCCCGCCGGAAAAGCTGGGCAGCTACCTGCGGCAGCTCCAGGCGCTGATGGAGCGCTACGACTATCACACGCCGATGTATGGACATTTCGGCCAGGGCTGCATTCACATGCGGTTCAACTTCGACATGGAAAGCGCGGAGGGTCTGCGCAAGTACCGCGCGTTCATCGACCAGGCGGCGGACATCGTGCTGGCGCTGGGCGGTTCGCTTTCGGGCGAGCATGGCGATGGACAGTCCCGGGCCGAGCTGCTGCCGAAGATGTTCGGGCCGCGCATCATGGAGGCTTTCCGCGAGTTCAAGCGCCTGTGGGATCCGGAGAACCGCATGAACCCGGGCAAGCTGGTAAGCCCGGACCGGGTCTACTCGCCGATTGAAAACATTCGTCTCGGTGACGGTTACAAATCAGCGAAGCCGGAGACCTGGTTCGCGTTCCCCGAGGACCGGGGCTCGTTCGGCGAAGCCACGCTGCGCTGCGTGGGCGTGGGCGCGTGCCGCAAGGACGACGCCGGCACGATGTGTCCCAGCTACATGGCCACGCGCGAGGAGAAGCACTCCACGCGGGGCCGCGCGCACCTGCTGTGGGAGCTGATGCAGAAAGATACCTTGCGGGACGGCTTTGCGAACGAGGCGGTAAAGGAAGCGCTGGACCTGTGCCTGAGCTGCAAAGCGTGCAAGACGGAGTGCCCGGTCAACGTGGATATGGCCACGTACAAGGCCGAGTTCCTGGCGCACTACTATGAAACCCACACGCATCCGCTGCGCGACTATGCCTTTGGCCGGTTGGACAAATGGGCGAGGCTGGCGTCGGCGGCGCCGAGGCTGGCGAACCAGTCGCTGAAACTGCCGGGGGCGCGTTCGCTCGCCGGCAGGCTGCTGGATCTTGCGCCCCAGCGTACGCTGCCGCAGTTTGCCGCGCGATCTTATACCCGGGGGCTGCCGCGGGATCGCAAAAGCCGCGGCGCAGCGGTGGTGCTGTGGCCCGACACCTGGAATAACTACTTCCATCCGTCCGCGCTTACGGCGGCGGAAAAGGTGCTGCGGCACGCGGGGCTGGAGCCGTGGACGCCGAAGCAGCATGCCTGCTGCGGCCGCCCGCTGTACGACTTCGGCATGCTGAGCGAGGCGCGCGGGTACCTTCGCGGCATCCTGGACCGCTTCGCGCCGCAGATCGATGCGGGGCTGCCGTTCGTGTTTCTCGAGCCGAGCTGCGCGAGCGTGTTTCAGGACGAGCTGCTGAACTTTTTCCCTGACGATGCGCGCGCACGCAGGCTGGCCGCGCAGACGCGACTGTTCGCCGATGCTCTGAAAGAGTTTGCGCCGGCGTTTCGCCCCGGCCGCGTGACCGAAGCCGGGGCGCTGCTGCATGGGCACTGCCACCACAAGGCGCTGGGCAAGCTGAAGGCCGAGCGGGAGTTTCTGGAGCAGGCATGCGGCACCGTGACTGTGCCAGATACGGGGTGCTGCGGCATGGCCGGCCCGTTCGGGTTTGAGCGGGAGAAGTACGAGGTATCGCAGGCGCTGGGCGAGCGGGTTCTGCTTCCGGCGGTGCGCGCAACAGCGAAGGAGAGCTTCGTGGTGTCGGGCGGGTTCTCCTGCCGGGAACAGATTATGCAGGGCACGGGCCGCGAGGCGCTGCACGTGGCCGAGGTGCTGGCGCGCGGGCTCGGCAGCTAGAGCATTTTCCCTCTTGGTGTAGAGGTCCTAGTTCACGCTCCAGTGGCTTTTCCCGGCGGAAAAGCCACGCGCATAGGTGCTGGTCCATCTACGTGTGGAGGGAAAATGCTCTAATCCGCGCGCCGGCAGGTGAAGTCACTGCGGAGTAATGATGCCGCCGACCGGCATGCGCTCGGGCAGCTTCTCCTTTGCGCCGGGACGGGAAAGCCCCATCGCTTCCGCCGTAAGGTCGGTGTACTTGAGGCCGGCACCGGTGTTGAAGAGCACGACGCGATCGCTCTCGGTCAGGAAGCCGTTTTGCAGCAGGTGGTCATAGGCCGCCGTGGCCGCTGCCCCTTCCGGCGAGAGCAGCAGTCCTTCGTGCTTCGACCAGTCCAGAAGCGAGCGCAGGATTTCCTGGTCCGGAAAGTCGAGGACGAGGCCGCCGGAGGCGCGCGTGATCTCGAGGATGATGTAGTCGCCGTAGGGCTTCGGCACACGCAGGCCGCTGGCGAAGGTCGCCGCGTCCTGCCACATCGTGGAGGCCGCTTCGCCCTGCTGGAAGGCGCGGGCGACCGGCGCGCAGCCTGAGCTTTGCACCGCAATCATTTTGGGGCGCGGGCCGGAGACCCAGCCGAGCTGCTCCATCTCGTCAAACGCCTTCCACATCCCGATGAGCCCGACGCCGCCGCCGGTCGGGTAAAAGACAGCGTCGGGGTACTGCCAGCCGAGCTGCTCCACCAGCTCATAGCCCATGGTTTTCTTGCCTTCAACGCGGTAGGGCTCTTTCACGGTCGAGATGTCGAACCAGCCCTCGGCATCTTTTCGCTCGGCGACGATGCGGGCGCAGTCGGAGATGAGGCCGTCGACCAGGGTGGTGTGCGCGCCGTAGGCCACGCACTCCAGGTAGTTGGCGAAGGGCACGTCGCGCGGCATGAAGATGTGCGCCTCGATGCCTGCGGCGGCCGCGTATGCGGCGAGCGCGCCTGCGGCGTTGCCGGCGGACGGCACGGCAAGTTTTTTGAGCCCGTAGTGCCGCGCCATGGTGACGGCCATGGAGAGGCCGCGCGCCTTGAAGGTGCCGGTCGGGTTGGTGGCTTCTTCCTTGAGCCAGACGTTGGGGTAGCGGCGGCTGGCAAGCATGGGGGTCCAGCCTTCGCCGAGCGTTACCGGCTCGGCGGAGGGCAGCACGTCGCGATAGCGCCACATGCTGTCGTCGAGCTGGCGGTCTTTGAGGCTTGCTGCGGCGGCTGCGGGCTTCCTGGCCGTTGCTTTCAGCGCTTCCATGTCGTAGCGGACGTACAGGGCGCCGGCGCAGTGCGGGCAGACGGTTTGCGGCTGGCCGGCGGCAGTGTGCCGGTGGCAGCGGGAGCACTGGAGTGAGTCGATCGGAGGCATGCTTCCAGACTACAAGGCCGGCTTCGCGGGTCTCCACCGCGGGACAGGGAGGTGACCAAAGACTTACCCATCCCTGATTCAGCAACATGCCCCCGGTGGCTGCCCCGGTAAACTAAAGACCAATGACTCCGCGAGATCTGCACCGGCGGCATGCGCTGCCGCCCATTCAACTGGTCGCCTTTGACATCGACGGTACGCTGCTGCCGACACGCGGCGAACGCATGAGCGAGCGGACGATCGCGGCTGTACGGCGGGCGGTTGCGGCAGGAGTCGAGGTGTGCGTCGCTACCGGCCGCCGCGACGCCTATGCCAAGCCCCTGCTCGACCCGCTCGGCCTTGCCCCGGAGACAATCCTTATTTCCTCAAACGGAGCGGTAACGCGGGACTTTGCCGGAAACCTGATCGACCGGTTTTTTCTATCGCTCCCGACCGCGCGCGCCGTCTGCACGGAACTGCGGCAGTTCGGCGGGACGATGGTGTTCACCTTCGATAAAGTCGGTCCCGGCGAGCTGGTGCTGGAATCGCTCGATCGACTGCACGACCGGATCGCCCTGTGGGTGGAGGCGAACCTGCCGTATATCGAGCAGGTCGATCCGCTGGAAAGAGTTTTCGATCGGGGCGAGGCGCCGATCCAGGGCATGATCTGCGGGACGATCGAGCAGATGACGCGGGCGGAAGCGCACCTGCTCGACTCGCCCTATGCCGCCGGGATCGAGACGCACCGCACGGAGTATGTCGAGAGGGACCTGGGCATCCTGGATATTCTGCCGCTCGGCTGCAACAAGGGTGTGGCGCTGGCGAGGCTGGCGGAGAGACGCGGTATTCCGCGGGATGCGGTGATGGCGGTGGGCGACAACTGGAACGACCTGGAGATGCTTCGCTGGGCCGGCCAGCCGGTCCTGATGGGGAACGCAACGGCACTGCTGCGCGAGGAGGCGGTGCGCGGCGGCTGGCAGATGACGGCGACCAACGATGAGGATGGCGCCGCACTCGCGCTGGAGCGAGCGATCGAGGCCTCGAACGCGGCCAGCCTGTCGATGGTGGTAGATTGACGGCAATGCGCCCTTCAGCAAAAACTGTGAAACCGCCGGCGCGGGCACGAGGCCTGCTGCTGCTGCAACGGGCAGCGGTGGCCCTCCCGCTGGCCGGCATGTTTGTTTGTTCCGCCGCGACGGTGGCGCACGCCGCGGAGCACATAACGCTGCGCAACGGCTTCGACCTGATCTGCGATCATCGCGCTGCATCGGGCGGCACGGCGCGGCTGTACCTGGACGCCGCCGGGAGCAACTACATCGACGTGCGGACTGCCGACATCGTCTCGATAGAGGCCGCGCCGGAAGCTGCGCAGGCGCCAACCGAGGCCAAGCTGACCGCGGCCAAACCGGCTGCGGCAGGCGAGCCGGCGAACGAAGTGCTGAGCCCGGCTGAACTGAAGGAAGTGCTGCGGGATGCGGGCGCTTCGCATGACCTTGATATCGACCTGCTCGCCAGCGTGGTGCACGCGGAGAGCAGCAGCCATGTGCATGCGCGCAGCCGTGCCGGGGCGGAAGGCCTGATGCAGCTGATGCCCGGGACCGCTGCCGAGCTCGGCGTCCAGGACGCTTATGCCCCGAAGGAGAACGTCGGAGGCGGAGCCGCTTACCTGGATGCGCTGCTGCACCGGTACCATGACAACCTGGCCTTTGCGCTGGCCGCTTACAACGCCGGCCCGGCGGCGGTCGACCGCTGGCACGGCATTCCACCCTACCGGGAGACCCGCGCTTACGTGACGCGCATTATCCATGAGTTCAACCAGCGCTATGCGGCGCGGCAGGCCGCCCTGTCGCTGGCAAGCGTTACGGCAAGCCGGGTCACGCGCCCGTAGGCCAACAGGAACACTCGAAGGAGAGGCCCCAAGTTGAAGAAGAACCGCACAGCGCTCTGGATTGCCGTGCTCGTAATCCTCGCGGCGGCGGTGTTTCTGCTGCGCGGGCGCATTCATTTTGACTGGCACACGTTCTTTACCCAGCTGCAGCTGGCGGACTGGAAGCTGTTCGCCCTCGGTGTGGCGCTGATCTGGGCCGGCTACTGCCTGCGGGCCGCGCGCTGGGCACTGTTCTTAAAGCCCACCAAGCGGGTCAGCGCTGTTTCGCTCATCGGCACCCAGGTGATCGGCTTTACCGCCGTTGCCCTGCTGGGTCGCCCTGCCGACCCGGTGCGCCCGTACCTGGTCTCACGCCGGACGCAGCTGCCGCTCAGCGGCCAGTTTGCCGCATACGCCCTGGACCGCATGTTCGACATGGGATCGGTAGCACTGATCTTTGCCGTTGTCCTGCTGTTCGCTCCTGACCGCCATTCCCTGCCCCACCCTGAACTGATGAACAAGGCGGCCCTGTCGGGCCTGGTGCTGGTCGTGGTTTTCATCGGCTTTGCTTTTTTCGTAAGAGCGGCGGGCCGCAAAGTCGCCGAGATGCTGGGGCATCTGTTCGGTTCCATGTCGCCCAAACTGGGGACAAGCGTTCGCGAGAAAGTGCTGTCCTTTCGGGACGGCCTGAACGCTATCACGTCATTCGGGGACTTTTTGAAGACGCTGGCCATTTCACTCGCGATGTGGGTCATGATCGCCTTCTCTTACCTTGAGACCTTTAAAGCATTCAGCGCATCGCCGCAGCTCGCGCACATGACGCTCTCTCGCTGCATGCTGCTGATGGCCACGAGCACGGCGGGTTCGCTGATTCAGCTGCCTGTTCTCGGGTGGTTTACCCAGATCGGCATTGTGATGGCCGCCATGCAGAATTACTTTAACGTGGCGCGGGAACCGGCGCTCGCCGCTGCCGCCATGCTCCTGATCGTAACGTTCATCAGCATCATCCCCGTCGGGCTGATCTGGGCGCGCTTCGAGCATGTTTCGCTGAAGAAAGTAGCGGAGGAAAGCGAACAGGCGAGCGAGGAAGTGGCCCACCACACTGAACCGGCGGAAGCTTGAAGGAGTGAGTTGTTCGAGTAAATGGGTGAATCGCGAGAGCGGAGCAAGCGTCGCAGGTGAGAGCAGTGGTTTCGCACCGCTCGAAGCACCCGTTTCAGCCATTCAGGTCCAGCTCTCGCGATCTAGTAGTTAGGACGCTGTGGCAGCATGCGATGTTGCCCGCCCGATACGGCGAAAAACTGGAGAGCAGGCAGGCCGAGGTGCCGGCTCCGTAGCATCCCATCAGCATATGGCCTCGCAACGTTCTACCTCTTTCTACAAGGCGCTGCTCGCCGGGCTTGCCGGGGGGCTTGTGGGTACAGCCGCCAAGGTTGTCGGCGAAAAGCTACTGCCGCCGCGCACCCAGGGCCAGATCCCGCCGCCGCAAATCGTTGTCGAGCGCGCCGAGTCTGCTACCGACATCCATTTGCCGCCGGGTGGAAAAAAGGCCGCGACCAGTGCGATCCACTGGACATTCGGCACGGTGACGGGCGGTATTTATGGCGTGGCGGCTGAGTACCAGCCGCGTTCCACCGCCTGGGCCGGAGCAGCATTTGGGCTGACGCTGAACCGGCTGACCCACCAGGGGGTGCTGCCGCGGGCCGGGATGGTGGAGCCTGTGCCGGAGCAGCCGGCGCAGGAGCGGGTCAGCGAGTGGGTGACCCATCTGGTCTACGGGGTAACGACCGAGCTGGTGCGGCGGTTCGTCCGCAGCCGGCTGTAGTGGAGGGTAAAGCATTTTCACTCCACGCCTGGTGAGACCGGCAAGTGTGCGCGTGGCTTTTCCGTCGGGAAAAGCCACTGGAGCGTGAAGTCAGCCCTCTCCACCAAGAGTGAAAATGCTATAGGTAGCTGTTAAGATTGCGTCACCCATGAAGTGCCCTTTCTGCGGCTTTACCCAGGACCGTGTCGTCGACTCGCGGGAGATCGAAGAGTCGGCCGCGGTCCGGCGCCGCCGGGAGTGCGACCGATGCACCAAGCGCTTTACCACCTACGAGCGCCTGGACGAGATTCCGTGCATGGTCGTCAAAAAAGACGGCCGCCGCGAGAAGTTCGACCGGCAGAAGATGCTGACCGGGCTGCAGCACGCATGCGAGAAGCGGCCGATCGCGATGCGCCAGCTGGAGGAGATCGTTGACGCAGCGGAGGTGTTTTTGAACGATGCGCCCGACCGCGAGCGCACGACCTCTGAGCTGGGCCTGCTGACGATGGAAGGCCTGAAAAAGCTGGACACGATCGCTTATATTCGGTTCGCAAGTGTTTATCGCGAGTTCAAGGACGCCGCCGAGTTCCGCGATGAGCTCGAACGGCTTGTGCAGTCACGGACACAGGCAGCGGCAGCCGGTGCAGACCCTCAGAAAGAAGTTACGATTCCCGACCTATGAGCACTCAACATACTGTTACTCTCATTGCCGGCGACGGCATCGGCCCGGAAGTTACGGGCGCTACCGTCCGTATCCTGGAAGCTGCGGGCAAACTTACGGGCACCAGCTTTGCATGGGAGCCGTACGAGGCCGGCGCCGATGCGTTCGCGAAGACGGGCGAGTACATCCCGAAGGCTCTTTATGAGTCCGTGGGCCGCACGAAGGTTGCGCTCAAGGGGCCGGTCACGACGCCGATCGGCGAGGGGTTCAAGAGCATCAACGTGACGCTGCGCAAGCAGTTCGACCTGTTTGCGAACGTGCGCCCGATCCGGAACCTCCCCGGTCTCGCGACCAAGTATCCGGACGTTGACCTGGTGATTGTCCGTGAAAATACCGAGGGGCTGTACGTCGGCCTGGAGCAGGAGATCGTGCCGGGCGTGTGTACCTCGCTCAAGGTGATTACCGAGAAGGGTTCGACGCGGGTTGCGAAGTTTGCGTTTGACTACGCCGAGAAGCATGGGCGTAAGAAAGTCCACGCGATCCACAAGGCGAACATCATGAAGCTGACGGACGGCCTCTTCCTGCGCTGCGCACGCAAGGTCGCCGAGGCGCACCCGGAGATTGCCTACGCGGAACACATTGTCGACAACACCTGCATGCAGCTTGTGACGAATCCATACCAGTATGACGTGATGGTGATGGAGAACCTGTATGGCGACATCCTGTCGGACCTTTGCTCTGGATTTGTCGGCGGTCTCGGCCTGGTGCCGGGCGCGAACCTGGGCGAGCATGCCGCGATCTTCGAGGCGGTGCATGGGTCGGCCCCGGACATCGCCGGGCAGGACAAGGCCAACCCCACTGCGCTGCTGCAATCCGCGGTGCTGATGCTGCGGCATCTTGACGAGACAGATTCGGCCGATAGAATCCAGACAGCGATTGAAACGGTCTATGCCGAAGGCAAGACGCTGACCCGGGACGTTGGCGGAAGCGCAGGCACCACGGCTTTCACCGAGGCCATATTGCACGCGCTCGCATAAGCTACCGCGCCGGTTCCATTTGTTTGAGAAAGAGGCCACATGTACAGCCTGCATTATTTGCCGCTCTGGTTCCTGGTTCTCAGTCTTTTTGTGCCGCGTATCGCACTGCTGCTCGGCTGGCTGGAGCACTGGCGCTTCCCTGTGATTCCCCTTGCCGGGCTCGCGCTGTGGATCTTCCTTCCCCGCGTGCTGGTGCTCTTCATGATCTATCTCGCCCAGGGGATTTCCCTGTGGTTCATCCTGCACCTGCTGGTGGCGCTTGGGGTATTCAGCTACGGCGGCCATCGCACCGTTTACCGCA
This sequence comes from uncultured Acidobacteriaceae bacterium, assembly GCA_964245565.1. GTDB lineage: Bacteria > Acidobacteriota > Terriglobia > Terriglobales > Acidobacteriaceae > EB88. The sequence goes on along the minus strand of CAXTMY010000005.1, from coordinate 37,626 downwards.
GGTACAGCGATCGCAGGATCGAGCGCTAAGATCACGAAACCGAACGCGCGGGCGTAGCATATCCAGATGGATCCTGCTCGCACACGACGTGTTCCGCCCGCGACCCGCTGGCTGCTGCCTGCGGCTGCTGCCTGCCTGCTGGTGTATGCCGGCTGCAAGCCCGGCGCCTTCGGGCCTACCAAGCAGTACACGCAGATCGACCTGGCGCACGGCGGAACAGTGACCGGTGTCGTTCACTATGCAGGCCACGCGCCTGCTCCCGTGGCCATTGACATGGCCCAGGACCCGGTCTGCGCGATGAGCGGCGACAGCATGACGGACTCCATTGTGGTGAACAAGCAGGGCGCGCTGGCGAACGTCGTTGTTTCGATCCAGTCGGGGCTCGGCGATAAGGCGTACCCCATTACCCGCGCGCCTGTGATCATCGACCAGAAAGGCTGCCGTTTCGTCCCGCACGTGTCTGCAGCAATGGCCGGCCAGCAGGTTGAGTTCACCAACTCTGACCCGACCCAGCACAATGTCCACATGTCGCCGACGCAGCCGGGGAACAATGCGTTCGATATCTCGCAAGGCCCGGGCGGCGGCCCGGTGTCCCGCTACTTTCAGTCGCCGGAAATGATGATCCCGATCCGGTGCAACAACCATCCGTGGATGCATGCTTATCTGAGTATTCTGCCGAACCCGTTTTTTGCGGTCACCGGAAACGATGGCAGCTTTACCATCCGGGGACTGCCGCCGGGAACCTATACGCTGACCGCTGCGCAGGAGCAGCTGGGCAAGAAGTCGGCTGTGATCCGGGTGCAGGCAAACGGGACGGTACAGCAGGCGTTTACGTTTTAGAGGATGAGCGGGCTCACCACTTCCGCCGAATGCCGAACTCGTCGAGCGAAGAATCCCGGCTCAGCAGGATCATTCCTTCAAGCTCAGCCTGCGCGGCCAGGAGACGGTCGAACGGATCCCGATGCGTGGCCGGATAGGAGCCGGCATGCACGGCGTGCCGGATTGTTAATTGCAAGGTCAAGAAACCGAGCCTGCGCAGCCAGCCTTCAAAATCAAATACCAGCGGTGCTGCTTCCGGCAGCTTGCCAAGGCGGTATTTGGTAGACAGCTCAAACCCGCTGATCGCCGACGCATAGATGGCTACGGTCGCATCCTCGAGAATTTCGGTCGCAGTGCTCGACAGGCGCTCATCGCCCACTGCGCGGCCCATAGAAGCGTGTGGGTATCCACCAGGCAGGTCAAACCTCACCTTCCTCCCAGGCGCGCAGTTCCTCTTCCGGCAGCGGTTCAAACAAGTCCGATGTAATTGGCGGCATGATGTCCTTCATCAAGCCGATCCGTATGCCCCGCTTCGGTTCAACCGGCACCAGCTTCGCCACGGGCTTACGCTCGCGCCCTGCGGTAATCACCACTTCCTCGCCGGCCCGCACCATGGCCAGCAGCTTTGAGAGTTGCGTCTTTGCTTCCAGGGTCGTGAATTCCATGGAGGCTCCTCTTCTTGACCAACTATCTTAGCCTAGCAAAAGCCGGTACACTTACCGCAACCCCAGCGCGGGTTCGCCCTGCTCAAAACGTGACGCGTGGCGGTAACGAGGAGACATACCCGCAGCATGGAACGGTTGAACATCGGCATCCTGGGCGCGACCGGCATGGTCGGCCAGCGTTTTCTAGAACTTCTTGCGGACCACCCCTGGTTCCACGTCACATGGCTCGCCGCCAGCGACCGCTCCAGCGGCAAGCTTTACGGCGATGCGGTTCGCTGGAAGCTTGCCACACCGTTGCCGGAGAAGTACGCGGCCATGCCGCTGTCGCCCGCGACGCCTGACGACAACATGCCAGGCGTGATTTTTGCCGCGCTCGATACGGACATTGCGCTCGAACTGGAGCCAAAGTTTGCCAATGCCGGCTGTGCCGTGATCTCGAACTCCGCGGCCTTCCGCATGGCTGCGGACACGCCCCTGGTGATTCCTGAGGTGAACCCCGAGCACCTGGCGCTGACCGCGAGGCAGCAGTGGGCGAACGGCGGCTCCATCGTCACTAACCCGAACTGCTCGGCAATCGGGCTGGTGCTTGCGCTCAAACCGCTGGCCGCGGCGTTCGGCATTGAGAGCCTGTTCGTAACCACGATGCAGGCTGTTTCCGGGGCAGGCTACCCTGGTGTGCCGTCGCTCGATATTCTGGGCAACGTGGTGCCTTTTATCCGCAATGAAGAAGAGAAGATGGTGGCGGAAACAGCAAAGCTGCTGGGCGCGTACGGCGAGGATGGGGTGACGTCGCTGCCGCTGAAGATGACCGCCCACTGCAACCGCGTGATGGTGGAGGATGGTCACACGGAGTCTGTCTCGCTGAAGCTGAAGACGCCGGCAACGCGCGAACAGATGCTGGCTGCCTGGCGCGCGTTTACGCCGCTGGCCGGGCATGCGCTGCCCAGCGCGCCGGCGCAGCCGGTGGAATACCTGGAGCAGGAAGACCGGCCGCAGCCGCGGCTGGACCGCATGCGCGGCAACGGCATGGCCGCGGTGGTTGGACGCCTGCGGCCGTGTACGCTGCTCGACTGGAAGTTCACGGTGCTTTCGCATAACACGATACGCGGAGCCGCGGGTGCGGCATTGCTGAATGCGGAGCTGCTGCACGCGCAGGGCCGGCTCGCTGCGGGAAAGGCGGCAGCCCGGTGAAGTATGTCGTGATGAAGTTCGGCGGAACGTCAGTGGAAGACGCGACCGCGATGCGACGCACGGCGACGATTGTTGCCGGACGCCGCACGCCGGAGCAACAGCCGATTGTCGTGGTATCTGCCATGGCGAAGGTGACAGATCAGCTGCTGCTCGCGGCGACCACGGCAGCGCGTGGGGAACGCGAGCCTGCGCTTGCCATCAGCGAGCGGCTGCTGGTGCGGCACCAGTCTGTCTCGGCGGAGCTTGGCCTGGAGGGTGACTGGCTGGCGGCTGAGTTTGCGGCGCTCGACGAGGTGCTGCGCGGCCTGTCCGCGGTGGGTGAGCTTACGCCGCGGATCAACGACATGATCGTGTCCTACGGCGAGCGCCTGTCGAGCCGCATGATCGCTGCGATGTTCGCGCAGAGCGACTTGAAGGGCATGCACGTGGATGCGCGCAAGTGCATCATCACCGACGCGCAGCATATGCGCGCCGTCCCGGATGACGAGCGGATCGAGGAGCAGCTGCGCAAGTACGTTCTTCCCCATGCTGACGCCGGCAGGACGGTGGTGATGGGCGGCTTTATCGGCTCGACAGAAAACGGAGTAACGACGACGCTGGGCCGTGGCGGGTCGGACTTCACGGCGGCGCTGGTCGGCGGCGGCGTGCAGGCCGAGGCGATTGAAATCTGGACCGACGTGAACGGCATTATGACGACCGATCCGCGGGTTGTGCCGGGCGCGCTGCGCGTGCGCAACATCTCGTTTGAAGAAGCAGCCGAGCTCGCCTATTTCGGCGCGAAGGTTTTGCATCCGGCGACGATTCTGCCGGCCGTCAAGAAAAACATTCCGGTGCTGGTGCTCAATTCGCGCAACCCATCGAACGAGGGCACGCGCATCCAGGCGCTCGCGCCGCCGTGCCGCAACCCGGTCAAGTCCATCGCCGCGAAGAAGCGGCTTACCATCGTCGACGTTGTCGCGAGCCGCATGCTGATGACCCACGGCTACATGAAGGCTATCTTCGACATCTTTGACAAGCACAAGTGCGTGGTCGACATGGTCTCGACGTCTGAGGTCAGCGTGTCGTTGACGGTGGACTCGAACGAGGCACTGCCGGCGATCACGGCCGATCTGTCGAAGCTCGCTGACGTGAAGTACGAAGGGCGCAAGGCGCTGGTGTGCCTCGTCGGTGAAGACATTCGCGGACACTCGGGCACCGCGGCGCGGTTGTTTAATGCGATCAGGCACATTAATGTACGGATGATTTCGCAGGGCGCGAGCGAGATCAATATGAGCTTCATGATCGATGAAGATGACGTGGAGGAAGCGATCCGCTCGCTGCACGCGGAGTTTTTTGCGGATCCCGATCCGGCGATCTTTGACGTGGAAGTGCGCGCGTAGCAGGCCGTTGCAGACAAACGAGAACACGCCACGAAGGGCCACCGGTTCATTTCTCCCGACGGTCTCCTCGCTTAGATATTCTGCGCGTGGCCTTTCTTTACGGAAAGGCCACCTTAACATCCGATGGCCCATGCAGCCTATCGGAGAAATGAAAGCCGCGCAGGCGGTTTGGCTCTTGACCTTGTCGAGAAAGGATTGTGTAACTTGGCGAGATTGCTGATCCTGGGCCGAGGCAAAACCGGCAGCGCCGTCGCTGAAGTCGCGCGCGAGCGCGGCCACCATGTGCAAGTTCTCTCCTCCGCAGAGAACGCAGACGCGCAGACGCTCACGCCCGCGCTGCTCGGATCCGTCGATGGGGTGATCGACTTCACCACACCGGAAGCCGTGCTCGCCAACCTGCGTGCCCTGCTGCCGCTCGGCGCAAAAGTGGTTGTCGGCACGACCGGCTGGTATGGCGAGCTGCCGGCATTGGCCGCGCTCGCGAGAGAGCACAATGCCTCGCTGCTGTACGGCACCAATTTCTCGCTCGGCGTACAGGCATTCTTCCGCGCCGCGCGCGAGCTTGCCCGCTCGTTGCCCGGCTATGAGTTGAAGATTGAAGAAACGCATCACGTGACAAAGAAAGACGCGCCCTCCGGCACCGCGCTGACTTTGCAGCAGGTGGTCGAAGAATCGTCACAGCAGCACGCACAGATTGTCTCCCACCGCGAAGGCGATGCCGCCGGCCTGCATGTGCTTACCCTCAGTTCCCCGAGCGAAACGCTCACGCTGCGCCACGAAGCCTTCTCGCGCGTCGGTTTCGCCACAGGCGCTGTTCGCGCCGCCGAGTGGCTACTCACCCAGACAAAAGCTGGCGTCTTTAACTTCGCTGACACGGCCGCATCGCTTACATAGAAGCTGTCTACGGTACTGAATATCGAATAGAAAAAGAAGCTACCAGTACCGCTCCGGCACCGCACCGCGCTCGCGCTCTTTGACCTTCTTCGCCGGAACACCGGCATATACCCCGAACGCATCAAGATCGCGCGTCGCGATTGCGCCGAGGCCCAGAATTGCCCCATTGCCCAGGTTCACCCCGGGCGAGACGATCGCGCGGGCGCAGACCCAGGAGTATGCCCCCAGGCGCATCGGCGCCGACACCAGTGGGAAATCCGGATCGTTGTACAGGTGCGTCGCGCCGCAGACATAGGCGCCCTGCGACACGATGGCATGCGAGCCCAGGAAGAACGGCGACGGGTTGTACAGTTCAGCATCGTCGGCCAGCGAGACGCGGTCCTCGCAGATGAGATTCCACGGGGCCCAGATTTTGCCCTTCGCATAAAAGTGGCACTTCGCGCCGAGCTTCGCGCCGAACAGCCGCAGCAGCATCGCCCGCCAGGCATGCAGCGGACGCGGCGAGTACCGGTACAGCAGCACATAGGTGATGCCCCACAGCAGCCGGGCCACGCGGTTGCCGAGTGAGAACGCGGGGCGCAGCGTCGGGTCTTCTGCGGAAGCCGGATTGGCCGGCTGTTCTTCGACCATCACCGCTTCCCTTCGCGCAGCTCGCGCGTTTTCAGGACGATCAGCCATTCGTACACCGCCTGCAAGGTGGAATAGACAAAGCCGGCGCGCCCGTCGAGCACGCCTTTTCGGTAGAACATGAGGTACGCCCAGCGCATGAGCGGACGGCCGGGCAGGCTGTAGAACACAGCCTTGCGCGCGGCGTGTTTCTCGTTGAAGTCTTTGGCGAAGAATGCTTTTTTCCAGGACACTTCGCCCGCGAATGCGCTCTCCGCCACGATGCGCGCCTCGGCGGACGAGTAACTGTTATGCTTCGCGACCCAGTGGGTGATGCCTTTTGAAAATGGGTAATGGTCGAAATAAGGTTCTTCGAGGTCGACGATCCTGCCGTCGACCTCGACCACTTCATTGATCTCGCGCCGAAACCGTGCGCGGCCCAGGCGCACCACGCGGATGTAGAACGGTGTCGTTTGCGCATGCCTGAGCCAGCGGCCCAGGAAGTGGTCGCGCCGCCGCAGGCGAAAAGCATCCACATCCGCGGGCGCCGCGGCTGTCTGCTCTGCAAGAATCCGCGCCATCGCCGGGTTGGCGCGTTCGTCCGCATCGAGGATCAGCAGCCACGGGTACCGGTAGGCGATCTCATGCAGGCCGGCGTTGCGCTGGCTGCTGTAGCTGTCGAACACGCGCTGATGCACCTGGGCGCCGGCGGCGCGCGCCAGCTCGACCGTGCGATCCGTGCTGAAGGAGTCGAGCACATGCACATCGTTGGACCAGGCAACAGACGCCAGGCACTCCGGCAGGTCCTGCTCTTCGTTCCGGGTGATGATCAGCACAGAGAGCATCGCGGCAGTTATCCTCGTCGGCCGGTCGAGCAGGTTTGCCGCGCCCGGCGCCAACGCCAGTGTACTGTCCGCGATGCAGTCTGCGTTTCAGAGCATTTTCACAGTGACCATGCTCCCCTCGACTTGAGTGGCATACGGCTTTTCCTGGCGGAAAAGCCGCGCCGAGTTCCGTGCATGGGCCCACACTTGCTGTGAAATGCTCAATCGCCCGCACTGTTTGTGCACGGCAATACTTCCCGCGCCTCCGGTTCGAGGCGCGCAAACCTTTTCAGGCCCTGCGAGCTCCCGCCAGGGTGTTCGCGTGCAGGCGGTTATGATCGGACAGCATCTCGCGGGTCTTCAGCACAATCTGCCACTCGTAGATGGCCTGCAGTGTGGCGTAGATCATGCCGGCCTTGCCGTCGAGCACGCCGCCGCGCACAAACAGCAGGTAGATCCACCGGAGCGCGGGACGGCCGGGCAGCAGGTAGAAGATCGCCTTCTGCGCGCGGCGGCGGGTGTGGAAGTCGCGATGAAAGAGCGCGGTCCTGAGACTGGCGTCGCCGGTAAAGCTGCGCTCAGCCACGATACGCGCCTCCATGCTGGAGTAGAGATTGTGCTTCTCAAACCAGCGGTCAAGCCCTTTTGAGAAGGAATAGTGGTCAAAGCGCGTCCGCAGATCCCGCGTCTCGCCCTGTACCTCCAGGAACTCGTTGATGTCGCGGGTGTAGCGTACAAAGCCGACCCGCACCAGCCGGGTGTAGAGCGCCATCATCTGCGCGCGGCGCAGGTGGTGGCCGAGAAAGTGATCGTCCCGGCGAATGCGGAAAGCGTGCACCTGCTCGGGGGCCGAGGCTGTCGCCTCGAGCGCTTCGGCCCACAGCTCGGGGTTGAGCCTTTCGTCTGCATCGAGGATGTAGACCCATGGATGCTTGAAAGGAATGGTGTCAAGCGCCGCGTTTCGCTGCGCGGCGTAGGAGTCGAATGGCCGCTGGTGCAAGTGCGCGCCCATTCCGTGCGCTACCTGCACGGTATCGTCCGTACTGCAGGAGTCAAACACATGCACGTCATCGCAGAAGCGCACCGACTCCAGACATCCGGGCAGATCTTTCTCCTCGTTCTTGGTCAGGATCACTACGGAAATCATTCGCTTGCCCTTCTTTCGCTGATCGCGCGGGCCTGAGCCTGCGTTACTGAATTGATCGGCGAACGCAGACACAACATGAGCGCCCGGCAGCGGGATTTTTGCTGGATTTCAGAATGGGAATGGCGCCGACCGGCCCGACGCGGAGCGCCGGGCGACGCGGGCAGGCTGCCGAGAGCGGACCGGTATAGACTCGATCAGGTATGGAACTGGTGGGTTGTGGAACAGCGCTGGTCACCCCGTTCGCCGCCAGCGGCGCGGTGGATGAACCAGCTTTGCGGGCATTGGTCGACTGGCAGATCGGCAGCAGCGAACCGGATCGCGAGGGCGAGCCTGCGCCGTCCGGAGCCCGGCCCCCTGGAGTCGACTGGCTGGTGGCATGCGGCACCACCGGCGAGACCCCGACGCTCTCCCATGAAGAGTGGGACCATGTTCTTCGCGTTGTCGCGGCGCAGGCCGCGGGCCGTGTGCCGGTATGGGCTGGTTGCAGCAGCAACTCCACCCGCGAGGCTGTGGAGCGGGCGCGGCATGCCGCGGGAATTCCCGGCATCACCGCCGTGCTGACCGCGAACCCTTTCTACAACAAGCCCAGCCAGGCCGGGCAGTTTGAGCATTTTGCCGCCATTGCGCGCGCCATTGCTCCGTTTCCGGTGGTGCTCTATAACATTCCGGGCCGCACCGGGGTCAATCTTGAGCCGGCGACGATCGTTCAGTTGGCCGAGGCGTGTGAGAACATCGTAGCCGTCAAGGAGTCGAGCGGAAACCTGCCGCAGATTACCGAGATCCTGACGCTTGTGCCGCGCAGATTCTCTGTATACGCGGGCGACGACGCCATGGCGCTTGGCGTACTCGGGGTCGGGGGCGCCGGGCTCGTCTCTGTCGCCTCAAATGTTATTCCGCGCGAACTGAGTGCGATGGTCCACGCAGCGCTGGCCAACGACTGGGCGACTGCGCGCCGGCTGAACCACACGTATTTCCCCCTGCTGCTCGCGAACTTTCTGGAGCCGAGCCCCGGGCCGGTGAAGGCGCTGCTCGCCATGATGGGCCGCATTCACGAAACCTACCGGCTGCCGATGCTGCCCGTGACCGCGGCCACGCGGGAGCGGCTACAGGCGCTTGCCGCTAGCCTGCAGCTGCTTGAAGCTGCACCCGCAAATCATTAGGCGCAAGAGCGGTAGACCGCCTGCGCGGCTGGCGGCCACTTCGTGGCGTGTTCTCGTTAGTGTCACGCTGCCAGCCTCTCTTAACCCTCCCGTTGGTCGGCGGAAACGGTGTCGACGGCAACCCTTGCTTTAAAGCCTGCGCATATTCGCTCGAAAGGAAATACCCGATGGCCAGCGAGCCTAACCACTCCGATCTCGAACAACGCATTGAAGCTGCCTTTGCCGCGGGCGAGGCCGCCGGGAACGATCCGCTTGCGCTCGCAGCGTTCCTTGAGCTGCGCGCAGCGCTCGAAGCCGGGATGATCCGGGCCGCAGAGCCGGATGCCGACAGTCCGCTCGGCTGGCGGGTGAATCCCTGGGTCAAGCGCGGCATCCTGCTGGGCTTTCGACTGGGCACGATGCGGGGCGACGGGCTGCCGTGGGGATCGCTCGAATCCGGGCTGTTTCCGTTCATCGACAAGCACACCTACCCGGCCCGGGACTGGTCGCCGGAGGACGGGGTCCGCATTGTTCCCGGCGGCACAGCGGTACGCGCCGGCGCTTACCTTGCGCGCGGGGTCGTCTGCATGCCGCCTGCCTACGTCAATGTCGGCGCGTATGTCGACGCCGGCACCATGGTCGACTCGCACGCGCTTGTCGGCTCCTGCGCCCAGGTCGGCAAACGCGTCCACCTGAGCGCTGCCGCGCAGATCGGCGGCGTTCTCGAACCCGTCAACGCAACCCCTGTGATTCTGGAAGATGATGTGCTCGTGGGCGGAAACTGCGGGGTGTATGAAGGCACCATCGTCCGCAAGAGAGCGGTGCTTGCTGCCGGTACCATCCTCACCCGCGGCACCCCCGTTTACGATGTGGTGCAGGGAGAAGTGCTGCGCGCGACTGCGGAGACGCCGCTGATGATTCCTGAGAATGCCGTCGTTGTGCCCGGCTCCCGCGCGGTGCACAAGGGGAAAGCGGCAGAGTGGGGACTGAGCGTGTATACGCCGGTCATCGTCAAATACCGCGACGCCAAGACTGAGCTGAGCCTCGCGCTCGAAGAACTGCTGCGCGCCTAAGCAATGCTCCTGTTGCGTGCAGCCCGGCGTGCTGCTCCTGTGGCTTTTCCCGGCGAGCGTACCTTGATGACGCCTTCGCGGGAACCGTAACCCACCCCTGTACACTTTCTCCAGATGCCGAGCCCGCCAGAGAACAATCCGGACCTGAACCTGAGCACAGCTGAGCCGGAGATCGCCGATACGCTTGACCAGGTTTCCGCGTCCGCGGGGAGCGAATCGCTTCCCGCAAATGGACGCCGCGCCGCGACGATCTTCATCTTTTTCACGGTCGCGCTCGACATGCTTGCTCTGGGCATGATTGCGCCGGTGCTGCCGCGGCTGGTTGAGAACCTGATGCATGGCACGACTTCGCAGGCCTCGCAGATGCTGGGTATTTTCGGGACCGTTTTCGCCGCGATGCAGTTTGTCTTTTCACCGGTGATCGGCTCGTTGTCCGACCGCTTCGGACGGCGCCCGGTGGTGCTGCTCTCGAACTTCGGGCTGGGACTCGACTACCTGCTGATGGCCTGGGCGCCGACGGTCGGCTGGCTGCTGCTGGGGCGTATCGTTTCCGGCCTGACCACCTCCAGCGTCCCGACGGCACAGGCTTATATTGCCGACGTGACGCCGCCGGAGAAACGCGCCGGCGCCTTCGGCCTGCTGGCCGCGGCGTTTGCCATGGGCTTTGTCCTGGGCCCCGCCATCGGCGGGCTGCTCGGCTCGGTGAGCCCGCGCCTGCCGTTCTGGGCCTCGGCCGGGCTGAGCCTGCTGAACGGGATGTACGGCATGTTTGTGCTGCCGGAGTCGCTCAGGCGCGAGAACCGCTCCCGCTTCTCGTGGCGCCGGGCGAACCCGGTCGGCTCGCTGCGCATGCTGGTGCGCTCGCGGCTGCTGCTTACCCTGTCGGCGGTTCTGCTGTTCGCCTACATCGCCCAGCAGTCGCTGATGAATGTCTACGTACTTTACGCGGACTATCGCTTTCACTGGACCGATCGCACCGTCGGGCTCTCGCTGGCAGTGGTCGGCCTGTTCGCCGGCCTGTACGGCGGAACGCTGGTCAAGCGGGTCGTGAAGGCCTTCGGGGAGCGCGCCTCGATTCTCTTCGGTCTGTGCCTCGGCATCGTCGGCTTCTGCATGTTCGGGTTGTCGCAAACCGGGCTGCTGCTGTGGCTCGGCATTCCGGTCATGAACGGCATGTCCTTTGTATGGCCGGGCGCGCAGAGCCTGATGACGCGGGGCGCCGCGGCCAATGAGCAGGGGCAGCTGCAGGGCGCGATCCATTCGCTGCGCGGCATTTCCGGACTCATCGGACCAGGCCTGTTTACCTATGTCTTTTCAAAATCGATCGGCCAGGACGCGGTGGTCCACCTGCCGGGTTCGCCGTTCTTTCTGGCTTCAGCCCTGCTCGCGCTGGCCCTGGTGATGGCGCTGCTGGTGCGCATGCCGCAGGCGCCGTCAGCGCCCGTCGCGTAAACGGGCGCGTCGCTTGTCGATGGCCGTTCGCATGCGCAGCCGGAACACTTTGAGGCTGGTTGGCCGGTTGAGGCCGAACCACAACACAAACAGCACCAGAAAGACGATGTGCGACACCGCCATGAGGAGCCCGGCTACTTCCACCAGGTGGTCTGCCGACTTCGGCCATGTATCTACCTGCATGTCTCATTAGACACGGCCGGATCGCTGCGGCTCCCGGCCGGCGGGTTAATCCCTGTTGCTTTCGTCGAGGGCGGCAAACAGCGCCTCCAGGTCGACGTACACAGGGCTGTTCTTCACCCGCAGCATCGTCGCCGGAACCCACGGCTCCGTGTCGCACATCCACCCGGAACGTTTCGACGGCTGGATCAGCCAGATGCCCGGAATCCCCATGGCCTGATAATCGGCGATCACCTCCTCGATATGCCCGAAGGTATCGCTCGGCGAGAGGATCTCGATCACGAGCAGAGGCGGCTCTATCAGCGTCTCCGGCCACCGGCGGCGCGCGCCAACCACCACGTCCGGAAGACGCACCCGGTTTGCGGAGACCCTGGTCCGCACCTCCACCGCGGCCTTGATGTCCCACTCTTCGGCGCGGTTCAAGAACCATTGCGCCAGAAGGCCCTGCAAAAGTCCGTGTACCGAAAACACCACAGGCCGCTCCTTCAGCTCACCGTCCACGTACTCGACATCCCGCTCATAGCCGGTGTGCAGGTATTCGTCGATCAAAACCAGCATTGCTGTCGCCATAGGAACCTCGCCGTTTCCCCGATTATAGGATTGATCCGAGCATCGCGAGAGGCGCACAAGCCTCCATCCATGCGTGCAATACCGAAAGAACGGCCGCCTCATCGCGCGCGGCTGCTAATATTAAAGATTCCGATGGCAGAAGAAAACGTAAAACTCATTCCCCTGGGCGGCCTTGGCGAGTTCGGCATGAACTGCATGGCAATCCGCTACGGCAACGACATCCTGGTGATTGACGCCGGGCTCATGTTTCCCGAATCTGAACTCCTGGGCGTCGATATCGTCGTTCCCGATATCTCCTATCTTGTTGAAAACAAATCGATGGTTCGGGGCATTCTGCTCACGCACGGCCATGAAGACCATATCGGCGGCCTGCCATGGATACTTTCTGAAATCAACGTACCGGTGTACGGGACTGAGTTCACGCTCGCCTACGTCGAAGGCAAGCTTGAAGAGCACCGCATGCTCGACAACACCGAGCTGATCGAGATTGCGCCCAACAACAAATTCACCATCGGCGCGTTCACGATCGAGCCGATCCGGGTGACGCACTCGCTGGTGGACTGCGTGGCGCTCGCGATTGAGACCCCGGTTGGCGTGATCGTGCACACGGGCGACTTCAAGATCGATCTTTCCCCGCCCGACGGCAAAGCGTTCGACCTGCACAAGTTCGCCGAATACGGGCAGAAAGGCGTGCTGGCGCTGCTGCAGGATTCAACCAACGTGGACCGTTCCGGCTATACGCCCAGCGAGTGGGCGGTAAAGCCGCGACTGGATGAGGTTTTCCAGCGCACGAAAAAGAAGCTTTTCTTTTCGTGTTTTTCAAGCTCGATCTACCGCATCCAGATTGCGCTCGACCTGGCCCACAAATACGGGCGGAAGGTTGCCGTCGTCGGCCGTTCCATGATGGAGTCGAGCGAGATTGCACAGGACCTTGGCTACCTGAATCTATCGCCGGGGCTGATGATCCACCCGGGCCAGATCGGCGACCATGCGCCTGAAAACGTGATGGTGCTGATCTCCGGCACGCAGGGCGAGCCAATGAGCGCCCTGTCGCGCGCAGCGGTCGACAACCACAAGCACGCGCGCATTTCCCCCGGCGACACGGTGCTGCTGAGCTCGCGCGTCATTCCCGGGAACGAGAAATCCATCTACCGGGTCATCGATCATCTCTATCGCCGCGAAGCCGAGATCCTCTATGACGACGGCACAATGGGCCTGATCCACGTCTCCGGCCATGCGTCCCAGGAGGAGCAGCGGCTGCTCATCAACCTGCTGCGGCCTAAGTTTTTCGTGCCCGTGCATGGCGACTTCCGTCACTTGAAGAAGCATGCCGAGCTTGCGAAGGCCACGGGCGTGATCGGCGAAGCCATTCTGATTGAAGACGGCGACATCCTGGAGCTCACAAAAACCAAGGCCAGGAAGGGCGGCAAGGTAACGGCAGGCCGCGTCTGCATCGACTCCGGCTCGACCGGCGACGTGGTCGGGGATCTTGTGATCCGCGATCGCCGCAACCTTTCAGAGGATGGCATTGTGCTGCCGATCCTCACCATCAACAAGCTCACGGGTAAAGTAGAGCGGGCGCCCGAAGTGGTCACGCGCGGCTTTGTGGGAGCGGACGCGGCGATCCTGGGTGAGGCGCGGAATGTCATCCAGCAGACGCTCGATCACTCCAGCGCGGAAGAGAAAGCCGACGCGGGCGTGATGAAGGAAAAAATCCGCATCGACCTCAAACGTTATATCCAGAAGCACACCAGCAGAAGGCCGCTGATCATGCCGGTCATTCTCGAGGTTTGACGGGTAAGCCGAGGTGCAACTTAGCGGGAAACGGAAAGGGAGCTCAATGAGCTCCCTTTTTCTTCTTGTAGAACGCCAGTAACTTTGTTGAGCTTTCCAAAACAAAAGACTGGAACCGCAGGATTGAGAGTCTCGTAGATTGGCGTTGAACGAGGCGACGCGCATCCTACATGCCTGAGGCACTCCTCCGCCTGAGGGAAAGAGAGAGATCTATGATTGACGTCACGCAGATAGAAGAACATATGGAGGTGGTTGGTTCCGACGGCCAGCATGTCGGAACGGTCGATAACCTCGGTATTAAGCTGACCAAGAACGACCCAGCCGCTCACGGGCAGCACCACTACATCAAGCTGGAGACTGTTGCATCAGTTACTGATCGCAAAGTGGTCTTGTCCATGCCGGCCGCTGAAGCTCTTGACAGCGAGAAAGCTGTAGAGAACTAAGCAGACGACTGCGGCCCGGACCAGGAGAGCCAAATAATGAGGCTGACTCCGATCCGGGCTGCCGGTTGCTTACACAAACCCCACGTTCGTATTCGCAAAGTTTGAGAGCCCGGGCAGAATGCCGGGCAGGTCTGCTGCCGGGACACCAAACCAGGACGCCAGGGTCGCCGTGTACTGCGACAGTGCGGTGGTAGGCGCCCAGCGACCTGTTCCGTCGATGTCGTTCGGCCCGTTCAGCATCAGGTCAGGGAATGTGCCGTAGATCTGGCCGCCTTTGACCGCGCCGCCGACCGCGAAGTGATGACCGCCCCAGGCGTGATCTGTACCGAGCGAGCTGTTGTACTGCAGGGTGCGGGCGAAGTCAGAAGCGGTGAAGAGCGTTACATCGTTGAACACGCCGAGCTCCTGCATGGCGCTGGTGAAAATACCGATCGCCTGATCGAGTTGCGCAAACAGGCTGGCCTGCGCGCTCACCTGCGAGGCATGGGTATCGAAGCTGCCGAAGTCGATCAGGAAAACCTGCCGCTGTGCGCCGATCTGGCTACGCAGCTGGATCATCGTCGCGATCGTCTGCAAGGCCGGCGCCAAGGGGTTGGACGCGGGGAAAGCGGTCTTCAAGGCGGACGCACTGGTGAGCACGTTGTTGTAAAAGTCGTTGTACTTATAAGCAGCCTGGTAAATCTGCTGATCTGCCTGGATCAAGCTGACCCCTGTGTTGAAGGTAAGCAGCTGCTGCGCGGAGTCAGCCCTTGCATAGCAAGACATACCTTCCGAGCACCAGAAGGAGCTCGGCTGACTACTGCCGCCTACGCTGTAGGGCGCCGTCTCAAGGCCGAGCCCGAAGTTCGTCGCAGGACCGAGCAGGGTGACCATCGGCAGGTTAGGGCTGTTATAGGAAGCTGAGATTTTATCGGCCATCAGCCCGGCCCAGCCCGGCCCTGTTCCCGAGAGATAGCCGCCGGTTTCCCACACCTGCTGCTGGTCTTCGTGCGACATCAGCGCCTCGGGCAGAGCGACTTGCGCCGCCCTGTACTGCGCTGCGGTCGTCGGCTGCACGAGCGGTCCTACATTGGCGATCATCGCGGCGTTCCCGGCGGCATAGGCGGCGTTGAGGTTGACGAAGGAAGAGTGGAGGCCGTAGCCCGCACCCTTGAGCGTGAGCAGGCTGTTCTGCGCGAGCGCCAGCGGGCCGCGGGCGGTGTTGTAATACCCATACTGCGCGCTGCTGAGCGGCACAATCATGTTATTCGAATCGTTGCCGCCGCGGAGAAATACGCATATCAGCGCTTTGTAGTCTGTCGACGAGCTGCTCTGCGCCATGGCAGAGATAGCCCGCAGCGGCGAAAATCCACCGAGTTGCGCGAGTGCTGCCCATGATGCGTTTCTGACAAATGCCCTGCGATTCATACATTGACTCCCTGGAGTGATACTTCAGTTATGAGTAAGCCGATAGCGCAAACTAGATCATGATGCGGTACTGCGGCGAGGTCACGATCAGGAACACCGCGTTCTGCACCATGGTTGCCGGATCCCAGCCCTGGATGGCAGTAACGATCGATGCGCTCATCGCAGAGCTCATCGTGCCGTGCATCAGTAAGATATTGAGCGCGGAAACCAGCGCCGCCGGTCCCTGGCTGGAGACAAGCTGGCCGAGCGGACTGGTCGCCGAGAGATCGAGGGAGAACTCATTCGGCGTTTCAGGGTCGAAGTTATTGGCGATCATGTCCTGCCCATGCGTCGTCATCCAGGAGAGCGAATTGCTGTTCTCCAGCTGGAACTCCGGCGCATACAGTGCACCCCCATTGATCGTGTTATTGGGCGAGTAGAAGCTGAAAACGCTTGACTCGGTGTGCGGATCTTCTCCAAGATCGGTGAGCCACAGGTCGAATCTCTGCTGATAAATGGAGACGTCCGGGAAAGGCAGGTTCTGTGTCGCCTGCAGGGAGCGCAGTACGGACGCCCACCACAAGATAGGATCGCGCATCAGGCCGCCGGTTGTGTCGGGTGTGGTTGCCGTGTCATCGGCCCGAGCTTCCGGATCGAGGAGAATGGCGCTGATCACAGCTTTCATATCTCCGCGAACGCCGCTTCCGTCGTTGATAAAGACGGCCGCGATCCGGCTGATGTAGGCCGGGGAAGGATTGCTTTTCACCAGGTTCTGTATCAGCCGGCGGCACACAAACGGCGGCAGCGAAGGGTCATTGAAGACATTGGTCAGCGCAGCGGTAAAGTCCGCAGAGGCGCTCTGCCCGGCCGGCAGCGTAGTACCGCGCAAAAGCGTCTTTTGCGTCTCGTCATGATAGGCGTTCAACGGGACCATGGGGCAGCCCTGGCCCGGCGGCGAAGGCCAGTAGTAATACTGCGGCGCCGAAGGTGCACTGCAGTTGGCGTTCGCAAAAGTGTAACCGGTGTAGGCGCGGGCAAAGCTCTGCACCATCGCCGGAGTGTAGTTCGCGATCGTATTTCCGTTCGCGTCAAGCTTCGTCGACCCGTCCTGGTTGAGAGCGACGGTGCCGATGCTGAACAGCTGCATCAACTCACGCGCGAAATTTTCATCTGCCTCTCCTCCGCTCGTCGGCGCGAGGCTGTTGGCCATGTTCAGGTATGTGCCCATCGCCCCGGACAGCGCCACATCCTGCATTAAATTGAACCAATTGCCGAACGCGTCATTCGAGAGCGCATTCAGGTAGTAAGGGTAATAGCGCGGGTCCACCTCGCTGAAGGAGACGACAAACAGCTTGCTGAGCGCGAACGCCACGCGCTGGCGCAGCTGATCCTGGCCGAAGAGGACATCCTCCCACCAGCCTGCCTCCAGAACGCATGGCCAGCCGTCGTTGCAGTCGCCGATCTGGTAGTCCGCAGTTGGGATGACATTCGGCAGCAGGAAAGGAGCCACATTGAGCTGTTGCGCCACATAGGCGGCAACGCCAATCTGCTCAACGCTGGTCAACTCCCCGACCGTCGGGCCGAATGTCGTCTGGTTCAAGATGCGGCCGGCCGCATTCAGGCTGGCCTGCTGCGCATATGCTGCGGTTCCCAACAGTGCGGTGCCCGTCAGTGTCATAACCCCGGCGTAGTGCACAACACGATTTAACAAGAGCCTTCCAAGAAACATGGCAAGTACCTTTCATCGAGCCACGGTGTACGTGGTCTGGTTAGGGCGAAGACTGCCGATGTAACTGCGATTGGGCGCAGTTTTCCTCGCGCTCATTGCGTGGAGATTCGCCTCGGCAATCAGGGTCTTTGTTCTGAGCGGTAGAGCTTACGTGTCGTCCTGCTTCGCTACCGGGGAAAACCGCACTTGTCGCTTATGCCGGCGGCCATTTACGGAGCGATCCTTACGTCCTGCTCCGCTGCGGTGCATGCGCGCTGTCCGGCATCTCTGGGCGTGCCGGTTCTGCCGCTACCTGTAAGTAGTCTTTTTTCTGGTCTGCTTCTCATCTCTCAATGTTTGCTATGCGTAACTATGTCTGCGAAAGTGTCTGCCGATGCGATCGCGGCATTCCACATTCGTACCTTTGCCGGCAAGGCTGTAACTCATCACTTGCGACCATTCCTTGCCGGTCAAGCAGAAGATGCACGAGCAAATACAAACCAGTGCGTCATCTTGGGACACAGTAACTGAATAAAAGAAAAAGAGTCACCCCTCTTTTTTTATTTTTTTGCTCGTTGGGCATCTTTACTTGTTTCTGGAACATCTTACGCGGCGATTGCGAAAGATTGACCGCCACTTTTGAGGGATGCACCGGAACGGAACGCCTGAATCTGCTTGCCGACCTTGTCAGACGCGCTTCAAAGCGAGGTTCCTTCAAGCCTGAAAAGCTACCGCTTTGCACCCCGGCCTCGTGCTCCGTCCGCGCCTTGCATGACAGCATACGAAGAGGCGCGTAGATACCGCACCCACCGCAACGCCGGGCAGATCGTTGAGCCGGCGTCCATCGACGAAGTGCCTGCCTAGCAGTTACCGGCAGTCTCAGAGCTTCAGGCGTTCGAGATCAAGCTCCGGCTGCGGATACCTTGGGTCCATGCCGCGCAGCGTCTGCAACACTACCGCGGCAATCGCAATGTTGCGATACCATTTGCGGTCCGCAGGAATGATGTACCACGGTGAGTCGGGACGTGCCGTGCTGCTGATGGCATCTTCGTAGGCGCGCTGGAACTGCGGCCAGAGCTTGCGGTCGGCGAAGTCGGTCTCCTTCACCTTCCAGTGCTTGTCAGCCCTGTCCAGTCGCGCCTCGAAGCGGCGCGCCTGCTCGTCAGGGCTGATGTGCAAAAAGAACTTGCGGATGACGATGCCGTTCTCTGTCCAGATGCGCTCCAGGTCGGCAATCTGACGCATACGCACCTGCGTGTCCGCGAGCGACAGCGTGCCGCGCGCCCGCAGAACCAGAACATCCTCATACTGCGAGCGATTGAAGACGCCGATTGTGCCCATGGGCGGTGCGGCCCTGCTGATGCGCCAAAGATAGTCATGGGCACGCTCCTCCGCATCCGGCTCGACAAACGCGGCGACCTTGCAGACCTGCGGGTTAACGCCCGTGAACACATGACGCACCAGACCGTCTTTGCCTGACGCGTCGACCCCCTGCAGAATGACCAGCAGCGCGCGCTTCGCTTCCGCGGCAAGAATACGGGCCAGTGCATCGATCTCTTCAATGCATCGCTTCAGGTCTGCATCGGCGTCTTTCCTGCGCTCGTAGCCCGCGGTGGTATCCGTCGCCACGCCGCCCAGCTGCACCTGCGAGCCGGGACGCACACGATACTTCTCGCTCTGCTCAATCATTGCGTCCAGGCGGTCTGCGCTCCGGCTCATGTTGACCGATCTCCCTTGTCGTGCCGGCTGTGGCGAATCCTTTCAGGGATGGATGCATCCCAGAGAGTACACGTCTCCAGCCAAACTGCTCGCACGGAAAGGACCTGACAGTTGTTAACACTGCTTGAACAGCTGGGTGCCATGAGCCTCTTCGCTCTGCGCGTGCTGACAAGCGCCTTTCGTCCGCCGTTCGAAGTAGAACAATTCGGCGTGCAACTGCTTGAAACGGGCGCGAAATCGCTGCTTCTTATTCTCGCTTCGGGCCTTTCCCTGGGGACCGTAATGGCATTCCACACGCGCAGCACGCTGGTGGCCTTCGGTGCGACTGCCTTGATTCCTTCGGTGCAGGCGGATGCGTTTTTCGTCGAGATCGGCCCGCTGGTCACGGCGCTGCTGCTTGCCGGCCGCGTCGGCTCCGGCATAGGCGCCGTGCTTGCCAACATGCGAGCGACAGAGCAGATTGACGGCATCGAAGCGCTCTCCATTGATTCGTTCAAATTTCTCGTTGTGCCGCGCGTGCTCGCCTGCATTGTGGTGCTGCCGCTACTTACGCTGTTTATGGACTTCGCCGGCCTGCTCGGCGGATTCTTCAGCGAGCACTTTAATTCGCACATCTCTTTTTATCTGTACATCACCCGGGCGTTCACCGGCCTTGGCTGGTCAAACTTTATCCCGCCTGTACTCAAGACGAGCGTCTTCGGCTTCATCATCGGCTCGGTCTCGGCATACTTCGGCTACACGACCAACGAAGGCGCAAACGGCGTTGGCCGTGCTGCCACCAACAGTGTGGTCTTCTCTTCGCTGCTGATCATCCTCGCCGATGTCATTCTCATCCGCTGCATCTTTTTTCTCTTTCCGGAGACTGCCATATGAGCGATCAAGAGCAATGTGCCGTTCGTTTTGAGCATGTCTCGAAGGCGTTCGGTGACAAGCACGTACTGAACGACATTTCTTTTGAGGTGCCGGAAGGCCAGGCGCTGTGCATCATGGGGCGCAGCGGCCAGGGTAAGAGCGTGACATTGAAGCTGAGCATCGCGCTGATCAAGCCCGATAAGGGCAAGATCTGGATTGAAGGGGAAGACATCGCAAGCCTGGATGGCGACAAGCTGTCCGGGGTGCGGCGGAAGATGGGCTTCCTGTTCCAGGACGCCGCGCTGTTCGACTCACTTACTTTGTATGAAAACCTCGCGCTCCCGCTTCATCGGCTCAGTAAAAAGCCTTGGAACGAGGTGAACGAGGCAGTCGACAAAGTTCTGGGCCAGGTAGGCCTGGAGAACGAAAAGAAGAAGATGCCTGTTGAGCTTTCAGGCGGCATGCGCAAGCGCGCCGGGCTGGCCCGTGCGCTCGTGCTGGAACCAAAGGTGCTGCTGGTGGATGAGCCCAGCAGCGGACTCGACCGGATTACGGCGTCTGAAATTGACGAACTGCTTTTGAAGCAGAAGACCGAGCGCCATACTACGCTGATCGTCGTGACCCACGACGTGAATGGCGCTCGCCGGGTCGGCGACAAGTTTGCCGTTCTGGAAAACGGCAAACTTGTGAGCTACGGTACCGCCGATGAGGTGGAGCACAGTGACAATGAAACCGCGCGCAGGCTGCTCGCTGAGCGAGAGGGATGATGAAAAAAAACCTGCTTGTCGGACTCTTCGTCCTGAGCGCGCTCGTGCTGTTTGCGATCGGCCTGTTCCTGATCGGCAGCCGGCATAATGCATTCGACCGCCACATGGAGTTCTATGCGGATTACTCGAACCTGAACGGCCTGGCCAAGGGCGCCAAGGTGCGCGTCGCCGGAATGGAAGCAGGCCAGGTGGTAGGGATACAAATACCGTCGTCACCTTCGTCGCGATTTCGGGTGGAGATGCAGATCGATGCGAAGCTGCACGGATTGGTGCGCACGGACTCGCTTACCACCATCGGCACGGAAGGCGTCGTCGGCGATACCTACCTTCTCATCCACGCGGGCAGCCCGCAGGCGCCGGCCGCCGCCGACCTGAGTACGCTGCCGACCAAGGAGCCATTCGATTTCGATGCCCTGCTCGAAAAGGGCAACGGCGTGATCAACGATGCTGACAAGACCATCAAGGATACGGACAAAACCATTACACAGCTTGGCGGCGGCCTGCAGAAGACGCTCGGCCAGACCGATACTACGATCGCAAATGTGAATGACGTGGTCGCAGGCATCAAGCAGGGGCGCGGCGCCGTTGGCCTGCTGCTGCGTAACCCGCAGTTCGCAGGCGAGGTGCAGCAGACCGTCGACAATGCGAAGCAGGCCACCGGTTCCCTCGCCCACGCCTCCGGACAGGCCGACCAGATGATCAGCAATCTTCAGTCGCGCAACCTGCCGCAAAAAGTAGAGGACACGCTGAACAGTGCAAAGGACGCTACCGCTCAGCTGGACGCCACCTCGCAGCAGCTGCACCAGACGCTCACCGAGGCTACAGCACCGGACAGCCAGGGAAACACCGCGGGCGCGAACCTTCGCGATTCACTGGCAAATGCGAATGCGGCAACTGCCAACCTGAGCGAAGATACTGAGGCGCTTAAGCACGAGTTCTTCTTCCGAGGCTTCTTTAAGAAGCGCGGCTATTACACACTCAGCGATATCAATCCCGTGAAATACCGCAATGACAAGCTGTTTACAAACGCATTGAACCAGCGCTTCTGGCTCAGTGCCGATGAGCTTTTCGAGACAGGCCCCGATGGTACTGAGCAGCTTTCCACGAGCGGCCAAGCAGCACTCGACGATGCCGTGACGGGAGACGACGGCTCTGCCATTCTGCAGCCGATTGTGGTGGAAGGTTACTCGAACAGCGCGGACCAGGCGACCCAGGTGGCTGTCTCGCGCAGGCGTTCCATCCTGGTCAGCCGGTATCTGCAGAAGCATTTCCTGATCGACCCGCAAAACATCGGCTTCGTCGGGCTTGCGGGGACGCCGCCTGCAACGGCCGGCCATGCCGGTTTCAATGGAGTCTGTGTCAATGTGCTGCGAGCGAAGAAGTGATGCGGAAACCGAACGAATACTTTTTACCCCAGCGTTAGATAGGTTGTATAACCTGTGTCCCCTAACTCGACGAACGGACGCAACCGCACCGAAGCCCCGCCTGTCTCGATGACCCACTCCGCATGGCCCGCGGACCGCGCTGCCAGCGCGGCGGCGCGGTCGATTCGCACACCGCCGCCCGGCAGCTCCGCAAACAGTACGAGCGGGCCGCGCATCAGGGCTGCGGTCCCAGGGTGCGCCGCGTCCACCGATTCCAGGCGCAGCCGCGAAGGCAGACGCAGTTCTATCCGGTCGCCGCTTCGCCATAGGCGGTTGACTGTTACAAATCCCCGCTCCACCTGCATCGGCACCGCTCGCCCGTTCACCTGCACGACCGCACCTTCGCTCCACGCCGGGATACGCAGGTGCAGCGACATATGCGTTGCCGTTGAAGCCTTTACCCGCATCGCTACTGTCTCGCCCAGCGGATAGTCGCCGCCGGCCTGCTCCAGTTCCATGCGAGCGTCTCCTTCGCTCCAGCGCAGCACCGAGGGGATATAGAGGTTGACCCACACGGCCCCGGGCTCGCGCAGATAAGTGTTGATGCCGTAATCCGCCGCCACCTGCGGCAACGTGCCCGAGCAGCACGGCCAGCGATGGGCAGAGTAGACGCGCCTGGCGTTCAGGTTGTAGTCCGAGTAGTAAAAGGCATGGCCGTCCGGCTCTAACTGCTTCGCGCCTAGCACGGTGTTGTACATCACGCGTTCCATGCTGTCGCCGTAGCGGCCGTCGCGCGTCACGCGCAACAGATACCGTGTCAGTTTCAAATGAGCGTACGATCCGCAGGGCGTTTCAAAACTGTTGTGACTTTTCGTGAGGCTCGCGAACACCTCTCCCGAGCCGGGCTCGCGCAACATTTCGTCCGGTCCCCAGCCGCCGGTCGCGAAGCTCTGCTGTTCCAGCATGTCGAACCCGTTCTGCGCTGCGCGCAGATGCTTCCCGCTTCCGCCAACCAGGTACGCCTGCATCGCCGAGCACAGCGCGTTCACATAGCTGTACGCGTGCCTGCCGCCAAGCACATTTTCGCCCCGCGCGAGCGGATCAAAGTACGTCCGGTCGTCGAGATACTGCTCTGCCATGTCGAAGTACCGCTGCCCGGCGCCCATGCCGTACACCAGGAACAGGTTCTCAGGAATCGTGTAACTCTCGTCCCAGTTCCACGACTTATCTTTGTCCTTCCGCCACGCCACATCGCGATCCACCGCATGGCCTGGCAGCTGCTGCGCGGCTGTATCGGCTGTGGCATTGAGGATTGCGAACGCATCCGGGTCGCCGAGCAGGCGGTGCGCATCCATCAGCCCGCACACCAGCTTGTCAAAGCAGTATGCCGGGAAGCGGTTTTTCTCGTAGTACGCGGGCGCAATCGTTGTTGCGTAGAGCGCGTTCAAACGCAGCACCTTTGCCTTGACCGCCGCGTCCGGGCTTGCGCCGTAGCTCCGGCACAGCGCCGAGGTCCACTGCCCAAAGGTAGCCGTCGGCGCAAGCCCCGCGTCGTCCTTCCTGTAGTCGTAATCGGGCAGGTATTCATACCATCCGCCCAGCGACTCACCCGGCGCATCCTGCCCCACCATCTCCCGAAACGGTTTCAGCAGGCTGTCTTCATTCAGCCCCATCAGCACACTGTGGGTGTTGGCCAGCTGCCGCACATGCGGTTCGCTCGTCACCGTCACCTGGCTGTAGGCGACTTCTTCGAGCGGCCGCGGAATGGCCTGGCCAAACGCCCGGCCGCCCAGCCGCGATGCTGCCAGCGCGCCCACACCGGACTGCAAAAACCCTCGCCTTGAAACCCCACGATGCATCGCCGCAACCTCCAGTTTTCGGCTTGCCGCCGAAGGGCTTTCAAGCCGTGTGCCGGCTGTACGCGCTGCTGTGTCTATCATCTACCCATGGCTACAGACCTTGTCACCCCTGAGGCTTTCCTCGCGGCACAGCGGCGTATCGCGGGCACCGCGCGGCGCACCCCCCTCCTTCCGGTAAAGCTGCCCGGCGTTCCGGGCGAGCTCTGGCTCAAAGACGAGGGCGCGCAGCCGATCGGCTCGTTCAAGCTCCGCGGCGCAGCCAATAAGATCCTTGCGCTCGGGCCTGACGAGCGTCAGCGCGGCGTCATCACTTACTCGAGCGGCAACCACGCCCAGGGTGTCGCTTACGCCGCCCGCGCGGCCGGGATCAGGGCTGTCATCGTGATGCCGCGCGGCGCGCCGCAGGTCAAGATCGCGGCCACGCAGGCGCTCGGCGCCGAGATTGTCTTCGTCGAAACCGCAAGCAGCGCGGAGCGGAAGCGCAAGGCCGAGCAACTCAAGAACGACCACGGCTACGAAATGATTCCTCCCTACGACGACCCGGAAATCATTGCCGGCCAGGGCACCTGCGGGCTCGAAATCCTTGAACAGCTTCCTTCCGTCGACCTTGTCCTGGTTCCGGTGAGCGGCGGCGGCCTGCTCTCCGGCATTGCCGCGGCTATCAAGCACCGGCGTCCGGAGATCTCGGTCATTGGCGTCGAGCCGGAGCTTGCCGGCGACGCCCGGGAAAGCTTTCTCTCAGGCTCGCTGACCGCGTGGCCGGCCGAGCTGACCACCCGCACCGTTGCCGACGGGCTTCGTACCCAGTCGCTGGGCGAGCTCAACTGGCTCCACATCCACACGTATGTCGACAACATCATCACCGTCACGGAAGACGAGATTCGCGCCGGGGTGCGCGGGCTTTACGAAGCGGCTCCGCCGCGCGCGGATGAAAGCGCATCCGGCCTGGTCGCCGAGCCGTCCGGCGCCGTTACAACCGCGGCGCTGCTCTTCCACACCACGGAGCTGCTGCCCTATCGCAAAGCGGTCGCCGTGCTGAGCGGCCGCAATATTGAGCCGGCGCTTTTGGACGGGCTGCTCTCGCCCGCAAAAGCCGTGCCCTCGTGAACCGCGAGTGCCGCATGCCTGCGCGGCAGCGAGAGCGCTCAAAAAAAAACGCGCCCCTGCTAACTAGTTTACTAGTTGCTCGTCTCATTACCAGGGCCAATGCCCGAGCTACCAGGACCTATGCCGCCGAAACCATCCAACACGCTCACCGAAGCCGAGCTCCGCATTATGCGCCTTCTCTGGAGCCGCGGTGAATCTCTGGTCAGCGACCTTGTCTCGGCGCTGCCCGAGTCCTCGCCGCTGGCGTACACCTCAGTGCTGACCACCGTTCGGATTCTTGAGCAGAAGGGGTATGTGAAGCACCGGCAGGAGGGCCGCGCGTTTCTTTACGAGCCCTGCATTGCCGAGCATGACGCGAGCCGGTCTGAGGTTCGCCATGTGCTGCACCGCTTCTTCGATAACTCGCGAGAGCGCCTGCTGCTTACGCTTCTCGGTGACGGAGAGATCACGCCTGCCGAGCTGCAGAGGCTTAAAACTGCCATTGCGGCCGCGGAAGCAGCGCCCCAGGCGGCGAAAGCAGCCCGCGGGACAGTTCGCGGGAAGGAGAGGCAGTGACCATGGGCATGCTGATCATCTCGCGGTTCCTGGCGCTTTCGCATGCTGCCGCAGAAACATTCGTTGCCGGGCTGTGGGAGGGGCTGCTGCTCGTGGCAGCCGCTGCTCTTTCGCTGCGCCTGCTGCCCCGCATGACGGCCTCGGCGCGCTTCGCCGTCTGGGCGCTTACGTTCCTGCTGTCGCTTGCGCTGCCTCTCCTGCGTCTGCCCTTTCATTCTGCGCCGGCGCCTGTCGCTCTGCCCGTGCCTTCCGCACCGCTCCATCTCAGCCAGGCCTGGAGCAGCGCCATCATCGCGTTCTGGGTTGCCCTGGCGCTCACGCGCACCTCCCAGCTTCTCGCTCAGGTCCTACATCTGCGCCGCCTCTGGCTGCGTGCTGTTCCCGTCATGGCCCAGGGTTCCGGGTCCAGGAGATTCTGCGCTGGTCGCCGCACCGCTGAACTTTGCACGTCCACCGATGTCGAGTCACCGGGTGTCATCGGTTTTTTCTCTCCGCGTCTGCTCATTCCGGCCTCCATGTTTCCGCAGCTGGGTGAGCAGGAACTGAACCAGATCGCTCTCCACGAGTGCGCGCACCTGAAGCGCGGCGACGACTGGAGCAACCTGCTGCAGAAGATCGCCCTGCTCTTGTTCCCGCTCAATCCCGCTGCTTTCTGGCTCGACCGCCGGCTGGGGCTGGAGCGCGAGCTGGCCTGCGATGCCGCCGTGGTTCGCTCCACCGCAGCCCCCACCACCTACGCCCGATGCCTCGCACGGCTTGCCGAGCATCGCCTCCGCGCCCGGGGCTTTGCGCTCGCACTGTCGGCCCGGGGCCGCCAGTCGGAGCTCGGCCGGCGCATCGAGGTACTGCTCAGCCCGGCACACCCCTCATCTTCGCTCCAGGCTGCTGCGTCCTTCTCGATTCTTGCTGCTGTCCTCACCGTCTCGTCGCTGGCCGTGGTGCACGCGCCGCAGTTGATCTCCTTCACGCAAACGGCGCCCACGCTGCAAGCACAGGCCTCCGTTGCTCCGCGGCTAAGCCACGCCATGGCCGAGATCCCGCAATCGCCCCGTGTCATCGCTGCGCAACCCGTCGCCTTCAGGCGGCGCAGCCAGCCGAAACCGGCGCTTGCATCCGCGGTGTTCTCTCCTTCCCGCGCGCCTGGCAGCACCGCGGCCTACAGCCCAGGGCTGCGGCGGTTCTCTGCAACCCGTGTTCGCACGGTGAGCGCGGTTGAAACCGCCGCCCGGCCGCGGATGGTGCTCGCCGGGGAGACGGGGCGCAGAAAATCTTCCGGCCATCCGGCACCCAGCGCCGCCGTTCCGGCGGTTTACACCGTGCCCTACGACCTTTCTTCGTCTTATGCCGCGGTCCCCTTCGGGGACGGCTGGCTCATCATTCAACTCTAACCAGGGTGGCAACACCGTGCAGGAGGCACATACCCATGTCAACTAATCAATTAGTTTCTTGTGCCCGCAGGATCGTATTACCGGCCGGGCTTGCCGCAGCGGCAGCCGTTTTCACTTCCACCTGCCTCCTGCATGGCGACACGGCGCACGCTGCCGCCATGGCCGGGCCGCTCGACGCGAGCAGCGTCTCTGCACTCACCGATCTGGACCACGCGATGGAAGCCGTTGCGGCCCGGGTCACGCCTGCTGTCGTGAATGTTGCGGTTACCTCGAGAGGCGGCGGTCCGGACGATGCCGATCAGTCAGAACCGGGCGCCGACCAGCAAGGCCAGATCCAGAACCTGCCTCCCGGCTTTGCCCAGTTCTTCGGCGGCGGCGGCCAGATGCAGCCACCCCAGCAGCAGCTACAGCACGACATCGGCAGCGGCGTCATCCTGACGCCTGACGGTTACATCCTCACCAACAATCACGTGGTGAACGGCGCTACCCAGATTCGGGTCACGCTTCATGACCGCCGGGTGCTGAACGCCAGGATCGTCGGGGCAGACAAGTTCACCGACTTAGCCGTCATCAAGGTCGATGCAAAGGACCTGCCGACAGTTCCATGGGGCAATTCGGAATTGCTTGAGCCGGGCCAGACGGTGCTCGCCTTCGGCAGTCCGTTCGGCTATCTCCAGTTCTCCGTCACGCGCGGCATCGTCAGTGCCATCAACCGGCCGTCGCCGGATGCAACCGACGCGCGCAAGCTCGGCGGCTATATCCAGACGGATGCCGCTATCAATCCCGGGAACTCCGGCGGTCCGCTGGTGGACTCGCGTGGAGAGGTGATCGGGATCGACACGCTCATCGCCACCAACACCGGATCGTTTGAAGGCGCAGGCTTCGCCATCCCCGAGCAGATCGCCAAGTCCGTTGCCGACCAGATCATCCGGACCGGCAGCGTGCACCACGGTTATCTCGGCATCAGCATGAACGATGTGACCCCGGCGAACGCGCATTTCTTCGATGTCTCCCGGGCGGATGGCGCCATCGTCGCCCAGGTTACGCCGGACTCGCCCGCCAGCCGCGCCGGCCTTGCCAACGGAGATGTCATTCAGCAGCTCAATGGACAGCCGATGCCGAATGGCAGCGCGCTGCAGCTTGCCATTGCCGACATGACGCCCGGAACCCACGTGCAGCTTGGCATCGTCCGCAACGGTCACCCGCAAACCATCGACCTGACCGTTGGCGAGTATCATGCAAATACCCAGACGGCCGACAATGACAGCGACAGCAATGGAAGCGCGGCCCGAGGCGGCAAGCTTGGCCTCGGCATGGCCGACCTGTCTCCCGACATCCGGCAGCAGCTCAATATTCCGGACAGCGTGAAGGGGGCTGCGATTGAAAGCGTCCGCCCGGGCAGCCCGGCTGAGGATGCCGGCCTGCAGCCCGGCAACGTCATCGTGCAGGTCAACCGCCACCCTGTCGACTCGGCCAGTGAGGCGGCGGCCAGCGTTCATGCCCTGCCGGCGAACCAGGATGTTCTGCTGCTTGTCTGGTCGCCGGAAGGGGAAGGCTACCGCGTCGTCCGTCCCAACCAGGGCTGATACTTCCCTGCCGGGGCGCGCAGGACTGCCGCAGCTCCGCGGCTGTTCTACGCCCCCGGCCACATTTTCAAGCATTCAAGCCAGCCGGTATACTCGGCAGGTTCAGGAAAGTGAGTTTCCTCTGTGACCGACCAGCTCTCCCGCCGTTCCTTTGCCCGTCTCGCTGCCGCAGCCGCCGCTCTTCCCGCCGTTCCAGCCATGGCCAGCCGCGCGCAGGCGGCGGAAAATGCCCCAACTGTCACCGGGCCGGCGTTCCCGCAAGGCTTCCTGTGGGGTTCCGCCACGGCCAGCTACCAGGTCGAAGGAGCGGTGAAGGAAGACGGCCGCGGACCCACGATCTGGGACACCTTTTCGCACACGCCCGGCAAGACCCACAACGGCGACACGGGCGACGTTGCGGACGATGACTACCACCGCTACAAGCAGGACATCGCCATCATGCAGGAGCTGGGGCTCAAGACCTGCCGGTTCTCGATCGCCTGGTCGCGCATCTTCCCCGAAGGCACCGGCAAGCCCAACCCCAAGGGAATCGACCACTACGAGAAAGTGGTAGACGCACTACTTGCGGCCGGCATCGCGCCCTACTGCACCCTGTATCACTGGGACCTGCCGCAGGCGCTGCAGGACAAAGGCGGCTGGCAGAACAAGGACACCGCAAAGGCCTTCGCCGACTATGCCGGGTACACGGCCGGCAAGCTCTCTGACAAGATCAGCCATTTCATGACGATGAACGAGATCCGCTCGTTTACCGAGCTCGGCTACGGGAACGGGCAGCATGCGCCCGGGCTCACCGTCGGCCGCAAGGGCCTGGCCGAGGTAGACCATATTGCCGTGCTCGGCCATGGACTGGCTGTGCAGGCGATTCGCGCGCAGGCCAAAGCCGGCACCAGGGTCGGCCTGGCCGACAATGCCGAGGCCACCTGCCCGATCCTGGCAAACGAGGAGCACATTGCCGCTGCCCGCCGCGCTTACCAGGAAGAAAATGCCATGTATCTCAATGTCATCATGACCGGTAAGTACACCGACGCCTACCTGAAAAAGCTGGGCCCGGACGCGCCCAGCTTTACGCCGGAAGAGCTCAAGATCATCTCCAGCCCGCTCGACTTCGTCGGCCTGAACGTTTACCAGCCCACCTGGGTCCGGGCTGACCCGAGCCAGGAGACCGGCTATTCCCGCGTACCCAACCCTGAGTCGTACCCGCACATGTTTTCGCCTTGGCTCTTTGTCGGGCCGGAAGCGCTTTACTGGTCGCCCACGCTGGCTCATGAGATCTACGGCATCCAGGAGCTCTACATTACGGAAAACGGCGCGTCCTCGAGCGACACCATCGCTCCCGACGGCCATATCTACGATACCGACCGCACCATGTTCCTGCGCAACTACCTCACCCAGCTGCAGCGCGCGGTGGCGGCCGGTGTGCCGGTCAAGGGCTATTTCCTCTGGAGCCTGCTTGATAACTACGAGTGGGCTGACGGCTATGAGAAGCGCTTCGGCATTACGTATGTCGACTTCCAGACCCAGCAGCGGACGCCGAAGCTGAGCTCCCGCTTTTACAAAGGGGTTATCGCTACGAACATGGTTTCCTAACTCATTCCACATGCCCGGATCCGAACCCCTGTGTCTGCATTGAACAGCTGAATTGTGTTCACTGGTATGTGGATTGAGCGGGCTTCAAGTCGATGCTTCCAGCACCGACATTCACCTGCAGGTTGCCGGATCCGCTGCCCTGCATCGACCGGCTTACGACAAAGTAAGCGTTCGTACCATGGGGCCGCTCATCACTGACTTTACCCATGCCTACATTCACCTCGAGCGTGGCGTAATCCCGATCGCCGTCCAGATAGATATTGGCTGTGCCCGCGCCCACGTTCACCTCCCGCTCGCCTCTCAACGCATCGGCGCGAAGCGTCAGCGTGCCGGCCCCCAAATTGAGCTGGCTCTGCAGATGGGGTAGCGCGGGCATCACAATCGTAACGACGGGATGGTACTTGCTCGGGACATCGACACTTACGATGCCGCTCTTGCCGTCAACCCGAAAATCCTGCACGTAACCGCTCAGATCCTTATCTGCACCCGGCGAGCTGATCTCCAGCCGCATCGCGGCATCCTGCGAGCCATGCACGATATGCAACTCTCCCGCGCATACGTTTACCTGCAGGCTCCCGAGGCCGTCAAAACTCCGCGACGCGGTGAAATGGGTGCTGTTCGCTTCATCCCCCGGCTGCGCGTGATATGTCGAGGGGTGGTCCGGATGACCGCAGGAGTCCGAGGCCCGGCACGGCGTACCCGCGAGGCAAAAGATGAGGAATGTCGGCAACATGACGGCAGAGAGGCATCGGAAAGCTCGCAGCATGGCAATCGCTCCTGTTCCATCGGTCGAACAAGGTAAGTTCGGACGAATCTGCATCCGATACGCAGACGCTGCCCAGCCAGTTCCAACGAATGTGAGTTGTGCGTATTTACAAGGGGATTGCTCCAAGAGAGCGCAGCACCAGTCTCGCCTCGTCCCGCCGTCTCTTCTAGACTGAAAGCAGAAGTTAATGCCGCTGGCACAGCAGTTCCAGGAGCGCACCTATGCCTACCCGACTCAACCTTGCCCTACTCCTGCTGCCCGCAGTGCCTCTCGTCCTCTATGCCGCGCAACCGGCGCGCCCCGTTGACAATGGCCCCAAAGGCACCGTGATCCGCCCGACGCCGATCTACATTGACGGCTCCGCGAAATCGGAAAAGCTATCCACGCTGATGCCCGGACGCGAGCTGGCCATCATGACCGATGCCGGCGACCACTCCGCTCACTGGCTGCGTGTCTACGCCAATATCGACGACGAAACAGTCCGCGCGCAGGACCAGCCGCTGCTTTCGGACCATCCCCCGGAGCAGCCCATCTCCGGCTGGATCGAAGACAAGGACGTTGTCGCCTCCGACACGCCTCAGGGCGCGGACATTCTCTTCGGCGAAGCCATCTCTGCCGAGCAGGCCGCCAGCAGTCCGCATCCGCCGCCGACAGCAGCGGCTGAGGCACGCGGACTGTATCGTATGGCCGCCGAGCTCTTTCCCAATGACCCGCGCACGCCCGAAGCCATGTGGCGCTCCGCCGACATCCGCTGGCAGCTTCAAAAAGAGGACGCGGACACCTTGCCCTCGGCGCACGAAAAAGAGAACTACCTCCGCCAGCAGCCCGACGAAAACGAGATGAAGCGCATCGAGAAGCAGTTTCCCGGTACGAAGTGGGCCAGCTTCGCCGCCTACGATCTCATCGACAACAAGTTATGCGGTGACTGGCAAGGCGCAGAGGAATGCCCGGAAAAAGAAGCAGCCTACTACGGCGCTTTCGCCGAGCAGTTCCCTGACTCGCCCCGTGCGCCGGAGGCGCTGTACGAAACAGCCTGGCGCCTGGCCTGCGCCGGTGATATGTGGGCTTCTGACAGCAACGACAAGCGCTCTACCGAGGACCGCAATCGTTCCGTCGATACCGCCCGGCACCTCGCCGCGAAGTATCCCGGCACCGACTGGGCCGCGCGCGCCGATGCCCTGGTCTTCAAGGTAGACCACGCCGTGCCCGTCTACGGCAGCGATCGCGAGTAAAGCCTCGGGGCGGAGCTTTGAGCGCGATGCACCCGGGCCGCTACGGCAGAGCCTCGTAGGTGACGTACGCGAACCGCATGGAATCCGGCGCCCAGGAGTTGACGTTCATCGTGCCCTGTCCGCCGGTGCCCTCGACCACCGTCTTTTGGGTTGCGGCGACTTTGCCGTGATCGATGGCAACAAGCTTCAGATCGATGTGGACATTGCGCGGGTTGTGGGTCGGCGTCCCGGCAGGATACCCGATGTAGACCATCTTCTTACCGTCGGGCGAGATGTGCGGGAACCAGTCTTCGAGGCCGTCGCTGACGACCATCTGGGCCTTTTCGTCGTTCGGACCCGCGCCGCCGGCGGGGAAACGCCAGATAGCTTCTTTGCCAGAGCGGTCGGAGTTGATATAGATCCACTTACCATCCGGCGAGTAGTCAGGCCCGTCGTCCTGGTGAATGTTTGAGGTGAGCCGCTTTTCCGGTCCGCCGGCAGCGGGAATGCTGTAGATGTCATACTGGCCGCTGCCGTTGCGCTGCGCCACGAAGGCAAGGGTCTTGTTGTCGGGCGACCAGCCGTGGAAATAACTGGGCGCTGCGAAGGTCATCTGCCGGAGGTTGCTGCCGTCTGCGTCGGCAAGAAAAACCTCTGACCCTTTCTGGGCGGGAGGCGTTGCTGAGAAAGCCAGCTTTCTGCCGTTGGGAGAGAGCGCCTTGTCGTTGTTGCAGCTGTAGCCGGCGGGGATGGCCAGTTTCTGCGGCTCTGCCGTGCCGTCCTGCTGGAGAACCAGCTTGTAAATGCCACCGTCATGGTTCGAGATCAGGTACTTTCCGTCGGGCGACCAGTTCGGCGCCTCCCAGATCGAGTCCGCGGTGTAGACCACGTGCGACGAGCCGTCGCGGAGGTTGTAGATGACGAGACGGCTGCGCAGATGCTCGGACGGGTGCGCGGAAAACGCTGCTGCTGCCTGGCCCGGCGCAGCCTGCGCGTAGAGAGCGGGCGCGATCAGGCCGAGCGCCATCACGGTAAACCTGCAGCAGAATCGCGACGGCATGCGTAGAGCTTTCATTTCCCTGGTGCTCCTTTTCGGGCTGCGGCGAGCCTGTTCCAATTAGCGTAACTTACCCGCCGAGTTCGCAAGCAACACGTTCGAGAGCACAGCCGTATCTACCGTGGCGGGTAAGTGCGAGCAGAAGCCGATGCCCACGTAAAAGGGTCCGTCGAAATGCAGCTGGATAGGTGGGCCGAACTGGTGCATGGGTTCGCCCTGCAGGCTGATGAAGATGGCAATCGAGTCCCCGCGCTTCTCAATTCCGATCCGTTTCGCCATGACGCCGGCCAGGGTGCCTCCAAAGCGAAACTGCATGTCTTTCATGAAAGCACCCTGGTCCGGGCGCTGCGCCAGATGAATCATGCCCGTACCGTGCTCGCCGGTGACAGCTTCTTTTGCGTCGTCCTTGAGATCCTGACGAATCACCAGGACCGCCTTGCGGTCGCTGTAGCCCTTCGGGTCGGGAAAGGTAACGTCGGCGGCGAGCGAAACATCCCCGGACATCTTTTTCCAGAGATAGCGGAACTCGTCACGCGAGTACCAGATGTTATACCCGGCGGAAGTAATGGTGTACTGCTTTGTGTCTGCGTTGTAACTGGAGCTGCCCGGCACTACGGCGCCACCGATGTCAGACTGGCCCTGGAACACGCCGATCGGCGTATCGCTGTTCCTGCTTGGGCGGTGGAAGCCGGCCGGCGGCGGCACCTGCACGTGCGTGGGGGAGCCCGGCTGCGCCCACTCCGGCACGGCAGGCGTTGCCGGCGAAGCGGTTGCCTGGGCATGCACTGGCTGCGGGACGACCGACAGCACGCCGGCGAGCAGCGCAGCGATGCAGGAAAACTTGGTGGTGAGGCGAATAAAACGGGCCATGCAGGTCTCCACGAAAGAGAGCACTCAAGGAAGATGAACCGCGACAACCCATGCCGAAGCTGGAACTGCGGGTTGCACACTTATATCAACATTCCGGCGCTTGTGCACAAAATAGGAGTGTGAACCCTGACGAAAGATGGCTATTCGGATTTGAACTTGCGGGGGGCGCGCCATTTGCAGACGTACTTAGCCCTTTGCTTCAGAAAGCCTGGGATCGATCAGCCAGCTTCGCGCCAGTACTTCGGCAGTGAGCGTCGCCACCGACCCCGAAGACAAAACGTTCTGCGCCGCACTCCTGGACTCTTCCCTTCGTGCTTCCAGGCTTCTCACCTGACCGGCCGGCACAAAAACCGGACCCGCCGGTGCCGATCCGCTTAGCGCCGTAAGTTCTGCGACCGGAGGCTTGACCGAGCGCGCTTGGCGTTTGCGCTGCGCCCGCGCCGGCTGAACCGACACCGGAGCGGTCGCGGTCGCACCCGGCATTGTGGGCGCGGGCAACGACCCCTCACTTCCCTGCTCAGGCAGCTGAGCCGTCGGCTGGTCTGCTGACGCCGCCTCGCTGTCCTTATTCTTCGTCCGGCGGGGCTTCGGTATCAGCGGTTCCGGTGTCGTCAGCAGCCGGCGCGCTTGCCGAAGTAGGTCGATCTGCGTATCGAGGAGGGCAACAATGTGGGTATACGACATTTCATCCTCAGTTTAAAGGGTGAGCTTGCACAAGGAAAGGTTCAGAGGAAATCCTCTTTCGCGGCCCCATCCTGAGTAGAGAATCCGGGCTCCTTCTTTCTTGACCGCGGGCTTAGGAGCATTGCTTTTCGCTCCGCGCTTCAGGGTTGCGCGCCGATCTGAAAATTCAGCGTGGCAAGGGCTAGACGATAGCGGTATTCGGCATTGGTGTGGCTGATGGCGGCCTGGGTTTGCTGCAGCTGCGCCTGGCTAAGCTCGACGATGGAGGCGAGGCCAAGCTGGTAGCGCGTCTGCGCCAAGCCGAGACTCTTGTTCGCCTGTTCGACCAGCTGCGCGGTGACGCCGATACGGAGGTAGGCATTATTCACCTGCAGCCACGCGGTCTGCACGTCGCGCACCACCTGGTTGCGCAGCTGGCGGGCCTGCTCGCTTGCCGCTGAGGCGCGCAGCCTGGCTTCCTGCGTTTGCGCGGAGAACAAAAACCCGTTGAAGATCGGGATGTTGATGTTTGCGCCGATGGCGCCGTCCCAGCTGGAGACGAAGTACTGGCCGGGTCGCACCGGGTCGCCGCCGACCGTGCCGATGGCACTGATGGTGGGCAGTCGCTGGTCGCCCTGCGCCTTGCTGAACTTCTGCTCCGATTGCTGTTGCAGATCGAGCGAAGCCAGGTCGGGGCGCTGCTTGAGGGCGAGCTGGATCAGCGGCTGCACATCGGGCGGCGGCGCGGCGGCGGCATTGGTGTCGTCCACCAGGGTGTAGGTCACTTCGTGGTCGAGGCCCAGGACCTCATCGAGTTGGGCCATCGAGGCACTGGCGTTGTCGGCGGCGTCGATCTGCTGAAGCTTCGCCTGCGATACATCGACATTCGCGAAACTAAGATCGAGGGTGGAGCGTAAATTGTTGCTGGTGAGCTGGTTGACCTGCCCCTGCGTTGTCTGCCGCGTATTGACGGTTTGCTGCGCAACTGCGACGAGCGCCTGGGCCTGGAGCGCGTCGTAGAAAGCCTGGTCGGCGACGAGCACGATATCTTCCCGCGTTGCGAGGGCGTTGGACTGCTGGGCGCGCTCGCCGAGCTTCGAGGCGGCGATCAGGTTGGAGGTGTGGCCGAAGTCAGTAATGAGCTGGTTGAACAGGACGCCGCCGCCGGCATGCTGAAACAGGCGCGGATCGTTGATACCGCCCGAAGCGAGACGGCTCCCATTGTCCGATACCTTCTGGGCAGTAAGGCTGCCGACGAGCTG
>CAXTMY010000005.1:0-1733 GCA_964245565.1 uncultured Acidobacteriaceae bacterium | reverse complement strand
CTGCGGCAGCTCGGCCGAGCGCGATTCACGCACGACCTGGTGCTGCGCCAGCGCGAGCAGATGGCTGATGCTGACGCGCGGGTTGTTGTGCAAGGCCATGGCTTCCGCCTGTGCGCGCGTGAGTGTCGGCGGACCTCCCGCTGTATCCGGCACCGCCGTTGTAGCAATTGAAGAAAGGCTTGCCACCGACACGGCTGGAGCGGTTGGGAGTGGAGCGGGGGTCTGCGCTGCTGCTGCCACGGCGCTGAACAGAAGGAAAGAGATCCACCGGATCGACATGATTAGGCGACCTCCCTGAATCCTGTAAAGTCCTGGTTCGGTCCGGTATTTCCCGCTGCCGGGGTTTGTGCGGGTGGAGGATTGTCGCGGTCGCGACGATCGTACACGATCATGTAAACGGCCGGCACAAGAAAGACTGTAACGACCACGGATGCGGACAGGCCGCCGATGATGGCGCGGGCGAGCGGCGCGTACTGCTCACTGCCGGCTTCAAGCCCGAGCGCCAGCGGGATCAGTCCGAGCAGCGTCGCCAGTGAAGTCATCAGGATGGGACGCAGGCGAATTTTGCAGGACTGGATGACTGCGTCCGCGTAGTTTTTGCCCTGCTCGTGCAGGATACCGGCGAACTCGACGATGAGAATGCTGTTGGAAACGACAATGCCGACCATCATGATGATGCCCATGAGGGACATAATGTTCAGCGTGGACCCGGTGATGACCAGCATGACAATCACCCCGGCAAGACCCGGTGGAATGGCCATGAGGATAATGAAAGGATCGATGAACGAGGTGAACTGCGCCATGAGGATGAGGTAGACCAGCGCGACAGCGAGAATAAGCCCGATGCCGAAACGCTCGAAGGAAACGTCCATGTTTTCAACCGCGCCGCGCATGGTGGTGCGCATGCCGTGCGCGGTGGGAACCTTCCTGATCAGGCCGGCGACCTGCTTGCCGACTTTATTGATCGCCTCCGTGCGCGGCTGCACGTACACGTCGATCACGCGGCGAAGCTGGTAATGGTCCACCTCTGTCGGCGTATTGATCGGCTTGATGAAGGCCACGGACCGCAGCGGTGTGTAGCCTGTAACTCCGGCGCCATGCAGGGGAATATCTTCAAACTCCTCCATGTTCATACGGCCAATCTGCTTGTTTGAGTACTGCACGGTAAGCATGTAGTTGTTGCCGGTCTTCGGATCGATCCAGTAACTCGGCGTGATGACGCCGTCGGAGGTCATGGCGGTGATCACATTGTCGACCACATCTTTCGGAGTCAGCCCGCTGAGGCTCGCGCGCTCGCGGTCGATATCGAGGGCCAGGCCCGGATACTTCAGACTTTGTGGAATGTAAACATCGGAAACCGTGCTGAGCGCGCGCAGCTTCCCGGCCAGCGTTTCAGCCTGTGCAAACGCAGCCTGCTGATTATTGGAGCTGATCTGGATATCAAGCGGCGCGGGCAGGCCCTGGTTGACGGTAGAGTCGACCAGGCCGCCGGTTTGAAAGTAAGTGTGCAGCTCGGGCATCTGCGAGGCAAGCGCTTTGCGCGTCGCGGTAATGTAAGCAAAGCTGCTGGTTTTGTGATCCTGCTTGAGGCTGACCTGGACAAAAGCCGTGTCCATCGTCGCGTTCGGCGTGTAGATCGCGGAAAGGTCCGCCGGCACGCCGATGTTGGAGACGATCGTGCCGAGATCGGCCGGCGGGACGAGCTGGCGAGTGAGCTGGTCGACCCGGGCGGT
>CAXTMY010000004.1:0-96809 GCA_964245565.1 uncultured Acidobacteriaceae bacterium | reverse complement strand
CTCTACACCTATGCCCGCACGTACCAGCTGGACTCCGCGGATTGGCTGGCGAACTACACTGGCACCGGGAAACCGCCTGACCGGCAGGTGTACCCGGGTTTCACCCTTGGCGGCCCGCTCTCCATTCCGCACTTCAACACAGGCAACAAGATCACGTTCTTTGTCGGCGCTGAAGACTATGCGCAGCGCAATAACTACGCGTATGGCAGCGCCGGCAGCGCCATTGTCAGCGCGCTGGTACCTACCGCGGGGATGCGTACCGGCGACTTCAGCCAGACGCAGCTGGTGCAGTATCTGGGTAACGAGCTCTCGAGCAATACCTATGCCAACATCAACACCGTTCCGGTGACCGGCAAGAACGGAGCCCCGCTGGTCAACGGTCAGCTCGGGGCTAACCTCGACCCCATCACTCCACTGATCGCCGATACGCTGCCGCTGCCGAACGAGGCCAGTACCGGAGGCCGGAACTACCAGGCCGTCAACCTTGTCGACGACGATCTGTGGCAGGCAAAGGGCCGTATCGATTACGCGATCAACGACAAGAACAAGCTGTTTGTGCAGTACAGCAAGGAAGCCGGCAAGAAAGGTGTGCCGCAGAGCGAATACTATGCGCCGAGCGGTGACATGGGCGGCGCGAACGAGCCCGGCGGCGGCCTACTGAGCACGATCAATTCGGAGATCGGGACGCTGAACTACACCTCCATCCTTACCCCGACGATGACGAACGAAGTCTATGTCTCGGGCGCATGGCTCCTGCAGGACTTTGTCCCGAAGAATTTCGCCGCAACGACATTGAACGGCGCGTATACCTACGGCGGCCTGTTCAACAACGGATCGAAGGCGATCCCGCAACTGCTTGACTATAACTACGATGGCCTGCCCGTGAACATTATTACCGACGGAAGCTTCGGCGGCATTTATGCCAAGAAGTGGGTGCGGACCGGCGGCGACAACCTGACGCGAGTCATCGGCAAGCATACGGTCAA
Organism: uncultured Acidobacteriaceae bacterium; assembly: GCA_964245565.1. Taxonomy (GTDB): domain Bacteria; phylum Acidobacteriota; class Terriglobia; order Terriglobales; family Acidobacteriaceae; genus EB88. The sequence goes on along the minus strand of CAXTMY010000004.1, from coordinate 95,823 downwards.
GATCGGCATTTTCGGGCAGCTGGATACGAACCACGAGGTATCGGCTACCGTTCCCACGAACGGCGACATCAATCTTTACTACTTCGGACAGAACATCACCGACCCGGTCCAAGGACCAGTATCATGGACGGGCGCACCCGGTAGCGGCAACGGCGGAAACTACCTGGCAAACTTCCTCGAAGGCGGAGTTTCCGGTTACTCCCAGACGAATATCGCGCCGTCGACCAACATTTACTTCTGGAACATCGACGGGTATGCGCAGGACCACTGGCGCCTTACCCCGCACCTGACCATCGACTACGGCGTCCGCTTCGACCATCTGTCGCCATGGTCCGATGCGCACAAGCAGGGCATTCCGGTCTGGGATCCCGCGTCCTATGCGAACGACAGCAACCCCACGCTTCCCGGCGTGGAATGGCATGCGATCGACCCGAGCGTTCCGCTGAGCGGTGTGCCCGCGAAATGGGCATACACCGAGCCGAGGGTAGGCTTCGCATGGGATATTTCCCAGGCAGGGCAGGGTCAGACCGTACTCCGCGGAGGCTTCGGCATCTATCGCGCGCATGACTCCTACAACGACGTGCAGCCGGCGATCTCGACCACTCAGGGGCAGCGGACGGCAACCCTCAGCAGCGGCATCCTGCTCTCGTCGGTGAGTTCGCAGGCGGCGACAGCGACGGGCCCCACCGGGTTCTCACCAAATACCGAGGTCAACGCCCTGACCGCGGGCGATGACCAGATACCCCAGGTGTACACCTATAACCTCGCCGTGGACCAGAAGGTGTTCGCGAACTCCCTGATCGAGATCGCTTATATCGGCAACAGGACCGAGCACCTGTTGAACGACGGCGCCTCGAACGGAACGACACCGGTCCTCGACGATATCAATGCGATTCCGATCGGTGGGCTGAATCGCCCCAATCCGGTGACGGGCGCTACGCTTCCGCTGCTGCCGCCGACCGGCTCCGTGACCAGCACGAATGTCGCGACGTCGCTCAGCAATATCACCGCAGATGAAGAGGACGAGTACCGCCCGTATCCGCTGTATGCCCAGGTACTGGTACCGCGGCACAATGCGTACGCCAACTACAACTCGCTGCAGGTGCAGTGGAACAAGCAGCAGGGACGCTTGCTCTACGGCGTGAACTACACCTTCTCAAAGGCGCTGGGCGTGTTAGGCGGTGGTCCGCAGGGTGAGGGCAACGGCTCGCCGGTCGATCCGTTCAACTATCGGGACAGCTACGAACCGTTGAGCTTCGATCGCACAAACATCTTTAACGCGACGTACTCATACGACTTCGGCAATCCCGTTCACAACCGTTACGAGGGCTGGGCAGCGAATGGCTGGGAGCTTTCCGGCATCACGAACATCCAGAGCGGCGGTGATGTTATTTCCCAGCAGGGCAATACGAACTTCGCGCTCCAGGGAACACTGGCCGCGTTCAACACAACCGGACAGCCGCAGACCTTCGGCGTGACCCCAACTGATTTTCTGGGTACGCCCGACGTTGCCCTGCAGCCGGTTATCACCTGCAATCCAGCCATCCACTTGCTATCGCACCAGTACGTGAATGCAGCCTGCTTCTCTCTGCCGCAGATCGGGCAGCAGGGTACGCTGCGTCCGCCGTATATCCATGAGCCGGCGTTCACCGACACAGACCTGACGGCGGCGAAGGACATCCACGTGCATGAGAACCAGGACGTGCAGCTGCGCTTCGCGGCCTTTAACTTCCTCAACTATGCCAACCGGACGTTTGCCACCCAAACCCAGGGGCAGACCGGGGCGCTGCAGCTGAACTACAACAACGGCAGTTCAACCTCCGCTACTTCGGCGCAGCCGCTCGCAACAGCGGTTACCGACGCGCCGAACACCAATGCCTCTACTTTCGGTCTGGCGCCTCTGCGTACCGGGCGCCGTGTCGTCGAGGTTTCGCTCAACTACAGCTTCTAAGCATTCGGACTGCACCAAATCGCAGGGAAAGGATCTTCCGGACAATCAACCGTAGGATCCTTTCCGTAAGCTGCGCAGTCATGAGGCAAGAGGGAAGCAGGCGCCGGTAGCCTGTCCGTTACACATGGAGCACTTCACAGGAGGTATTAAGCGTGGCCAAACTAAGCTTTACATCGATTCTGGCTCCTCACACCAGGGTGACCGAGGAGCAGCTTGCGACAGAGGAAGGGATCCTTGCTCTTGAGCAAAATCTGCGGGCTCTCAATAGGCGCCGTTTTCTTTCAAGCATTGCAGCCGCGAGCGCCATTGCCGCAGCGGGTGGGGTGCTGACGGGAACGAAGGCCGAGGCGCAGGCTGCCGCTGCGCCGTCTGTCGCCGACGTTCTGAACTTCGCGCTTAATTTCGAGTTTCTCGAAGCCGAGTTTTACTCGTATGGATCAAGCGGCATGTCCCTGGCGGCAGCGGTTGCGGCCAGCGCGGCGCTTAGCACTCCGACGATCGCGAATCCGCCGACCATTACGGCCAGCAATGTGACGAACCCTCCATCCGTTATGCTGACCGGGAATCAGCAGGCGGTGGCGGCTGCGCTGTTCCAGGATGAGGCTCATCACATCACCACGCTGCAGCAGGCGATCACGACGCTTGGGGGAACACCGATCACCGAGCCGATGATCGACTTCAGCGCCGGTGGAACCATGCCGACGGTGAATACACCCACTTTGTTCTTCGCTGCCGCCCGCCAGTTTACCGCGCTCGGCAACAGTGCTTATACGGGCGCTGCCGCCGACCTGGTCAGCAACCCTTCGATACTGACCGTGGCCTCCCAGATCCTGGGCGCGGAAGCGCAGCACCTGGGCGTGGTGAATTATCTCTGCGTGACCCTCGGGATAACGACGCCGAGCCCGGACAAGATGATCGACGGCCAGGACGTTCCGCCGAGCACCACGGCATCGATCTTCACCATTACGTCACCTAGCCTCAGCTCGGGTCCGGCGCTGGGTATCTCACGCACACCCCAGCAGGTGCTCGGCGTAGCGTACGGCGTTTCGACGCCGACCACGATCACCCCGCCGACAGGGACCACGCATGGCGGCTTCTTTCCAGACGGGGTCAACGGCACGATCGTGTCCACCTAGCCCGAGGCGCATGCGTGCAAATGGCTCATCTGTTTGATTTGATGAGTCGCGGAACAGATTCGGAAGGTAGCGTTGGGGAGATATGTCATGTCGAAGTTTCGTAACACATCACTGTTCCAGCTGGACGAGAAAATCACGGATGAGCAGCTTGCCACAGAAATGAATATTCTTGCGACGGAGCGTCAGGCCAGTCGCCTGAGCCGACGCAGTTTTCTTACCCGCAGCGGCCTGGCGGCCGGTGCTGTCGGAGCATTTGGCTTGGCCGGCTGCAACGAGGGCAGCAATACGGGGGTTACGGTTTCTCCAACTGCCGGAACGACTCCGTCGGTCTCCGACGTGCTCAACTTCGCGTTAAACCTGGAGTACCTCGAAGCGACGTTTTACCTTACGATCACAACGGGATCAGGTCTGCCGGCTGCGGACATGGGCACCAGCCCGGGCGCAGTCACCGGCGGCCAGGCCCAGGTTAGCTTTGTTGACCCTGGCGTACAGGACTTGGCCAACCAGCTTGCCGCGGATGAACTGGCGCATGTGCAATTTCTCCGCGCGACCATGCAGTCGCTTGGCCTGACACCCGTCGACATGCCCGCCATCGACCTCACGGGCCTGAGTTCAGGCAGCCCCGTCACCACGGATGCCGAGTTTCTCTCTCTCGCCCGGCAGCTTGAGACCACCGGCATCAGCGCGTACGAAGGCGCGATCGCCTACTTGGTTTCAAACACGACCGCGGTCACCTATGCTGCGCAAATCCACGACACGGAAGGGCAGCACGAGGGAGTTTTGCGGCAGTATTGTGTCGCGAACGGCGTCACTTCGCCCGCTGTCGATTCCGGCGACATACCACCCACGGCAACGGCGATCTTTAATACCGGCGCCACCACCGGCCTGAACACGGTCCGCAATACGTCGCAGGTGCTGATGATTGTTTACGCCAACACGGCCTCGGGTATCACCTCGGGCGGCTTTTACCCGAACGGGATGAACGGGAACATCAAGAGTACCTAAGAGTGCAGGAAGCCAGACAGTAGAGAGGAGGGTATGCTCTACTGTCTGGAGATATTTCGCTCCTGCCTCTGCGTAAGCGTTCGGGCGAGAGCTATCAACGACCTGGACGAACGAGTGAGAAGACAGGCCGGAGGAGAAGCAGGCATGCTTATCGCACGGTTTCTGGCGCTCGTGCTGTGTTTATGCGTGCCGGCCTATGCGCAAACGCCCCCAAATACCCCAAACACTCAGGAGAACTACACGTTCAGCACAGGCACCCGGCTGGTCATCACCGATGTCTCGGTGACGGACAGCAGCGGCCATGCCGTGCATGGCCTGAAGGAAAGCGATTTTCATCTCTCTGAGGACGGCAAACCGGAGGAGATTCGCAGCTTCGACGAGCAGCAACGGAGCGCACAGGGCATGCCGATCGCCCCGGCTCTACCCAAGGGGGTCTACTCAAACGTCGCCATCGGCGCTCTGCCGCGCACGACGAACGTACTGCTGATCGATCCGTTCAATACGAACATCACGGACCAGATGTACCTGCGCATTCAGCTGCTACGCTCGATTGCCGGGTTTGCAGGCAAGGATGCGGTGGCTGTCTTCGCGGTCAACAGCGGACATGGCGCGCTGCTGTTGCAGGACTTTACCAGCGATCCGGCACTGTTGCGGGCAGCGGTCGCGCGGGAGTTGCCGCGCGTGGTCTCGAACGGCGGGAATGCAGTCGAGCACTTTGAAGATGCGCTCGGCACATTGAGTGCGATCAGCGCCTATCTCAGCCGCATCCCGGGACACAAGAACCTGATCTGGTATTCGACTTACTTTCCCTTCGCGCAGCAGCCCGAAGGTTTCATCAGCATCGACTATAACTTGCAAAAGCAGGAGCTTGTCCACATCTACAACCAGCTTTCGCTGGACCGGGTCTCTGTCTACCCGGTCAACACGGCAGGCCCCGACCCCACGCGACAGCCGCCGCTGAGCCAGGAGGCTGCGATGGACCAGATTGCCCAGTTTACCGGGGGACACGCCTTTTATAACCGCAATGACCTCGGCCGGATTGCGAATATCGCCATCGACAGCGGCTCTGAATATTACACGCTGTCGTACACGCCGAAGGACTTTGTAGCGGATAACAAATTCCATAAGATCCAGGTAAACGTCGATGGCGGACCGTACACCTTGCACTACCGTTCCGGGTATGTGGCTTTCGACGAAAAGGAAGACGCGAGCACGACGTTGAGCTCCGGGCGCCTCAACGAAACAGACGCGGACCTGAATGTGCTGGCAGACGGCGGACGGTTGCCGCGCACCAGTGACAAAGCCTTTTCGACAGACAGCCTGACGGACTACAAGGCACCCGGGCCGGCCGTCGCAAGCATTCTGTTTGAGGCGCGGATTGTGCCGGCTTCCGAGGTGCCGGGCTGGCAGACGCTGCCGCCGGCGCGCGACCAGAAAGGCAGGGTCATCGGCAGCGCAAAGGACGAGCCGTTCGTGATCGAATACTCGGCGCTTTCCAAGGACCTGCGGTTCGTGCCGACACCGGAGGGCAAGCAGCATGCGGAGCTGATTGTCGTCGCGATGGCGTATACGGAAACAGCCGAGGTCGTGGGAACGGCCATTGACCGCATCCAGATCAACTATTCGCCCAGCCAGATGGAGATCGCCGACCGCACGGGTACGCCCGTTCGACAGCAGATCCGGCTTCCGCACCGGAGCCTCTATGTCGCGCTTTCCCTCATCGATAACCTGAGCGGTCATACCGGGGCATTGGAGCTTCCGTACACCGCTTCGAAGCCGTAGAGTATGTTGCTCTCCCGAGAGAAGTTCGACATCACGCTCCTGTGAGTTTTCCCGGCGAAAGGGAGCGGTTCCGCTGCGTGTTGCGCGAAGTGCGCCAAGGGGTGTTTTTTGAGTAAGCCGATTTTCGCCATTCTCCTGGTCATCGCTGCCGCAGGTATGTTTGTGCGTCGTGCGGTCGCGGAGGACGGCGCAGCAGGATGGCTGCGGTATGCTCCGCTGACCGGCCATGCCGCGAGCGAGTGCGAGTTGCTGCCGACGCGCATTGTTGTGCTCGACGACGCACTGCTGACCCGTACCGCCGGGGCGGAACTCGCGCGCGGTTTAGGGTCGATGTGCGGGCGCAGGGAGACAGTCAGTTCGTCACCGGGACCGGAAGAAGGCAGCCTGCGGGTCGGCACCCTGGAGGAGACGGCGCGGGCCATCTCCGGGTGGCGCGCCCAGGCGCAAGTGAAGGCCGAGGGGTACGTTCTCGACGCGGTTCCATCGCATGGCCATCGTGAATGGGTCGTGGCCGGTGCTGATCCGCAGGGCGCGCTGTACGGCGCATTTGGCTTGCTGACGCGCATCGCCGAAGGCACCGGAATGCCGGCATTTCCCTTGGTGGAAAGCCCGGCAGAGCAGGTACGCTGGGTGAACCAGTGGGACAACCTGGACGGCTCGATTGAGCGGGGCTATGCGGGGCGCTCCATTTTTTTCGCCGACGGCCATGTGAAAAGCGACCTGGCGCGGGCCGGCCAATATGCCCGGCTGCTGGCTTCGGTGGGCGTGAACGGATGCACGGTCAACAATGTGAATGCGGACCTGCGGATGCTGACGCCGGAGATGATCGGGGAAGTTGCGCGCATTGCCGACGCATTTCGCCCATGGGGTGTGCGGCTGTCGCTGTCGGTGAACCTGAGCAGTCCGCAGGCGGTCGGCGGACTGGCGAGCTTTGACCCGCTCGACCCGGCGGTCGCGGCATGGTGGCAGCGCACCGTCGATGCGATCTACGCAAAAATCCCCGATTTCGGCGGTTTTGTCGTAAAGGCCGATTCCGAGGGAAAGCCGGGGCCGTCGCAATATGGACGCACCCCGGCTGAAGCCGCAAACGTACTGGCGCGGGCGCTGAAGCCGTACGGCGGCCTGGTGCTCTATCGCGGGTTTGTGTACAACCAGCATCTGGACTGGCACGACCTGAAGGCGGATCGTGCCCGCGCCGGCTATGACAATTTTCACGCGCTCGACGGCAAGTTCGATGACAACGTGGTGATTCAGATCAAGCACGGGCCCATCGACTTCCAGGTGAGGGAGCCGGTGTCGCCGCTCTTCGCTGCGCTGCGCCATACCAATGAAGCGATCGAGCTGCAGATCACGCAGGAGTATACCGGGCAGCAGCGCCACCTGGTCTTCCTGGTGCCGATGTGGAAGACCGCGCTCGATACCGACATGCGCGCGGAGAACCGGTCGACCCCGGTGAAGGAGATTGTGGAGGGCAGAAGCTTCCACCGTCCCCTAGGCGGATTTGTCGGGGTGGCCAACGTAGGGCTCGACACGAACTGGCTGGCGCATCCTCTCGCGATGGCCAATCTTTACGGCTTTGGCCGCCTGGCCTGGAATCCCGACCTGTCGTCGCAGGCGATCGCGGATGAGTGGACGCGGCTGACGTTCGGGACAGACCCGGTTGTGGATCGCACGATCGACGGCATGCTGCTGCGTTCGTGGAATGTTTACGAAGACTACACCGGGCCGCTGGGACTCGGCACCCTGACCGATATTATTGGGGTTCACTACGGGCCTGGGATAGAGTCCGCGGAACGCAACGGCTGGGGGCAGTGGATTCGTGCCGACCATGAAGGCGTGGGCATGGATCGCACGGTCGCGACGGGCACCGGTTACATTGGGCAGTATCCGCCGGAGCTCGCGCGCGTATACGAGTCACTGGCGAGCTGCCCGGACGAGCTCCTGCTCTTTATGCACCATGTGCCGTATACCCATCGGCTGCACTCAGGCAAAACGGTCATTCAGCATATCTATGATTCGCACTACACCGGCGCGGAGGGTGCGGCGCAATTCGTCGCGGATTGGGAAACGCTGCAGGGCAAGGTCGACGAACAGCGATACGAGAAGGTGCTCGCGCTGCAGACGTACCAGGCAGGGCATGCGATTGTGTGGCGCGACGCGGTTTCGAACTGGTTTGAACGGATGTCGGGCATCCCGGACGCGCAGGGCCGCGTGGGCCATTACCCCGACCGCGTTGAAGCGGAGGCGATGCAGCTTACGGGCTATGTTGCCGTGCCGGTTACCCCGTGGGAAACCGCCTCCGGCGGGAGAGCGATCGCCTGCGAGCGGAGCGCCTGCACAGCAACGACCCGCTTTATGCGTCCCGCAGGGAGCTACCGGATCGCTGTGGCCTATTACGATTTCCACGATGGCGCCTCGAAGTACCAGCTGCTGGTCAACGGCAGGCAGCAGGCCCAGTGGACAGCTGACAACACGCTACCGACCGACAAGATGAACGGCCACACTGCCACGCGCTTCACGACGCGGCCGCTCCGTCTGGAGCCCGGGAGCATTATTACGGTGGAAGGGAAGCCGGACGAGGGAGAACCGGCGCCGCTCGACTATCTTGCAATCACTCCCGATGAGACGAAGAAAGAGTAGGGTATTGTTCCAGACTGCGGAAATCCATGCTTGTGGACCTGAAGCCAGGAGCCGACGCCCGTCAACATTTGCCGTCACCCCGGCGGCTCTTGACCAGATCGCGGATACTGGGCTTCCCGACCCTCGCGCCGTGCGGGCAGCCGCGCGGGACTCTTACCTGGGTGGCGAGCCTGGCCTTTTATCTCGGCGAACCCTGGCGCGCAGCAAGTCCTCGCGGACCTGCGTATGCCGCGGGCCGGCTTGTACACTTTGCAAGTGCTCTACATGCGCGATGGCCTCGAAGACAAACAGATCGGCATCAGCGTGAATGGCGCTGAAACAACTGTGCGGGCGCTGATGCGGTCCTGGAACCGGATGGATGTACCGGTCGCCCCCCCGCGCCCAGGCCCGAACCGAGTCTGCCCCTCCTACGCCGGAAGCCAGAGCTTCTACGTTGACACGATCTGCCTGCTTACCAGCCCAGGAGGCCGCTCGTGAGTGCGCTGCCCATCAAGCCCGCCGATGCGTGCCGCTGGGACGTCGTCTCGCTTGGCGAGGTGCTGCTGCGTTTCGACCCGGGCGAGAAGCGCCTGACGCAGGCCCGGCAGTTCGAGGTGTGGGAGGGCGGCGGCGAGTACAACGTAGCCCGCGGGCTCAGACGCTGCTTCGGCCACCGCGCGGCCGTGGTGACCGCACTGGTGAGCAACCCGGTCGGCCGGCTGATTGAAAGCCTGATCCTGGGCGGCGGGGTCGACGTATCGAATATTCTGTGGCGCGAGGACGACGGCATCGGGGTCGAAGCGCGCAATGGGATCTACTTCCTCGAGCGCGGCTTCGGGGTGCGCGCGGCGCTCGGGTGCATGGACCGCGGGCACACGGCCGTCTCGCAGCTCAGCCCGGGAGAGATTGACTGGGAGGCGCTGTTCGGGGAACAGGGTGTGCGGTGGTTCCACACCGGCGGCATCTTCGCCGCGCTGTCGGAAAGTACCGAGGCCGTGGCGCTGGAGGCGATGCAGGCTGCGCGCCGGCATGGCACGGTGGTTTCGTTCGATTGCAACTACCGGCCCTCCCTATGGAGAAACCGCGGAGGAAGGGCAGCGGCGGCGGCGGCAAACCAGAGGCTGGCTGCGTACATCGACGTGCTGTTCGGCCATGAGGGCGACCTGGCGCTGGAGCTGGGCAGCGCGGGACCGCCTTCGTACGACAGGGAAAGCTTTGCGGCGATGGCTGCGCGTATCGGCGCCCGGCACCCGAATCTGCAGGTCATCGCCAGCCCGGTGCGCCGGGCCCTGAGCGCTACCCGCAACGCATGGGGCGCGTACGCGTGGGATGGGGGGACGGCGTTTGCGGCCGAGCCGATGGCCGATCTTGAAATCCTGGACCGGGTGGGAGGTGGCGATGCGTTTGCTGCCGGGGTGCTCCATGGGCTGTTGCGAGGCGAAACGGCTGCGTGGGCGCTGCGGTGCGGCCTCGCGCATGGGGCGTTGGTGATGACGACGCCCGGCGACGGCTCCTGGGCCACCTTACCGGATGTGGAAAAGCTGATGGGCGGCGCGGGCGCGAATGTCGACCGCTAATACCGGAAACGACGCGCTGGATGGTTCGGCCGACGGTGCTCTCGATGTGAACTTTGAAGAGAACACGGGATGGATGGATGCAACAGAACGCCCGGTAACTGGAAGGACGGTGAACCGATGCCTATGAGAAAAGCGGAGGTACTGGCACGCATACGCGAGAGCGGGCTGCTGCCTGTTTTGCGGGCGTCCTCGGTCGAGGAAGCGCTTGCCCTTGCCCAGGCGCTCGGCGAGGGCGGGGTTACGGCACTTGAGGTCACGATGACGGTGCCGGACGCACTGCGGGTGATCCGCGAGCTGACGCTGAGACAGCCGGAGATGCTGGTTGGAGCGGGAACGGTGCTCGACGCCGAGACCGCGCGCATGTGCCTGCTGGAAGGAGCGCAGTTTATCGTGAGCCCCTCGACAGACGCGCGCATCATCGAGCTCTGCCACCGCTATGCTGCCGCGGTCTTCCCGGGAGCGCTTACCCCGACCGAGATTGTGGCTGCATGGCAGGCCGGCGCGGATGCGGTGAAACTCTTCCCGGCCTCGGCCATGGGCGGCGCGCAATACCTGCGCAGTATTAAGGCGCCGCTGCCGCAGGTAGAGCTGCTGCCGACCGGGGGGGTCTCACTCGCAACGGCTCGGGAGTTCCTCGCCGCGGGAGCGTTTGCGCTTGGGGTCGGGGCGGACCTGGTCGACCCGCAGGCGATTCAAAACGGGCAGCCCGAGAGGATTCGCGAAACGGCGCGGGCCTACCTGCGCGTGATCGCGGAGCACCGCCGCGAAGGCTTGAGCGCACCCGGTTCGACGCCGGATCGGGTCAGGGCCTGAACGGAAAGGGCTTGCACCGAGGAGCTCCGATGCAACATGGAGATGAGCCGGGAGGGAGTATCTGTCGCGCCTGATGGAGCATTTGCTGATCCAGGTATCGCTTGGACCAGGGCCTTCGAACAGGCCCTGGTCCAAGACAGAAATTATGTGCGCTCGATTGTGACAGATTCCAGAACCACGGGGGTCTTGGGCTTGTCCTGCGCGCCGCGCGGCACCTTGGTGATGGCATCGACGACGGACTGGCCTTCCACGACTTCGCCGAAGATGGTGTGGTTGCCGGTGAGCCAGAGCGTGGGCGCAACGGTGATGAAGAACTGCGAACCGTTCGTGTTGGGGCCGGCGTTCGCCATGGCCAGCTTGCCCGGCTTGTCGAACTTGTGCGGGGAGCCCTTGGTTTCGTCTTCAAATTTGTAGCCGGGGCCGCCCATGCCGCTGCCGGCCGGGTCGCCGCCCTGCACCATGAAGTCGGGGATGACGCGGTGGAAGATGGTGCCGTCGTAGAGCTTCGTATTGGTCTGCTTTTCGCCTTTCGGGTTCGTCCACTCGCGGGTGCCTTCGGCAAGCTCAACGAAGTTCTTCACGGTCTTGGGGGCAACATCTTCAAACAGGCGGCAGACGATCTCGCCTTGCGTGGTTTTGAACGTGGCATAAGTGCCGGGTGTACGGGGCATGCGGTTGGTTCTCCTTTGTTCTTACTGCGGGTTGGGAGTGCTCGCGGTTGCTGCCGGCGCTGCTGCCAGCGGCGCCGGAATCGGCTGACCTTGCGGCACAATCGTCACCTTGGTGAGCGTAACGGGGGAAAGCGGTTTGTCATTGGAGTCGCGCGGCACCTCGGTAATCGCGGTCTCGACCGAGATGCTCGGGTCGTCGCACTGTCCGAAGATCGTGTAATTTCCATTGAGCGAGGGGTAAGCCTCGCCGGTGATGAAAAACTGTGTGCCGTTCGTGTTCGGCCCGCTGTTGGCCATGGCCAGTCGTCCGGGGACGTCAAAGGTGAGGTCCGGCACAATCTCGTCGGGAAACATGTAGCCGCCGTCGCCGGTTCCGTCGCCGGCCGGGTCGCCGCCCTGGATCATGAAGCCGGGAATGACGCGGTGGAAGGTCGTGCCGTTATAGAGCGGGACGTGATGCTCCTTTTTGTGGGAGACGGGATTGGTCCAGTCCTTGGTGCCGGTGGCGAGGCCGATGAAATTCGCCACGGCGAGCGGGGCTTCCTTATCGAAGAGCCTGCAGCGCATCTGGCCCATGCTGGTGTCGAACACGGCCGTGGGTCCGGTAGGCTCGACCGGCGGCTTTGCGTTCGAGTCCGGCGAGTCCGGCAACGCCTGCTGCGTCGCTGGGGTCGCCGGCGCGCCTTCCGAAGGTGCTGCGGGCTGTGCCGGCGGTGTGCTGGGCGTCGGCGGCGTCGTTGACTGCTGCGCAAAGGCGCTGGCGGCGAGCAGGAGTGGAGCGAGGATCAGGCTGCGGAATGCGTTGGTCATGCCATGGTTAAGACTACCGAATCGAGCGAGTGAACGCCAACCGGCGGGCCGCTAACGTGCAGCCTTGCGCTGGGTCAGGATGCGCGCGTGGACGCCGTCCCAGAGAGCGAGGCGCGCTTCGAGCGCGAAGCAGGCAGAGTCGGCCGCTGCCTGCCATTGCGCTGAGGTGCGGCAGAGCTGGCGCATCATCTGCATGGCCATGGGGCCGTGCTCATCGCCGTCCATCTCGATGTGTCGCTCGAGGTAGTAGCGGAAGAGCGCGACGCGGCCGGGGAGCTGCGCGTCGAGCTCGCGGACGAACCCGGAGAACATCTCGGGGATGAGGTCTTCGCGGCCGAAGGTGAAAGCGGCGGCGATGCGGTGCGGCTCGTTCGTGGCAAGGATGGCGAAGGTGGAGCGCACGAAGGCGGCGGCCTCGGCCGGTGCCGGGGCGAGCGCCTGTTCAAGCGTGCCGCCGCTCGAGAGCGTCGCGAGCAGGGCGTGCGCGGGCCCGGTCGCAGCGCCGCAGCTTTGCATGGCGCGGAGGTAGAGCTCGAAGTGGGAGAGGGCTTCGCCTTCGTAGGTATCGCTTTCTTCGCCGAGAACGATCTCGTTGATAAGTCTGCGGCTGCGTGGGTCGGCAGTGGGCTGCCAGGGGGTGTCGACGCAGGTGAGGGTGCGCTGGAGAGATTTGAGCAGCGACATGAAATCCCAGACGGCGTAGACGTGGGATTGCATGAAGAGCTGGAGGTCAGGAAGGGAGCGGATGGAGGCGTAGAGCGGGTGGGTGGCGAGGCGGGTTTGGAGCGGGGCGATGGTTTGGAGGAGGGATTGCTCGGTTGTCGGCAAAGAGATCTGGAACATGAATTTACCTTACCGAAGTGTGCAAGCATGTGACCGCGCATGACACAACCCTTTGACCGTGCAGTATAAAAACTCATGCGTTTTCCAGGGATTAACTTTCGCTTGATTGCTGGTGCTGCGTTCTTGGCTATCGCGTTTCCTTTTTGTAGGCCCGTCCTGGCACAAAACTTGGTTATCTTGAACGATGGAGCAACTGTAAAGCTCAATGGGAAGCTAGAGGTCGAGCATCAAGACAATAAAGATTTCCTTCTCGTCAAGACATTCCAGCCCTATCTCGCCGTTTTTGATCCTAAGACAGACCAGAGAAAAGTGCAGGAGGTGGGTCTTAGCTTAGCGGGCCGGGAAGATGAGTTGAGGCGGCATGTCGGGCAGACTGTTTGGGTTGTGGGGACTTTGCAGTTGGATGGAACATCGCCGTATTACTACAACGGCACTCTTGTGCTGGCGTCCTCTGTGCACTTCGCAAGTGGCTTGACACTGCTACCGAAAGCAGAGACTGCTCCGGGTGCTCCTTCAGCAGATATAATCCAGTTTCACGTTCTCGTAACGTTCCACCCGAAGCCTTCGCACTTTTCGTACATTGTGACGGGTCCCGATGGCCATCCACTCACTCCATCTGAGAACTATTCGTCCTGCGGGCTTAATGGCGCAGGCGATGTAATGAATTGCTTCTGTCCGGATGGATTTATTTTTACCGGATCGGGCAAGATGACCGGAAGTCAATTCATAATGAGTGAAAAGGCTGATATGGATTTCGCGCAGTTTGAGATTCCAGAAAACATGAGCGGGCCTATCAGTAAGGCATTTGAGTGCACGAGAAAGTGAGATTTACTGAAAACCTGACCAACTACAGGCCGCTATTGTTTGCTTTCCATTGCAAGCTAGTCCTGAACGTTGTATGGAACGAGATTGACTAGCCGCTCTGGTGCGTCTTTGATCGGCGGACATGTTACTGGATTTCCACAAAACATGAGTGGACGGGACGGATCATAGAACTGTAGATAAAAGGCGAAGCGGAGATCGCCTGTTCCAGAGACACAATTGATCGAACGTTCAATCAAGCATGCCCCATCTGAAGATAGTAACGCTTCGTCATAAACACACATGAACATCGTCACGCGTTCATTAAAAGTGACCGATTGCCCAAGCTCCCCACCAGGCAATTCACCTTCTAAATTCTTAGCAATCGCTTCAATGAGAACTGTACCGTCCAAAAGTTCTTTGGTTTCTTTTCAGACCCTATAATTTCCAGCTGCTCTTGATATTGCTCTTCAGAATAGCTAAGTCGATAAACACCTAAGATTTCGATTGTTGGATTTGGCATAGTTCGTTACTACCGCGTAAACACATCCTTCACGGCCTGGATCATCACATCCCGGCTCACATCTGAGATTGCCTTCGTCAGCGGAAGCAATTTCGGGCAGGCATTGACGCAGTTCTGTGCGAAGCCGCACTCCTGGATGCCGCCGTCGCCCATCAGGGCGTGCAGGCGGTCTTCCTTGAGCACTTTTGCCGTGGGGTGGTTGTTGAAAAGCTTGGCCTGGGCGATGGTGGCGGCGCCGACGAAGCCGGTCTCTTCGTTGAACTGCGGGCACACCTCCATGCAGATGGTGCAGGAGATACAGCGCGAGAGCGGGTAGGCTTCTTCCTGCTCCTGCGGGGTGATGCGCGGGCCGGAGCCGAGGTCGTAGGTGCCGTCGAGCGGAACCCAGGCCTTGACGCGCTTGAGGTTCTCGAACAGCACCGACCGGTCGACGGAGAGGTCGCGAACGACCGGCATCTTCGTGAGCGGCTCGACGCGGACGACGCCGTTTTCCTGCACCTTCTCAATCAAAGAGGAGCAGGCCATGCGCGCCTTACCATTGATGACCATGGCGCAGGAGCCGCAGACCTCTTCAAGGCAGTTCGCGTCGTAGGCGATGGGCGTGGTCTCGCGGCCGTCGGCGGTGACCGGGTTGGCGGCGATCTCCATCATGGCGGAGATGACGTTCATGCCGGTGCGGCGCGGCAGGTCGAACTTGTCCCAATGCGGGGTGGCGTCCGGGCCGGCCTGGCGCTTGATCTCGATGCGGATTGTCTTCGGCGTTGCGGGATTTCGGGCATCGAGTGGTGCTGTCGTTGTTGCCATGTCTTGTGTCCTCTAAGTGTTCGAGGGTGATAGCAGATTTTCAGCTAAGCTTGAACCCCTTCAGGGTTGTTACTTCCATTTCTCAAACTGCAGGTAAGAGCACCCGTTTCGCTCATTAGTAGAAGAATCCCAAGGGATCAGCCAAAGCCTGAAGCAGGAACCAAGACAAGACACGAGCCAACAGGGTTCCTGTCTTTCTGACAAGCAACCACCGAGCTAGTTTTGCTCGCTTTGACCTTGATCCGAAGAAAAGTTTTAAATTACTTAACCGCGTCATACCGTCGCGGCCTCGGTTGGATGTACTGCGTATCCACTTCCTCAAACGTAAACCGCGGCTCATCCGCATCCGGCGCGAAGCTGGCCTTGGTCGTCTTCAAAAACCGCTCGTCATCACGATCCGGAAAATCCGGCTTATAGTGCGCGCCACGCGACTCATCGCGCAGCGCTGCTCCTTGGGTAATGACACGGCCGATCTGCAGCATGTTATAAAGCTGCCGCGTAAAGGCAAAGCTGGTGTTCGCCCACGCGCTTTTGTCGCTCAGGTTAATGTTCTGGAAGCGCTCGAGCAGCTCGACAATCTTTTCGTCGGTTTGTTTGAGCGCGTGGTTGTAGCGAATAACCGTGACATTTTTCGTCATGATCTCGCCGAGCTCGCGCCACAGGCGAAACGGGTTCTCCGTGCCGGAGGACGAGAGCAGCCGGCCGTTGATCTCTTCCTGGCGCTTCTTCTCGCTTTCGCCGTGGCCGTTGGAGGCGGCAGCGGTGAGCCCCTTCGCGTACTTGAGCGCGTTGGGGCCGGCCTGGAAGCCGCCGTAGATGCAGCTCAGCAGGGAATTGGCGCCGAGGCGGTTCGCGCCGTGATAGTTGTACTCGGCCTCGCCGGCGGCGAAGATGCCGGGGATGTTCGTCATCTGGTTGAAGTCGACCCAGAGGCCGCCCATGGTGTAGTGCATGCCGGGGAAGATCTTCATCGGCACATCGCGCGGGTCGTCGCCGACAAACTTCTCGTAGATTTCGAGAATGCCTTCGAGCTTGCGGTTCAAAGTCGCGCGGTCGATGTGCGTCAGGTCGAGATAGACCATGGGCTGCCCGTCGATACCGAGGCCATGCTCATAGACGACCTTGTGGATGGCGCGGGTGGCGACATCGCGCGGGACAAGGTTGCCGTACTTCGGATACCACTCTTCAAGGAAGTACCAGCGGTCGCTCTCGGGAATCGACTTCGCGTCGCGGGCATCGTTGAGCTTGCGCGGCACCCACACGCGGCCGCCCTCGCCGCGCGCCGACTCCGACATGAGCCGCAGCTTGTCTTCGCCCGGGATGCAGGTGGGGTGGACCTGGATGAACTCGCCGTTCGCGTAAAACGCGCCCTGCTGGTACACCGCCGACTGCGCGGAGCCGGTGCAGACGACCGAATTGGTGCTTTTGCCGAAGATGGCGCCGTTGCCGCCGGTCGCAAGGATGATGGCGTCGGCGTCAAAGGTGCGGACCGACATATCGCGCAGGTTCATGGCGCAGATGCCGCGGCAGACGCCCTGCGCGTCGAGCACGGAGGAGAGGAACTCCCAGCCCTCGTACTTGGTGACCTTGCCCTCGGACTCGTAGCGGCGCACCTGCTCGTCGAGCGCGTAGAGCAGCTGCTGACCGGTGGTGGCGCCGGCGAAGGCTGTCCGGTGGTACAGAGTGCCGCCGAAACGGCGGAAGTCGAGCAGGCCCTCCGGCGTGCGGTTGAACGGCACACCCATGCGGTCGAGCAGGTCGATGATGGCAGGCGCCATCTCGCACATGCCCTTTACGGGGGTCTGGTTGGCGAGGAAGTCGCCGCCGTAGATGGTGTCGTCAAAGTGCGCGGCGGTGGTGTCGCCTTCGCCTTTGAGATTTTTCGCGGCGTTGATGCCGCCCTGGGCGCAGACGGAGTGCGAGCGCTTGACCGGCACGATGGAAAACAGGTCGACCGAGCCGCCGGCCTCGGCGATCTTGATCACCGACGACAGGCCCGCCAGGCCGCCGCCTACCACAATAATCTTCGGAGTTGCTGCTGCCATCGGTCGGGGAACCCTTCTCTATCTAGTGTGCGCCTGCCCGATGGGAGCAGGGGCTTGCGCGCCCTCGGTAATTTGCGCGGGAGTTAAATCGGCCGGGGCATTGCGGTACTTCGGCTCGATGAACGCATACATGCTGGCGAGGCCGACCGTGCAGAGCAGCACACCGGCCACGCCGCAGACCCAGCCAAAGCTGCGCCGCGCGCGGTCGCCGGGCGTAATGCCCCACTTGGCCGCAAACAGCCACACGCCGTACGCAAAGTGATAGCAGGTGGCAACCATCGCAACGGCGTAAATCGCAAACATCCAGGGATGCGACAGCTCCACCTGCACCTTATGGAAGGCCGCGCCGGGGTGGTCCGGCAGGTTGACGCCTGAAAACCGCTGCCGCCAGACATGCTGAATGATGTAGGCGAGCGCGATGCCACCGGTCCAGCGCTGCGCGGTGTAAAGCCAGTTGCCGGCCCACGGATAGTAGACGACGTTCGACTTGCCGCGGAGCCAGATGTATACGCCGTAGCCTGCGTGGTAGATGAGTGGGAGGAAGATGAACACCCACTCGAGCACGCGCACAAACGGCAGCGAGTTGAGAAACTTGACCTGCGCGGCATAAGCCGCTGGGCCCTTGAGCGCCTCGAAATTCGAGACCAGGTGCTCGATGAGGAACGCGCCGATCGGCACGATACCGGTGAGCGAATGAAGCCGGCGCAGCAGGAACGAGTGGCCCTGGCCCGCTCGCAGCGGCTGGACCCCCTTGTTGCGTGTGCCCTTGCGGGCGCCCGAAGGCGGCCCGGAGACGGGTTGCTGCACAGTAGTCGCCATGGCGCTGGTAGGGGCTCCTTGTAACGGAAGCGCGGTTCCCTCGGCAGAAAAAAGCTGCCCGGGACCATCACCAGCGATTATTCGTGGGTGGAGCAAGCACCGTCAAGGATCGCGGCTCTGCTGCCCTCTACAATCAGTGACAAAGGAACCCTTCTCGAACGATGCGGATGAAAACGATGCAGACATGGATGGCAGCCGGCGCGCTCGCGTTGGGCAGTGCGGCCGCGGGGCCGGCGCAGGTAACCGGCTCGCCCGGTGCAAACGGCAGTTCGGCGGCCTTTGGCCCGGCAAACCCTTTCTACGCGGCCAGCACCCTGCCGTTCCACGCGCCGCCGTTCGACCGCATCCACGACGCAGACTACCAGCCCGCGATTGAGGCCGGCATGGCCGCGCAGCTGGTTGAGATCAATGCCATTGCGAACGACCCGGCGCCGCCGACCTTCGACAATACGTTCGTCGCGATGGAAAGGAGCGGCATGCTGCTGGTCCGGGTCATGCACGTCTTCAGCGGCGTTTCCGGCGCCAATACCAACCCGGCGCTCCAGGCGGTGCAGCGCGAGGAAGCTCCGAAGCTCGCCGCGCACCAGGATGCGATCCACCTGAACGCGAAGCTGTTTGCGCGGGTCAAGGCGGTGTATGACGAACGGGCGACACTGCACCTCGGGCCGGAGCAGTTGCGGCTCGTCGAGATCACGTATCAGCGCTTTGTGCATGCCGGGGCGCTGCTCTCGGCCGAGGACCAGGGCAAGCTGAAGCAGCTCAACGAAGAAGAGTCCACGCTGTCAAACGCGTTTGAGCGCAAGCTGCTGGCTGCGACAAAGGCCGGCGCGTACACCACGACGGATGCCGCCGCGCTTGACGGACTAAGCGACGAGCAGCTGACCGCGGCGAAAGAAGCCGCGGCCGGGCGCAAGGTGGACGGCTACCTGCTGCCGCTGCAAAATACCACCCAGCAGCCGGACCTCGCCGTGCTGAATTCCCGCGAGACGCGCGAAGCGCTCTTCCAGGACTCGTGGATGCGGGCCGAGCGCGGCGGCGAGGATGACACACGCAGCACCATTGGGCGGCTGGCGCAGGTGCGCGCGGAAAAGGCGCAACTGCTCGGCTTCCCGACCTATGCTGCCTGGAAGCTGCAGGACCAGATGGCCAAGACCCCGGAGGCCGCGATCCATTTTATGAATGCGCTGGTGCCGGCATCGACCGCGAAAGCGCAGAGCGAGGCCGCCGATATCCAGGGCCTGATCGACGCCCAGAATGGCGGCTTCAAGCTGCAGCCTTGGGACTGGAACTTCTACGCCGAGCAGGTGCGCAAGGCAAAGTACGACCTCGACGAGAACGCGATCAAGCCATATTTCGAGATCAACAATGTGCTCCAGAACGGCGTGTTCTTTGCCGCGCACCTGCTCTACGGCATCAGCTTTAAAGAGCGCAAAGATATCCCGGTGTACCAGCCGGATGTGCGTGTGTTCGAGGTGTTTGACCGCAACGGTAAGCCGCTTGCGCTCTTCTACTGCGACTACTGGAAGCGCGACAACAAGAATGGCGGCGCGTGGATGAGCGAGTTCGTGGGCCAGTCGAAGCTTGAAGGCACACTGCCGGTCGTTTACAACGTCGCGAACTTCGCCAAGCCGTCGCCCGGCCAGCCGGCGCTCATCACCTTCGACGATGTCACCACCATGTTCCACGAGTTCGGGCACGCGCTGCACGGCATGTTTGCCGACACTGAGTATCCAAGCCTGAGCGGGACCGCCGTGCCGCGCGACTTTGTCGAGTTTCCTTCGCAGTTCAACGAGCACTGGGCCACTTATCCCGAAGTCTTCGACCACTACGCGAAGGACTACCGGACCGGCGCGCCGATGCCTGCGGAACTGAAAGAAAAACTGCTGAAGGCGCGCACCTTTAATGAAGGTTATGCGTTGACCGAGCTGCTCGCCGCTGCCGAGCTCGACATGCAATGGCATACGCTACCAGCCAGCGCTCCCTTGCAGGATCCTGACGTCTTTGAGCGCGAGGCGCTCGAGAAGACGCACCTGCTGCTTGACCAGGTGCCGCCGCGTTACCGGTCGACTTACTTCGCGCATATCTGGGGCAATGGTTACGCTGCCGGATACTACGCGTACCTGTGGAGCGAGATGCTCGACGATGACGCGTACCAGTGGTTTGTCAATCACGGCGGCCTCACGCGGGCAAACGGCGAGCGGTTCCGCCGGATGGTGCTGTCGCGCGGCAACACGGCTGACCTGGGCAAGCTGTACTCGGCGTGGCTGGGCGGGGAGCCGACGAGCGGGCCGATGCTGAAGTATCGCGGTCTTGCCGACTCAGCCGTTCCTCAGCCGGCGACGGCGAAGTGAGCAAGCTGCGGCAGTAGCTGCCGCAGCGCCGCTCCCCGGTGGCTCAGGCGCAGGCAGGTCTCGGCATCCAGCTCGGCCATTGTTTTGTGCAAGTGCGGCAGCAGGAAAAACGGATCGTACCCGAAGCCGCCGTCGCCGCGTGGACGCGCCGTAATCTCGCCGCGCACAAACCCCTCTGCGGTCGCCAGGACAGTTCCGTCGCGAGCAGCAGCCAGCACGCAACGGTACTGTGCGATTCGTTCGCTGCCGCCCGCAAAAGGTGCAAGCTTTCGCAGGAGGCAGCGGTTGTTATGCTCGTCCGTTGTTACAGAAGCGCCTTCAGTGCAGCCCGAACGCTCTGCGAATCGCGCCGAGTACACGCCGGGCGCGCCCCCGAGCGCATCGACTTCAAGCCCGGAATCGTCTGCCAGGACGATCGCGCCCGGTGCGCGCGCCGCATAGTACAGGGCCTTGGCGCGGGCGTTCTCCTCAAATGTTAGGCCGTCTTCGCTCGGCGCGGCGATCTCCGCAAGCCGGGGAAGCGGAAGAATGCGCCACGCGTCCTTGTATGTGGCAGCCGCTGTGGCAAAGGCCTGCAGCTTGCCTGCATTCCCCGTAGCGATATACAAATCATGCCTGTTCATCGGGAGGTCTCCTTCGGCGGTTCCGGGTTGTGCGCGGCGCATCTTCCGGCTGCACCGGAGGAGCAAACCGCGCGTGGTTGAGCGGGCAGCCCGCGCATCGCGCCACTCCTCCGCAGTGGGTCTTGCCCACCTCGACAACCAGTGCGTGGAACTCGTTGTAGTGCCGCAGCAGCGTCGCCGGATCGTCTGCTGCAAAGGCGGCCAGCGCCAACTGTTGCACGTCGTTATAACGGGCCCGTTCGTCGATCATCCCGTGCCGCGTTACGATGCGGCGAAGATACTCATCGACCACCATGACCGGGCGATGCAGGGCATACAGGAGGATCGCATCCGCGGTTTCAGGCCCGACGCCCGGCAGCGCCAGCAAGGCTTCGCGCATCGCATCGACCGGTGCTTCGGCCATCCTTGCGAGTGAACCTTCGTACCGACGGTCCAGCAACTGCACAAATGCCTTTACCGCCGCTGCTTTCCGCACCATGTATCCAGAGGGCCGAATATGAAGGCGCAACGCATCTTCTGAAACTGCACGCAGAGCCTCGACGGTCAGCAGGTCCGCGTTTCTCAGATTCGCGATGGAGCTCTCCACGTTGCGCCACGCAGTGTTCTGGGTTAAATATGCTCCCACCACTGTTTCAATTGCGCTGTCGGAAGGCCACCAGCGCTGCGGGCCATACGCAGACACCAGCGCGTCATAGAACTCGCGTAGCTGCAGCGCCGGCTTCAAGGCTTGCTGCTGGGCGCGGCGCCGGCCTGGAGTTGCTGCTTCCAGCCCAGCAGCTTCGCGCGGGCGCCGGCCTCTTCCGCCTCGGCGATCATTCCTTTGTGCTGGAAGAGGATGGAAAGCGCGGTATGCGCCAGCACGTCGTCCGGAGCCTGCGCGGCCAGCTCCCGCGCCGCCGCGATGCCTGCGTCGTAATCGCCCGAGTCCTGCAGCGCGCGGATCAGCCCGTGTTGCGCGTCCAGAAAAGCCGGATCGGCAGCCAGAGCTGCGCGAAACCCCGCGACAGCGCCAGCCGCGTTGCCTTCTGCCAGGCGGTCCACAGCGCTGTAGTAGTGCTCCTCGGCTTCAGCGCGGCGCTTGATCATCTCACCTCGATGATAGGGCATTGCCACTTTTGATTGAAAGGTGAAGACCCACACAGATTATCGTTACGCCGGGTTTGTCGGGCGCCTCAAGCGGCTGATGGGCGTTTCGTTCAGCCGGCAACCGCGATCTCTTCTTCAAGCATTTGCTTCTCAAAGAGGCTTGCATAGTAGCCGCCCTGTGCCAGCAGTTCGTCGTGTGTACCGAGCTCGGCGATACGGCCTTCGAGCAGCACCGCGATCTGGTCGGCGTTACGTATGGTTGAAACGCGATGCGCAATGATCACCGTGGTGCGACCGGCCATCTCGCGCGCCAGGCCGCCCAGGATCTGTTCTTCCGTGTACGTGTCGACGCTGGCCAGCGCGTCATCGAGGATCAGGATGTGCGGATCGCGGATCAGCGCGCGCGCCAGGGCTGAGCGCTGCTTCTGTCCGCCGGAAAGCGTGAGTCCGCGCTCGCCGATCACCGTGCCGAACCCGGCAGGGAACTCCTCAAACTCGCGCCGGATGTGCGCGGCTTCCGCAGCCGCCAGCAGCTCCGGTTCGGTGGCGGCGGGCCGCCCCAGGGTGATGTTGTCGCGGATCGTCGTTGAGAAAAGAAACGTCTCCTGTGGCACATAGCCGATGCCCGCATGCAGCGCGTCGAGCGGATACTGCCGCACCGGGTGGCCGTCGATCAGCACGGAACCTTCCGGCGCATCGTGCAGACGGACGATGAGGCTCGCGAGCGTACTTTTGCCGGCGCCGGTCGGGCCGACGAGCGCAAGGCTTGAGCCCGCCGGAACCGAGAGCGTGATACCCCGCAGGACTTCCTGCGTTGTGCCTTCGTAGCGGAAGTGCAGGTCGCGAAACTCGATTGCACCGGCCGCGATGCCGCCGGCGAGCGCGGCATCCGCGTTGCGGTCGTCGATCGTCGGCTTCTCTTCGAGCAGCTCCTGGATCCGCACGACGGAAGCCTTGCCGCGCTGCACCAGGTTCACCACCCAGCCCAGCGCGATGATGGGCCACGTCAACATCACGGTATAAGTCGAGAACGCGACGAAGCTGCCGAAGTTAATGCGGCCGCTCAGCACCTCGTGGCCGCCGACCAGCAGCACGATCACCATGGCGAGCCCCAGCAGGAACTCGAGCGTCGGCCACAGCATACCCATCAGCTGCACCAGCCGCAGGCCACGCCGGATGTATTCGCGATTTGATTGCTCGAATGCTGAAACCTGGGCTTCTTCCTGCGCGAAGGCGCGCACCAGCCGCGCGCCGGAGAAGTTCTCCTGCGCCTGCGCCGAGATATCGGAGAACATGGCCTGGATCCGCTCGAAGCGGTCGTGGATCCTGCGCCCCAGCGCCTGGACCAGGATGCTTGCCAGCGGCAACGGCGCCAGCGCGACCAGCGTAAGAAACGGCGAAATGCGCAGCAGAAAGTACAGCGCGCCCAGCGTGAAAAGAATCGTGTTGGCGCTGTACATGATGGCCGGCCCCAGCAACATGCGCACGGCGTTGAGGTCGTTGGTCATGCGCGCCATGATGTCGCCGATGCGGTTGCGCTGGAAGTACGCCGCCGGCTGCTTTTCAAGCGTGGCAAACAGGTCGTTGCGCAGGTTGAACTCGATATCGCGCGAGATGCCGATCAGTATCCAGCGCGTCCAGAACAGGAAAAAACCCTTCGCGAGCGCAAGCGCGACGAGCAGCGCCGCGTAATGGAACATCTTCTGGTGCGTGACACCGTGACGTAAGTCGTTGGTCGCATCGCCGAGCACGATGGGAAGGAAGATCCATACCGCGTTCGACAGCACCGTCACCAGCGCGCCCCACGCATAGTCCCGCTGGTAGCGGCGGAGGTAGGGAACCAGCGGTTTCAATTCAGCAAGCACGGGCTCCTCCTCAGGTTGGGGTACGCAGCAGCAGGTAGCTGCCGGCCAGGGCAAACAGCATATCGGGCGACCACGCGGCCAGCATCGCCGGCAGCATGTTCACATTGCCCATTGCTTCCAGCGTACTTGAAACCACCCAGTACACGATGGCAACGCCGATTGCGGCGGCAATGCCGGTCAGCGAGCCGCTGCGTCCCATAGAAACGGCGAACGGCACGGCCAGCACCGCCATAATGAGCGTAATCAGCGGGTAGGCCAGCTTGTGATTGAGCTGCACCCGCAGGCGCATGGTGTCAAACCCGCTCTGGCGCAGGTCGTGAATGTAGCGGTCGAGCTCGCCAAAGCTCATCTCCGACGAAGGCCGGGGATCTTTCTTAAAGTATTGCGGCTGCTCGGCCAGCCCTGTTACGGTCGTGCTTGCAAAGGTCGAGTAGCTATCGATCTCGTCTCCGCTGAAGCTCCGCTCCCAGCCATTGCGGAACACCCACGCCTTTCGCTGCGAGTCCCATGCCGCGTTGGCGGCAAACAGCCGCTTCTCCAGTTTGAACGTCCCGGGCAGAAAGGTGAACACGGTGATGTTGGCGAAGCGGTCCTGGTCCTGGTCGAAAAACTGGTAGTAGAAGATATGGCTGGGCTGCCCCGGCTTCTCGATCCCGAACATCCATTTTTCGTCCGGACGCTGGAAGGTTTGCGCCGGCCTGCCCTTGATCACGGAGCGCAGCGCTTCCTGCCTTCTGTTCGCGCCTGGAATGTACGTCTCATCGAAAGCAAAGAGCGCCAGCGCCAGCACGGAGGCTATCGCGAGGATGGGCACAACGATGCGATACACGCTGATGCCCGTGGCTTTCATCGCAGTCAGCTCATTCGACCGGTTCAGTCCGCCGAAGACCACCAGCACAGCGATGAGTACGCTGAGCGGCGCGATGAGATAGATCATGCTCGGCGTCAGGTTCAGCAGGTACTCGCCGACAACGATGAACGGCGTTCGATTGCGGATGATGTCGCCGAGCAGCTCAAAAGAAGTGAACAGCAGCATGAGCATGACGAAGGTGGCAAGCACCATGGCGAACGTCTTCAGGAACTCGAAGATGACGTAGTTGTCCAGCAGCAAAGGGAAGTGGCTGCGGGCGCTGTGCAAACGCCCCGAGGTCTGCGAGGCGCGGCTGCCGGAAGCGGCTGCCGCGCTTCTGCCGCGCTTGAACCAGGCCGTCAGGTCGGGCAGAGCAGGCAGCCCCGCGCCGCTCACCGAGAGCCTGCGCAGCAGCAGCAGCCCGCCCGCGCCGAACAGGATGTTCGCGCCCCACACGCCGAGCTCCACCGGCACCCTGCCTTGGCGGGCCAGCGCGACGCCGGCCGACAGCAGCATGTAATAGACAAACACCAGCAGAATCGTCAGCAGGAAGCCGGCGCTCTTGCCGCCGCGCTTCGAACTGATGCCGAGCGGCACACCGACCAGCATCAGCACCAGGCAGGCAAACGGATAGGCATAGCGTTTTTCAAGCTCGATCTGGTACCAGCGGCCGCCCGGCCTTGCGATCAGCACCTGAAGGTCATGCATGGAGAGCGCGAGTGTCGGGGACGGCGCGTGTACCGAACGGTCGCTGTCATCGCTTTCAGAGATCAGCGGCAGGTCGGTCTGCGTGAAGGTTGAAACGTTGTACTGATTGGGATTGTCGGGGTCGATCTGCTGCTGGGTTCCATCGCGCAGCCGCATCAGCACTGAGTCGTTCGCATTGTTTACGACTGTCGCCGCGGTTGCGGTCGTAATCTGCGGGCTGGCGGGATTGGACAGGTTGGCGAGAAACACCTTGTGCCACTGCGAGGCGCCGGTCGTCGCGCGCACATCGTCGACATACAGCACGATGTTCTTGAAGTCTTCGTAGAACACGCGCGGCTGTACTTCAAACGAAGCCTGCGCGTTCCGCAGCTGGTCTTCAAGGTTGAGTGTCGCGCGCCAGGCTGCCGGCGCGATATACAGCGAGTTCGCCATGCAGAGCGCCAGGGCCGCAAACGCGAGGATGCTGCTGATCGCCACAAAGCGCCACACCCCGACCCCTGAGGCCCGCATCGCCGTAATTTCGCTGTCGCTCGCGAGGCGGCTGAACCCAAGCAGCACCCCCACCAGCACCGCCATCGGAATGGTCAGCACCAGCATGTTCGGGATGCTGTAGAGAATGATGGCGAACACCGCGCCCATGGAGCTGGTGTTGCGGATGATGAGGTCGAGCAGGCTGCCGAGGTCGCGCGTAAACAGGACGAACGTAAACAGAACGATGCCCAGCATCGCGTGCGAGGTGATTTCGCGCAGAATGTAGCGTGTGAGGATCGACATCGGCAGGGTGAGAGCGCACTGCCAGTTTACAGGACGCTCTGGTAGCGGTCCCACCACCCCGCAAAACCCCATGACGGCTTGCGTGAGACCCGCCAGCCAGGCGGGTCTCATGCAAGCGGCTGAGGTCGCGAAGGTTATCCAGTGAGACGACTTCTACTCGCCGTTCGGCAGAAAGCGGTAACCCACGCCGCGCACCGTCTTGAGGTACACAGGGTTCGCCGGTTCATCTTCAAGGTAGCGGCGCAGGCGCACGACAAAGTTGTCGATCGCTCGCGTGTCGGTGTCCTCGTGCACGCGCCAGACCTGATCCAGCAGCTCCTTGCGCGGAATAATGCGCTGCGGATGCTCGAAGAGATAGCGCAGGAACTCCGCTTCCATCAGCGTCAGTCGCGTACGCTGGCCTTTCGCCTCCAGTTCCAGGAGAGAAAAATCGATCGTGCGCCCGGCGAACTTGTAAACATCCGGCGGCTCGGCCGTGGTAATCGCCCTACCGGCGGCTTCGTCGGCAACGGCGCGCTGCTGCCACTGCATCCGCCGCAGCAGCACGTGCAGGCGAGCCAGCAAGATGCTCAGGTCAAACGGTTTGGCCAGGTAATCGTCTGCGCCTGCTTCCAGTCCGCCCAGCACATCTTCCGGGCGGCCGCGCGCCGTTAGCATCAGGATCGGCACATAATTGCCGGCGCTCCGGAGCGCTGCCGCGATCGCAAACCCGTCTTTGCCGGGCAGCATGACGTCCAGCAGAACGGCCGCGAACCTCGGTTCTTCCGCCAGCCGCGCCAGGGCTACTTCGCCATCGTGCGCCACCTCGGCCTCATAACCCTCAGCCTGTAGGTTGAACAGCAGACCATTGGCCAGATGCTCTTCATCCTCTACAACCAATACGCGCGCCGGCGTGTTCATGCCCGGGCCTTCTCGATTCTCTTGAACCGCGGGGTGGGCAGCGCTTCTGCCAGCATGGGCAGCCTCAGCACAAAAGTCGAGCCGTGGCCCTCGCCCTTGCTCGTCGCGCTCACCGTGCCTCCGTGGTGGCTCGCGATGGAGCGCACCAGGAACAACCCAAGGCCTGTGCCGGAGTGGCGCAGCACGACCCGCGCCGGCACCCGATAGAAGCGCCGAAAAATCAGCTTCAGATGCACCGGATCGATCCCGATGCCATCGTCCTGCACGGCAAAGCAGGCCTGGCGGTCAGCTTCTACATACACGCGCGCTCGCGCCGAAACCCCTTTGGGCGAATACTTTACTGCATTTCCCAGCAGGTTCCCGATCGCGGTTTCCAACTCGCCGGGGTCGCCGTTGACCATCAGCGGTTTGTCCGGGAGCTGGATGGTGATCGCTTCCGGAGGCAGGTGATTGCGCTCAAGAACCCGCGTCACGGCCTCCTGCGCAACTACCCGCAGATCCAGGGCCTCGAAGATGCGGGAAGGGCCTCCCTGCGCTACTTCGCCGGCTTTCAACACCTGTTCGACGGTCGAAAGCAGCCGCTCGCTGTCGGCCAGCATGATCCGGTAAAACTCCTGCCGTTTGTCTTCGGTGACGGGGCGCCTCTGCAGCGTTTCCAGGTAGAGCCGGATCGAGGCGATCGGGGTCTTCAGCTCGTGCGTCACGGCGTTCAAAAACGAGTCCTGGCGCTCGTTGCGGCGCATTTCGCGCACCAGAAAAATTGTATTCAGCACAACCCCTGCGATCAGCAGCAGCGTCACCGGGATACCCACCACCAGCGGCAGCAGTTCCCGCCAGTTCAGGACGATCCAGCCCACATTGAGCGTGATCGCCAGCCCAACCAGGCAAACGCCCAGCAGGATAGCGAGCACAATCGCGGGACGGCGGCGGGAGATTCGCATTCGAGCAGTTTCACTCCACACGGAAAGAGACCGGCAAAGGTGAACGTGGCTTTTCCGTCGGAAAGCCACTGGAGCGTGTAGTTTGCCCTCTACACCAAGAGTGAAATGCTCTCGCTCAAAGCATCGCCCAAAATTCAAACGCCCGCAAGCCGGTCAGGCTGCGGGCGCTTGTTCCTGCACTCGGCTGGTTGTTAAGCCGTGCCGGCCGGCCGTGGGTTCGCGGGGTCCCAGGCTGCCGTCTTGATGTCCCGTGCAAGCCCCAGACGCTTCAGGAGCCAGATCCCGTAGTAGTTCGGGTCGAACTCGTACCACTTCAACCCGTGCCGCGCCGAGACGGGATGCGCATGGTGATTGTTATGCCAACCCTCGCCGCCTGTCAGCAGCGCCACCCACCAGTTATTGCGCGACTCATCCCGCGTCTCAAACCGGCGTGAACCCCACAGGTGCGTGGCCGAGTTCACCAGCCAGGTGGCATGCAACCCAAGCGTGACCCGCAGAAAGATGCCCCACAGGACCACCGGCCAACCGCCCCAGGCCAGCAGCGCAAGCCCGGTTACCGTCAGCGGCACCCAGTGATACTTCGAGAGCTGTACATAAAATTTGTCGCGGCTCAGGTCCGGCGCGTAGCGGTTCAGGATTGAGGTTGAGGAATGCAGCGACTGCCCGCTCATGATCCAGCCCATGTGCGCCCAGAACGTACCCTCGGTCGGGGAGTGCGGATCGCCTTCATGGTCGGAGTGCTGGTGGTGGACGCGATGGGTGCCGACCCAGAAAATCGGTCCGCCCTCAAGCGCCAGTGTGCCACAGACGGCCAGCACATGCTCCAGCCAGAGCGGCACCTTGTAGCCGCGGTGCGTGAGCAACCGGTGATAGCACATGCCGATGCCGACGTTGATCGCCAGCACATACAGCGCTACTGCCGCGATCAGTCCCTTCCAGGTGAAAAAGAACAGCGCAACGATCGCCAGAATATGAAAGATCGCCATGAAGATCGCAGTTACCCAGGAAATGGACCCGCTCTGGGTTGCCCGGCCGAGCGTCGGCAGCGGGGTGGTGCGGTTCGCGCGGGGTCGCGCCTGAACGTTAGGAATGTTATCGACAACTGCTGGCTCTTCAAGTTCGACTGGCATGGGGGAACTTCCTGCTCACAAAGTTTGCTGCTAAGACTGAGCTTACGGCCGGAAAGAAAATGCTGGTGTAAGACTTGTGTAATGGTCATGGTGAGGAGCAATATATCCACAACGGCTGTAGGCGGTTCGCCTGGCCGATGCACTTTACAACAGAATTGTTGTACTTGCACCTGACCTTCCCCGATATAAACGGCATCTACCTAATTGAGTGAATGGTTCGTCTTTGAAATGGGGCGGTTCTCCTGTTCAGGCGTCGAACCAGCCACGCATCTTTACAGGAGATCGAGCATCGAAGGCCGCGATTGTCCAGGTTTTCGGTCGGGCAAAGTTGGTTCTATCCAGTACCCGACGTGCCAGGTCCGGCTGTGAAGATGAATCAGCGGCTCACCCTCAAAAGGCGAGCCCCATGCGCACGATGAGGAACAACGCCATGATCACAACAACCCATGCCCGTCCGCAGATGCAATCGTCACCGAGTCCCCGCGCTTCTATTCGGATCGTGCTGTGCCCTCGCTGCTCGCTACCCATTGGCTCTGCCGGCTCGCGGCAGTTTAACCATCTGCTGAGCACCCATCGCTGCGGTGCATCTGACAGAGAAAGGCTTCAACCCTCGGCTCCTGTCCCTTTCAGTTGATCAATCGCAAGTTCGCCTGGGATGACAGGCGGCAACGCAGGGTGGAAACGCGCCTATTCTGGGCGCGTTTCTCTTTGGCCACGGATTACACCGCCGGCGGCAGCGGCGACCCGGAAGCTGACTCAGCCGCCGTGTTCCGGCCGCCTCGCTCCGCCTTTTCCGCTACCGCCAGCAGCTCCGTCATTCCATGCGCAATACAACGTCTTTCCTCGTCGTTCAGCTTGCGCCCGGCGGCCGTCAGGTAAAACACGTCGATCGCGATCTCTCCTTCGGTATCCACAAGTGCGACTTCAATATTGCAGCCGCAGGCCGCGACCGTGGCTGAGAGTCCGCGCAGCAGTCCAGGAGAGTCCGGAGCCACCACCTGGAGCAGCGTACTGTGGCTTGAGCTGTTCTCATCGAACTGGAAGCGCGGCTGGATGCTTGTCCGCGCTGCCTGCGCTCCCCGGCGCATACGCTGCCTGCTCCTGAGCATCCCTTCAATGGTGACGCGCCCGCTCAGCGCGTCGCGCAGGCTGGCCAGGAAGCGCTCGTGCTCCCCGGGATTCAGCTCCAGGGTGCGGAACGGGTCGGTGAACTGGAAGGAGTCCAGGATAATGCCCGCTGCATTTGAAAACGCGTCCGCCTTCACGATATTCATGCCCCAGGCCGAGAGCGCGCCGGCCATGTCCGCAAACAGCATGGGGCGGTCGCGGGTGATGAGCATTACTTCGTTGAACTGCCGGTGCGGTCGAAACGCCAGCTGCACCGGCTCCTCAGCCAAGTGGAGCGAGAGCTTGAAGTGCTCGCCGATCTGGTCCGGCAGGCGTGTCTGCAGGTAGCGCTGCGGCATGCCTTCCAGGAAACTGCGCAGCTTTTCGTTCTGCGCCGCGGTGTTTTCGCCCACGGCAAAGCCACCGTGGACTGCGACCCTCGAAAGAATACGCGCCAGCACCACCGGATCGGCGTCCACGTGGTAGCGGCTTTCGTCCACGGAACGGTCCAGATAGTTCGCCGTCGCGATGTACAGCTGCCAGATATTTTCCGCCTTCCACGGCGTCAGCGCATCGGGGTGCACGGCCTTGATATCCGCAAAGGTGAGCAGCGTCAGCATCTTCAGCTGCTGCTGCCCGGGCGCATGCTCTGCGAACGCGCAGATGCTCTCACTGTCGAAGATGTCACGCCGCAAGGCGCGAGACATCTCCAGGTGGTTGCGAATCAGCTTGCGCACGATATCCCGTTCTTCAAGGTCGAACTCCAGCCGCGTAAAGACCTGCTCCGCCAGCTCAATACTCTCGCGCGCGTGGTCACCCGTGCGGTGCGCCTTGCCCGTATCGTGCAGCAGCAGCGCCAGCATCAGCAGGTCTGTGCGCTCAATCTCCGGCAGCAGGGTTGAGAAGCGCCGCTCCCACTCGTAGCGAGGCGTCCGCAGCGCGTGCACGTTCTCGATTACGAGAAACGTATGCTCATCGACGGTGTAGCGATGGTAGGCATCGCGCACGACCAGCGAATCGATTCCGTGGAACTCCGGCAGGATCAGCTCCAGGAGGCCCAGAGCATGCATCAGCCGCAGCGCCTGTGCCGCATGCGGCCCAAGCAGAATGTCCCGCAGGCAGTTCCAGAGAAACGGGCCTTCCGGCAGGTGAATCGCAAGCGCGGGCAGCGCTTCGGTGATCCGGACCTCCGCTTCCTCATTGAAGCGCGAGCCGTACTGCGCGATATGCGCAAACACCCGCAGCAGCGCATCGGCGTCCATCAGCGATTCCGTGGGCGGCGCGATGCGATTGTCTTCGACGGTAAAGTGCGTGCCAGGGATCGCGCTGCGCTTGCGCCGCAGCGCCTTCAACAGCGGCTTGCGCCCGGTCGCCGGCGCGCTGTCCAGCAGCAGGTTGGCCCGGCGGGAGATCGAGCGCGCATGGCGGTAATAGGTGCGCATCCAGTAGGCAGGATCGGCTGAGCCCAGCGTTTCGAGCCCGACGCTCTGGGCCGCCGCTTCATCCTGCGCCGCCCAGTCCACCGTGTTCTCGTCGCGGCCGTTTTTAAAGTGGAGAAAACATCGTGCCGAGGCCAGAAATTCGTACGCTGCTTCAAGGTCGCTGCGCAGCGCCGTCTGTGACGCGCCGGCCGCGCGCGCAGGCCCGGTGCCTGCGCTTCCGAGAGCCTCGGGCCGGCTCTTCTGTGCAGGCAGCGAACGCAGGGATTGCAGCCAGCCGATCAGGTGCAGATCGCGCAGGCCCCCAGGGTACTCCTTCAGGTTCGGTTCCAGATGGAAGATCGTGTCTCCGAATTTCGCATGGCGCGCGCGAGCGGCCTCCGCGAGGTAAGCCTCAAGCGACACAGCTTCGCGCAGCATCGCCTCTGGTAATACGTCCCGCGCAAAGCGGCCCGCAAGCTTGGCGTCGCCGCCCAAAAAGCGCCGGTCCAGCAGCGAGATCGCGAACTCCAGGTTCGTCTCTCCATCCAGGCGCTCACATTCCTTTGCCGTTCGGGTCGCCGGGCTGGCCCGCAATCCCGTATCCCACATCGCCTGCGTCGCGCTTCGGATCAGCTCGTGCGCATCCCGCTCCGCGTTTTCATTGGCGCAGAGAAACAGTACGTCCACATCCGAAAAAGGGAACAACTCCTCGCGTCCGAACCCGCCCAGCGCGAAGACCGCGACCGGTACGTCCCGGCCTGCGAGCACACCGTTCCAGATCGCCCGCATCAGCGCGTCTACTTCGGCGGAACGACGCCGCACGACCGCGCGACCGTCCCCTGAGCGGGCAAATGCCGCGCGCGCTTCGTCTTTCGCGGCGCGTGCGCGCTCGCGCAGATCAGAAAGGGGCAGGGCAGCCGGCGTCCACATCAACCTGCATCTCCTTGTCTACTGGTTTGAAACGTCAAAGGTCCCAGATCAAAGGACACCCGCGAAGCCCCGGCTCCTTGTTCACGCCGGAGCTTGTTCTGCAGCCTGCTTGCGACCTGGCCTGCCGCATCATCCTTGCCGGCACAGCAGCTCGCTCTACAGTGCTGTCGGCCCGCGCTCGTCGTTACGGATCCGGATCGCCTCGTCGATTTTCGTCAGAAAGATTTTGCCATCGCCGATCTTGCCGGTTCGTGCCGCGTTTGCAATCGCGCTGATGGCCTTCTCGACCATGTCATCATTCACCACGGTCTCCAGCTTCACCTTGGGCAGCAGATCGACCGTGTACTCGCGGCCCCGGTAAAACTCGGTGTGACCTTTCTGACGGCCATGACCCCTCGCCTCGAGGATGGTCATGCCTTCGATTCCGGCTTCGAGCAGCGCGTCCTTCACGGCATCCAGCCGTGACGGCTGCAGAATCGCTTCAACCTTGTACATCGCTCACCCAATCCTTCTTCCTGAGCCTTCGCCCGGCGCCCTATCAACGGTTATCACGAAGCGAAATCGTAACCTTCTTCCCCATGCTGGGTTATGTCCAGGCCCTCACGTTCCTCTTCAGCCGAAACGCGCAGTCCGATCACGAGGTCTACCAGTTTCAGCAGCACCAGAGTACCCACGATCGACAGAACCCAGGCAATCACAATGCCCACCAGCTGGTTACCCACCTGGTGCCAGTTGCCCTGAATCGCGCCCGAGGGGAGCGGATTGCCTTTTGCATCTTTAAAGATTGGATTGATTGCTGACGAGGCAAACACCCCCGTGAGCACCGCGCCGAGCGTGCCGCCGGCCCCGTGTACGCCGAAAGCATCCAGGGAATCGTCATACCCGCACCACTTTTTCACGTACACCACCATGAAATAGCAGAAGAACCCCGCGGCCACGCCGATTACGAGCGCGCTCATCGGCTGCACATAACCCGCAGCCGGGGTAATGGCTACCAGTCCCGCGACCGAGCCGGATATCGCGCCCAGCGCCGAAGGCTTGCCGTTGTGCATCCACTCCGCTGCTGCCCACGCCAGCGCCGCGGTCGCTGCGGCAAAGTGCGTGTTCACAAAAGCGCTGGTGGCGAGCGTTCCCGACGATAATGCGGAGCCCGCGTTAAACCCGAACCAGCCCACCCACAGAAAGCACGCTCCAATGAGAGAAAGCACAACCGAGTGCGGCATCATCGGCTCTCTCGGATAACCGATCCGTTTGCCCAGGTAGAGCGCGCACACCAGTGCCGACACGCCCGAGGTAATGTGGACCACGGTCCCCCCGGCGAAGTCGAGCGTCGGAAACCGGCCGCCCAGCGAAGCGTTCAGCAGTCCGCCTTTACCCCACACCATGTGCGCCATCGGCGAATACACTACGACCGACCACAGCACCAGGAAGACAGCCATCGCTGAGAACTTCATCCGCTCGGCGAACGCCCCGGTAATCAGCGCCGGCGTGATGATCGCGAACATCAGCTGATAGATCATGTAGGTCTGCAGCGGGATCGTCGCGGAGTAATCCGGGTCGGGCGTGAGGCCCACCCCGCGCAGAAATACATGGTGCAGCCCTCCGATAAATGCTGCGCCGGAGTCGAACGCCAGCGAGTAGGAGACCAGCGCCCACAGCACTGTAATGATGGCCATCATGCTGAAGCTCTGCATCATCGTGGCCAGTACATTTTTCCGCCGCACCAGCCCGGAATAGAACATCGCGAGGCCCGGACCCGTCATCAGCAGCACCAGCGCTGCCGAGACCAGCATCCAGGTGTTGTCCGCGCCGCTCTGCGCCGCAGCGGCAGCAGCTTCCACCTTGGCCATGCGCGCCTCGAGCGTGGCTGCAGCAACGCTCGGCGTCTGCGCAGGCAGGCGAGGCGCTGCCAGAAAGACCGCACCCAGGATTAGGACCAGAGCAAGCAGGGGACGAAAGCGGCGGGAAATGTCCGTCATGTTTCTCCAGAAATCAGCTTTGCCCGGGTACACCTCTCCCCCTGTGCCGGCACATCGCAATGCTTGTCCAAGGGGAGCAGTTGTATCCCGTGTTGCAGCTACTTTTACATACTTTCCTGCAAACTCGAAGAAGAACCATTACTCCACCGCTTGTCTGGACCTTGCGGCCGTGTCGAAGCCGTGGAGCCGGGCCGGCAGGGTAGGCAGTATAGTAAAGAAATGACCAGTTCAGCCCAGCAGGATCGCTATTTCTTCGGCAATCTCGAGTCTTCCTCCAAGAACCGGGAAAAACTCCGCGAGGTCACCTACGGGGACCAGCAGCCGGAGGGCATTCTGCTGGCCTCCCTCGACGCCGCACTGAACTGGGCCCGCAAGAGTTCGGTGTGGCCGATGACGTTCGGCCTCGCTTGCTGCGCCATCGAGATGATGTCGATGGGAGCGTCACGCTTTGATGTCGCACGCTTTGGCATGGAAGTCTTTCGCCCGTCGCCCCGCCAGGCAGATCTCATGGTCATCGCCGGCCGCGTGTCGAACAAGATGGCTCCGGTGATCCGCCGCCTGTACGACCAGATGCCCGAGCCCAAGTGGGTAATTTCCATGGGCGCGTGCGCCACCTCCGGGGGCGTCTTCAACAATTACGCGATTCTTCAGGGCGTCAACCAGGTCATTCCGGTAGACATTTACGTACCGGGCTGCCCGCCGCGACCGGAACAGCTGATGTACGCGCTCACCTTGCTCCAGGAAAAAATACAGCGCGAAAAGGGTACGGTTCGGCGCGCGCTGAACCTGGCCTGACCGCCATTCAGGTGTGACTGTTGGAACGAGCCGCCATGTGCGGCTCGTTTCTTTTTCACCGAGCCACTGCAACCGGCAGCCACGGCTAGCACGAAAGTTGTACGGAACATGCGATTTCGCTTGCTTTGTGCCCGGAGAGCGGACACTCTTATCCGTGGTTGCCTGTTCAGCCGATAGGGCGAGCAGTTGGTGTTCGCATTCGCGGCGCTCATACCGTTGACCAGTCGGGTACGAGCGAAAAACCACTGACTTCAGGCAACTTGTCATGGGTTTTATGCACTAAGGTAGTAAGCGCGTGGGCGGTGCGGGGTTTCCGGCAGTAACCAGTCCCGAAACGGCAATGCACACGACGTTAAACCGATTTTTTCTGTTTGACTTTTAAGCAAGGTTGCGGAGGATAGACGCATGTATCGTGGTCCAGTGAATTCTCTGAGCCGAATTCTGCTAGTTGGTTGTTCCGTGGGGCTCGGCGCCACGTACCTCCAAGCGCAGGATACGGCTCCTACACCGCCGGCAGCGCCGGCGCAGACGATGCCAAAGCCGGCGCCCGTCTCCCGGATCGATATTTTTCTGGGGTACTCGTACTTGGCGCCGCACGGCGTCGTTACGACGGACAGCTCAGTCACTGGCGCCCCATACCCGGTTGCTTACGGTTCCGCAGATTACGGCGCGATCGGTTCCGGAGCCTACTACTTCAATAAGTACGTCGGTGGAGTAGTGGAATACGCGGATCACTCTATCGGGAAGAATGACGGCTTTCGCGATGCCGCAGCCGGTATTACCTTCCGCTACCCGACCGCGATGGGGGTCACTCCCTTCGCGCATGCTCTGGCCGGTGCCTCTTATGTCGGCGGCCCGAATGCCGAACCGAATGTTTACCATGTCTATACCTGGGGACCCATGCTGAAGGTGGGTGGCGGTCTCGATTACGACACACCCTTTCTGAACCACCATCTCGGCATTCGTCTTTTCCAGGCTGATTACGTTTATACCCATGCGGATTTCGGTCCCCAGCCAGTCACTGGCGGCCGTGCGAATGTCGACTCCGCCGAGCTCAGCGCCGGCATCCTGATCAAGATGGGGAACATCACTCCACCGCCGCCGGTAACCTATACCTGCTCGGCAAATCCGACATCGGTATTCCCCGGCGATCCGGTCACTATCACCGGCACAGCCGCCAATCTTAACCCGAAGAAGACCGCGACCTATACATGGTCCGGTCAGGGTGTTTCGGTCAAGGGAGACAACTCCACCGGCACGGTCGACACGGCCAGCCTGCAGCCCGGTCAGTACACTGTTACCGGCCACGTCAGTGAAGGCGCAAAGCCCGGCATGTCCGCCGATTGCAATACGAACTTCACGGTCAAACAGTTTGAGCCGCCGACAATCTCCTGCTCGGCAAACCCGACGACCCTGAACCCGGGTGACAGCTCGACGATCACCGCAATGGGTGTCAGCCCGCAGAATCGTCCGCTGACCTACAGCTACTCGGCGACGTCCGGCCAGATTTCCGGCACGACCAACACCGCAACGCTGTCCACGGCAGGTGCGCCGGCCGGTTCCATCACCGTAACCTGCAATGTGGCTGACGACAAGGGCCAGACAGCAACGACGACGACCAGCGTCACCGTCAATGCGCCGCCGGCTCCCGCTCCGAAGACACAGACCCTCTGCGACATCACCTTCGACCGCGACCACCGCCGTCCGGCACGTGTGGATAACGAAGCCAAGGCCTGCCTTGACGACGTGACCCTCAATGCGCAGCGCTCGGCCGATGCCTCGCTGGTTGTAGTTGGTAACGCAGCCGAGATGCCGCAGCCAACAGGCCGCCACCACCGGCATGCTCCCGCGATGACGCCTGAGAAGCTCGCTGCTCAGCGCGCCGTCAACACCAAGGATTACCTGGTCAAGGAGAAGGGCATAGATGCCTCGCGCATCTCGGTCCGCACCGGAACCAAGGGAACCAACGAGGTAGACAATTACCTGGTGCCTGCAGGCGCGAACTTCGACAATGACGTGCAAGGCACGACCGCTGTGGATGAGTCGGGCATCAAGGCCCAGCCACGGACCGCTCCGGCGCGTCACCACCGTCGTCACCACGCCAAAGCCAACGCGAACGCCAACACCAACCAGTAGTCAACCGGGCGGAAGAGATCTCTCTTCCGCCCTCTTCTTCTGAGGGGCTGGCCGTTCTTACGGTCGGCCCCTCTTTCTGCCTGCTTTCCTCAATCCGCTCTAAAGGAGACCGGCCTGTCGCCGGCACTGATTGAACAATGAGAACTGCGAAACTTCTATCTGCCCTCCGCCCTTGGTGTCCCCGTTTCCTGACCTGTGGATTCCTGTCCTCCGCCGCTCTGCTGCTCGCTCCGGCGGTTTCTCCGGCTCAGACCGCTCCTCCGGCACCGCGGGCTGCGCAGATCCTGAACCATGCGTGGCTTTCGGTCGGGCCCGACGGCGGCGATGCCCGCTCCTTTGCTCCCGATCCCAGGAACCCGCAGCATCTCTACCTCGGCACCCTGAGCTCCTGGATATACCAGTCGATCGACGGCGGTAAAACCTGGAGCAGGCTGGCCCGGCTGGGATCCGGGGACGATCTGGCTGTGGACAACTTATTTATAGACAGCAGCGATTCGAAGACGCTTGTCGCCGGGGTGTTCAAAGTCGACGGGCCGGGCGGCGGCATCTACATCAGCCATGACAGCGGCCACACCTGGGCCGCCGTGACCGACATGGCCGGCCAGCACGTTATGGCCGTGGCGCAGGCACCTTCCAATTCCAAAATGTATGTTGCCGGCACCCTGACCGGCGTGTATCGCTCTACTGACAGCGGCCTGCACTGGAGCCAGATCACCCCTGCCGGCTCCACAGAGCTGCATGAGGTCGAGTCCGTCGCTATCGATCCGGCTGACACCAACACCATATATGCCGGAACCTGGCACCTTCCGTGGAAGACCACCGATGGCGGTGCGCACTGGTCCAACATCAAGGAAGGGCTGATCGACGACTCCGATGTCTTTTCGATCATCATCGATCCACACACGCCGTCCGTCGTCTTCGCCAGCGCATGTTCCGGGATTTATAAGAGCGAAACCGGCGGCAGCCTCTTCCGCAAAGTACAGGGCATTCCGTCGACGGCGCGCCGCACCCGGGTGCTGATGCAGGACCCGACCAACGACAAGGTCGTCTATGCCGGCACTACCGAAGGCCTATATAAGACCGAAGACGGGGGCACGAACTGGGTTCGCCTGACCGGTCCTGACGTCATCATCAACGATGTTTTCGTCGATCCTGCCAACGACCAGCACCTGCTGCTCGCGACCGACCGTAGCGGCGTTCTGGCCAGCAGCGACGGCGGAAAGACCTTCGACAGTGCGAATGCCGGTTTCTCGCAGCGGCTGGTGCAGACTATGCTGGTCGATCGCAGGGAGCCCGGCACACTGTACGCCGGCGTGCTCAATGACAAGATCTACGGCGGGGTTTTTGTCAGCAAAGACAGTGGGGCCAGCTGGCAGCAGCAGGCCGACGGACTCTCCGGCCGCGATGTCTTCACCCTGGCGCAGACGCCCGACGGCACGATCTACGCAGGCACCAACGATGGGCTGGCGAAGCTCGTAGACGGCAAATGGCAGAGCGAAGGCGATCTCGTTACCCACACCAGCCGCAGCATCGAAACCCGTGTGCATGGTCGGCGGGTGAAAAAAACCATCGAGACAGCGAAAAAAGCAGGTGTAATCGGGGGCCGCATCAACGGACTCGACCTCGACGGGACGGAGTGGTATGCCGCTACCGCCAAGGGTGTGTACCGGTCGACGGACAGCGGCCAGAGCTGGGAAGCGACCTCGCTGCCGGCGGTCGACTTTCACTATCTCGACGCGCTTGGCCCCCATGTCATCGCGGGTCAGCGTAACAGCCTGATGGTCTCGGACGATGCCGGAGTGAACTGGAAGCCGATTTCTCTGCCGGCATCGCTCTCCGGCATCAACGCGCTTGCGCTCTCCGCCGACGGCGTCATCTGGACCGGAGGCAGGGAAGGCGTCTTTTTCAGCAAGGACGATGGCGCCAGCTGGGAACAGATCAAGGGCCTTCCCCTGGGCGGTATCGGCGGCCTCAACTACGATCCGTCGCTGAAACGCGTGCTGGTGTCCTCGCCGGCCGCGACCACCATCTTCGGAGTCGACGCTTCCGGCACTCCCTGGAAATATTGGCAGGTCGGCTGGCGGGTCCACCAGGTTCTGCAGCAGGGCGGCAGGCTGGTGGCGGCCTCGTTGTTTGACGGCGTGGTGCTCGAACCGGGTCCGCAGCAGGCCACTGAGCGCGCGGCCGTTGCGCCGGCCGCGCAGTAACTTGCCGGCGATCCGCTTGAGGGCTTACACGGAAGCAGATCTCCCAGCGCTCTTTCTGCTGGATCAGGCCTGCTTCCCGCCGGGAATCGCCTACAGCCAGGCTGAGCTCGCAGGCTTTCTCCGGCACCCCAGCACATTCACAGGGGTCGCGGTTGCCGGCGACAGCGATCCCGGCCACCCGGTCGGTTTTGCCGCAGTTCGCCCCGTGCGCCGCAAAGCCTCCCTCGGGCGTATGATCCCGGCTCTGCATGTTCTTACCATTGACGTGAGCCCTTCCTTGCGCAGACACGGTGTCGGCACCCTGCTGATGGACTGGATCGGCGAGCGTGCCCGCGCACTGGCCTCGCGCAAAATCGTTCTCGAGGTCGCGGCAGACAATCACGAGGCCCAGCATTTTTATGGTCGGCACGGGTTCACACTCACCGGCACCATTCCGGGCTATTACAACGGCAACACAGACGCGTATACGCTGGAACGCTCCTGCGGCTGAGACGCGCAGTCGAAAAGCGTTTAAACGGCGCTTTCACTGTTAATGAAGAGAGCCGACTGCGGTGGAGCGGCTTTTCCCCGACGGAAAAGCTGTGCCTACCTTGTCGGTCCCTCTAGCGTGGAGTGGAAATGTTCTACCGCTGCCCGGTTTCCGACTGCGCAGGACGCGATGCCTCCGTGAGATGCATCGCGGCCGGATTTACCTGTGAGGTGAAGGTAAACGCTGCGGCTCGCGCAGCATCAAGCACCCGCCCCGGCACTACGCCGAGAATCAGGGTTGCGGCCGCCGTCAGGAAGATGGCGAACAGCAGAGGCGACTGGGAGCGGGGAACGGACTCGATCAGCGCATTCTCTGCCGGGCGTGAGTACACCGCAGCCAGCAGGCGCAGGTAGTAAAACGCCGCGATGCCCGAGTTAACCAGACCGATAATGGCGAGCCACACCAGCCCCGAGTGCAGGGCTGCGGCAAAGACATAGAACTTGCCGAAGAAGCCTCCGGTAAACGGAATCCCGATCAGCGAGACCAGGAAGAAGGCCATTGCGCCGCCCAGCAGCGGCGAGCGATAGCCGAGCCCGCGATAGTCCTGGGTCGTGGTCAGCCGGTCGTCGTAGCCGCCGGCATGCGCAATCACGGCGAAGATGCCGACGTTCATCGCGGCGTAGCTCACGGCATAGAAGCTGGCCGCGGCGACACCTTCTGAGGATAACGCCGTGAAGGCAACCAGCAGATAACCCGCATGCGCGATCGAGGAGTAGGCCAGCATCCGCTTGACGTTACGCTGCCTGAGCGCGCCCAGGTTGCCGATCGTCATCGAGAGCGCCGCCATCCACCAGACCAGCGGCTGCCAGTGATTCGAGAGCGCGGGAAAGGCAACGAACAGGATGCGCAGCAGGACGGCAAACGCCGCAGCCTTGGGCGCGGTCGACATCAGCGCAACCACGGCCGAGGGCGCACCTTCGTAGACGTCCGGCGTCCATACGTGGAACGGTGCGGCCGAAACCTTGAAGCCAAGCCCGATCAGGATCATGCCGACCCCGAGAATCGCAAGCATTGGGGTGGAGCTGTGCGGAAGCCGTGCCGCGATGAGTCCGATCCGGGTTGTGCCGGTCGCGCCGAAGGTCAGCGCGATGCCGTAGAGGAAAAAAGCCGTGGCAAAGGAACCGAGCAGGAAGTACTTGATCGCGGACTCAGGCCCCTTGGCCGTCTTGCGCCGGAAACCCGCCAGGATGTAGGAGGAGATGGACGAAATCTCAAGCGCGACAAAGACCAGCAGCAGCTCGACGGCTGAGGTCATCAGCATCGAGCCGACAGAACCGAAGATCGTGAGGGCAAAGAGCTCGCTGAGATTTTCAGAGTCGGCCGGAACAGTCTCAAGCGAAATGAGCAGGCTGACGAGTGCGATGGACGCGATCAGGACGTGGAAGAACGCCGAAAACGCGTCGGTCCGGACAGTGTCGTAGTAGGCCATGCCCGGCGCCATGTGCAGTTGCTGGATCGAGGCAAACAGCGCGATAAGGGTGCCCACGACGGCAAGCCAGCCCATGCTCCGGCGGATCGTTGACTTCGGCAGCACCGGGTCAATCATCATGATCGCCACGCCTGTTACCGTGAGGATCACTTCCGGCAGGATGCGGAGTAACTGCGTGTTCATCGGGCCTCCGCTGTGTGCACAGGTTCTGTTTTCTCAACGACGGTTTGTCCACGCATCAGCGGGCCGGCCGAGCGGGTGGCCATGCCGCTGACCGCGGGCGTAATTGCTTTCATCCAGTAGGGCGAGGCGACGCCCATCACCAGCATCAGCACGATAAAGGGCCATAGCGCCACATGCTCGCGCGGATTCAGGTCGCGGATTGCGGTGCGTCCCAGCACCAGCGCGGACTGGCTGCCGTAGAAGACGTTCTGGATCATCATGAGGATGTAGGCGGCGCTGAGGATGACGCCGAGCGTGGCGAGAGTGCCTGCGACAACATGCGTAGCAAAGGTGGAGGAGAGTACCAGGAACTCGCCCACAAACCCGTTCAAAATTGGCAGTCCGATCAAGGCCAGTCCGGTGATGACGAAGAACGACACCATCCACGGCAGGCGAGCGGCCAGGCCGCCGTAGGCCGCCATCTCGTAGGTCCCGTAGCGCTCGTAGAGGATACCGAGTAGCAGCAGCATCGCCGCGCCGATTAGCCCCTCGTTGATCGTCTGGTAGACCGCGCCGTCGAGTCCCATCAAGGTGA
Source organism: uncultured Acidobacteriaceae bacterium (assembly GCA_964245565.1). Classification (GTDB taxonomy): domain Bacteria; phylum Acidobacteriota; class Terriglobia; order Terriglobales; family Acidobacteriaceae; genus EB88. Next base: position 53,106 of record CAXTMY010000004.1, on the reverse strand, counting down.
AGCAGAAGATGCCCAGGGTGCAGAAGGAGAGCGCAGCCACCGTTCCATACGCGAGCAGCCGCTTCAGGTCTTTCTGCACCAGCGCCACCAATGACGCATAGATGATCCCGATGACCGAGAGCACGATCATCCACGGGGCGAATTCGCGGGACTGCACCGGAAACAGCCCGAGGTTGAAGCGAAGAATCGAGTAGAGGCCCAGCTTGCCCGCCACCACCATGGCCATGGCGGTCGGTGCTTCTGAGAAGACATCCGCGAGCCAACCGTGCAGCGGAAACACCGGAACCTTGACGGCGAAGGCGAAGAGAAACGCGAAAGCCGTCCAGCCGAGCGCAGCTGACGAGATGCCCAGCTTGCCGCCGGCAAGCATCGCCTGCAGTTCGACAAAGTCGAACGTGCCTGTCTTCGCGTAAAGAAACAGGATCGCGACGAGAAAAAGTGCAGAAGGGATAAACGTGTACAGGAAGAACTTAATCGCAGCTTGCGGTCCCCTAGTGCGGCCAAACATCGCGATCAGGATGGCCATCGGAATCAGCGAGAGCTCCCAGAAGCCGTAGTAAAGGAAGACATCGAGCGAGGCGAAAACCCCGAGGATGGCGGTCTGCTGCAGCAGGAAAAAGAAGTAGAACTCTTTGGTGCGGGTGGAGATGGCTGACCAGCTTGCGAGCACACCCATGGGGGCGAGAAAGCCGGTGAGGACGATGAGCCAGAGCGAGATGCCGTCGACGCCGAGGTGATAGTGGATGTTCGGGCTCTGGATCCAGGTGTAGTTCTCGACGAACTGGAAGCTGCGGGTGCCGTAGTCGTAGTGGAACGGCAGATGCAGGGTAAGGGCAAACGTCAGCAGAGAAACAAAAAGCGTGCACCACTGAATGATCCTGCCCTCGCGCGGTAGCAGCGCAACCAGCAGCGCTCCCAGTGCGGGGACGAAAATCAGGATGGAAAGGATGTGATCGTTCAGCACCAGGTTCGTGTCCTTATCGAAAAATCCGCGCTACCGCGGCGCCATGTGGGTTCCGAAACCGAAGAAGGTGAGCACCAGCAGCAGAGCCGCGCCAAAAGCCAGCCAGCCTGCATAGGAGCGAATGTTGCCGGACTGCATCCGGGCTGCAACCGAGCCGAGACCCTTGACCCCTTCGCTGAGGCCGAAGCCTGCGCCCGTGATGATGCCCGTCTCGACAAAGGCTGCGAGCACATAACGGGAGATGCCCAGCAGAGGCCGCACCAGCACGGCATCGTACAGTTCGTCAATCCGGTACTTATCGAGCAGCAGTAGGTAGGCGGCGCGATACCGCTGCGCCAGTTCACCGGGCAGGCCGGGACGGCGTATGTAGAAGAGGTATGCCAGGCCGAAGCCGGTCAGTGCGGTCAGTGTCGAGATGACGGCAAGCGTCAACTCAAGCCCGCCATTCTCCCGCGCCTCAGGCGCGCCGGCCACTGCGAGTACCGGCGCCAGGAAGTTGTGCAGGAAGTTGCCCTTGCCGGGCAGGCCGAGCGCGCCGCCGAACAGGGCCAGGAACGCCAGGATGACCAGGGGGCCGAGCATGGTCCAAGGACTCTCATGCGGCTCATGCGCGTGACCCGCGTCCGCGTCGGGCGAGTGGACCGAGGCATGCGGCGCGGCATGGGAGGTTGGCGCCTCAGCCATGCCGTCTGAAGCTTCAGCATGGTGCGTGGGCTCCGGTGTGTGCGGGTGCGCCAGCGCTGCGCGGCTCTCGCCGAAGAACGTCAGGAAGTACAGCCGGAACATGTAGAAAGCGGTAATGCCGGCAGTCACCAGGCCGACAAGCCAGAGAAGCTTCGCGCCCGGCATGGTCGAGTTGAACGTCTGGTACAGAATCTCGTCTTTCGAGAAGAATCCCGACAGCGGCGGGATGCCGGAGATGGCGACGACACCCACCGTCATCGTCCAGAAGGTAATCGGTATCTTACGCCAAAGGCCGCCCATGACCCGCATGTCCTGCTCGCCTGAAAGCGCATGGATCACCGAGCCCGCCGCCAGGAACAGCAGGGCTTTGAAGAAGGCGTGGGTCACCACGTGGAAGATCGCCGAAGAGTAGGACGCGACCCCGCAGGCCAGGAACATATACCCGAGCTGCGAGACGGTCGAATAGGCGAGGACGCGTTTGATGTCGGTCTGCATCAGGCCGATCGTCGCGGCGAAGAACGCCGTGGCGCAGCCGATGACCGCGACCGTGCCCAGCGCAAAGGGCGAGCGGTCGAAGATCGGATGAGCCCGCGCGACCATATACACGCCCGCCGTTACCATTGTGGCTGCGTGGATCAGGGCGGAGACCGGCGTTGGGCCTTCCATCGCGTCGGGAAGCCATACGTAGAGGGGAATCTGCGCGGACTTGCCGGCCGCGCCGAGCAGCAGGCACAGCCCGATCGCGGTAAGCCAGCCGCCGTGCAGCGCCGGCTGCAGCGCGAGCTCAGCAAAGACAGCGTGGAAGCTCAACGTGCCGAAGTGCAGGATGACCAGGAACATTCCGAGCAGGAAGCCGAAGTCGCCGATACGGTTGACGACGAATGCCTTCTTCCCGGCATTCGCGGCCGAATCGCGGTCGAAGTAGTAGCCGATCAGCAGGTACGACGCGAGCCCGACGCCTTCCCACCCGACAAACAGCAGCAGGAAGTTCTCTGCCAATACCAGCGTCAGCATGAAGAACATGAAGAGGTTGAGATAGGCGAAAAAGCGCCAGAAGCCTTCCTCATGCGCCATGTAGCCGACCGAGTAGAGGTGGATCAGAAAGCCGACGCCGGTAATGACACAGAGAAATACGGTCGTCAGCTGGTCGAGGGTGAAGGCGAAATCGGCGTGAAAGCTGCCTGCCATGATCCAGGGCGCGACGAACTCGGTGTGCGGCAACACGAGGCCGTGCATGCGCACCACGATGTTGAGGACCAGCAGGAGCGGGATGGCGGTAAAGAACAGTGCGACCGCGGAGACCGCGGGGCGCGACAAGCGGCGCCCGACGGTGCCGTTGATGAGGAAGCCGATGAACGGCAGCAGCGGGATCCAGAGAAGGTGGAGGTCCTGGGCTTGTTGGAGCGCATTGGGGCCGTTCATAGTTTCATCAGATCCACTTGGTCGACGTTAAGCGTATTCCGCGCGCGGAAGATCGCGATGATAATGGCGAGGCCAACCGCGGCCTCAGCCGCCGCGACCACCATCACAAAGAAAACGAAAAGCTGCCCGGAGACCTCGTGCCACTGGTGCGCGAAGGCGACAAAGGCCAGGTTGACCGCGTTGAGCATCAACTCGATTGACATAAAGATCGTGATGATATTGCGCTTGATCAGAAATGCGCCGACGCCGATGGAGAAGAGAATGGCGCTGAGGACCAGGTAATACGCGACAGGGACAACCATAGCTAGTTCTGCTCCTTGCGCGCGAGCGCTACCGCGCCGAGGATAGCGATCAGGATCAGGACCGAGGTGACTTCAAAGGGCAGCAGCAGATCCGTGAAAAGTTTCTGCGCCAGCGTCGCGGTCGAGACGACCTGGTCGCCCAGACGGGTCGCGCCGAGGTGCATCCGCTCGCGCAAAAAGACGAACGAGAGCAGGCAGATCAGCGCCACCACGCCGGGAAAACCGGCGGTGGAAGAGACCAGGCTCGTGCTCTTCGAGCGATCTTCCTCGCCTGCGTTCAATAGCATGATGACAAAGGTGAACAGCACCATGATGGCCCCGGAGTAGACGATCACCTGCGCGGCAGCGAGGAACTCGGCACCGAGCAGCAGGTACAGCACGGCGAGCGAGATCATGACGACGATCAGCGACAGCGCGCTGTTGATCGGATGCCGCTGCAGCAGCAGATTCAGTGCGCCTGCGATACACAGAGCCGCGAAAACGAAGAAGAGGACGAGGTACATTCTGGATCCACACTCACTCTGGCGATGGATTCGCGGGCTTATGCCGGTTGCGGTTTGAAGGCCGTGCGGGCCGTCTTCAGGCAATCAAAATTGTAAATCACCGTCCCGGTTTCAGAAGGGCAGGCCCGGGTTCAAGCCGGCTTTTAGAACGGGGTGCGCCAGGCGAACCACAGGCTGCTGGCGATGATGTTGAGCACGGCGAGCGGCATCAGGAACTTCCAGCCGAAGCCCATCAGCTGGTCGTACCGGAATCGGGGCAGCGTGCCGCGAACCCAGATATAGAGGAATAGGAAGAGGAACACCTTGAGCACGAACCAGAGGACGGGCAGGATCGCGGCCAGGAACGGACCGCCGAAGTTATCCGGGAGGAGGTGGCCGAGCGGGCTGGTCCAGCCGCCGAAGAACAGCAGCGTGGCGACGCAGCCGACCGTAATCATGTTCGCGTACTCGGCCATGAAGAACATTGCAAATTTCATGGAGGAGTATTCGGTATGGTACCCGGCAGCGAGCTCGCTCTCTGCCTCGGGCAGATCGAAGGGTGTGCGGTTCGTCTCGGCGTAAGCGGCCATCAGGTAGATGAAGAAAGCAACGAACTGCAGGCCGCCGAAGAAGTTCCAGCTGATGAGCCCATGCGTAGCCTGCACATTGACGATCTGCCGCAGATTGAGCGAGCCGGCACGAATGACCACGCCGACCAGCGACAGGCCGAGAGCCAGCTCATAGGAGATCAGCTGCGCTGAGGCGCGAAGCGAGCCAAGCAGCGAATACTTGTTGTTCGACGCCCAGCCGGAGAGTGCGATACCGTACACGCCGACCGAGGTGATGCCGAGGATGACGAGCAGCCCAATGTTCACGTCCGCGATGTCGAACAGGTCGACGCCGTGGAAGCTGATCGGGCGGCCGAACGGGATGACCGCGATGGAGATGAGCGCGCAGGCCAGCGCGATAATGGGCGCAACGATGTAGAGCGGCCGGTACACGGCCGTGGGCAGCAGGTCTTCCTTGAGGAAAAGCTTCAGACCGTCGGCCAGCGGCTGCAGCAGCCCGAACGGCCCGACGCGCGAGGGTCCCCAGCGGTTCTGGATACGGCCAACGACCTTGCGTTCGAGCAGAACGGTATAGGCGACGGCGGTCAGGTAGATACCGAGCACCACGGCAATCTTCAGGAGACTCAGCAGGGCAAAGATGAGGATCGTGGTCACGCGTTCAGCCTTCCGTGGAGCTTGGGTTCGTACCGCCGCAGGTCAAAAAGATTAGAGAGGTCAGAAGGGTCAATCGGCTGCCGTTTCTGTGGGTTCGGTTTCGCGGCTTTCCAGCACCTCATGCAGAACCGGCGAGTAACGGCCCAGTGTACCCGAAGTGAACAGCGTATCGTTTGACGGGAGCACCAGGTCAGCGCGGTCCGGGGCGAGCGTGCCGATCTGGACCAGGTCCGTACGCATCGGCTTGTCGGCGCCGGAGAACAGCTCAAAGCGCGAGATGGCGTAGGAGGGAACCAGCCGCTGGATCTCGTCGAAGGTCGCGAACGGATCGAACGGGCTGAGTTTCGGCTCGTAGTTATGGGCAGAGAGCCAGACGGCATGGCGGTCGGCTTCGCCTGACTGCGCGCCGCGCGACTGACCGAGGTCGGCCCGCAGGCCTTTGCCGAAGGGAACGAGCGACTGCGCACGCGTGCCCATCCGATCGGCGATGCGGACGATGAGTTCAAAATCAGCACGCACGCCGGCTGTATCAGCTGCCTTCTTGACCATCTGAATATCGCCGTAGGTGTTGGTCACGGTGCCGGCCTTCTCGTAGAGATAGGCCGCAGGCAGGACCACGTCGGCTAGCGCCGCAGTTTCCGTAAGGAACATATCCTGCACGACGAGGAACGTATCGCGGAGCGCTGCAGGATCGACACCGAAGCGAGCTACCGGGTTCGAGCCGACGACATACAGCGCAGCTAAATCGCCGCGCCCCGCAGCATCCATCATCTCGACAAGGTTGAGCCCCGGCTCGGTCGGCAGGGCGGCACCGTACTCAGCAGCGAATGCGCCGCCATCGGCCACCGGCGTGTACCCGGGCAGAAAGTCCGGCAGAAGGCCCATATCGGCCGCGCCGCGGGAGTTGTTGTAGTCCCCGAGCGCCGCAAACCTGACCTGCGGCAGAGCCTTGCCGAACGCGGCCAGCGCCTCGATATCGCGGCCCCGCAGCTCTGAGCCAAAGGCGACGACGACGGTCTGCTCGGCGAGCAGGGCCTCGCGGAACTTTGCGGCGGTTTCGTCGGGAACAAAGTCGGAGGGGGCACCGGCGAGCCACGCCAGGACGGCGGCGTAGCCGTGCGCGGGAATCTGCACCGCGGCCTTAGCCTGGCGGCGCAGCTTGATCTCCTTGTGGTTGATCAGGTAAAGCCGCGCGCGGTTCAGCCGAACATTGCTGCGGATGTTCCATGCAAGCGCGGGATGCTGCTCGGTCGGGTCGTTGCCGATAACCAGCATCGCGGGCGCGGTTCCAAAGCTGCGCAGGCTGGCCGCACGCTCGGGCGCATTGCCCAGGGCAGCAAGAAACGCCGGGTAATCCGCCGTCCGGTGATGGTCGATGTTGTTGGTGCCGAGAACCGTCCGGGCGAACTTCTGCAGCAGGTAATTTTCTTCGTTCGTCGTTCGGTTCGACCCGATGACGCCAATTGCCGCGCCGCCGCGGGCATCGCGGATCTCGCGCAGGCGCTTGCCGACGTGATCGAGCGCGGCTTCCCAGGTGGCCGGCTCGAGCCTGCCGTTGGCCTGGCGCACCAGCGGCTTGGTGAGACGGTCTTCGCGGTTGGCGAAATCGAAGGAGTAGCGGCCCTTGATGCAGAGGAAGTCGCCATTGATGCCGCTCTTGTCGCGGTTGTCCCCGCGCACGATCTCGGAGCCTTCGTTGTCCTGGCGGGTGCCGAGCGTGGTTTTGCAACCGTCGCCGCAATGGGTGCAGATGGTTGCGGTGTGGTTCATCTCCCACGGCCTGGTCTTGTAACGGTAGGCCCCGGACGTGAGCGCGCCGACCGGGCAGATGTCGATGCAGGCGCCGCACTCTTCGCAGTCCAGATGGTCGTTCATGTTCGGCGCGATCACGGAGCCAGAGCCGCGGTTCTGGACCCCGAGCGCCCAGACGTCCATGCCTTCGCCGCACACGCGTACGCAGCGATAGCAGAGGATGCAGCGCGGGCGGTCGAAGAACACGACCGGCGACCACTGCTGCTCTTCTTTATGGTTCTTGCTCTCGGTGTAATTCGAGCCTGCCGCGCCGTACTTGAAGGTCATGTCCTGCAGCTCGCACTGGCCGCCCGCATCGCACACCGGGCAGTCGAGCGGATGGTTGCCGAGCAGCAGCTCGAGAATGCCTTTGCGCGACTGCGCGATCTCCGGGCTCTCGGTCGTGACGACCATGCCTTCGGCTACCGGCGTCGTGCAGGCGGTCTGGAGCTTCGGCATCTTCTCCACGCGTACCACGCACATGCGGCAGGCTCCCTGGAGAGAGAGACCGGGGTAGTAGCAGAACGAGGGGACATCGATGCCGACCGATTTACAGGCATCGATCAGCAGGGTGCCTGCGGGCGCGGTGATCTGTTTGCCGTCGACGGTAAGCGTTACTGTCTTTACTTCAGCCATGGTATGTATTGTCCGTATTCCGCTGGATAGCAATGGGAAACAGGCTAGTGCGCCTGCTTTTGAAAGTCGTCGATAACGCGCTGCTTCTCGGCCAGCAGTTGTTCCAGAACAGCGTTGCGAATGAGCAGCGGCATGTCGGAGCGAAGCCGCTCAATGGCCGCCGTGACCCGGGCCTCCGAGGCAACGACTTCACTTCGCAATCGCCCCTCCGTGTCCTTAATGTCAGAGCGCAGCTCACTGCGCAGTTGCGCTTGTTCTTTCACGAGCACTTCCATCCGGGCCGTGAGTGTCCGTATCTCCGGGGCCAGAAAGTCCTGAATGGCCTTCCGCGTCTCTTCAACCGCACCCATCGAAACTACCTGCTTTCCTTCCAGCCGCCGCAGCGAAAACCGGAATCGAGCTTGTCCTCAAAGCTGCGAATCTAATAATCATCTGAATCAATGCGCCGCAAGCTGTACCAGGTTCGGCGGCTGCTGCAGGATGAGGCCCGGCGTCGGCGGGTTCTCACTCAGGAACGCCTCAAACTCCTCGCGGAACTTCGTAATGAAGCCGATCGTCGGCATCGCCGCGGCATCGCCGAGCGGGCAGAACGTCCGGCCCATCATGTTCTCCGCCAGATACTTGATGTTGTCGAGATCCTTCGAGACGCCGTGACCTTGATACACGCGGGTGATCGTCTTCTTGAGCCAGTCTGTACCTTCGCGGCATGGGATGCACCAGCCGCAGCTCTCGTGCTGGTAGAACTTGATGGTTCTGAGCGCGAACTCGACGATGGAGACCGTCTCATCCAGCACGACGACGCCCGCGGACCCAAGCATGGTGCCGGCTTTCGCGAGCTGGTCGAAATCCATGCCGACATCGATCTCATCGGCGCGCAGCACCGGTGTCGACGAGCCGCCCGGCACGACCGCTTTCAGTTTTTTGCCGCCGAGCATGCCGCCCGCAACCTCATAGATCGCCTTACGCAGGGAGTAACCCATCGGCAGCTCGTAGACGCCGGGCTTGTTGACGTGGCCGGAGATGCCGAACAAACGCGTGCCGCCGTTGCGTTCCGTTCCAAGTTTGGCGTACTCCGCGCCACCGAGCCGCAGAACGTGCGGCACACTCGCGATCGTCTCGGCATTGTTGATGACGGTAGGGCCGCCGTACAGGCCGACGACCGCAGGGAAGGGTGGACGGATACGGGGAACGCCGCGCTTGCCTTCAAGCGACTCCATCAGCGCCGATTCTTCCCCGACCTCGTAAGCGCCGGCCCCGGTGTGGGAGATGCAGTCGAAGTCAAGGCCCTCAATGCCGAAGATGTTCTTGCCGAGAAAGCCCTTGGCGTACGCTTCCTCAATGCACTTATCCATGATGTCAAGCAGGTAGCGGTACTCGCCGCGCATATAGATAAAGCCCATCTTGGAGCCTACGGCAAGACCCGCGATGATGGTGCCCTCGATGATCGAGTGCGGGTCGTATTCGCAGATCGGCCGGTCCTTGCAGGTGCCTGGCTCGCTCTCGTCGCCGTTCACCAGGATGTACTTCGGCCGCTCCGACTGCTTGGGCACGAAGGACCACTTCAGCCCGGTCGGGAAACCGGCGCCTCCGCGTCCGCGGAGGTTGGACGCTTTCATCTCGTTGATGATGCCTTCCGGCCCCATCTCGATCGCGCGCCGCGCCTGCTCATAGCCGCCGAGTTCGATGTACTTGTCGATCTTTTCAGCGCCCTGGCCGAAGCGGAACGAGATGACCTTGACTTCGTCGGGATGGGAAACCAGGTACATGGAGCCTCCAATACTGGTGATGCGCGTTGCGGGGACTGCCTGCTGCTTTACTGGGGTCGCGCCTGCGCGGTGTAGGCTGCGATGGCTGCGTCCATGCTCGCGGGCGTCACGTCTTCCAGATAGTCGTAGTTCACCTGCACGGCCGGCGCCCAGCAGCAGGCCCCGATGCACTCGACCTCTTCGACTGAAAATAAACCGTCCGGGGTAACGCCCTTATTTTCGTGGATGCCAAGCTTCTTCTGGCAGTGCTCAAGGATTTCGTACCCGCCTCGGAGCATGCAGGAAATGTTGGTGCACACCTGGATATTGAACTTGCCGGCCGGCCTGGTGCGGAGCATGGAGTAGTACGACAGCACGTTGCGGACATCGAGCTCCGTCACGCCGACGCGCGCGGCAGCTTCCTGGATGACCGCCTCCGAACAGTAGCCGATCTCGTCCTGCGCATACAGCAGCATGGGGATGAGCGCGGAGCGCTTGACCGGATAGATGGTGACCAGCCGGTCCAGCCGTGCGGCGAGTTCAGGCGAGAAGATTGTCGTTTGCGTGCTCATGTCGTCGAGGCCCATCCTGTCTGCTTAGCTTGGTTTTGCTTTTAGTTGCGTCTCGAGATTTACAATACGTTTCTCAAGCGAAGCATGCAGTATCTGGGCACCGCGCATGCTCAAGCGCTTCAATGCGGACTTCAATCTCACACAGCTGTTGTGCGTCCTGGATCAGCTTGCCTGTTTCCTCGACCGCTCCCATCCGCTCTCCTTACTTAACTGATTACCAGTGTAGCCAATGCTTCGGCGACCGCATCCATCTCCAGCCGTCCCGGCTTGCCGCTCCATTCCATCTGGCCGTCCAGGTGGAGGCGAAACGCGCCTTCATCCAGAACAGAGCTGTTCGTCTCAGGCTGCCCTGCAATGGCCCAGTATCCTTCACCGGAGTGCGTCTGGAACTGAAGGGTAACGGTGTGCCGCGGGCCTACGACTTGCACCTCCGAGCGCGGCAGAGTATGCAGCAGGACTTCGGGAACATCCGTGCCAAGGGTTGCCGCTGCCAGGTAGGCGCGTAGCAGCGAACGGAAGGAGACCCAGAGCTCCTCCCGTGCTGCTTCGTCTGTCATGTCAGCGATCAATTTCGCCCAGCACGATGTCAATCGAGCCGATCACCGCAACCACATCGGCCAGCAGTCGTCCCCGGCACATCGTATCGAGCGCCTGCAGCGTCGCGAACGACGGGTTCCGCATATGCACGCGGTAGGGCTTGGCTGTCCCATCCGAAACAACGTAGTACCCCATCTCGCCGCGCGGCGACTCGATGGCTTGGTACACCTCGCCGGCCGGTACCTGGAAACCCTCGGTCACGATCTTGAAGTGATAGATGAGCGACTCCATTTCGGTCTTCATCTTCTCGCGATCCGGCAAAACCACCTTGGGCGCGTCAGCGGTGACCGGGCCTTCTGGAATCCCGTCCAGCGCCTGCTGGATGATCTTGACCGACTCGCGCATCTCTTCGAGGCGAATCACATACCGCGCCCACACATCGCAGTCGTTCGAGATCGGCACCTTGAACTGGAACTTCTCATAGCCCGTATACGGCATGTCCCGCCGCAAATCCCAGTCGACGCCGGAGGCACGCAGCGGCGGTCCAGTCACGCCGAGCGCAATCGCATCCGCGGCGCTCAAATAGCCGACGCCCTTGAGCCGGTCAACCCAGATGGGGTTGCCGGTCAGCAGGTTCTGGTACTCGTCAATCTTTGACGGCATGCGCTTAATAAAGCTCTGCACGCGCGCGAAAAAATCTAGCGGCGGCTCCAGCGAGACCCCGCCGATGCGGAAATAGGACGTCATCATGCGCTGGCCGGCGACATGCTCGAACAGGCGCAGAACATCTTCGCGCTCGCGAAAGGTGTAAAGGAACACCGTCAACGCGCCGATATCCATGGCATGCGTACCCAGCCACACCAGATGCGAATTCAACCGGGTCAGCTCGTTCAGCATGACTCGCAACCACTGCGCCCGCTCGGGAATGTCAATCTGCAGCAGCTTCTCGACAGCCAGGCAGTAGCAGAGATTGTTGCTCATGGGGGACAGGTAATCGATGCGGTCGGTGAGCGGGACCACCTGTTGGTAAAACTTCGCCTCGCAGGTCTTCTCAATGCCGGTGTGCAGATATCCGATGTCAGGAACGACCTTTAGCACTGTCTCGCCGTCGATCTCGACCACCAGCCGGAGCACACCGTGCGTAGACGGGTGCTGCGGGCCCATGTTGAGGATCATTGTTCGATCTTTGGACGGATCCTCGGGCCGAGCCTGGAGCAGGGAAGAGGTTTCAGTAAACTGGCTCATCAGCGATATCCCTCCACCGGGAAGTCCTTGCGCAGCGGGTGGCCTTCAAACTCGTCCGGCATCATGATGCGGCGCATATTCGGATGACCGTGAAAGCGGATACCGAACAGGTCAAAGACCTCGCGTTCATAATAATCAGCCGAAGGCCATATCGGAACGATCGAATCCGCCCCGCCAGCGATGGAATCGACGTAGATCCGTAGCCGCACCCGCTCCTTGAGCGTGTAGGAGAGGATGTGGTAGGTCACCTGGTAGCGCGGTTCCGCCGGAAGCCAGTCGACCGCCGTGACATCCTCAAGAAAGTTATAGCCGGCCGCCTGCACGGTCTGCGCGGCCTGCCGAATGTTTTCGGGCGCTACCGTAATGGTCAGCTCTCCGCGATCGAACTTTGCGTCCGCAACCAGGGCCCGCAGCGAAGAAACAGCTCGATTCTCCGCCATTTCAGCGAGTACGCCTTCCTTGTCCAGCAGAACAGTCGCCATCTCTACAGATCTGCCTTGTCTGAGGACCACTCCAGGATCCCCTTTTTCCAGATATAGAAGAAGCCCACCATGACGAAGCCGAGATATACCAGGATCTCCCAGAAGCCGAACAGGCGCGAGCCCGTAATGTGCGGCAGCCGGCGGTAGATGACCGCCCACGGGAGCATGAAGACGGCCTCCACGTCAAACAGGATGAACAGCATCGCGACCATGTAAAAACGGACAGAAAAGCGGCCTCGCGCGTCGCCTTCAGCCGGGATGCCGCATTCGTAGGCCGCCAGCTTGGCTTTGCTGGCCCGGTGTCTGCCGATCAGCCAGGAGCTGGTCGCCATGGAACAGCCCATGCCGACAGCGATCAGAATCTGTAGCAGAAGTGGTAAATAGTTCCAGAAGTAGTGCGGAGCAGTCGACACGAAGTGTTCACCTTTGCTGGCGGTCTCTCTTCAATCTAGAGGGGTGCTCCCGGTGCGTCAAGAAAAGGGCAGGGAGGGTGTGGCCGGCATTGAGCGGGCGCTGTGCGCCCCCCGGCCAGGCTGCGCGGCTTGTGTCGAAGTAGAACAGCTGCCGGCCTTTGTCCCGAATCGGGCAAGCAGAACTTTCCTTTACGAGAATCCTCACGTTCACGGGCCCGGCCGCCGATAGGGTGAGTGTCGAGAGGAAAAGATCATGCAAACCGCTTCTGTGCCCCGGCCTCGCTCCTCCAGTTCGCATCCACAAACCTCCCTGCTGCCCGCAGCCGCTCCCAAAGTCAAACCTCACGTCTCCGGTTCCGCTGCGAGCCGACACGGGAATCTGGACACGTTGCTCAGGCAAGCGCCGGATGCTGCCCCTGTTGGCAGCCTCGCCGGGGACACGGCACCGAGCCTCGAGATGCCAGGTCTGTTTCTCGGCTTGCGGGCCGCACTGTTGTTCAATATGGCGCTCGGTGTTGCCTGCTTCGTCGCCTACGAGCTCTGGACAGCAATCGCCCGCTGATACCGGTTCGGGAGGCGCTTTGTTCTCCAGCGTAAAGACCACAGCTACGGTGCTGTGGCGCTACAAGGTCTCGACCGAACGCTTTGAGCCTTCGCTGCGGGTTTCGGGAGTGTGCGCCTGTTCGTGTTCAACGAGAGAGCGGATGCTTGCAGCACAACTCCGCATAGAGAACCGTTTTTCAAACGATGCATCGGTTCGCGCGATCATTGCCGTTCGCTCCGCCGCCGATAGTGCAAGCCATCGCTGAAGCAGCCGCAGGGTCCCGGCCGCCGTATCGTCTTCCACCAGTCCCGTCCGGTCTTCGGCGATATAGTTCCAGATGTTGATCTTATTTGAGATCAGCACGGGAAGCCGGCAGGCGATCGCTTCGGCAACGGCGATACCGAAGTTCTCCTGATGCGAAGGCAGCACGAACGCCTCAGCGGCGAAGAATGCACCCCACTTCGCCTCGCCTTCCAGCATGCCCGGCCAGTGCACCCGCTCCGCAAACCCCGAATCTGTCGCAATCGCTTCCAGTGCCGGACGCAGGCCGTCCGGATCAGGCCCTGCCATCACCAGGTCCAGCTCAGGATGCTGGGCCGCGACTGAACAGAATGCCTTTACCAGCAGATCGCAACCCTTTTTCTCGTGAATGCGGCTCAGAAAAAGAAGAAACCGCCGCCCCTTGGTCCTGGGACAGATCTTGAGGAACGCTTGGCGCAGAACGTCCGGGTCACCCGCAGGCCGAGCCGTGCCGAGCGGAATCACAGCACTACGCCACGTATGCGGAGCGAATGTACCGCGCGCGAGATCCCGCTCCGTTTCCGTCGTAAAAATGACCCGGGTCGCATCGCGCAGCACGCGGTACTGGACCAGCAGCCAGAAAGCCTGTTTCTTGATGTGCTTCAAAGGATAGCGACGCCGGAACCAGGGATCGAGCATGCCATGCGGAAACACCAGGTAAGGAACATGCGCAGCCAGCGCGGCCGACCGTACCACCTGGCCCGGATACAGCCACAACCCGTCCACAACCAGCGCGTCGTATTCGCTGACGTGCCGCTTCAGGAAATCCCGCGCTTTTAAGCTATACCCAAAGGATGAAGAAGCAGGGCCAACTGCATGAATTTGAAAAGGATAGCGGCTCAGATAGGCAGCCTCAGGCGAATCGAGCGAAAGCACCTCCATCTGCACATCTACTGCGCGATACGCGTGGGAAAGTTGGAGAAGATGTTCCGGGGGGCCTCCGCCGGCCGGCGAAAGATCGTGTATGACGTGCAGAAAACGCATCGGAACCCTGTCCACTCCTTGCTTTCTTAAAAGTACGGGTTGCTGAGAGTCCTGTTCGGCACTTCCAGCATACGGGTCGGCGCGCTGATTTCGCTCGCGCGCGACGGCGAATCCCGCTGCCGGGCGTTACGAAAGAGCGCGGCAGGCCGGGTGGCCGATCAAACGCCTCGTATGCCCGGCGATCACCAGGTCCTCCTCAGCCTTCAGGATGCGGATCGGAAGCACACTCGGCTCGCTTTCAAGATGCTCAGCATGACGCTCGTTCGCAGCTTGGCTATAGGTAACGCCAAATGGTTTGAGTTTGTCGAGGACGGCGGCGCGTACTTCAACACTATGCTCGCCGATGCCCCCTGCGAAAACAAGCAGGTCCAGCCCGTGCAGTGCGACCGTAAGAGCCGACACTGCTTTCGCGACCGCCGTCGTATACATGTCAAAGGCAAGCTCCGCATGCGCTCGCAGGCGTCGCTGCCCGGCAGGTTCATCGCTTGATGGTTCGGCAGCCCGCTGCATCAGCTCCACAATCTCCTGCATGTCGCCGCTGTCTTCCGCAACCGCCGCAAGGCCGGACTCATGATTCACGGTCTGCTCCAGCTCGTCGAGCGATAATCCCTGGCTGCGCGCCAAAAAGAGCAGTACCCCAGGGTCCAGGTCCCCGGTGCGCGTTGCCATCGGTACGCCGCCGCACGGGGTCATGCCCATCGTCGTGTCGATCGACTCGCCATGGCGCACCGCGCACAGGCTTGAGCCGCTGCCCAGGTGCGCCAGAACAATCCGCTCCGGCAGCGGGTTCTGCTCAGCGCGCAGCTGCGCGAGCAGCGACTCGTAGGAAAGCCCGTGAAAGCCGTATCGCCGTACACCCTCCTGGACAAACCGCGCCGGCACCGGCAGTCGTTTTGCAAGTTCGGGCATGGTCTGATGAAACGCCGTATCGAAGCAAACCGCCTGCGCCACGCCCGCGTAGAGCTTTCGGCTCTGCTCAATCAGCCGAAGCGAGCCGGGCAGATGGAGCGGCGCATAGTGCAGGGAAGCCTTCAAACCGTCGAGAACGGTTTGCGTCAGGCAGCTGTGCTCCCGCAGCGATGGGCCTCCATGCACGATGCGGTGTCCGATTCCAAGCGGTTTGAAGTTGGCGTCCAAACGGTGCAGTTCGTCCGCAATCGCCGCCAGGGCGTCGTCCTGCGACTCCAGTTTCCGCTCACCCGACGCCAGCTCCTCGCCATCGGAGTTGTGCATGGAGAGCTTTCCGCCGGCTTTACCGATCCCGCTGGCCTCAGCCACCACCACGGCCCGTTCCCCCGCGATCTTTGCCCGTTCGTCCCGAACGAATAGCCCTGCCTTCAACGAAGAAGATCCGGAATTGAGCACAAGAATCGACTTTGCCGGGAGCGCGCTCACTGGTTATCTCCCCCGGTTTCCTCATCCGCAGCCCCCGACTTCTTACGTTGGCCCCAGACCCAGTCGCGCACCTCCGGCATGTCCTCGCCGTGCTCGGAAACATAGAGCTTGTGCTCCTGGATCTTTTCTGAGTGGATCTGCTCGGCTTCCGCCACGTGCCCGGCCAGCTTGGGCGTTCTGCGGACCGCATCCAGCACCAGCGTGAACCGGTCGATGTGGTTCAGCACGCACATGTCGAACGGGCTGGTCGTGGTGCCTTCATCGCGAAACCCGTGGACGTGGAAGTTGTGCTCGTTCGCCCGGCCGTTTACGAGGGAGTGGATGAGCGCAGGGTAGCCGTGGAAGTTGAAGATTACAGGCTTATCGGTTGTAAACAGCCGGTCGAACTCGTCGTCCGGAATGCCGTGCGGGTGCTCGCTCGGCCGCTGCAGCGTGAATAAATCAACCACATTGACCACTCGCACCTTCAGGTCCGGAAAGCGATCGCGCAGGATCGAAACAGCCGCCATGGTTTCGAGCGTCGGCACGTCTCCGGCACAGGCCATGACCACGTCGCACTCCTCGCCCGGCGTGCCGGCGCCGTCTGGCCCGTCGCTGCCGTCGCTGCTCGCCCATGCCCAGACTCCGAGCCCCGCGGTGCAATGGCGCACGGCGTCCTGCATGTTAAGCCACACCGGTGCAGGCTGCTTGCCCGCGATGATCAGGTTGACATAGTCGCGGCTGCGCAAGCAGTGGTTCGCTACCGACAGCAGGCAGTTCACATCCGGAGCCAGGTAAATTCGTACGACCTCGGCCTTCTTCTCTGCCACGTGATCGATAAAGCCCGGGTCCTGGTGCGAAAAGCCGTTATGGTCCTGCCGCCATACATGCGAGGTCAGCAGGTAGTTGAGCGAGGCGATCGGTTTGCGCCAGGCCAGCTGCCGCGAAACCTTCAGCCACTTCGCATGCTGGTTGAACATGGAGTCGATGATGTGGATGAACGCTTCGTAGCAGGAGAAAAACCCGTGACGGCCGGTCAGCAGGTAGCCCTCGAGCCACCCCTCGCACATGTGCTCGCTGAGCACTTCCATCACGCGGCCGTCCAGGCTGAGGTTTTCATCCACCTCTTCGTATCTCGCGTCCCAGCGCTTCGGCGAGGCCTCATACAGCGCCTCCAGACGGTTCGAGGCCGTCTCATCCGGACCGAAAACCCGGAAATTGCGGCTCTTCAGATTGGCCTTCATCACATCGCGCAGAAAGACGCCCAGCACCCGTGTCGCCTCAGCCTCGGTCGCTCCCGGAGCTTCGATCGCCACGCCGTACTTCTCAAACGGAGGCATCTCCAGCTGTTCCATCAGCAGGCCGCCGTTTGCATGGCGGCTCATGCCCATGCGCAGCTTTCCTTTAGGCGCGATGTCGGCATACTTCTTCCGGAAGTGGCCTTCCTCGTCGAACAGCTCCTCTGGTTTGTACGAGCGCATCCACTCTTCCAGCAGACGCAGGTGGTCCGGGTTGCTCCGCACACTCTCAAGCGGCACCTGGTGCGCCCGCCATGTGCCTTCAATCTGCTTGCCGTCCACTTCCTTCGGCCCCGTCCATCCCTTCGGCGTCCGAAGAATGATCATCGGCCATCTTGGGCGATCCATCACGTCACCCGGGCTCACCTCGCCCGAGCGCACCTTCTGCTGAATCGCCCGAATCCCCGCATAAGCATTGTCCAGCGCCTCCGCCATTTTGCCGTGCATCACCATCGGCTCATGGCCAGCCACAATTACCGGATCGTAGCCGTAGCCTCGGAACAGAGTGAGCAGTTCTTCCTCGGGGATGCGCGCCAGCACCGTCGGGTTCGCGATTTTGAACCCGTTCAGGTGCAGAATCGGCAGGACGGCGCCATCGGTCTTCGCATTCAGAAATTTGTTGGAGTGCCAGCTGGTTGCCGCCGGCCCGGTCTCTGCCTCGCCATCGCCGACCACGCACGCCACGATCAGGTCCGGGTTGTCGAACGCCGCGCCGTAGGCGTGCAGCAGCGAATAGCCCAGCTCCCCACCCTCGTGAATGGAGCCCGGCGTTTCCGGCGCCGCGTGGGAAGGAATCCCGTAGGGCCAGGAAAACTGCCGGAACAACCGCTTCAGTCCGTCCTTGCTCTGCTCAATGTTGGGGTAAATTTCGGTGTAGGTACCTTCCAGATACGTCTGCGCCACAAACCCCGGGCCGCCATGGCCCGGACCCATGATGAACATCATGTCTACTTCGTGCTCGCAAATGATGCGGTTCAGGTGGGTGTAGATGAAGTTCAGCCCGGTCGTCGTGCCCCAGTGCCCGAGCAGCCGCGGCTTGATGTCCGCCGGCGTCAGAGGCCGCTCCAGCAGCGGGTTCGCCTGCAGGTAGATCTGCCCGACCGTGAGGTAGTTCGCCGCACACCAGTAGGCGTGCATCTTGTCCATCAGCTCCTGGTTCAGCTTTGCCATGTACTCTCTCCTGCAACCGTTTCAAAAGAAAACGTACACGCGGCCACGGCGAACTGGGGAGATCGGGGTTCCGGAAAGCCAGCAGTGTGTCTGTACAGTAGGGATGCTGAATTGCGCTCGCATGAACGCATGCAGAGACTGCAAAGAGCCCGTGCGGCTGTGTTAAAGTCACGGCAGGACGGAGAGATGGCAGAGTGGTTGAATGTACCGCCTTGGAAAGGCGGCGTACTCGAAAGGGTACCCAGGGTTCGAATCCCTGTCTCTCCGCCATGCTTTTATCTAAACTATTGAAAACACAGCTAAGCCATACAAATGACGGGACTTAGCGATTTTCAGCCCTTCCCGTAAAACCCGTGTATTCCGCCCGATTCGCCCTTGTGGACCTGTTTTGCATGACAAAATGCCGGGCGCATGACAACGGCTTTTAAGGCGACCATCATGGCAGCCTGTGATGTGACCCTTGCCGCATGTGCTTTTCTGGCACACCGAGCCAGCCGAATCATTCGGCGAAAGCCTGCGGCCTGCTGTTCCCCCCACGCCCCGGTAACCATGGCAGGTTCTGCCCCGGCGTCGCCGGTCTCGACTGTGTTGTCCTGGAATTTAGCTGTACCGAACAGAATGTCCCACCAGGACAGAGCCGTGCCAAAGTTGCAGCTGCGCCGCCCTGCTGCCTTCACCGCGTGGTGTGTTCGATGTCGAAGGCGCCGGCTGGGAGTACGTCCATGAGGCCATCGGCGACCACTGGCGCATCGCCTTTCGGCCATGTATCCGGATGAGAAGCAGACCTCCGTGCTCGCCTTCCTTGCCGCCGCGCTGACCTACTACGCCCGGCTCGGCATCCGCTTCAAGGCTGTGGCGACCTGCTCTACGTTGAGTGAGTTGTCCGCGTGCAGACACAGGCACTCGCGGGTGAACTGGTCGACCACGATCAGCACGCGGATCCAGCGACCATCAGCAAGCCGCTGCGCGACGAAGTCCATGCTCCATCTCTGGTTCGGTCTGTTTGCAACCCCTCACTCGCCGTTGCTCATTGAAGGCGGCGCGTCCGCCGGTGCGCTGCCCCACTGCCTGTTCGGCGTCGGTCCCATGTCGAGCGCCAGTGTGCCGCCATCGGCAATATCGCTCTGCGCAAACCACGGCTTGTTCCACGGCTTGCCGTTCAGCGTGGCGCCCTCAATGTACTTGTTCTGCGCAGAGACGTTCCGCGCCACGATCGTCAGCGTACGGCCGCCGCCCATCGTGATCACGCTCCGCGCAAACAGCGGGCTGCCAAGCTCGTACACCGGGCTGCCCGGGCACACCGGGTAAAAGCCCAGCGCGCTCAGCACGTACCACGACGAGGTCTCACCCCCGTCGTCATCTCCAGGAATTCCGCGCGGTCCATCCCCATACCAGAGCTCCATCAGCTCGCGTAGCCGCCGCTGCGCCTTCCACGGCTGGCCTGAGAAGTCATACAGGTAAGCCACATGGAAACTCGGCTCGTTGCCCTGCGCATACAACCCCACCAGTCCCGTCGCGTCCGGAAACTGGTTCAGGAACCGGTACTTCGACGTTCCAAACGGCTCCACGAACAGCTGGTCCAGGCGATGGTTGAAGGCGTCGCGCCCGCCCATCAGGTCAATCAGTCCCGCCACGTCAAACTGCACGCTGAAGCTGTACACCCAGGAGTCCATCTCGGTCGTGTAGTCGCGTCCGCCCTGGCCGCCTCCGAGCTTCGGATCGAAGTCCGGTATCCACTTCCCGTCCATCGAGCGCGGCGCCATAAACCCGATCGCCGGGTTGTAGACGTTCCTGTAGTTGTGCGCCAGCTTGGTAAAGTACGCGGCATCTTTTGTCTTGCCCAGCGCCTTTGCCAGCTGCGCGACGGTCCAGTCGTCGTAAGAGCTCTCAAGCGTTACCGAGACGGCCTGCCGCCGCTCGCCGGTTACCTGCGGCACCGTCTCCTTCTCACCGGGCTTCAAGGCCGGGAAGAATCCTTTCGTGAAATACACCTGGTCGAGCGAGGTCAGCGGGCCTCTCTGCCACGGCAGCATCGTCGCTTCGGTCGCGTTCTTGCGCATGCCTTCGTAAGCCTTCTCCGTGTCAAAGTCGCGGAAACCCTTCGCGTACGCGTCCAGAATCATCTCGTCCGCATGGTGGCCGATCATCACGGCCCGCTCGCCGGCAACTGAAGGAAACGCCGGCATCCATCCGCTCTGCTCATACATCCGCACATACGAGCGGATCATGTCCTGTTCGCGTTTCGGCTCCACCAGCAGCTGCAGCGGGTGCAGCGAGCGGAAGGTGTCCCACATGCCGTCATCCACGTAAAAGTCGTGTCCCTCGGCTTGGTGGACTTTGTGGTCGTACCCGCTCCAGTAGCGCCCGTCCTCGGTAATATCTGTCATGCGCCCGAACGAGCGCCACAGCGCGGTGTAGAAGATCGTGCGCTGCTTCTCTGTTCCGCCGGTCACATCCACCGTAGCCAGCGCTTTGTCCCACGCGTCGCGGCACTGCTGCTCCAAGTCGCTAAAGCTCTGCGTGCCCAGCTGCTCGTCCAGGTTGCGCCTGGCCTGTTCCGTGCTGATGTAGGAGATACCGACGCGCACCTCGACCGTCTCACCCTGCTGCGTTGCCCCGTCGGTCACAAAACCGATGCTGCTGCCTGCCTGCTTGGTGGCGCTCGCAACCGTGCTCCCGTTCCACGTCTTAAAGCTGTGGAACGGCGTGGAGAATTTCGCATAGAAGTATTCCCGCGTTTCTCCCGTCTCGCTGATCGTTGGCGAGATGGGGTCGTGCACCGGCGCGCTGCCCTCCACGACATCGTCGTCCACCACGTCCAGCGTCGCTCCACCGGTCATCTCCAGCGCCAGGTGCGCATGCTGTGCATCAGGAAAGGTAAAGCGGTAAATCACGGCATCCTGCGTCGCCGTCGTCTCCGCCTGCGTGTTCCAGCTCTGGAGCTGCACTGCGTAAAGGTAAGGCGTAGCGTTCTCAAAGTCGTGGTCAAACTCCGAGGCATAAGCCCCGGCATCGGCGGCAATCGCCCCTGTCGAGGCCATCAGCATCGCCGGTCCCGCGGGGAAGCCGTAAATCTTACCGGCCAGGTACCGGTCGTTGGCCCCCGGCGTAAAGATCGGCGTAATCCTGGCCATTCCGTGCGGCCGCTGCACAAACGGATCGGTTGAGGAGAGCAGCAGCCCGATTCCGCCGATGTTCGGCGAAACGGAATCGACTGCGCTGCGCCCGGGGCTGGTCTGCGCGGCAAGCAAAGTGACAGAGCAAAACGCGGTAAGCGTCAGGACGGGCGCAAATCTCTTCATGCGCGGAATTTCCCCCATTGAATTCATCTGCTTTTGCTTCGAGCCGCTTACGTATCCTTCATACAACGCCGCTCGATGCCAGGGCAACATCAGGCACGTTCCCTCACAGGTATATACGGAAGCCATCGCTTGCGGTGCATGGAGGCGCAGGTGCTTGCAGGAACTCCGCATGGTGTTTTCCGTAGCCGATCTCCAGGCACAGGAACCCCGAAGTCCTAGCCCCATCTCCGCACGGAAACATCTCATCATTGGCAGTACCGGGCATTTCCCTTCAAATGGAGATCTATGTCGGACATCAAGCGTTCAGTCCTCATTGCCGGAGCACAAGGCGTGATCGGCCAGGCGGCAGCGGAGCATTTCAGTGCGGTGCCCAGCACAGTCGTTTACGGGCTGTCGCGCCGCAAAATTGAAGACCTCCCGGCCATCACACCGATCAATGTCGACCTCCTTTCACCGGCGGACGTGGAACGCGCGCTCGCTTCTCTCACCGACGTGACCCACGTCATCTTTGGCGCTTACGTCGAGAAGAACACACCGCGCGAGCGCAGCGAAGTCAACGTGGCTCTCCTGCGCAATCTGCTCGCCGTCGTGGAGCGGAACGCTCCCGGCCTGAAGCATGTGACGCTCTATCAGGGCGGCAAGGCCTATGGTGCCGATCTCGGCCCATTCAAGACTCCGGCGCGCGAGGATGATCCCCGGCTCATGGGACCCAACTTCTACTACGACCAGGAGGATTTTCTCCGGAACCTTCAGGCAGGTAAAACGTGGAACTACAGCATCCTTCGCCCCGAAGCAGTATGCGGGTACGCCCTCGGAAATCCCATGAATCTAACGATGGTCATCGCGATCTACGCGGCCATCTCGAAGGAGCTGGGCCTGCCTCTACGGTTTCCAGGCCCCGAGGCCGCCTACCGCGCGCTCTACCAGGTAACTTCTGCCGACATTCTGGCCAGGGCCGCCGACTGGGCCGGTGGAACACCTGCAGCCGCAAACCGGATCTTCAACATCACAAACGGAGACTACTTTCGCTGGCAGTTCATGTGGCCCAAAATCGCGAATGCGTTCCGGATGGAAGTTGCTGAGCCTGTTCCTATGCCGTTGCAGGTCTACATGGCAGACAAGGGAGCGCTTTGGACGAAGATGACGGAGAAGTATGGACTGAAGCCGATACCCTACGATCATCTCGTGAGTTGGGCGTTTGGAGATTTCATCTTCCATTCCGCCTTTGACAATATCTCCAGCACCATCAAGGCTCGGAAGCACGGCTTCCATGACTGCATCGATACGGAGGAGATGTTCACAAACTTCTTCGCCGACCTGCGGAAGCGCCATATCATTCCGCCCCTGCCGTAGGCAGACGATCGGTTTTCTATGCTGTGCATGAGCTTCGAAGGAGTCCAGCTCACGACCAGAGAGGGTGATGCGGCTGGCCTTGGGAGCGCAGCGCGCGAGCGTGTGGCTGCTCAACTAGCCTTATCGACAGACGGTGCCTGCGATATTCTCCAAGGTGTTCACCACCCCGGCTTTTCTCAGCGGTAAACCTGACAATGCCTGCTCCACCCCCGCGGGGTTAAGTTGTTACTGCGCCATACGAGGTGGCCGCATAGCAGCATCCTCATCACATCGACCCGGCTGCGTGCTCATCACTTCCGAGCATCACGGCTTGAGAACGCCGGGCTTTCTGACTGGAGACAGGATGATATGAACTGGCATGGATCACAGGATCCGGCTCGTGGGGCAGGCTGACCGCGTATAGAAACCATGCGGCATGAGGCAGCCACTCCTCGGTCCAGCGCCAATCTTCGTCCTTGCCGGTAGTCGCGAAGCCTTGGTCGAAGGCGATCCCGTCTTCATCGTTCGCAGCAGCTGTAACACCATTGATGATGGCGCCGGGAGCGCTGGTGTACTTGTAGGAGCGGAAGAACATGTACGGGGCATTGCCGTGTCCGCTACCCATCAGCATACTGCTGTCGAACGGATTGCGGCCGAGAATCCAATGAAGTTGGTTCCAGGCATACTCGTAAAGCCGCATCTGGAACCGCGGATCATCGCCATAAAATTGTGCTGCGAGACGTGCGGCGCTGGCGAGAGATGCAAGACGTGCATTTTCTCCCTGCCACCAAGGCGCGGCCTCTGTATCGTGCGGAAAGAAGAAGGCGGTGCGGATCGTGCCATCTCCCATGCGAACCAGCTGGCGTGCATAGCCGAAGGGGTTGTTCACAGCAGCGGTGATTTGCAGTTCGAACTCCATCGACTTGCGAACGGCGTTCAGCACCTCCACCTTCTGAGAAGGTGTGGCAACGAGGGACGCATACTGCAGCAGACTTATGACCGGGAGTCCGGCATCGGATGGATGGAAAAACGGCCGTGTCGTATCGTTGGCGCGCCAGTAATTCTCAAATCCACCGTAGGTGACGAGGCGCGCCATAAGATGCGTTGCACGCTGATCGGCTGCTGCACGGTACAGCTGCTTATGTGTAGAGTTATAGAGTTCGACGGCGGCCATCAGGGCACAATAATCGTCCAAGATATTCTCCTTGCCGTCGTTGAGCAGTTCGACGTTATGCCTCTGCAGAAAGTCAAAGGCGGACTCGGCGGCGAGAAGATACTGCTGCCGGGTGAAGGCCCCATGATCGGGCATCGTGCTGGCAAGGGCCAGTGCCGCGATGGCCATACCACCACCCGAACGAAAGCTGGTCTGGTAGGGGTAGCGGCCCTCCACCGCTCCGACCCGCGTCGTCGAGGCATGTGCATCCGTTTTTATCTGTGTGCGCCAGTTCGGATTGCCGATGACGCGATCGCCGGGAAGCTTGTCAGGTCCTGGTGCGGAAATAGACTCAAAGAACGAACCGTGAGGCCTCTTCATCCGTGTGATGAAGTCTGCGCCGAAGAGACCTTCGTCCAGCAGTCTGCGCTCATACTCGGTAAAGTTATTGTTATGCCGAGACTCAAGTAAGCGATAGCTTGCGAGAAGGGACCAGGCGACTAAAGGAACCTGCTGCGGGTTGAAGTATGAAGTTGGGTTCTGATGAGAAAAATGGATTCCGTAGTCGCCAGTTGCGTCATACCAGCCTCCGCGTAAGTCGACAAAGCCGGCCCTGTTCGGGACTTTCAAGTGGCCATCAGCACGGTTATCGCCCCGCTGGCGCGCTGCCCCTTGAAATAAAAGAGAACATTGGAAAGTGTGCTTCGCTCGAGCAGGTCGTCATCGACGGAAAACTCGCAGGTCTCTCTGTCGCGCTGACCCATGTGCATGCTCAAACGGTAATGGCCGGGTGTTTTGAGGCTGGAGAAGTCGAGGTTCCAGAAGACGCGATTTCCCCAGTCGTAAACTCTTCCGGCAAAGACAGCCGTGCCGGTGAGGACCGGTTTACCCGTAGAGGTGTCAATTACGTCAAAGCGAAGATCGCTTCCTGATCTGACTGCGTCTTCGCGGGTGCCTTCGAGGAGCGCGATCTTCTGTGTGGTACTGTCATAGCCGACCTGATCGACAAGCAGGGTGAACTCGGCCTCAGCGGGAGGTATGCTCAATGCGGCAGAGGCAAGCAGGATAACTTTCGCAATCTTATTAACTTTGTTCCTCCAGCCATCGAGATGCTTGCGAATATAGGGCACCGCGCGTTGGCGCGCAAGCTTATTTGGGGAGCCTCATCCTGCCGCGATGCGCAAATTGAGAATAGTCGCCAAGGCACACGCAAAAGGACGAGCAGTCATGAATGCTTCTGCTGTTGTCGTAACAGAGACGCTGTGCCGTCAAGTTCAAGCGGCCCGAGAAATCGCGTTGCATCGATCGACATTCTCCGTGGACTCACCATGGCGGTGATGATTTTTGTGAACGATCTCGACGACGTACACGGACTGCCTGCCGCGCGGCTCAGTTGCCAAGCGCAATGCGAAACCGGAGTGACGGTGCGGTCTCCTGCAAGGTCATTGCGTCCGGGCTTTATTCCAAGCTGCAGAAGTGTAACCAGGACGACGATGCGTCGGAAGATCCCTGCCCGGGTTTGCAGACGAATGATGCTATCGCTGTTTACTTCCTGGCTCGCCCTTCGAAAACAAAATTCCTGTACTTTCCAGTCGACGACATAGCTTCCGCCATGAACGACGCTACCATTCACTTCCTCGCCCAGCCTTAAGTTCCACTTACGAACGCATGACAGCGATACAAGTCTTATCTCGATTCCGCGTGCATGGCAGGGGCGGTCGAAAGGATGGCCAGGATGACACCTCGGTCGGGGTCCTATACAAGCCGGGAGAATCCGAAACTCACTTCATCTGGGCGCAGATGGGCCAGGAAACGCCGGATTGGGATGTCGAGTCCATCCGTTTTCTTCAGTAATCCCCAACAATTATCGTTTTTTGGACGAGGCGTGATGCGGGTGAGTCACAGAGACCCGGTTCAACGGAGAAACTGCCGTTGAACCGGGTCTCTATCACTGACATTACAAGCCAGCTAGACCGTGTGAATGATGTCGAAGCGATCGAGATTCATCACCTTGTGCCACGCGTTCACAAAATCCTTGACGAACTTCGAGTGTGAGTCGGAGCACGCGTAGACTTCCGAGAGCGCGCGCAACTGAGCGTTCGAGCCAAAGATCAGGTCGGCGCGCGTGGCCTTCCACTTCACCTGCCCCGACTTCCGCTCACGGCCCTCAAATGTGTTCTGCCCGTCGTCGGTCGCCTTCCACGCGTACTTCATGTCCAGAAGGTTCGCAAAGAAGTCGTTGGTCAGCGTCTCCGGCCGATCGGTAAAGACACCGAATTTTGTGCCACCGAAGTTGGTGTTCAGCACTCGGAGGCCGCCAATGAGCACCGTCAAATCCGGCGCGGTGAGACGCATCAGCTGGGCCTTGTCCAGCAGCGCTACCTCAGCCGGCTCCGGGTTCTTGTACCCGTAGGAGCGGAAGCCATCCGTCTTGGGCTCGAGCGGAGCGAAAGACTCGGCGTCCGTCTGCTCCTGGGTGGCGTCGGTGCGGCCCGGCGTGAAAGGCACGGTCACGTCGATGCCGGCATCCTTCGCCGCCTTCTCGACGGCTGCTCCGCCCGCGAGCACGATCAAGTCGGCCAGCGAGATTTTCTTGCCTCCCGCAGCCGAGCCGTTGAACTCGCCCCGTATCTGCTCAAGCACCCGCAGCACGCGCGCCAGTTGCGCGGGCTGGTTGACCTCCCAGTCTTTCTGCGGTGCCAGCCGGATGCGCGCGCCGTTCGCGCCGCCACGCTTGTCGGAGCCGCGGAAGCTCGAGGCCGACGCCCATGCGGTCGAGACCAGCTCCGAAACCGAAAGCCCCGAAGCCAGCACCTTCTGCTTGAGAGCCTCGATATCCGCTTCCTCGACCACGGCGTGGTCGACCGGGGGTACCGGATCCTGCCAGATCAGATCTTCCTTCGGCACCTCAGGCCCCATGTAGCGTGCCTTCGGTCCCATGTCGCGGTGGGTCAGCTTGAACCACGCGCGAGCAAAAGCGTCGGCGAACTTGTCAGGGTTCGCGTAGAAGTCGCGCGAGATCTTCTCGTAAACAGGGTCGACACGCAATGCAAGGTCCGTCGTAAACATCGCCGGCTGATGCTTCTTGCTGGGGTCGTGAGCGTCGGGTACGGTGTTCGCACCGGCGTCCCCCTTTGGCTTCCACTGGTGCGCACCGCCGGGGCTCTTGGTCAGCTCCCACTCGTACTTGAACAGGTGGTCGAAGTACTCGTTGCTCCATTCGCGCGGCCTGGTGGTCCAGGTGACCTCGAGTCCGCTGGTGATGGCGTCGCCGGCGATGCCGGTCTTGTATGCGCTCGACCACCCAAGACCTTGGTTTTCGATGGGCGCGCCCTCGGGCTCGTGCGCGAGGTGGTGGCCCGGGCCGACGCCGTGGCTCTTGCCGAAGGTATGTCCGCCTGCGATCAGGGCGACTGTTTCCTCATCGTTCATCGCCATGCGGCCAAAGGTCACACGAATATCCCGGGCGGCGCCCGCGGGATCAGGCACGCCCTCGGGACCTTCCGGGTTTACATAGATCAGGCCCATGTGCGTCGCGGCGAGCTGGGTGTTCAACTCCCGATCGCCAGTGAACCGCTTGTCGGAGCCCATCCACGCGGCCTCCGCGCCGAAGTCAACGTCCTGGTCCGGCTCCCACACATCGGGGCGGCCGCCGGCAAAACCGAAGGTCTTGAAGCCCATCGTTTCCAGTGCGACGTTGCCGGCCAGGATCATCAGGTCAGCCCATGAGATCTGCTTGCCATACTTCTGCTTCACCGGCCACAGCAGGCGGCGTGCGCGGTCCAGGTTCACGTTGTCCGGCCAACTGTTGAGCGGAGCAAAGCGCTGCTGCCCGCGTCCGCCGCCGCCGCGCCCGTCATAGGTACGGTAAGTGCCGGCCGAGTGCCAGGCCATGCGGATCATCAGCGGGCCGTAGTGACCGAAGTCTGCAGGCCACCATTCCTGGGAGTCCGTCATCACGGCCGCGAGGTCTTTTTTCAGCTGCCAGTAATCCAGCTTCTTGAACTCCTCGGCATAATTGAACTCCTCGCCCATCGGGTTCGACAGCTCTGAGTGCTGGTGCAGCAGATCCAGCCGCAGGTGGTTGGGCCACCAGTCACGGTTGCCCCTCGGCGTGTTGCTGGGTGCACTCCCGTTGGAAGCTGCGGCGTGGTCAAACGGGCACTTCGCTTCACCCGCCACTTGCGCGTTCGGTTCGGATTTTGCTTCCGCCGTGTATTCAGTCGGTTCGCTGGCCATTGGTTCTCCTTGCGGTGTAGTGTTTTCGTTCGAGCTTGGATTCGCTGCGCTTTGCTTTCCGGCGCGCGGCACAGATTCCGATCACGTCGAGAGAGTGACTTTGCACCTGAAAGCCCCGGGCAACTCTTGAAGCGCCGGGAGAACTCCCAGATCCATTTCTTCGGCGTCGGTGATGGCCTGGCAATGCGAGCGAACGACGTTGTGGTGATGGACCCTATTCAGCTCGATTCGGAGGGAGCCGTGGTGCATGCCGCGTTCTGCTAGCACGCCCTCTTCGAGGAAGGGATGAATGTTCTTGTAAATAGTCGCAAGAGAGACCGCGGGTAGACCTCTTCCGGGCTCGGGTGGCCAGGCATCGTCTGCATGACGCCGTAAAAAACTTGCCGCTGGTAAGTCGCGGTGAGCCTGTGATCCGCGCAAAGTTCACGGAAGGGAAGAGCCTTGACGCCGGGAGAAATACGCATCAAGAGCTAGTAAACGATAAGTTTTCTTGTTCGTCAAGCAGAGGCCGGCGTCACAATTTTGCAAGGCAGCGACGGCGTCGCCGCACCAGCCGCGCGAATCGCCAGGCGAAGGCCGCGCCCGCGACGGACGGACCTCGCGACGCATCGTCGCCATCTCTGCGGTCTTTGCTCTTCGGATTGCCGGAGTAGCTCAGCACCAGAAACCTGTCGATTGCGTTGAGTAAAGATGAATTGCGGGAAGTTCGCCGGCAATCCTCTTTTTTCGACGCAGTTCCGTCAAGCCAGAACACGATCGCAGAACAAAGCACAAACTATTTCCGCGCGACCAAGATCCACAAGCTGCGTGGCCGCGATGAGGCCGGACGGGTCGGGTTTTATACACGCTGGCGGACGATCAGGCTGCGGCGCGCTTCAGGCTTGGAGTGAATTTTCGGCGGTAAAAGGCGATGGTTGCCTGGCTGGCGGGCACCCCGATCGCTGTGGGCAGCACCCACAACACCCAGCCGAGGTGCAGCAGCGGACCGACCGTAACGACCAGGAATGCTGTCCAGGCTGCGATGTAGCTGCCGAGCATGCCCTGAATGTGCTCGTACCACCAGAACATTTTCTCCTGGGGCCTGCGCCGGAACGAGAAGATCGCCTGCGACGCCAGCAGGATTGCGAGGCAGCCAAACAGGATGGACGGAATCTTGAGGTTTTGTACAAGTGCCGGGTGCAGGAGCCCGCAAGCGGCCAGCAGCAGGCCGGCTCCGAGCGTCAACAGGGCGGCGAGCCAGTCAACCGGCTGTGCCGTGCGCACACTGTTCGCGGCCTGCTTCTGGCCGAGCACCCGGTAGGCGAGCCACGCGTTGTAGAAGCTGAAGATCGCGACTAGGCCCAGGAAGAGCAGCGGCCGGTACATGGACATGACCAGGGCGGAGACTGCGACGGCTGCCATGGCGTAGAAGTAAACCAGACCCCACCGCCGATGGGCTTTGCCGCCCTTCGCCGTCAACAGCGCGACCGGCGCGAGCACGAAAGCGAGCGAACCGCCGGCCACGTGCAGACCGAGCAAGGCTTTCATCCACAGCGGATCGTTTGCCATCCTGAACCCTCATGCGGCCCTGCTCGAGGCAGGCCTCGGTGCAGCGACTGTTGTATCCGAGCCATCAAGTCGAGCTGCCGCGAGTGTAGTCCGCGCGAGCCGGGCTGAACAAGATTTTGCCGTTCGCTCTCAATGCGCGCCGAGCAGCTTCGCCAGCCCGAACGCGATCGCCGCTGCGAGGCCGCCGACCACGGTGGTCTGCACGGCACCGCGTGCCAGGCCGGTTTCAGTCAGGCGCCCCTTGAGGCCGCCGAAGACCAGCAGGGCGACCAGCGTGCAGGCGATGGAAGCCGGGAGCGCGGCGCGGGTGGTCCGCAGGAGCATGTAGGGCGCGAGCGGCACGAGGCCGCCGACGATGTAGGCCGTGGCGATGGTAGTCGCGCTTCGCCAGGCGCGGCCCGGTTCCGGAGTGTCGAGCCCGAGCTCGAAGCGCATCATGAAGTCGACGAACTTGACCGGGTCTCGCTTGAGCGCTTCGAGCACCGGACGGCTGGCCGCGCGGTCGACATGGTAGGCCTCGAAGATTTCGTAGATTTCTTCTTCTTCATCGTGCAGGCGGGTGACGACCTCCAGCTCTTCGCGGCGGCGCTCGCTGCCGTAGTGCTCGGCATCACCGCGCGCGGCGAGGTAGCCGCCGAGGCCCATGGCGGTGGCGCCGGCGGCGATCTCGGCCAAGCCGGCGAGCACGACCAGGTGCGTGCCCTGGGCGACGCCGGAGATGCCGGCGGCGAGGGCAAACGGGACGGTCAGGCCGTCGGACATGCCGATCACGATGTCGCGTACCAGATCGCTTTGCGAGAAGTGGTGTTCGGCGTGGGGGTGCGTGTGCATTGCTCTCCCATTCTGCAAGTAAAGCCAGCGGTGGGCAATGCGATGGATCCACGCCGGCCTGCCGGATAAACTTGAAAGCATGACCAATGCTCTTGCGCATGCGGCTTCTGCGTATCTTCGTTCTGCGATGCACCAGCCGATCCAGTGGCACCAGTGGGGGCCGGAGGCGTTTGCGCTGGCCGCGGCCGAGGACAAGCCGATCCTGCTGGACATCGGCGCGGTGTGGTGCCACTGGTGCCACGTGATGGACCGCGAGTCGTACGAGAACCCGGCGACGGCCGAGGTGATCAACCGGCATTACATCGCGGTGAAGGTGGATCGCGATGAGCGGCCGGACGTGGATGCGCGGTACCAGGCGGCGGTGCAGACGATGGCCGGGCAGGGCGGCTGGCCGCTGACGGCGGTACTTACCTCGGATGGGCGGCCGTTTTTTGGAGGGACGTATTTTCCTCCGAGCGACCAGTATGGACGGCCTGGCTTCAGGCGGGTGCTGGAGACGCTGGCGGGTGTGTGGCGGGAGCGGCGCGCGGAGCTGGATAAGACGGCTTCGCAGGTGCTGTCGGCGATCGACCACGGTGAAAGTTTTTCCGGACGCTCCGGCTCGCTGGGGCCCGGGATCGTGGATGCACTGGTCGCGAGCGCGATCGGCAACCTCGACCGGGAGCATGGCGGGTTTGGGACGGCGCCGAAGTTTCCGCATCCGGCAGCGCTGGACCTGCTGATCGATGTGTCGGCGCGCACGGGCTCGGCCGATGCGCGGCACGCCGCGGTGCTGACGCTGGAGGCGATGGCGCGGGGCGGGATGTACGACCAGCTGGGCGGCGGGTTCCATCGCTACTCGGTGGATGAGCGCTGGGTCGTGCCGCATTTCGAGAAGATGCTGTACGACAATGCGGGGCTGCTGGCGAATTATGCGCGGGGCTTCCAGACGTTTGTGGAGCCGGAGTTTGCGCGGGTGACGCTCGATATCCTGCGCTGGATGGACGGGACGCTAAGCGACCGCGAGCAGGGCGGGTTTTATGCGTCGCAGGACGCGGACATCAATCTGGACGACGACGGCGACTACTTTACCTGGACGCTGGCGGAGGTGGAGCAGGTGCTGGCCGACAGCCCTGAAGAGCTGCGCCTGGCGGTGGCGTACTACAACGTTCGCGCGTCGGGTGACATGCACCACGATGCGAGCCGCTGTGTGCTGCATGTTCCGCGGCCGTTTGCCGAGGTTGCGGCGGCCTCCGGGAACACGCCTGAGGCGGCGGCGGCGCTGCTGCGCTCTGCCCATGCGAAGCTGCTGGCGGCGCGGGCGCAGCGGCCGACGCCGTTTATCGACAGGACGATTTATACCGGGTGGAACGCGATGGCGATCTCGGCGTACCTGGCGGCTGCGGAAGCGCTGGAGCGTCCGGCGCCGAAGCAGTTTGCGCTGCGCTCGCTGGACCGGCTGCTGCGCGATGGCTGGGATGCGGACGCAAAGCTGCTGCGCCACGTGCTGGCTTATTCGGACGGCCATACGACGGCGCATGCTGCGCCGGGCGTGCTGGAGGATTACGCGCTGACAATCCACGCCTGCCTGGACGCGTGGCAGGCGACGGCCAGGCTCGAGTATTACGAGGTTGCCGCGGCGATGGGCTGGGCGATGGTCGAGCGGTTCGGGGATAAGACCAGCGGGGGCTTTTTTGATACGGACCAGGTTACAGATGCCGGCAAGCCGCTGGGGGTTCTGGGCGCGCGCCGCAAGCCGCTGCAGGATGCGCCGACGCCGGCCGGGAACCCGACGGCAGCCGCGGCGCTGCTGCGCCTGCACGGGCTGAGCGGTGATGAAGCGCTGCGGGAACTGGCCGAGGATACGCTGGAGTGCTTTGCTGGAATTGTGGAGCAGTTCGGCTTGTACGCGGCAAGCTATGGGCTGGCGCTGGAGCGGCTGCTGCTGCCGCCTGTGCAGGTCGTGGTGATCGGGAGTGACGACGCGGCGCGGCGCCTGGCAGCCTCTGCGACCGCGCGGTTCGCGGTGAACAAGAGTGTGCTGCGGCTCACGCGCGAACAGGTGAGCGAAGACAAGCTGCCGCCGGTGCTGGCGGAAACGCTGCCGCATTTGCCGCAGCTGACCGAGGCGGGGAGTTTCGTGGTTGTTTGCCGGGGCAATGCGTGCCTGCCTCCGGTGCGGGATGCCGAGGAGCTGCTGCGGGCACTGGCGGGAGTGTAGCAGCCCAAGGCCGACCGGGTAGCGCTCTCAAACTTCAAAGCTACGGCTGTCGGACTCCGTGAGGCGCTGCCATTTTGTGTACCAGGTTGTTTTTTGCATCAGGGCTCGTCGTCGTGTTGCCAACAAAAGACGAGTCGTTGATGAGGAATAGATCGTTGCCCTCCTGCGGGTTCTGTGAGTCGGCACCCTCGCTATAGGTAAGAAAGGCCAGACCATGCGCTCCCCAGCGGATCAACCGGACCGGCGAGCCGGATACATTCGGGATGGTCAGAATATTCACCGGCGTATAGGTGTTGATGTCGAACGACTCGATGATCAGGTTCGAGCTGTCGTCGCCATCGCTGCCGAGAAAATAAACCAGCCCGTTGGCGCCGTCGGGAACCATAGACCCCGAGGCCTGAAATATTCCAGCCTGCTCGCCGTTTGCAGGGTTAATCACGATGCCGTCGTCTCCGTACACGAGTTTGGTGGTGGCATCGTAGTGAATCAAGTTGTAGAAGGAGGGAAAGTCTCCTCCGTAGTCCTGCACGTTCGAGAAGCCGTTCGCGCTTACCGATGCCGTGTAAAAGTCAAACCCGGTATCCTCGTTGTTATCTCCATACATCGCTGTCCCGTCTCCGCTCCACTGGATCGAGTCCCAGAGATCCGAGACGCCTCCCTGGACGCAATCGGTGTCGAAATCGATGAAGCCGCATATGGGATTAGCGCGAGGCGTCAGGTCGTCATAGATAAAGACGCCTCCCTCTTCTGCCGGGGTAACCTCAGTGACTCCTCGGACCACCGCGAAGGTATGGTCCGAGACCGGAGACGCCTGTAAGTCCATGGGATAGTAAGGTCCGTTGAAGCTGCTCGCGCCGAGCGACACGGTGATGTCCGACTGCAGATTCGGCAGGGTCATACGCTCCACCGCACTCGACCCGTCAAGGCCAATATAAAGGTAGGCGCCAGTCTCTGAGACCGACAGGAGATTCGGCTCTGAGCCGGCGAAGGATGGCGTCCCAAATACGCCGGTCAGCGGGTTGAGTGGCACGATACTGTTACCGTTGGCAGCGGTGCTTGGTGTGGAGAGATACAGCATCCCGGTCTGAGCGCTATAGACGACCTGGTTCGCGGTGACGCTCACCATGTCAATTGCCGGAATGGAAGGAACGTTGACCGTGAAGGTTTGCGCAGGCGAGGTTCCGCCTCCGGGGCCTGGCGTCATGACGGTAACGCTCGCCGTAGTCGCGCTCGCAAGATCGGATGCCGGAATCGAAGCTGTCAGAGACGTCCCGCTGACATAAGTGGTCTGCAGGCCGCCGCCGTTCCACTGCACCACCGAAGAGGAGACAAAGCCGGCCCCGGTCGCCGTGATCGTCGTCGCTCCTGCGCCTGCCGTCGCGGAATTCGGCGAGATGGCACTCAGCGTAGGCGCGGCAGGTGTGCTTGCGCTGCCACCGCCGCCTCCCGTGCTGCCACCGACCGTGCCGGTAACAGGCGGCGCCGAAGTCGATCCGCCGCAACCGGATAAGAGACCGCTGGAAACAACAAGTGAGAGGCAGAGAAAAAGATGCAGACGTCGCAAGGGCGAGACTCCGAACTACGTGCTTAAACCTTTCGGAGAATACATGGAGTCATTTGCCACGTCTTAAAGAAAACATTTTTCAGCGAAGAGAATGAATGCTTTTGGGACACATGCGGGCTTGGTAGACCAGAACTCTGCGTTGATTGAGCGCTCCCGCCCTTACAACCCCTCGCCGGTGAACGGATTGATCTCCTGCGCCTTGGCTGCCGTGGGGTCGGGCGCGGGGGCTTCGGGCGTTTCGCCGTGGGCGGTGTGGGCGCCGGTGCCGAGCGACCGCGGGCCGTCGACCGTGAACACGCGCAGCGGGTCACCGGGGAGCATGTGGTGCTCCATGAGCGCCAGCTTGACCCTGCGTTGCAGCTCGCGCTTGGCGCCCCACTGCTGGTTGGCCTTGGTTTTGAGCTGGATGGGGTAGGTGACCTGGGAGCCTTTCATGGAGTCGACGCCGAGCAGGGTAGGATCGGAGAGAAAGGCGTCCTGGAACTCGGGGTCGTTGCGCACGCCCATAGCCGTGTTTTTGAGAACGCTGATGACTTCGTCCGGATCGGCGGAGAAGTCAACGTCGACGTTGATGGTGGCGATGGAGTAGTCGCGGGTCATGTTGGCGACGGTGGTGATCTGCGAATTGGGGATGATGTAGAGGGTGCCGTCTCCGTCGCGGAGGGTGGTTTTGCGGAGGCTCATGGCCTCGACCTGGCCGCTGAGCCCGGCGAGCTTGACCGTGTCGCCGACGTTGTACTGGTCTTCGAGGAGCACGAGCATGCCGTTGAGGCAGTCTTTGACGACGGTCTGGCAGGCCAGGCCGATGGCGACGCCTGCGACCCCGGCCGAGGCGAGAAGCGGCGCCAGGTTGAAGCCGAGCAGCGGCAGGATGAACATGACGGCCAGGAAGCTGATGATGCCGATGCCGGTCGCCCGCATCACGGACGAGAGGGTGCGGGCCTGCGAGACGCGGGTGGCCGCGGCGGCATGCTTCTCCGCAACGCGGGCCAGCCGGTCGGTAAAGAAGCTTAGGACGCGAATGAGAACCCAGGCCACCAGCACGATGATGACGATCTTGGGAAGGACATCGATCAGCAGGTGCTGGCCGAAATTGAAGAGCGCGTCGGGCTCGAAAAACGTGCGCAGATCGTGGTGCTTTGGAGCGGCTACCGGGGCTGCCGGGAAAAGGAGTAGCATTCGGTTGTTTCGTCCTCCGGGGGCTCAGAATGAAGGCGATGCGACAGAGACGATTACGGCTGTCCGGTGCTTGCCAGTGGGATGCGCCGCCCATCTGCCTGATCGCAGTGCTTGCGGCGATTGTAGCCAGTGTGGGCTGGGCGCAGCAGACGGGCCCCGGGGGTGCAGCGCCCCACACCGCGCCGGGCATGCGCGATCCGGACCCGCCGGCGGTGAGCCCGCAGATGATGGAGCAGCTGACCGAGCGCCGGAATGCGGAACGGCAGAAACAGCTGGAAGCCGATACCGAAAAGCTGTATGTGCTGGCGCAGCAGCTGCGCGACGAGGTGGCGAAGAGCAACAAGGACCAGCTCTCGGTGACGGTGGTGAAGAAAAGCGAAGAGATCGAGAAGCTGGCGAAGAGCGTGAAAGAGAAGATGCGCGGGTACTGACTATGAGGGCCCGGGGCAGCGGGAGTTATAAACTGGGAGCGCTGCCGGAGCAGGCGCTGTTGGAGCCGACAGGAGGAGACCAGATGGCTGCGAGTGAGATTGCGGTGCAGGGAGCTGGAGCGCAAACAGAGAACGCTCGACGCTCTGAGCATCCGGCCGGTAAGCGGCGGGCCGGCCTCATGCCGGCGCAGCTGGTTCAAATCTATCGGCTGATGCTGCTATCGCGGCGTACCGACGACCGTGAGATCCAGCTCAAGCGCCAGCAGAAGGTGTTTTTTCAGATCTCCTGCGCCGGGCACGAAGCGCTGCTGGTGGCCGCGGGCATGGCGATGAAACCGGGCTACGACTGGTTTTTTCCGTACTATCGCGACCGCGCGCTCTGCCTGACACTGGGCTCGACGGTGGAAGACCTGCTGCTGCAGGCAGTCGGCGCGGCCAGCGATCCATCAAGCGGCGGCAGGCAAATGCCGTGCCACTGGGGTAATGCCCGTTTGAATATTGTTTCGGCTTCCTCGGTTACGGCGACCCAGTGCCTGCATGCGATCGGCTGCGCCGAGGCAGGCCGCTACTTCTCGCGCCACCCGGAAGCGGCGGCCAGGCACGAGGGGGATTACCGCGCGTTCAAGGACGTCAGCTTTCACGGCGACGAGGTCGTGTATCTCTCAATCGGCGAAGGCTCGACCAGCCAGGGGGAGTTCTGGGAGTCGCTGAACACCGCCTCGAACCAGAAGCTGCCGGTCGTCTACGTGGTCGAAGACAACGGCTACGCCATTTCGACGCCGGTGGAAGTCAACACCCCAGGCGGCAACATCTCGCGGCTGGTGCGGAACTTTCCTAACTTTTTTTTCGCCGAGGTCGACGGCACCGACCCGATCGCCAGCTACGCCGCGATGACGGAAGCGGTTGCGTGGTGCCGCGCGGGGAACGGGCCTGCCTTTGTGCACGGCCATGTGGTGCGTCCGTACTCGCACTCCGAGTCGGACGACGAGCGCTCCTACCGCAGCGTGAAGGAGATTGAAGCGGATGCGCTGCGGGACCCGCTGCCGCGGTTTCGGGAGTTCCTGCTGCGCGAAGGGCTGCTCGATACCGCAGGGCTGGAGGTTCTGGAGCGGCAGGTGGATGCGGAGGTGGCGCAGGCCGCGGACCGGGCGCTCGCGGCGGCGATTCCTGAAATTGCCGGCATTGAGCGGCATGTGTACTCCGAAAACTTCAACCCGTCGGACGCAAAGCTCGCGACGGAACCGGCGGCGAGCGACGGTGGCAAGCCGAAGACGATGGCCGACCTGATCAACAGCTGCCTGCACGAGGAGATGCGGCGCGACGAGCGGATCGTGGTGTACGGCGAAGACGTGGCGGACGCCAGCCGCGACGAGGCGCTGCGCGCCGGAGAGATCAAAGGCAAGGGCGGCGTCTTCAAACTGACGGCCGGCCTCCAGACCGCGTTCGGCGCGGAGCGGGTGTTCAACTCGCCGCTGGCCGAGGCCAATATCGTCGGCCGCGCGCTCGGCTATGCCGTCCGCGGGATGAAGCCGGTGGTCGAAATCCAGTTTTTCGACTACATCTGGCCCGCGCTGCACCAGATGCGCAACGAGCTCTCCAACCTGCGCTGGCGCTCGAACGGCAGCTTTTCGGCGCCGCTCGTCATCCGCTGCCCAATCGGCGGCTATCTTACCGGCGGCTCCATCTACCACTCGCAGTCGGGCGAGGTGATGTTTACGCATACGCCCGGGATCCGGGTGGTGATGCCCTCAAACGCGCTCGACGCGAACGGGCTGCTGCGCACCGCGATCCGCTGCGACGATCCCGTCCTGTTTCTCGAACACAAACGTTTGTATCGCGAGCCGTACGGCCGCGCCGCCGATCCTGGGCCGGAGTACATGATTCCGTTCGGCAAGGCCGCGACGGTGCGCGAGGGAACCGACCTTACGCTGATCACCTACGGGGCAGTGGTGCCGCGGGCGATGCAGGCTGCGCAGCGGGCGGAGCGCGAACTTGGGGTGCAGGTGGAGCTGCTCGACCTGCGCTCGTTGAGCCCCTACGACTGGGAAGCGATCGCGACTTCCGTGACGAAGACCAACCGCGTGCTGGTGGCGCACGAAGACATGCAGAGCTGGGGGTACGGCGCGGAGATCGCGGCGCGCATCGCTGATGAGCTGTTCGACGAGCTGGACGCGCCGGTGCGCCGGGTTGCGGGCATGGATACGTTTGTCGCTTACCAGCCGGTGCTGGAGGACGAGATCCTGCCGCAGCCGGACCGCATCTTCCGCGCTATCAAGAGCGTGGCCGAGTACTAGGAGGATCTTCACGCGGGTGTAGAGGGACCGGCATATGTGAGCGTGGAGTTGGCCCTCTATATCAGGAGTTGAAAATGCTCTAAGTACGTGCAGCCGGCCGCAGCGCATGGAACAGCCCGGCCAGCTGCGCCGGGCTCAGCTGCTCAGCCCGCACTGCTTCGCCCAGCCCGTCTGCCGCCAGCGCACCCGTCACCGCCTCTGCCGCATGCCCGGCGGCCAGCAGGTTATTCCTGAGCGTCTTGCGTTTCTGCGCGAAACACTCCCGCAAAAATCCGCTGAACCTCCCCGCGCTGATTCCCAGCGACTCCCACTGCGGCGCGAACTCCATCCGCACCACCGACGAGTACACCTCCGGCGGCGGCGTGAACGCGGCCGGCGGCAGCGTGAAGAGCAGGTCCACCTGCGCATGCATCCGGCACAGGACAGACAGCACCCCGTACTCGCTCGTGCCCGGCACCGCCGTCATGCGGTCCGCAACCTCCCGCTGCACCATCACCACGGCCCGGCGCAGCACCCGCTCATGCGCGAACAGGTGCTGCAGAATCGGCGAGGTGATGTAGTACGGCAGGTTGCCGACCACCGCCAGCGTCCGCCCCGGCTCCATTGCCAGTGCCGACAAGTCCACCGCCAGCACATCCGCCTCGATCACCTCCACATTGCCCAGCGCGCCATACTCGGCGCGAATCCCCGCAGCCAGCCGCGCATCCAGCTCGATCGCCACCAGCCTTGCCGCCCGCTCGGCCAGCAGCGCCGTGATCGCCGCGCGCCCCGGGCCAATCTCCACCACCGTTCCGGCAGCCGCGGCGCCCAGCGCGTCCACAATCCTGCGCTGCGCCTGCGCATCGGTCAAAAAGTTCTGCCCGAGTTTAGGTTTCTTCTTTGTGCTCATCGTGCCCCGCTCTCTGCATCCATTTAGACTAAAGCGGTTCGCTCACACCCTTTACAGCGAAGACCATCCTGGCGTGGCCTTTCCTCAATGAAAGACACACTGGGAAAGGTCACACTGGCTTCTGCCGGTCCGTAAAGACCAGGAGCGAAACCGCGTTAAGCTGCCGGCGTTCCCATCGCCGGCAAGCAGGAGCCGGCACTATGCACATCGTCTTCGCGGCATCGGAGTGCGCCCCGTTCATCAAGACAGGCGGTCTCGCCGAAGTCATCTCCGCGCTGCCCGCCGAGCTGGTCCGCCAGGGTGAATCCGTCACGGTTTACCTGCCGCTGTTCCGCTCCGCCGCCGCGCAGCTGCCCAAACGTTCCGTGCTCATCCCCAGCCTCACCATCCCGTTCTCGTCCTACAACCGCTTCGTTTCCGTCATCGACGGCGGCAAGCGCCAGGGTGTCCGCTTCCTTTTTATCGACTGCCCCGAGCTGTTCGACCGCGAGAATCTCTACGGCACCGCTTCCGGCGACTACCCCGACAACTGGGAGCGCTTCGCGCTGTTCTGCCGCGCCGTGCTCGAGGCCAGCAAGCAGCTCGGCGTTCCCGACATCTTCCATGCGCACGACTGGCAAACCGCCATGCTGCCCGTCTACCTGCACACGGTTTATGCGCAGGACCCCGCACTCGAACGCGCCGGCTCCGTCTTTACCATCCACAACGCCGGCTCCCAGGGCTGGTTTCCGCCCGAAACCACCCAGCGCCTGCTGCTGCCCTGGGATCTCTACCGCATGGACCGCCTCGAGCACTACGACACCTTCAACTTCCTCAAGGGCGGCCTGGTCTATGCCGACGCGCTGACCACCGTAAGCCGCCGGTATGCCCAGGAAATTCAAACCCCCGAATTCGGCTACGCGCTCGAAGGAACCTTCAAACGCCGCGCCGGCGACCTCAACGGAATCCTCAACGGCGCCGACTACGAGCAGTGGGACCCCTCGCACGACCGCTTCATCGCCGCCCACTACGGCATCGAAAATCTCGAAGGCAAAGCCGAGTGCCGCCGCGATCTGCTCCACGCCTTCGGCGCGCCCGACCTGCCGGAAACCACGCCTGTGCTCGGCATCGTCTCCCGCTTCTCCACGCAGAAAGGCTATGACCTGCTCGCCGGCATCGCCGAGCAGCTCGCCGAGCGGGAAATGTTCCTCGTCGCGCTCGGCACCGGCGAGCCCTTTTATGAAAATCTCCTGCGCTCGCTTGCCGACCGCTATCCCAACCGGTTCGCGGTCCGCGTCCAGTACGACAGCACCCTCGCCCACAAAATCGAAGCCGGCTCCGATATCTTCCTCATGCCCTCGCACTACGAGCCCTGCGGCCTCAGCCAGATCTACAGCCTCCGCTACGGCACAGTGCCGGTGGTCCGCGCCACCGGCGGCCTTGATGACACGGTCGACGAAACGCCCGAGCCGCAGAACGGCACCGGCTTTAAATTCCACGGCTACCAGGCGGCGGACTTCCTCGCGGCGATCGACCGCGCCCTGGCCTGCTACGCCGACCGCGAAGCCTGGCACACCCTGATGCTGAACGGCATGCGCAAGAACTACAGCTGGGTGCAGCCCGCGGCGCAGTACGCCCAGATCTACGAAGCAGTGGCCAAGAAGCGCTCCTGAGCGGAGCCGAGGCGTTGCTCTAAAGCAAAAGCACAGATACTGTGAGGTGGACAGTTTCCGCGCGATGCAGCCGTTCTTTGCGGAACGGCTGCGTTCAGCGGGGTGCCTTACCTTACACCATCTGTGCTTTTGCTCTAACGGTACAGCTTTAAACTCGCCCAGTCTTCCGCGAACGTCCTGCGCCGGTCATGGCAAACGTAGATCCACACCTGCTCCCAGGGCATTGTGTACGGGCTGCTCTGCCGTGCCGCCGCCGTGCACGTGCGGTAGGTCGCGAGCATCCGCGAAAGCGGCGCTTCCGTCACCACGATCATCTCCTTGCCCGTGTACCCGTGCGGGCCCCACATCCAGTAGCTCTGGTGCCCGCTGATTGCGGCGGGCAGCCCCATCGGGCGTCCGAGAATGTTGATCGCGCTGGCCTGCCCGTAGTTGCCGGCAAAGATCCCCGTCTGCTTCTGCTCGCCTGCCGGTAGTGCGTGGTACACGCGGCTCACCGCATCCGTAAGCTGCTGCCAGCCAAGCTGGTCGGCATAAAACTCCGGCAGCAGGGAAGCCTTGTGCTGTTCGCTTTCGATCGGCGCAAAGTGCGTCAGGCGGCTATACCGCGTATACAGCCCCGGCGA
Source organism: uncultured Acidobacteriaceae bacterium (assembly GCA_964245565.1). GTDB lineage: Bacteria > Acidobacteriota > Terriglobia > Terriglobales > Acidobacteriaceae > EB88. The sequence continues at coordinate 11,701 of CAXTMY010000004.1, read as the reverse complement.
AAGGACCGGCACCGCGAACGGCAGGGTAATGACCAGCGAAAGCGTCACCGCGGCGGCAGTGCCGGCAAGCACCCGGCGGCGCAGGCGCGAGAACCCCGCCCACTCGCTCCAGAACACCGCTCCGGCTGCAAAATACAGCGGATAAATCGGCAGCAGGTAATAGTCCTTCGCGTGCAGCTTCAGCATGATCAGCACGAAGCACAGGTACAGCACACCGGCCGCGCGCCACGGCCGCGCCGTCCGCCCGAACAGCAGCCACAGCACCCCCGGCAGCCACACAATCAGCTCAAACGGCGAGAGGATGAGCACCTGCGCCAGCGCAAACTGCAGCGGTGACAGCAGCACATCTTTATCGCTGTGCTGCACTGCATCCAGCCACTGCCACGTCGGGAAATCATGCGCCGCCTGCCACCACAGGTTCGGCAGCGCCAGCAGCAGCGTAAGCCCGCACGCCAGCAGGAACCCCCGCCGCCGCAGCAGGTGCCGCGCCGGCGTCGCGGCCAGCGCCAGCAGCAACGCCGCGATCAGCAGCACCGCCGATGTCTTGTTTTCGATCGCAAGTCCGGCGCCCGCGCCCAGCAGCACCCACCAGCCCGTTGCTTCCGGCACGGCCAGCAGGCGCAGCACCGCCAGCATCATCGCCATCCAGAACACCGGGTCCCACGCATTCATGGAGACAAAGCTCTGCGTCGCGACCAGCCCCGGCACCGTCAGCACACACAGCATCGCCAGCGCTGCCGCGCGCCGGCTCCCGCCCAGCGCATCCGCAAGCAGGCCCGTCAGCACCACCGTCAGCGCCCCGGCCACATAGGTCAGCGAGCGGAACGCCACCAGGTGGTGATACCCGAACACCAGCTCCGACACCCGCGCCTGGATCGCCACCAGCGGCGGCTGGTCCACGTAGCCGAGCGCCAGACGGTGCCCGCAGACCAGGTAATACAACTCATCGCGAAAAATGCCGAACCCAGCCCGGATCCCCAGCAGGGTGACCGCAACCTGCAGCAGGATCTTCGCCGCGCCGAAGAAAAGCAGCAGTGGCAGCAGCGATCCCTCGCGATCCGGCCGCCGTTCTTGTTCGGGAATGTGGCCTGGGACCACCAACTGGACGCGCGTACTCATGCCTTGTCAGGTTACCGTCCGCATGCCGCCTGTGCGAGTGTCTTGTGCAATACTTCTTTCGCTCCTGCAAACCGGAGCCGTTTCCAGGCAGCCGCCCTCACGAGGGCAGAATGGGAAGCAGCGGGCCTGGAATTGACTCGGCGCCGCTCTCGGCCGCGCTGCGCTCCGCTCCATCCTCCCCGCGGAAGTGCGCGTAAATGCGCTGCGCGGTCGGCCGTGGCACCACTGCCGTTAATGCTTCAATCCCCGCGGCCTGTACCGCCCGCACGCTGCCGAAATGCTCCACCAGGCGCAACCGCGTCCGCGCTCCCACGCCTGCAATCTCCAGCAGCTCCGAGCTGCGGTCGCGCATCTCGCGCCGCTTGCGATGGTATGAAATGGCAAAACGGTGCGACTCGTCGCGAATCCGCTGGATCAGGTGCAGCACCGGCGAGCGCCTCTCCAGCACCACCGGCTCATCCTCGTTGCCGTGCCCGCTCCCGTGGATGTAAATCACCTCTTCGCGCTTGGCGATCGAGGCCAGCGGCTGCGTCGTCAGCCCCAGCTCTTCGAGCGCTGAGCCAGCCGCGTGCAGCTGGCCCAGCCCGCCATCGACCAGGATTAGGCTCGGCAGCGGCTTCTGCTCCTCCACCAGCCGCCTGTATCGGCGCGTGATCACCTCGCGCATCGACGCGAAATCATCCACGCCCTCGACCGTTTTGATCTGGAACTTGCGGTAGTCGCTCTTCTTCATCCCGCCCTGCTCCCACACCACCATGCTCGCGACCGTCTCCGCGCCCTGGATGTGCGAGATGTCGAAGCACTCGATCCGCGTCGGCGTCTCCGGCAGTATCAGCACGTCTTCGAGCGCCTCGGCAATGGCTTTCTCGCTTGGCTTTAACGTGCGGAAGCGCTGGTCGTAGCTCTGCTTGGCATTCGTCCCGGCCAGGTCCAGCAGCGAGCGCTTTTCTCCACGCTGCGGCACCGCGATCTCCACCGGCCGCCCCCGCTTCGACAGCGCCGCGGCCAGCGTCGCCCGCTCCGCGAACTCCACCGGCGTATAGATCGAAGCCGGCACATACGGCTGGTCGAGGTACAGCTGCTTCAGCAGGGAAGCAAAAAACGCGCATGCGTCGAACTCCCTTTCGGCCGCCGCTATTGAGGTTTCGCTCGCGCCGAACGCCGTCTCGACCAGCTCCAGGCTCGCGACATCCTCCCAGAAGAACTCCCTCCGGTCCACGATTTTGCCCGAGCGCACGTGAAAGAGGTTTACCGCAAGCATGCCGTTCTCGTAGTGGTAGCCGAAGATGTCGGCATCGTCCTCGTCTGCCGAGGCGATGCGCTGCTTCTCGCGCAGCTGGTCCACGGTGATCAGCAGGTCGCGATACTTGCCCGCCAGCTCATACAGCTCCTGCTCGGCCGCCGCCTGCATCCGCGCTTCAATCAGCCGGCCCAACTCCGCGCCGCGGCCTTCGAGGAACATCTGCGCATCGCGCACGCTCTCGCCGTACTGCTCCGGCGTCGTCAGCCCCTCCACGCACGGCCCCAGGCAGCGCTTGATGTAGTACTGCAGGCAGGGCCGCGGATGGTACCGCCGCAGGTCCACCTTGCAGGAAGGCAGCAGGAACGACCGGTGCAGCAGCTCCGCGATGCGGTACGCCAGGTTGCCGGGGAAGTACGGCCCGTAATACGCGCCGCCGTCCTTGCGCAAACGCCGCGTCACAAACACTTTCGGGTAGCGGTCGCCCATCGTCAGCTTCACGTACGGGTATGTCTTGTCGTCGCGCAGCAGGATGTTGAAGCGCGGCTTCTTCTGCTTGATCAGGTTGTTTTCAAGCGCCAGCGCCTCGTGCTCGTTGTCGACCAGGATGTAGTCGAGATCGACCGCCTCGCGCATCAGCGAGCCGGTCTTGGCGTGTGCCTGTGAGGCCTGCAGCAGGTACGAGCGCACCCGCGAGCGTAGGTTCTTCGCCTTGCCCACATAGATCACGGTGCCGTCCGCGTCCTTGTACAGGTACACACCCGGCCCCGTGGGCAGCGTCCTCATTTTTTCTTCGAGATCCATCGCTCTCTGTATCGTATCGCTGCAAGGCAGAAGCGCCGGCGCGCAGGCTGGCGAACTGTACCTTCATCATGTAAAAACTTCCGCTCATCTCGTCGGCCTTGTTCCGTCAAAGACCCGTAAAGCTTTTCTCTTAAGCTATATGCGCCTTTGCGGCCGTTTTGGAATCCAACTTGCACATAGCTCTCTTCGGGCGCTCGCGCGCCAAAGGCATAGGGCATAAGGATCAACATGAAAACGCACGCTTTGCGGGGAAAACCCGCTGCTTTCTGCAACCTGGGTGTCATTTCCTCCCTCGTCGCGCTTTCCCTGGTCACCGGCTGCACCACCAAAAACTACGTCCGCAATCAAACCGCACCCGTTATCAACCAGACCAACGAGCTCGAAGACAAGACCTCCGCGAACAACCGCGCCCTCCAGGATCTCGACCGGCGCACCGGCACCGGGATCAACCAGGCCCAGACCAGCGCGGCGAACGCCCAGCAGGCCGCCACCACCGCCACCGGCGCCGCCAGCCAGGCGCAGGGAAGCGCGCAGGACGCCGTGCACCGCGCCGACACGCTCAACAGCGTCGTCTCCAACCTCGACACCTATCACAAGGTCGACGACGTCATGGTCAACTTCGGCTTCAACAAGGCGGACCTCACCAGGCAGGGCAAGGCGCAGCTCGACGGCCTCGGTGCCCAGCTCGGCGCGCAGCGCTCGTACATCCTCTCACTCACCGGCGGCACTGACTCCGTTGGCAGCGCCGCCTACAACTACGAGCTGAGCGACCGGCGCGCCGATGCCGTCGTGCAGTACCTTGCCTCGAAATACGGCGTTCCCGCGCACCGCTTCTATCTCATCGGTCTCGGCAAGGACCAGGCCGTCGCCTCGAACAGCACTGCCAGCGGCCGCGCCCAGAACCGCCGCGTCGACATCCAGCTGCTCACCAACCAGCCCATGAGCGGCGCCGACAACAGCGCGCCGCAGCCGGCTCAGTCGCAGCAGTCGCAACCGGCGCAACCGACGCAGTCTGAACCGATGACCGGGCAGTCCGGCACGCCGCAGTAAGCCGCTCGGGCGAAGCTCCTCGCGCAGGTGCCCCTACAGGGGCATCTGCTGAATGTGCGCGGCGCGCACATCGTCCGCGGTAAACAGCCGCAGGAATGGTGCGCCTTCAAGCGCCGCCTCCACCGCGGGCCTGCCGCTCGCTTCTTCCCGCTCCACCAGGCACACCGCGCCTGTCACCTGCAGCCCCGCGGCCCGCGCCACCTGCACGGCCTCGATCGTTGAAGCCCCCGTCGTGCACACATCGTCCACGATCACCACCGGCGCGCCTTCCTCGAAGAACCCTTCGATCCGCCGCTTCATCCCGTGCGCCTTCTCGCCCTTGCGCACCAGGAACCCGTGCACCAGCGGCTGCCCGCTGTCCTCGTGCGCCCGTTGCGCGCTGGCAATCGCAATCCCGCTCACCACCGGGTCCGCACCCATCGTCAGCCCGCCCACGGCCTTCGGCGCGAGCCCGGCCGCATGCATCCGGTCCAGCAGCGCCAGGCCGGTCAGCCGTCCGCCCTCCGCGTGCAGCGTCGTCACCCGGCAGTCGATGTAGTAGTCGCTCGTTGCGCCCGAGGAGAGCTGAAAGCTCCCCAGCTTGAATGAAATGCGCGCCAGCAGGTGCAGCAGCGCCGTGCGTGCGTCGTGTGGATGTGCCGTCACTGTGTACGCTCCCGAATTTTAGTGAACCAGCCGCTCCAGGTGGCGGAACCCGCCCGTCTCCACCAGGATCCCGGCGAACAGCGTGAAGTTGTAAGCCGCATGCACCACCGTGCTTGCGGCCAGCGAGTTCAGCCGCAGCCGCACCGCGCACAGCACGACCGAGACCAGCCCGATCAGCAGCACCGGCGCCCAGGCATGCGACACCTGCGTTGCGTGCATCAGCGCAAACGGCAGGCTGGTAAAGATAATCGAGAAGGGAATGCCCACCCACCGCGCCGTCTCCGGCGAAACGTCGCCCTTCAGTGAAAGCCAGCGAAACGTATTCAGGAAACCCGGCAGCAGGAACCCGCGGAAAAACATCTCCTCGAACAGCGGCGCGCCCGTGATGCCGAACAGCAGCATCAGCCAGGCGCCCACCGGCGAGTGCAGCAGGTCCGCCATGATCGGCGGGTTCTTCGGCATCGGCAGCTCGCTGCCCAGCAGCGCATTGCCGAACCCGCAGCCCAGCCCCAGCACCAGCAGCCGCACAAAGTAGCGCTGCGCCTGGGCCGCGTTCCAGTGCAGCCCCTCTGCGAACCCCCGGTGCCACATCGCGCGAAAAATCGGCACGATGGCGATCACCACCAGCAGGTAGCTGAAGGCCTGCGACGGCACCAGCCAGCGCGCGTCGTCGCTCAGCAGCTCCGCATAGGTGTGGAGCGAGTGCCGCCCGTAAATGTGCGTTTGCTGCGCCAGCAGCACCACGCCGAACTGCCCCGCCACCAGCAGCACCGCGGCCAGGACCAGCAGGATCAGCGTGTGCCCCAGCGTGGGACCGACCGCGTCAATACTGGCCGCCGGGCTTGCCGCGGCCGCCCGCCGCCCGTCTCGTTCCTCCTGCTCTAGCACCGGCTCGAACGCGCTCACTGCACAGTCTCCTTCACGCCCACTTGCCCTGAGAGTCTAGGCTGTAGCCTCAGAATAGCCGCGCGCGCCTAACGATAGCGTATGTACATAATTTCCGAACCTCGGCTCAGTGCATTCTCCTGAGCCTCTTTGGTGTTTAGACGAGAACCTGCGGGCGGTCGCTGAAAAAGGTCTATGCCCCGGTCTAAGGCTATTCTCCAACCCGTGTCGGTAACGATGGATCTAGCGTGGAAATGTGGATTGCTGTCCAGCCTCCATGAGAATGCTAAGCGAGTGCTTTCAAAGCTTTTTACAATTTGGTTAAGTTGCCGCGACTGCTTTAGAGATGTGTCATCGTCAGAATAGGTGTTTAGCAAGACACGGACGCTGCGATCGACGGGTCCAAGATCTCGAATAAGGTCAAGCAACACGCTAAGGTTCTGTATCTGGTAAGGGAGCCGGATGTAGGGATCATTCACGTGAATTGAGCAGGCGCCAAGGAGATGTTGACCAAACAGTCGAACGTAGCTCCAACCCTTCTGACCTGGCGGTATTGTTAGTTGACCGCTTAAAGAGTTCTCATCTGGAGCTGTAAGACGGTGAAGATGCTCTTTGTAGGTCTTCAGTTCGGACTTGCATTGGCTGACCAACACCTCTAGAAAATTCACATCGGCCTCCATTACTGAGTATGACAAATCCTCGACCCTTATACTCGCTCATTCATCACTGCCGCGCCTTTTGCGAGCCGTTGGCCTAACCACCGCTGGTTCTTCAGCAACGACGTGCTGCTTCAGGAACCCCCCCGTATGCGACCCGGAAACCCCCGCGATCTGCGCCGGCGTCCCTTCCGCGATAATCAGCCCGCCGCCTTCGCCGCCCTCCGGCCCCATATCCAGGATCCAGTCCGCATTGCGGATCACATCAAGGTTGTGCTCGATGATCAGCACCGTGTTGCCCAGGTCCGTCAGCTTGTGCAGCACTTCCATCAGCTTGCGCACATCGTCGAAGTGCAGCCCGGTCGTCGGCTCATCCAGAAGGTACAGCGTCTTGCCGGTCTGCCGCTTTGAGAGCTCGCGCGCCAGCTTCATGCGCTGCGCCTCGCCGCCTGAAAGCGTCGTTGCCGCCTGCCCCAGGTGGATGTACCCGAGCCCCACATCCACCAGCGTCTGCAGCTTGTTGCGCACCTGCGGAATATCCGCCAGCACCGGCAGCGCGTCCGCGATCGAGAGCTCCAGGATGTCGGCGATCGAGTAGCCGTTGAACTTCACCGCGAGGGTTTCCTGATTGTAACGGCGCCCGTTGCAGATGTCGCACAGCACATACACGTCCGGCAGAAAGTTCATCTCCACGCGCTTCTGCCCGTCGCCCTGGCACGCCTCGCAGCGGCCGCCCGATACGTTGAAGGAGAAGCGCCCCGGCTTGTACCCGCGCTCGCGCGACTCCGGCAGCATCGCGAACAGGTCGCGGATCGCCGCGAATACGCCGGTGTACGTCGCCGGGTTCGACCGCGGCGTCCGCCCGATCGGCGACTGGTCGATCCGCACCGCCTTATCGATCTGCTCGAAGCCCCTGATCCGCGCATACCTGCCCGGCTCCTCGCGCGAGCCGTACAGCTCCTTCGCCAGCGCCCGGTACAGCGTATCGTTCACCAGCGTGCTCTTGCCCGAGCCGGAAACGCCCGTAATCACCGACATCACGCCCAGCGGAATCTGCGCCGTCACATTCTGCAGGTTGTGCGCCCGCGCGCCTTCGACCGCGATCCACTTGCCGGTCAGCTTCCGCGGCGCCTCGCGGTGCATCACCGTGCTCTCTCCGGAGAGGTAGCGCCCGGTCAGCGACTCCGGCGAAGCCATGATGTCCGCCGGCTTGCCCTCGGCCACCACGTAGCCGCCCAGCTTGCCCGCGCCCGGCCCCAGGTCGAGCACATAATCGGCACGGCGAATCGTGTCCTCGTCATGCTCCACCACCAGCACCGTATTGCCCAGGTCGCGCAGCGCCTCAAGCGCGGCGATCAGACGCATGTTGTCGCGCTGGTGCAGCCCGATCGAAGGCTCGTCCAGCACGTACAACACCCCGCGCAGCCGCGAGCCGATCTGCGTCGCCAGCCGGATCCGCTGGCCCTCGCCGCCCGACAGCGTCGCCGCGCTCCGGCTCAGCGTCAGGTACGCGAGCCCCACATCGTTCAGGAACTGCAGCCGCTCCACCACCTCGCGCCGCAGCCGCTCCGCGATCAGCGCATCGCGCTCAGAGAAGTGCAGCGTCCTGGCCGCCGTAAGCGCGCGCCCGAGCGGCATCTCCGTGAACTCCGCGATCGAGAGCTCACCTACCCGCACCGCCAGCGACTCCGGCCGCAGCCGCCGCCCCTTGCACACCGGGCAGTCCGAGGCCGACATATACCCCAGCATCCACTCGCGATAACTCTCCGACCGCGACTCCTCGAGCGAATCCCGCAGCCACGCCAGTATCCCGTGGAACCCCGTCCGCGGCCCTTCGGTTTTCTCCGGCCCGAAAAGCAGCAGGTTCTGCTGCTTTTCTGTCAGCTGTTCGAACGGCAGCGCCAGGTTGATCTTGTACCGCGTCGCCGCCAGCTGGATCAGCTTCAGCAGGTACTGCGACGCCGCGCCCGGCCCCAGCGCCCCGTCCAGCAGCGGCTTCGTCCAGTCTGTAATCACCTTCGCCGGGTCGAAGTCGTAAATGGAACCGAGACCGTGACAGTTCGGACACGCCCCGTACGTGCTGTTGAACGAGAACGAGCGCGGCTCCAGCTTCGGCACGTCCAGCCCGCAGTTCGGGCACGACATCGAGGACGAATAGAGCTGCTCGCGATTCTCACCCGTCCCATGCACCTGCAGCAGCACCAGCCCGTTCGCCATCTGCAGCGCCTTCGCAATCGAGCCTTCCAGCCGCTTGCGGTCCATCTCGGCCTTCAGCACCAGCCGGTCCACCACCGCTTCGATGGTGTGGTTCTTCCGCCGCTCCAGGGCAATCGGCTCCGCCAGGTCGCGCATCTCGCCGTCAATCCGCGCGCGAAACCCCTGCGTGTCCAGCTGCTCCAGCAGCTCCTTGAACTCGCCCTTGCGCCCCCGCACCACCGGCGCGAAAATCGTCACCCGCTCGCCCGGCGCCAGCGCCAGCACCCGGTCTGTAATCTGGTCGAGCGACTGCCGCGAAATCGCCAGTCCGCAGTTGGGGCAGTGCGGCACCCCGACCGAGGCATACAGCAGCCGCAGGTAGTCGTAAATCTCCGTAATCGTGCCCACCGTCGAGCGCGGGCTCCGGTTCGTCGTCTTCTGCTCGATCGAGATCGCCGGGCTCAGCCCTTCGATCGAATCCACATCCGGCCGCTCCAGCTGGTCCAGGAACTGCCGCGCATACGCCGACAGCGTCTCCACATAGCGCCGCTGGCCCTCGGCATAAATCGTGTCGAACGCAAGCGAGCTCTTGCCCGAGCCGGAAAGCCCGGTCACCACCGTCAGCGTATTGCGCGGAATCCGGACGTTGATGTCCCGCAGGTTGTGCTGCCGCGCGCCGCGGACCGAAATGTGAGTAATGGCCATAGAATTCAGCTGTCGGATGCCGTGGGAAGCGGAAGGCTGCAAAGACTCGCGCCCTTTGCCGGTACGACTTCCCGGCGTGACTTTAAAGATACCCGCAGGATTACTTTCGTGCGAATAGCGCCCGCCATCGGTACCGCTCTGCGACAATCATAGGAAGAAGAGCGTTTCGGCAGAGCAGCGCCGGCAAACGCCCATGCCTTTCGATTTGCTTTCAAGGAGACCGGGAAGACCCATGCAGGATCTGATCAATGCTTCCATGCTGGTATGCGCCACTGCGGCTTCACTCGCTTTCGGTGTTCTCGCCGCCCATTCCATCTGCCGCGGCGCCTTTGCTCTTCTCCGTCTCCACGCCTCATCGGTTGCCACCGGCAAGCTTGCGAAGGCTTCGGTGACTTCCTAGCCGGCCTTCCGTCGAGCCGGCCTTCACTCCCGCAGCGGCCTGGGAAACTCCTCTTCGAACACCGTCCGGTGCATGCCGAAGCGGCCTCCGTTGTATTTGCCCTGGCCTTTCGCCAGGCCGATCGCCAGCAGCGCCACCGGCTCGTAGCTCAGCGGCAGCTTCAGCGCCACGCGCACCTTCTCCGCGTCGAAACCTTCCATCGGCGCGGTGTCATATCCCATTGACTCCGCCGCCCACATCATCGTCGTAAACGCCAGCATCACCTGCCGGTTCAGCCATGCCGCCAGGTTCGGGTGCTCGCGCAGGTACACCGGCACATTGCCGCGCATCTGGTCCAGAAAGTTCTCCGGCATGCCGCCCTCACGCCCCAGCCGCAGCATCTCCTCCAGGTCGCCGTTACGCCAGCCGTCCGCATCGCCGCAGGCCACAACCACCACCGGCGCCTCTTCCACCTTGCCCTGGTTGAAACACGCCATCCTCAGCCTGCGCCGGCCTTCCGGGCTGCGCACCACGATGAAGCGCCACGGCTGCAGGTTGTAGCTGCTCGGCGCCTGCAGCCCTGCCGACAGGATCGCATGCAGGTCTTCACTCGCCAGCGGCGTAGTGTCAAACGAGGCTGTAGCCCGCCGCTCCGCGACCACCTGCAGAAACGGCCTCTCCGTGGGCGTACTCATATCTGCCTATGGTATCGCGGTCACCGGCTGCTCCACCGCGAAACTCTGGTTCGCCGCCGTCGTCTCATACACCCACAGTCCGTGGAAGTTTGCGCGCAGCCCCGGATGCTGCTTGAGCAGCGCCGTCATCAGCCGGATCGCGCCGGCCCGCGCCTGCACCGGATCGGCAACACTCTCGACCCGCGCATTCACGCGCAGATCGAGCGCTCCCAGCGTCGTATCCACCCGCAGCCCGGTCACCGCGAACGTCTCGCCTGTCGCCGCGACCTGCATCGGCGTGTTGCCCGGCAGCCCCGTCGGCTCCACCGCCGCTGTCTCCCGGCTCAGCTTCTCCAGGTTGTTGCTCGTGTACAGGTCGGCGGGCCGCGCCAGGTAGGCCGCCGCCTGATCGTAAAAGAACGCGCTCCAGTCTTCGTTCCTGCCTTTCAAAACCCTTGCCTGCTGCCAGAACCACACGCTGTCATGCCCGTCCATCGTGAGCGGCCGCGCGAAAAACCCCGCCAGCTTCCACTGCGCCGCCGCCGTGCCCGAGCCCGCGGCACTGCCGCCCGAGCCCGCGGCACCGCCGCCCGGACCCGCTACGTTTTCCAGCACCATCGCAAACTGTTGCGGCGCCTTCACGCCCGTCGCGTGCAGCAGGGCCAGCGCGTACTGCCCCTTCGGCAGCCGGCCCAGCGTCACTGTAACCAGCAGCGGCGCGCCCGCCACTCCGCAAAAAAACTGCACATCGTCCTCGGTCCCCTGCAAGTCGGACGCGTCCAGGCCGTACAGGTTCTCAACCGTCAGCGTCGCCCCGGTCAGCGCAGTCCCCAAGCCCGTCACCGTTTCGGCGATCCCGGCAAAGTTCCCGGCCAGCGAAGCGATCGCTCCGCTCTTCAGCGCCGGCACGTCCCCCCGCAGCACGTCGCCGCCCAGCTGGTGGGCCGCCGCAAACAGCTCCGACCGCTGCTGCCCCGTCATCGCCGCCGCCACCGTGCAGGAAACCGCCCGCGCCGCCGGGCACACGATCCCGGCAAGCAGCAGACCCAGGGCGGCAGCGAAGACCAGACTTAGATCGGCAGCGAAGATCGAGCGGCGCATGCTGGGCTTGCCTCACACAAAAGTCATTGCCGGGGGCGCGCTACCATCCCCGGTCCACTGCTAGTCTAGTACCCAGGCAGGGCAGCGTTCGGCAAGCGCAGTGCCCGGCGGTACTGTCCAGGCCAGGCCCGATTTCAGGCCGGGAGGAGCAAGCGATGATCGCAAAAAGCCGTTTCACCGCCGCTGTTGCCGTGGCGTGCCTGCTCGCCGCTCCATCTGCATTCCCGCAGGCGTCGTTTCCCAAGCC
>CAXTMY010000003.1:0-96998 GCA_964245565.1 uncultured Acidobacteriaceae bacterium | reverse complement strand
ATCCCCTGCACGCCCACCCGCCCAGCTGATCGCTCAGCTGCTTGTCGGAGTACGTCGTGAACCCCCCGCTTCCATACACAGCAACACCCTTGCGAACCTGGCCGAACAGGCTCACGAGCGGCAGGCCCAGCAGCCGCGCCCGCAGGTCCCAAAGCGCGTTGTCGATCGCCGAAACCGCCATCATGGCGACTCCTGTTTCGCCCAGGTTGCGAATGTGGCGCAGCATCTGTTGCAGAAGCGCCGGATGCTCGAATGCCTGCGAGCCGATCACCACATCCTTGAGGAGCTTCTGAGCGGCGGCCGCCGTCGCGGCATCGGCATAGGTGTAGCCCAGCGCGTGTACCGCGCCGGACCCAAGCTCCACCAGGACCATCGACGTGCTTTCCCACGCGAACGTGCCGTCAGCTTCCGGGGAGTCGGTCGGAACGGTATAGAGGCTCACCGTGCCGCTCGTTACCGTACTGTCTGGCTTCATGCCTTACTCCGCAAACAAGCGCTTAAAAATCTGTCAGAACTGCAGCGCCCGCGTCCGTACAGGCGACAAGATCGCAGTGACGCATGCCTTCAACACCGTCGAAGTAAATCGCCGGTTCGATATTAAAAGTCATGCCGGCTTCGAGTACGTCAGGCGAGCGGGGATGGACTCTCGGAATTGCGTTCGGGTTCGCCGCGGTAAAGCCCACGCCATGACCTGCGGCATGCTTGAACTCTTTCCCGAAACCATGCCGCGTCAGCACGTCGCGCGCTGCGGCATCTACATCAGCGGCCCGGGCACCCGGCGCTATCGTGTGCAAGGCAGCCGATCGCGCCTCGGCAATCGCCGCCTGCATGCGCCTCTGCCGCTCAGAGGGTTCGCCGAGCACGTAGGTGCGGGTGATATCGGTCCACAGCCCGTCGCCCGCGGTATTGGCGTGGATCATAACCGTGTCGCCCGTTTGCAGCATACGGTCCCGCGTGCGCGCATAAGCAGCCGCTCCCTTCGCCGCATTGGGGCCCGACATGCAATAGAAAAAGCCGCGGCCGCGTTCAAACCCGCGGTTCGCCACCCGCGCGAAAGCCGCCTCAATCTCCGCCGCGACGTCACACTCGAGGCGCCCGGGTGCGATGGCACCCTGTGCTTCGCTGAAACCCACACCGGCAAGCGCGCAGGCACGGCCCAGCAGTTGCAACTCAGCCCCGGTCAGCACCGCTCGCAGTCGCGCCAACTCCGCATCGGCGGAAACGATCGCCGAACCGTCAAAAACGGTCTGCAGCAACGACAGTATCTCTGTATGGAACAGGTTCGATGACTGGTATGCAGCCGGCCGCGCAGTTTCGCGCAATGTTGTGCCGATCTTGCCCGGCCCCAGCTTCAGCTGGCCGACCAGTTGCTTCATTGGAGCTACCAATGCTTGCGCCGGCTCGGTCAGCCGGTCAAGCTCCTCCGGTCGATAGGGAATCAGTGCAGCGCGGGAGGTCCTGCCGGCGAGTTCCGCCTCATCTTCAGGCACGATGCAGAAGATGTCGCCGCTGCTGGTCGCAAGGGCAATGCTTGAGCCCATGACCGGCCAGTAGCCCGTCAATAGAAGTACATCCGTTGGCGAATAGCAGACCAGCGCCTGCCATCCCGACGAGGAAACTGCCTGGATAACAGCGTCTTGCCGCTCGCGGTTCGTTTCTGGCTCAATTGCGTCGCGCATGTTGTTCTAGTTGGGATGCGCGCACCGGCAAAACGTCACGCCCGCTGGGTTCGAAGGCTGGAAGCGGCGCCCGCTCCGGGTCTGCTTGAAGGTCTGGATAGAAGGGACGAGGGGTAATACACGGACTGGGCGACGCGTGGTGGGACGGAAACCCTGAACATCGCGTCCGATAACGCATATTCTGTCGTTAAAGTTTGTAGGCGCTCTTTAGAAGTGTCCTGTCCCCGCTCATTAGAACTGTAGCGAACGGCAGGCGTACCGCCTGCTGGCTCGGCATCAGGAGAACGGCGAGTTTGGGCTGGTGCACAAGGCCCGCGGCCGTGAGTCGAACCGAAGCCATAACCCAGGCGTTCGGTCTCGTAGAATTCAAAGCAACGATGAACGTTCACGGAGACAGCGTTTGGAAGTTGTGCCTCGGAGTCTTGGTCTTTCTCGTGTTTATGGGCCTCGGAATAGGCCATATACTCTTCCCGGACTACTTCATCGAGCGCAGCGGACTGCGTCGCGGAGGAGAGGCGCTTACCGACTGGAATCGGACCGGATGTCAGCTCGTGGGCCTTGTAGCGACCCTGTTCTCCGGTGGCGTACTGTACGAGCTCCTAAAAGACGTTTTCTCGAATTAGAGCCTTATTAACGCGAGAAACGGCGCGCCCGCCACGGTGGAAAATGATGGAGATCGCCAAAAGGCGGCGATTTTACACATTCCCACCGCACGACGACCATTTCTATTGGGCGCAGTACCCTGTCATTTCTGCTGAGCACGAACAAACTGCTTTCGCATGCACCTGCTCGCGCGTCGCCGGATACTTGTCCGAACCTGCATCCGGCCTGCTTCAAGCCCACTGCGATAGCCCGGCGTCCGGCGTCCGGCGCCCGGCGCGCGGCACGCACCGTGCGGCGCCGTGTAGAGCTTGAGTCCTTGCACCCTGCACGCATGGTTTCCTTCTGAGCATTTCAGGTTTCACCGTAGTCTGGCTAAGTTCGGTCTTTCGTTACGCTGCCATGACACGTTTACCATCTGCCAGATTGACAGGTCTCGATACCCTCCGCGCATCCGCCATCCTGTGGGTGGTGTTGTTCCATCTGCAGCCGCAACTTCCGCCTTCGTTTGCGGCCGTCGGGCAGTACGGATGGATGGGTGTCGACCTGTTTTTCGTTCTGAGCGGTTACCTGATCGGCTCGCAACTGCTGAAGCCTTATGCTCTGGGCTGCAAACCCTCGTTTCTCAACTTCTACCGTCGCCGTGTCTTTCGTATTCTGCCTGCATACCTGTTCGTGCTGTTGCTGTACTACCGATGGCCGGCGTGGCGAGAGCAGCCGGGTATCTCGCCGCCATGGCAGTTCCTTACCTTCAGACTGAACTATTGCATCGACTATGCGCGCAACGAGGCATTCTCACAGGCCTGGTCGCTTTGTGTGGAAGAGCACTTCTACCTCGTGCTGCCTCTGCTGCTGTTCGCCGCCATGCGCAAACCGTCCTCCGTCAAAACGATTGCGATCTTCGCCTCGCTGGTCAGCGCAGGTATTGCCATCCGCGCCTTTGTGCTCTTCCACACTATGCGCGTAGCCGGAGATATGTCGCCGCTCCTGTACCTCGAACGGCTCTACTATCCCACGCACACGCGCCTTGACGGCTTGCTCACCGGCGTTGCTCTCGCCGTGATTCGCACATATCGCCCGGAATGGTGGGCAGCTCTCAGTCGACGCGGGCACGCCGTTGCCGCAGCCGGCATGCTTCTGCTGGTCTTCAATTTGTGGTTTTCGCATGATCGTTTCGACCTGACCATGGAGACGCCGCGATGGAATGCAGTTTTCGGGCCGACGTTGCTTTCGCTGGCGCTCGGCCTGCTCACCGCATCGGCGATGAGCCGGAACGGATGGCTGAGCCGCATCCGCATACCGGGTGCGCGCACGGTGGCGCTGCTGTCCTACAGCTTGTATCTCACGCATAAGGAAATGGCGCATCTCGCGCGTGTGTTCCTGCCCGGGCTGACAGAGCACCGCGACCTGCGAGCCACAGCGGTTTACGCGGCCAGCTGCCTACTCGGGGCGATAATTCTGTACCTGGGAGTGGAGCAGCCCTTTGTGTTGTTTCGCGAGTGGATCGAGGGGCGCACCCCGGCCGGAGTGGAGCAGACGATGCGCACCGATCCAGCGCTCTAGGTTACTTTGTTGCGGCTCCCCCTTTGCTGCGCCGAAGGTACGCAGGCGTGCCACGTGCTAGCATCTGTGCATGAACGTCGCCATTTCCGTGGTGAGGCCATTTCACGCCACAAAGATGGCAAACCTGCTCGACAAGCACGCTGGCCGGGTCGATATCTGGACCACCGCGCCGCGCCGCTACTTCCATCATCTGGATGCGTCTGTCACGACGCACCTGGTGCCTGCGCCGGTCGAGCTGTTCTCCCGCGTTTTCAAGCTCCCGCTCTTCCCTGCCGCCTTTCAGCGCGGCATCGTGTGGTGGGACCGCATGGTTGCCGCGCTTATGCCGCGCACGGATGTGGTCATCGGCTTCGCCACGCAGACGCTCCACATTGGCCAGGCCACACGCCGCCGCGGCGGCCTGTTCGCGCTCGACCGCGCGTGCCCCCACGTTGATTTCCAGCAGAACCTCATCGCCGAAGAGTCGGCAAAGGTCGGCGCTGCTTTTCACCCCGAGGCGAGCTGGTTCCGCGAGCGGCAGCTCGCTGAATACGAAACCGCTCACCGCATCCTTGTTCCCTCGATGTACACCGCGCGCACTTTTCCCGCGCACCTGCAACCCAAGCTTCTGCTCGCGCCCCTGTTGGGCCGCGCCCAGCCCAAAGGACGCATCCAGCTCGAGCGCAACACGCCCTTCACGGTCGGCGTCCTCGGCGGCAATCCGGTGCGCAAGGGCTATCTCTACCTTCTGGAAGCCTGGCGAAGACTCAACCTGCCGGACGCGCGGCTGCTCATCCGCTCTTCAAGCGATTTCTCGGCTTTCCCCAAGCTGGCCGAACTGCTGCGCGAAACCCCCAACGTGGAGCTGATCGATTACGTCCCGAACATCGCGGAGTTCTACGCCCGCTGCGATCTCTTCGTCCTGCCCAGCATGGACGACGGCTTCGGCATGGCCTTGTTTGAAGCCATGGCGAACGGTGTTCCCGCAATCGCAACCCGCAACTGCGGCGCGTCTGAGCTGCTGACCGGCGGCATCGACGGCCTGGTCATCGACGCCGGCAGCGTCGACCAGATGGCGGAAGCGATCGAAACCCTCTACCGGGATGAACCGCGCCGCCAGGCCATCGCGCGCGCAGGCCAGGCTACGGTCGAACGCATCGCCGACGCCACGCTTTACGAAGACGCCCTGTGCCAGCTCCTCGCGCCGAGAACCGGCGCAGGCGCTTAGAAGGCGAATCATTGACACATCGCTTCTTCATGGACAGCACCTACACCGGCGGCGCGGGCCTGCGTGAAATCGCGCCCCCGCCCTGGACCAATGCTCTGCCGGCCGAATTCCGCTACCCCTACGATGTCCTGGAACAGGCGCTCCCGGAAGTGGAGGCGCAAGGCCTGCGTTTCTACTTCACCAAGGAAGCCTATTTTCTGCCCGAGTACGGCCGCGATGTCGTTGCCGTGCTCCTGCAGGAAGAGCGCTGCAAGACCCCGGTCTACGGCCGGCAGGTGCGCGCCGTCCTGCGCAACCTGCACTCCAGGCCTTTTCTCGGCTACCGTCCTCGGGCGGCGATCACCGGCGGCTTTACCCGGCTTGAGGCTGTGCTTACCTTCGAATTCCTGCGCGACTGCTATACCAGCCGGCGCTCCCGCTATGCTCTTCAGCACCCGCCCGCGTATCTGCCGCAGCCGGTGCGCACCAGCCCGCAGGTCATTCACCTGCCGCTCGGCTATCACAGCCAGCAGGAGCTGCCGCAGATCCCTATGGCCGAGCGCAGCCTCGACACGTTTTTCGTCGGGCAGGTCAGCGAGTTCATTCCGCCGGGCAGCTACCGGCGCTATCTTTCCAGCTCGAAGATCCAGGCACGCAAGCAGATCTGGGCCGTGCTCCAGCAGCTGCAGAAGGAAAACCGCTGGAAGATGGATCTCGGCGACCTGGCCGCTGACCAGAACGCGTCCGCCGGCGCGGCGTTCTCGAGCTACTCGGAGAAGATGATGCAATCCCGCATCTGCGTCGCTCCGCGCGGTTCCATGGCCGATACGTTCCGCTCGTTTGAAGGGCTGCGTGCCGGCTGCCTGGTGGTTGCCAACCCGCTGCCGAAAGACGATTTTCTCTATCCGCACGCGCCGCTGCTCATCGTGGACCACTGGCGCGAAGTACGCGGCATCCTCGAACGCTATGCCCGCAATGTCGACGCGCTGGAAGAGTGGCGCGCGCGCAGCCTGGCATGGTGGCGCGACCACCTGCGTCCTGAAGTTCTGGGCGCTTCCATCGCACGACAGCTCAACACCGCCAGCCGCAGCCTGCTGTCCTGAGTACCGCCTGACGGCTCAGGCGTGACCGCCGCGCCCCGCAATCGCCGGCACTCGCGAAGCAAACCTCTCCCACAGGATCGTGCGCAGTTCATCCACCTGGAAAATCCAGTAACAGAAGGCTGTCAGCACAAGCGTGACGCTTGCCGCTAATACCCCTTGCCACAGGTACGGCACCGAGCGGATGTGCAGAATGGGCCAGAAGAAAATCGCGCAGCACACGGCCATAATCGTGAGCATCTGGTACACCGGCTTATGGTCCAGCTCGGCTTCGCCGGCAAACAATTTATCGTTCAGGTGCAGCAGGTAGAACAACTGGATCGTCTCGGACAAGAGCCAGGTCAGCAGATATCCCTGGATACCCAAGGGGCGCATCAAGGGAATCGAGATCAGGCTGGTGAGGCCGTAGGCAAACAGCGTCTGCCAGGAGATCTGCTCCACCTTGTTCGATGAAAACTGGAACTGGTACTTGTGTTCTTTGATCGACAAAATCGAGATGGTGAGCCCGAGCGTGATGCAGATGCCCGGGCGAAAGAGCTTGCCCTGGTGCAGCCAGATCTGCAGCAGCAGGGGCGTCGCCAGCATCGACCCGAAGGTGATCGGAGGCGTCATCAGCAGAATCACCCGCTCTGACAGTGCGTACAGCTTATGGAGCTGCAGCCAGTCCTTCTTGCCGTAGATCAGCGTGATCTCGGCACTGAGCGAATTGGTCACCAGGTAGAGCAGGCGCCGGCTGAGCGAGTAGACGGTCCGCGTGACTGAATAGGCCACCACGATGGTCGGGCCCAGCAGAATTTTCATGAGCAGGACCGGAACCTGATATGCCAGCAGGTTCGAGCTGGCCAGCAGCATGTAGTGGCCGCTGGGCCTCAAAATAGAGCTGAGAGAGCCTTTGCGCCAGTACCTGAGGCTCGGCCGGATATCCGGGCAGCGACGAGAAATATCAAAGCTCAGGAACAGCGCCATGCTTAACGTAACCGCAAGCTGGCCGGCGGCGATCACCGGAAACGGCATGTGCAGCACGACCAGCCCCACAATCGCCAACATGCCGAGCAGCTGGTTCAGGTTGCCGAAATGAGCGCCGAGATGTGCCTCTCCAAACACCATGTACGAACCGGAAAAAAATCCGAACAACATGCTCGACATAATCTGCATGCCCAGTAGATACAGCGTGACTTGCGCGGAAAACGGAGAGAGCGAAAGGTGCAGCCACCGGGTGAGCGGAATGGTAAACACGACCAGCAACAACACCGCCGCACCGAAGAACGCTCCCAGCAGGATGCGCAGACCTGCCGACTGTACTTCACGACACTCCTGCACCTCTCCACGGTTGTAGTGGATCGTCATCTGCATATTGGTGTAGGTTTGCAGACCGTAGTTGAGAGTGCCGAGGTAGGCGACAGCTGCGCTGAGGGTAATCCAGTCGGCATAACGAGCAGTACCAACAACGCGTAGGAATGCCGGCGGCAGCAGTAGCTGCTGCGCGGTAACCACCAGTTGGTTGGCGTTCTGCGCGGCAAACAGCTTGGCAATACGACGAAGACCTTGACTCATTCTGTCCTGTGGGTGGCGCAGCAAACCGGGCAATCAAGGGAACGGAGCAAGTCTGCAGTATGGATCGAGTGCGGCACTCAGAGACAGCGTGAACCGGACGTCTTGTTTTGGAAACGCAGTGGCTACATTTTATAGCGGCCAAGGTCCTCGTCGTTCAGATTCTCCAGCCAATTCTTCAAATCTTCTGCACTCGCCTGGTCGGCCGGGCTGGGAATCACCTTCGCTGTCCGCAGCACTTCCTCGCTCACAAAAATCGGGCAGTCCGAACGCAGCGCCAGGGCCAGCGCATCGGAAGGCCGCGCGTCGATCGTGACCACCTCTCCATCCTGCCGCAGCCAGATCACCGCAAAGAACGTGTCATCCCGCAGCTCGGAGACGACGACCCGGTCCACAGTCGCGTTCAATCCATGGATCAGGTTGCGCAGCAGGTCGTGCGTCATCGGTCGCGGGGTCGTGGCCTTTTCTACCTCCAGCGCAATCGCGCTAGCCTCGAACAAACCCACCCAGATCGGCAGCACCGTGTTCCCTGCCAGATCCTTCAGGATCACGATGGGCTGTTGCGTGGACGGGTCCACCATCAGGCCTCGTATCTTCATCTCGACTTCCATCGATGCTCCCTTCTTCAGCTATACGCCCCGGCCGCTTCCCCCGCCAGGCTGTTCGGGAAGCTCGCCGTCACGCGCACCGGCAGGTACGACCCAGGCGCAGGAGCGATCAACTGCGTCGTCGTAAAGTTCAGCGTCTTGTTCTGCGTGGTACGGCCGGGTATCTGTCCGCGGGCGTTCAATCTGCCCTCAACCATTACTTCAAGAGTTTCGCCTATATGCCTGCTGTAATTGGCCCTTTGCAGCTCACGCTGGCGGTCGAGCAGCACCTGCAATCGCACTGACTTTTCTTCTTCCGGGATCGAGTCCGCCATGTGAATCGCCGGCGTGTTCGGCCGCTGCGAATACTTGAAGGCGAACACGGCGTCGTAGCCGACCTCTGCCAGCATCGTGATGGTTTCTTCAAAATCCTGCGGCGTCTCGCCCGGGAAGCCCACAATGATGTCCGTCGTCATGCTGATCTCGCGCCGCGCCGCCTTGATCCAGGCAATCCGTTCCAGGTACCACTCCCGCGTGTACTCGCGCGCCATCAGCTGCAGCACGTGCGACGATCCGCTCTGCACCGGCAGGTGCACGTGATCACAAAGCGCAGGCACCGCATCGATGGCCTCCACGATTTCACGCGTAAAGTCCCTCGGATGCGAGGTAGTAAAGCGCACCCGCCGAATCCCCGCGACCTCGCCCACGGCCGCGAGCAGCCCGGCAAACGAAAGCTTCCGTTCCGGGTCGCGATACGAGTTCACGTTCTGGCCCAGCAGCTGAATCTCCGTGTACCCGGCGTCTGCCATCCTGCGCGCTTCTTCAAGCACGCTGGTCGACGTGCGCGAGCGCTCTTTCCCGCGCGTGTACGGCACCACGCAGTACGCGCAGAACTTGTCGCAGCCTTCCACGATCGTGATGTATCCGCGATGCTGGTTCGACCGCGCCGTGAACTCGGTGACGAAGGTCTCCTCGGTCTGCCGGTCGTCCAACCCGGTGATCCGGGTGCTCCCTGCTTCCAACTGCACCAGCATCTGCGGCAGCTTGCGGTAGCTGGCCGAGCCGGAGACCAGAGAGACATACGGGGCGCGCTCGAAAATGCGTTCGCCTTCCTGCTGCGCCACGCAGCCCAGCACACCGAAGCGCTTGCCCTGCTTGTGCAGTTTCTTACAGTCGTTCAGCCGGTTGAAGACCTTCTGCTCCGCCTTGTCGCGGATCGAGCAGGTGTTATACAGGATCAGGTCTGCTGCTTCTTCCGTCTCAACCTGGCTGTAGCCTTCCTGCTGCAGCGTCCCGATCACTTTCTCTGAGTCGTGGACGTTCATCTGGCAGCCGAACGTTTCGAGATAAAAGGTTTTGCCGGCAGCCATAGTCTCCCGAGTATATCAACTGGCGTCGAAGAATCGAGGGCCGGCGGGTACTTCCGCTATGCTGGATCAGCCCGTTATGGAATCCCGTCCAGCAAAGCCGGAAAGCGCCGGAAGCAGCCTCGTTCCCCTCCACTTCGACGACCAGCACAACTGTTTCGGCTGCGGCGCCCACAACCGCATCGGCATGCGTCTGCGTTTCTTCGTCGACGCGGAGGGCAACGTGCTCTCGCACCTGCGGCTGCCGAAACGCTTCCAGGGCCCGCACGGATTCGTCCACGGCGGCGTACTGGCTGCCATCCTGGACGAGGCGATGAGCAAGGCCATCCACGCCAGCGCTCACGGCGCGAAGATCATGGCGCTCACCCGCCATATGGAAACCGAGTACCTGCGCCCGACTCCGCTCGGCGCGCCCCTTGTCCTCCGGGGCCGCCAGGAGAGTGTCGCCGGCCGCAAGCACTTCTGCTCCGCCACCCTCAGCGATGCGAGCGGCCACACCCTGGCCCGCGGCAAAGCACTGTTCATCGCCATCGAGCGGCAGGCGGATCACAAGCACTGACATACAGGAAGCGAGCGCCACAGCGCTGTTCCGCGAAAAGCTACTTGCCTTTCTCTGCGCAGACTTGTAGGATTTCCGCGCTCTTGACAGGACCTTCCCTCGCACACTGAATCAGAGCTCCCCGGGGCTGATAGATCTCTGCCAGGCGCAGATGATGCAAGCGAGGCGCTCCCATGCGTATGTCTTCCCTTCTACGAGCCACAGCGATCGGTCTTTGCTCCCTTCTCCCAGTCGCGCTCCACGCGCAATCCATCGGCACATTCATTGGTCTGGCAGCAAGCCCAACGTCCGCCTATCAAGGGCAGCCAGTCAATCTCACCGCGACCCTCTCCGTTACCTCTGGATCTGTATCAGCGCTCAATGGGTTCACTCTCCAGTTTGAGTCTCCCAGCGGCGTTCTCGGCTCAGCAACCATCGAGAACGGGACGGCGACGATCCAGGTGTTCCCGTTCACTTCCACCGTCCATGGCAACTATGACAACTTCACTGCTGTCTACAGTGGCAACGCAACCTTCGAGGGCTCCGCGGGCATGACCACCGTTCTCGACCTGGGTCCAGGCCCGGGCGTCGCGGCTCTCCAGGGCAGCTATGCTTTCCTGTTCTCCGGCACAACGAACGTGGCAGCCCTCACCCGCGCAAACCGCATCGCCGGCATCGGCAGTCTCCACTTCGACGGGCAGGGCGTTGTCTCTGGCGAGGAGGATTACAACACGGGCGCGGGAGCCGTCTTGAACACTCCAGTCAGCGGTTCCTACTACCTGGATGCCACCGGAACAGGCCTGCTCACGATCGAGGGTTCCGACAATGCCCTGGAACACTTTGCCTTGTTCGCCCAGGCTGCCCCCGGATCCGCCACTGCCGATACGGCTTCCATGATGCAGATCGATGGCAATGTCCTGTTCGGCAATGTTGAATTGAAGAAACAGACGTACACAGGCGCAGGCTTCACACCCGTGCAGGGAGCCTACGTGCTCAAGGCATCCGGTGAGACAAGTGGCGCCGGTTCGGTGTCAACCGCGCCCGACAGCGGACTGCTCTTCGCGGCCGGTCAGCTTACCTTTACCTCCGGCGGTACAGGAGGCACGGTCACCGGCCCCATTGATCTGACCGCAGGCACATCCGTGCTCCAGAACAGTCCCGTGTCCGGGGCCACGAGCGCACCGGATAGCTTTGGACGCTTTGCTCTTACCCTGACAACACCCAATCAGCCGCCGGCTCAGCCCACAGATTATGTCGCCTACATCGTGGACGGAATGCATATTTATCTGCTCTCCGTCGATACTCATGCGCAATACAACCTGATCAGCGGAGAACTTGCGCAGTAGCACTTCTTGCGCCGGGTAGACTGCTCGCCGACGGCAGCTGGCACACGCCTGATCTGAATGGCCACCGTGCGGTAAATGCGATGAGCAAAGCCATCCACGCCAGCGCTTACGGCGCGAAGATCATGGCGCTCACCCGACACATGGAAACCGAGTACCTGCGCCCGACCCCGCTCGGCACGCCGCTGGTCCTCTGGGGCCGCCAGGAGAGTGTCGCCGGCCGCAAGCACTTCTGCTCCGCCACCCTCAGCGATGCGAGCGGGCACACCCTGGCCCGCGGCAAAGCACTTTTCATCGCCATCGAGCGCCAGGCGGACCACAAGCACTGATCTCTGCCGCCCGCGGCCTCCTTGACAGGTTCCGATGAGCAGAAGTTGAATGGTGTGACGGGATGGTCAGACCATCTCGCGCACAGGTACCCCCTTACCGTGTGGCAGGTGCGCTTTTCATCTGCCTGCAATTCCCTCGGCGCGTGGCCCGATCAATCGGCCACGGCCCACTTACCCGATCGTGAAGTGATTTAGCACGATCTTTTTGAGGCCTTTGATGGTATCGATATCTATTTCAAGCAGGCGGCTACTTGCCGTCGCTTCCAGCATCCTGCTTTTCTCCTCCCCAGCATTCTCCCAAGGCGTCACTGGCGACATCCTCGGCACAGTCACCGACTCGACCGGCGCAATCGTGCCCAACGCTAAAGTCACGGTCGTAAACACCGGGACGCAGGAAACACGGCATCTCAGCACCTCCTCTTCCGGCGACTTCGACTTCTCTCTGCTTCCCATCGGCAGCTATACCGTCACGGTCGATGCACCTGGATTCTCCGAGTCCCTGAACAATGGCATCCGCCTGTCGGCCGGGCAGCGCCAGCGCGTGGACGTAAAACTCGGCGTGACTTCAGGCAAAGCGACCAATGTCACCGTAACCGGCGCCGCACCCGCGCTCCAGACCGACAGCGCCGTGCTTGCCACGACCATCAGCGACGCTGAGGTACAGAACCTGCCAACGAACGGTCGTAACTTCATCAACATCGCCCAGCTTGTTCCCGGCGCAAATTCCGGAACGGCATCGTCTATCGCGTCCGGCTCCCGTCCGGATGATCGCCGCGAAACCTCAGCCATCTCTGTCAATGGTCAGAGCACCATCGTAAACAACGAGGAGTTGGATGGTCTGGACAACAACGAGAGAATCGTCGGCGTCATCGGCGTGCGCCCATCCATCGACGCCATCCAGGAGTTCAGCGTTCAAACCAATCTTTATACCGCGGCCGTCGGCCGAACCGCGGCCGGTGTGATCAACATCATCACCAAGAGCGGGACGAACTCACTGCACGGCTCCGCATATGAATTTCTGCGCAACGATGCGCTCGATGCCCGCAGCGTGCTTTCCACCTCCGGGCCCAAGCCCGAGTTCCGCCAGAACCAGTTCGGCGGCTCCATCGGCGGTCCCATTGTCAAGAACAAGACCTTCTTCTTTACTGATGTCGAAGGCTTGCGCCGTGTCCAGGGCACTCCCGGGTACACCACCGTTCCCACGGCTTTTGAAGAAAGCAATCCCGGTAACTTCTCCGATGTAGGCGGCCCGGTACTGCCGGCAAGCGCGCTTAGCCCCATCGCTCTGAATTACTACAAACTTTACCCTGCACCGAACACCACCGTGAACGGCCCGTACGCTAACAACTTCCTATCCGCTCCCAATCAGATCCAGTACCAATGGCTGGCAGACGCGCGCGTCGACGAACACCTGAGCCAGAGTGACCTTATCTTCGCCCGCTATTCCATCAACAACACAGCCACCAATACCCCCGGCCCCTTTCCGGAGGTAAACGGAATTTTCCCGGGCGGCTCGGTCTACAGCGAAGATGGAACTGCTCAGCAGCAGGAGCAGAACATCGATGTGGATTACACGCACGTCTTCACACCGAACGTTCTGCTGGAGCTCAAGACCGGGTATACCCGCATTAACAACGCGTCCTTCCCCTTGAACTATGGCAATGCGCTTTCCACAAGCTTCGGCCTCACGGGGGCTAACTATGCCGACGCAGCTTCGGACTTCCTGACTCCGTTCATTCCAAGCGGCTACGGCTCTGTCGGCGACGGCGAGTATCTTCCTTTGCAGGATTTGGACAATAACTTCCAGTGGTATGGCTCGCTTACGGTAAACAAGGGCAACCATAACATGCAGATGGGCGCAACGCTGATCCGTCGGCAGGCGACCAACATAGAAAGCGCATACGCAGCGGGCGCATTCACCTTCAACGACACATACGGAGCAGGGCTCTATCCCTCGACCAGCGCCACGCCCTGCTCCACCACGTCGGCCGATATCTGTACCCTGGTTTCCATGCTCGAGGGCGTTGCCTATACGGCCGAACGCTCAAACCAGCTCTACCCCATCTCCTACCGGACATGGGAGCCGAGCGCATACTTCCAGGACAACTGGCGGGCGTTGCCAAACCTTACCCTGAACCTCGGTGTTCGCTACGACATCTACACCCCTTTTACTGAAAAGCACAACCGGCTGTCCGATGTCGATCTGGTTACCGGAACCATGCTGGTGGCGGGGCAAAACGGCGTCAGCGATACGGACGACATCAAGAACACCTGGAGTAACGTCGCACCGCGTTTCGGCTTCGCCCTTACACTTCCGCATGCGTCTGTACTCCGCGGCGGTTTTGGTATTTCGTATTTTCCCGATAACTACGGCTCTGATGGCAATCTCCAGAACCAGCCGTTCATCTATAACTTCCAGCCGGCTCCCGAGTACAACATTGCGCAGGGGCTTCCCGTACCCTCTTACGAGACTTCCGAGATTACCGATCCCACCGGAGCGATCAATGGTGCTCTCGATTCCAGGTTTCGCAATGGCTACATTTATCAAACCAGCCTGACCTATGAGCACCAGTTTGGCGCAAATACCGTCTCAGCCACCTATGCGGGCGACTACGGCCGCCACCTGGCGCAGTTTATTCCGAACATTGACGTGCCGCTGCCTTCGACAACAGCTTACAGCGACTTCTGCTCCGCATCCGCGGCAGTCTGCGCCACGGAACCGACCCTTCAATCACACCGGCCCTTCAACAGTGTTCTCCCGAATATCACCAGCATCACCGACCTGTTCAGCCAGGGCGTCAGCTACTACAACGCAGCCGAGGTTGTTTTCAAGCGCAACCTGAGTCATGGACTTACCTTCAACGTCAACTACACCTACGCTCATATGATGGACAACGCAGCCGATCTGAACGAAGACAACCAGGCGGGTTACGGACTTATCCCGTCGCAGGAGTCGACATACGATTACGGCAATTCCGATGCCGACATCCGCAACCGCGTCGCCGGGTTCTTCGACTACATCCTTCCCTACGGCCAGTCCCTGACCGGCTGGAAGAAAGCGGTCGCCGGCGGCTGGGAAACCAATGGCATCCTGAGCTGGCAGTCCGGCCTTCCCTTTACCGTGCAAAACAACGATCCGGAGATCAACACCGGCACCACCAACGATCGCCCCAACATGATTGGGCATGGAACGTTACACAATCCCACCAATGCTGAGTACTTCAACCTGGCCGATTTTGTGCCTCAGGCTTTCGGGACTGCCGGAGATGAGGAACGTAATCCGCTGCACGGGCCGCACTTTCGCGAGTTCGATTTTTCCGGGTTCAAGGAGTTCCCAATCCACGAGAACTATCACCTGGAGTTTCGGACCGAAATCTTTAATGTGAGCAACACGCCCAGCTATGCGGTGCCCAACCAGGCGCTCAACACGCCCGGCGTCGGCTCGGTGACCGGCACCGCTCCCTACTACAATCCCCGCGAAATTCAGTTCGCGCTCAAGCTGCTGTTTTAACCACCGCATCAACTACCGTGAACGGGTCCGCTGCTCAGCAGCTGGACCCGTTTTGTTTTCGTCGTGGCGCGCCCGGTGCTCGCAGAGTGACGGCCTCGCCACCACCTGCATTAAACTAAGGAAGACAACGCAGGAAGAAGGCGGGCGCAATGGCAGAAAATGATGGCAGCAACGGCTATAAGGGCAACACAGGCACGGGGTTGCGGCTTAAGGTAGGTTTGGCCGAGATGCTCAAGGGCGGCGTTATCATGGATGTCACCGACGCGCACCAGGCCGAAATCGCCGAAAAGGCCGGTGCCGTCGCCGTTATGGCGCTCGAGCGTGTTCCGGCACAGATTCGCGCCGAAGGGGGCGTTGCCCGCATGGCGTCCATCTCCGTGATCAGGGAGATCATGGCCGCATCGTCAATCCCGGTAATGGCCAAGTGCCGGATCGGCCACTTCGCCGAAGCGCAGGTGCTGCAGCAGCTCGGCGTCGACTTCATCGACGAATCGGAGGTGCTGACGCCTGCCGACGAGGTGCACCACGTCGACAAACACAGGTTCACCACGCCTTTCGTCTGCGGCGCCCGCGACCTCGGCGAGGCGCTGCGCCGTATCGCGGAAGGCGCGGCGATGATCCGCACCAAGGGCGAAGCCGGCACCGGCGACGTGGTGCACGCCGTCAAGCACATGCGCCAGATCGTCAAGGATATGCGCGGGCTTACCGTTCTGGGGGAAGACGAGCTCTATGTCGCCGCGCGCGACTTCCGCGCGCCTTATGAACTTGTCCGCATGGTTGCCGCAACCGGCAAGCTGCCGGTGCCCAACTTTTCCGCGGGCGGCATCGCCACTCCTGCGGACGCGGCGCTGGTGCGGCAGCTCGGCGCCGAGGCAGTCTTCGTCGGCTCCGGCATCTTTATGAGCGACTCCTATAACTTCGCTCCGCGTGAGGAGGCCGAGCAGCGGGCGCGCGCCATTGTCCGTGCCACCACCCATTTTGACGACCCGGCCGTCGTGGCCGAATGCAGCGCCGAATGTACCGGCGCCATGAAGGGTCTCGCCATCGCAGCGCTTGAAACCTCTGCACTCATGCAGACCCGCGGCGCCTGAGTGATTCCTTTAGCAGGTTTCCAGGCGTGAACCAGCCGGCCGCACACCCGCCCGAGTCATCGCCTTCGCGGTCGCTGCGTATCGGTGTTCTCGCCGTGCAGGGCGACTACGCTGCGCATGTCGCGGCGCTGCGGAAAGCAGCATCCTCGGGCGGCTCACCGCTGACGGTTGTGCTCATCCGCAAGCCGTCTGAACTGGAGCACCTTGACGGCCTGGTTATCCCCGGCGGCGAATCCACTACGTTCCTCAAGCTCCTCGAGCGCGACGGCTTCCTCGAGGTGCTCAAAACGTTCGCCTCTCAAAAACCTACGTTCGGCACCTGCGCTGGCTCCATCCTGCTGGCCCGCGAAGTCCTGCACCCTCCCCAGCCCAGCCTGGCGGTTCTCGACGCGACCATAGAGCGCAACGCCTATGGCCGCCAGAACGACAGCGCTATCCTGCACACCCAGACCGCTCTCGGCGGCCCGCCGCTCGAGATGGTCTTCATTCGCGCGCCCCGCTTTACGCTGCTAGGGCCTGACGTGCACGTGCTCGCCGAACGTGACGGCTTCCCTGCCCTGGTCGAACAGGCCCATCTGCTGGCCGCAACCTTTCATCCTGAGCTCTCGCACGACAGCCGTGTTCACGGCTATTTTCTTGAGAAAGTACGCGCTCACGTGATGGCCAGTCCCGATCCGGGCCCGGAATAAAAGCTTTTTCAAGGTGGCATGCACCCGGCCGTTGCAGATATCTCACATGCGAGTAAGCTGTTTCTCAGGGAGCCGCCGCCGATGCCCGCCACCTATACTCACCGCCCCGTGCAGACCGATCCGGACCGGCGCGATCCTGGATTCGGCGGCCGGCCGCCCCTTCACAACCGTCCGACCGGCGGAGGAGGCGATGGCGACCACGGCGGTGGTGGAGAACATCACGACGGTCCCGGCGAACTGCTTCGGCGCTGCCGCCTCGGGCTCTCCTTTGTTCTGGCCGGCGACTTTATCTTCTTCCTCTCTCTCATTAGCGCCTTCTTCGTGCGGCAAAGTACCGGCCATTTCGATGCCGCGGACAACTACATCGCCGACTGGCAGCCGCTGCCGGTCCCGGCGGTTCTCTGGTTTGGAACCGGCTTTCTCATCCTCTCCTCCGTCACGGCGGAATTCGGCAGGCGCCAGCTTTTTCAGGAGATGGACGTGATCGAGGAGTGGCTCGGGCTCGGCCGTCCCATGGCCCGGCGCACATGGCCGTGGCTTGTCGCGACCGCCTGCCTGGGCGCGGGCTACCTGGGCTGCATGAGTATCGCCTGGCACCATTTCTCCAGCGCGGGAGTGCGCTTCGCCAGCAGCCCCGGGAGCGCCTTCTTCTTTGTGCTTACCGGCAGCCACGCGCTGCACATGTTGGCCGCCCTGGTCCTGCTCTCCATCGCGATACTCGGGTTGTACCGCTTGCGCCGGGTCGAATACCGACAGATTCTGGTGGACTGCATCGCCTGGTTCTGGCACGCTATGAGCGCTTTCTGGATTCTGCTCTTTGCCCTGCTTGCCTACGCGCGTTAAGCACATTCCTAAAACCGAGCGACCGGCAGCAGTAAGTGCGACTTTCCGCGGGGAAAGTCGCATGGGCGGGGAAAATGCGCCGAAGACCCGCTCAACGGCGGCCGCCGCCGACAAAATGCACAACCTCCAGCCGGTCTCCGTCATGGAGTCGTGTTTCGGCCCACTGCGCCCGCGGAATGATATTTCCGTTGCACTCGAGAGCGACCCGGTCAGCCTGCATCGCAAGCGCCTGCACCAGGTCCGCTACCGTGCTGCCGTCTGGCAGATCGTCCATCTGCTTCGGTTGCGCGTTGATAATCAGATCCATGTGGTCCAGCCTAGAGCATTTTCACTCCACACGGAGAGGGACCCGCAAATGGGAGCGTGGCTTTTCCGTCGGGAAAAGCCACTGGAGCGGAAGCCGGCCCTTACACAAAGAGCGAAAATGCTCGACCCCACGGCTCCGACCGGGAGCCTAGTTCCTGAGCATCACGACCGAGCCGTCAAAGTCAAAGCTGAAGCCCATCTCCGCCACGCCGGCGCCCTCCATCACCGTACGCAGACGCTTGCGGTCCGGTGTTTGCAGCAGGAGGAACCCACAGCCGCCCGCCCCTACCAGCTTGCCGCCGCTCGCGCCGCCGCTCTTCAGGGCGAGGTCGTACAGTCCGTCGATATGGCTGTTGCTCATCCCTTCGCTGCGGCTTCGTTTCCGGAGCCAGTGCTCGTGCATGACCGATCCATACGCCAGCACATCCTTGCCGGTGAGCACACGTTCTGTTTCATACCCAAGCTGCTTGGCAAAGTGCAGGTCGTCCAGCATCTTCTTGTTGCGGCCTTCGGACTGCGCCTTCTGCTCGCCCAGAAGCGCTGAGGCCGAGCGGGTCGAGCCGACAAAGAACAGCATCAGGCTCTCGCTCAGCTCGCGTACAGCGCTCTCGCTGATTTGCAGCGGAGCTACCCCGACGGTTCCGTCGCGGCGGTAATCCTGGCACAGCAGCCCGCCGTAGGCAGCGATGTACTGGTCCTGCTTGCCGACCGGCTGGTTCAGCCGGTTCATCTCGATCTCGACTGCTTCTCTCGCCAGCGTTTCGCTGGTCACGTGCTGCTGCCGGTAGGCATAGAGCGCGTGGAGCAGGCCCACCGTGAACGCCCCTGAGGACCCGAGTCCGGTGCCTGCCGGAACATCCGCCACGCTGGTCAGCTCGAGCCGGTCGCCCACCGCCTGCATCGCAAGTGCTTCGCGAAACAGCGGATGACGTATTTCTTCCCGTGTGCCCGCGTGCTCCATCTCTGAGTACTTCAGGAAATAACCCGGGAAGAACGACCGGTTCGCCGTGATGTAAATGTATTTGTTGATGGCAGCCGAAATCACAAAACCGCCGAACTCGCGGTAATACGAAGGCAGGTCGGTTCCGCCGCCGCCGAGCGAGATGCGCAGAGGTGTCTTTGCGATAATCACGAGGCGCTCCCCATTGAAAATGTCGGGGCGCTTTCCGCAAGCAGCCCGCAGGTCTCGGCATAGCCTGCTGCAGAGCCGATCTCGTAAAACCGCTCCCGCACCTCATGCCCGGCCAGCTCGCCCCTGCCCAGCAGGCTCTGCATCACTTCCCCAAGGTCGAAGCAGTATCCCTCCGGCCAGCCCTCGAACGCGTCCGTGTGCAGGCAGCTCAGGCCATAGTCGATGTGTTTCATGGCAGAGTTCATCTCCGGGCAGCGGCTCTGTTTGCTGTAGTGCACAATCTCCCCGTGCTCGAAAAGAACATTGCTCGCATCCCATCGGCCGACATTCCGGTACACCGTCATCAGCCCGCGTTTGCCTGTCCGCTCGAACGCCTCCCATACCGGCGCGAGCCGGGCAGGCAGGTAGCTGTCCCCGTACATCACCAGGAACCGTTCACCGAGCATCGGGAGCGCCCGCCGCAGTGCTCCTCCGGTTCCCAGCGGCACCGCTCCATCGGGCGAATACTCGACCGAGCAGCCCCAGCGTGAGCCGTCCCCCGCGTAAGCACGCAGTTGTTCCTCCAGGTGTCCGCAGCAGATCACAATCTCGCGCACACCTTGTGCTGCAAGCATCCTGAGCTGATGGCCGAGGAACGGCTCTCCAGCGACCGGAAGCATTGATTTCGCCGTCTGTAACGTTGCCGGATACATCCGTGTCGCTTTGCCGCCCGCAAGCAGCGCCAGCTTGGGCATCCGATTCTTCGCGCGTTCAGGCATAAATCACCCGCTCTTCCACCCGCATCGCTTCAAGCGCCGCACGTATCGCTTCCCGGCTCGTCCAGCGCGACGACCAGCCCAGCGCGCGAATGCGGTCACTCTTCAGCCGCACGACCGGCACGTCACCCTTCCAGCCCCGCGCACCACCCGTAAAGTTGTACGACGGAGCCGCCTCCAGCCCCAGGCATTCCACCGCTTCGTCGGCAATTTCCCGCACCGTGATCGCATCCATCGTCGAGACGTTGAACACCTGGAAGGGCGCGACACTCGCGTCCATTGCCAGCAGCACCGCCTCAACCACATCGAGTACATGGATGTACGACTTGCTCTGCTCTCCGTCGCCCAGAATCCGTAACTGTCTTGGATCGGACGTGAGACGTCGCAGGAAATCAAAACCAACGCCATGCGTCTGCCGTGGACCAACCACATTCGCAAAGCGAAACGCACATGCGCGCAAGCCGAACATCGAGCAATAGCTCGCGATCAGCGCCTCACCGGCCAGCTTGCTTGCGCCGTAGGTCGAGACCGGTTGAAACGGACCGTCGTCTTCGCCGACCGCGGACTTGCCCAGCTCCCCATACACCCCGCTGCCCGACGCATAGAGCAGCCGCCTGACCCCGGAGCGCCGCATGGCTTCGAGCACGTTGTTGGTCAGCAATGTCCCCTGGTAGAAGTCGATCTCCGGTTCGGTTGCCGCACGGGCGATGTCCGGATTCGACGCCAGGTGAATCACGACGTCATGGCCCGCGATGGCATCTGTAAGCCGGGACAGGTCAGAGACGTCGGCATGGATCACCCGCAGCCGGTTGTCCCCGAGGTGCTGCTCATAATGCCAGGAGCGGCCCGATGAGAAATTGTCGTAGATCGTCACCTTGGCAGCCTGCATCCCGGGGCTCAGCAGCCGGTCGACAAAATGACTCCCGATGAAGCCGGCGCCTCCCACGACAACAAAGCTACGGGCAGCCGGAGATTCCTGGTCAGCGCGGGCAAACGGCAGCAGGTTCATGGCGAACGCCTCCTTCCAGCCGCTCCGCAAACTCCGCGGACGCGGCTTCAAAGCCTTACCCGGGGGTTAACCCCAGGCACTGGCTCCTGCTCACAATCAAAGTGAAGTGTTGAAATCAGCATACGCATCGGTTCGCATTTGGAACAGGAACTTTTTTCCCACCTCGGGACTTTCGTAACTACCTCCGTGTTGAATTTACCAACAACCTTCAGCGCTCCCGCCGATAGTCAGCAAAGCTCAAGACCAAAGCCGCAAGCATTTTCTATGAGGCGACGAATGAACCTGACCAGCGACCTGCAGGTGAAGCTTTTTTGTGATGCAGCTGACATTGAAAGTCTGCTGAAGATGTACAGCAAGCCTTATATCAAGGGCTTTACCACCAATCCGACCCTCATGCGAAAAGCCGGAGTCAAGGACTTCCGCGCCTTTGCGCAGGCGATACTCGCCGCGATTCCCGACCTGCCGATCTCTTTCGAGGTTTTCGCCGATGACGAGGCAGGCATGGAGAGCCAGGCGCGTCAGATCGCTTCCTGGGGCGCAAACGTCTATGTAAAAATTCCCGTCACCAACACCCAGGGTTTCTCCACCATGCCGCTAGTGCGCAGGCTTTCCAGGGACGGCATCGCCCTCAACGTCACGGCCCTGATGACGCTCGAACAGGTCGGCCGTGTCGCGGCGGCACTCGACCGCAATACGCCTGCGATCGTCTCGGTTTTCGCCGGCCGTATCGCCGACACAGGCGTCGATCCGGTCCCGCTTATGCGCCGCGCGGTCGATATCCTCTCCGAGCGGCCGCGTGCTGAGCTACTCTGGGCCAGCTCCCGGGAGCTGCTCAACATCTTCCATGCTGAAGAGTCCGGGACGCACATCATCACCGCGACGCCGGACATCCTCGGCAAGCTTTCGCTGCTCGGCAAGGATCTCACGAGCTTTTCCCTCGAAACCGTGCGTATGCTCTACAACGACGCCATGCAGGCCGGCTTCTCGCTCACCGAGCGCGCCATTCTGCCCTCGCCCGCAATGCTCCCGCAGCAGCTTCGCGGCCGAATCGGCAATGCCGCGGCTGCTTCGTAGAGGCAGCTCCAGCGGGACTGAACAACCAGGGCCAGATCCGCGCAGCTTTTCTACCGGAAAAGCTGCGTGGATCCGGCCATCAAACCCCGGCGAGCGAACGGCAGGCAAGGATCTGCTCGACCGCCCCCGGCAGATCCGTGCTCTTGAGATCGAACATACCGGCGGCCGGCGCGACGCGCTCCTGCCCGGTCCGGATCCAGGCCGTTCGTGTGCCGGCGGCCCGGCCGCACTCCATATCGGTAGCGCGGTCGCCAATCATCCAGCACAAAGCCGGTGCCAGACCATATGCAGCCAGCGCCTGTTTGAGAAAGTGGGGGCTTGGTTTGCGACACACACACGGCCCGGTAAACTCCGGGTGATGGCGGCAGTAAAACGCCCCCGCAAGCGCAATACCCCCGGCGCCAAGCCACGACAGCAACATCGCGTGCATGGCATCGAGCGCTCCGGCTGCAGACTTGCCCTTGGCTTCATTCGGCTGGTTTGAAACAACGAACAACTGGAATCCAGCGGCCTGCAGCTGGGCGAGCGCCGGCACAATGCCATCCGCCAGGCGGAACTCGTCCGGGGCGCGTGGCGATTCCCAGCACCGTGTATCGGCATAGAAGACGTTGGGGTTCAGGACGCCGTCGCGGTCAAGAAATACGGCGCGGCGCCCTTGTTCACGAACCACGCCTCAAACTGCCGCTGCCAGGGCCGCGCCGGCGCTCTCCCACTTCATCTCCCGCGACCGCAGCCGGGGATGCGAAACCAGCAGATGCCAGATCACAGCCTGGAACGCTTCCGTGTGCGGCGTCACTGTATCGGGGGAGATTGTCGGGACGACAATTGCCGCGTCCGCGACCTGTGCCGTGTATCCCCCATCCCGGCCAACGATGCCGAGCACCCGGGCTCCGGTCGCTTGCGCGAGCCGCAGACTGTTCACCAGGTTCATGCTGACGTTTGTCTCGATCGAGCCGCCGCCCACGGAGAAAATGAACAGTGCATCCGCTGCCGACAAACGGCTGCCCAGCAGCCAGTTCGCATAGCAGCTGTCCCATCCATCATCATTAATGCGCGCCGTCAGCTCTGAAACATTGTCTGAGGGCGCGTAGCATTCCATCCCCGCGATCTTCCTGAAATCATTCACCGCGTGCCCGGCATGACCTGCGCCGCCACCCACTCCCAGGAAGAACAACCGTCCTCCGGTGTCGCGAACATCGCACAAAATGTCGATCATGGCCTCGATCCGGGCCGGCGGAAGAGTCGCGCAGATGCTGCCCGCTTCCTGCAAATATCGCGTTACGTAATCACTCATGGAGCTTCCCCCGTGCCTGCCGAAACCAACAGCGGCACAGGGCCAAGCTATGGAAGCACCCGCATCCGGAGCTACATTACCGAGGAGAGTTTTCCCAAATCGGAACGCCGGGGGTTACCGGCAGGCATAGCCCTCAGCCCTACTGGGCTGCCTGCTGCGCTTCTACGGGAGCCGGTGCAAGCGCGAGGCCGGCCAGCACATGTCTCCGGGCATACAACACCAGCACCAAGCCAGCGGCCATACTGCCCAGGCTGGCAACCTGCGCGTTACTCATGCCCCAGTAAATACGGGGATTAATCCGGATAAACTCCACCAGAAAACGAGCCAGCCCGCTCAGCATCAGGTACTCGCCTGTAATCTGCCCCAGGTGCAGCAGTCTTCCCGTCAACGGCGCGCTGCGCTTCCACAGGTAAACCGCAATCGCCACCGCGACAATAAACTCGTACAAAGGCGTGGGGTGAACCGGGTAATTTACCGGGTCAGTCCCATGCGGAAAACTCATCGCCCAGGGCAGGTTGCTCGCAATGCCGTAATCCCCGTCACCCGAGGTGAAGCAGCCGATACGGCCCACTCCATACCCCAGCGCTGCTGACGGAGCGCACAGGTCGAGCATCGTCAGGCTGCGTACGCCGGTGCTCCTCGCCTGGAGCAGCAAAGCCGCCACGCCGCCGACTAAACCGCCGAACCAGGCCAGGCCGGACCGGTCCAGCAGCACAGACGGGTGCGCGATCAGGTAGCCGGGATCCTGCAGAACGTGCCATAGCTTGGCCCCTGCCACGCCCGCTATGGTTGCGATCGCAATAATCCCTACCGCATCGGCATCAATGCGATAACGCTTCAGGTTCCCCTGCAGCAGAAAACCGGCGCTGAACGCCGCAATCGCGAGCATCAGTCCGAAGGTCGGTAACGTGAAATGCCAGATGTGCAGAAAAGGCAGCATAGCGTCCGACTCTGAGTATAAACGGCGCACAGCCATGTACCTGCCACGCGGTACAGTATCGGGATGGGCGCTTGCGCCCGGCTGCTATCCCGGTCCATGTGCTCAGGAGAAGGTTCACGAATGACCCGCCGAACGGCTCAGGATGTCGAGACGGCCGCGGACACCCAGGCTGACGGCACCGCCGGCGCAGACGCGGCACTGCCGGTCCTGCTCTCCCGTTCGCAGATTGAAGCCCGCGTCGGCGAGCTTGGGCGTGCCATCAGCCGCGACTTCGCCGGCGAACGGCTCGTGCTGGTCGGCGTCCTCAAAGGCGCTGCGATTTTCCTCTCCGACCTCGCGCGGCACATCGCTCTTGACTGCACCTTCGACTTTGTCTCTGTATCGAGCTACGGCAAGGGCACCACGTCCAGCGGCCAGGTCAAGCTCATCAAGGATCTGGACGAGTCGATCGAGGACAGAAACGTCATCCTGGTCGAAGACATCCTCGATACCGGGCTCACGCTGTCTTTTCTTCGCAGGGTCATGCTCCAGCACCACCCCAGGACACTACGGCTCGCCGCCCTGCTCGACAAAACCGAGCGCCGCGTCCAGCCTATCGACGCCGATTACGTCGGCTTCCGCATCCCCGACTACTTTGTGATCGGCTACGGCATGGACTACGCCGAGCGCTACCGCAATTTGCCCGACATTTGCGTCCTGCCGGAAAACGCAAAATTCTTGAGCCACCCGCAGCCCTGAGGGAGTGCCAGCCATGTACCACGAACTGCCCGACGCCGCCGGCGACAACCCGCTGCCCCCGGCCGAACTGCGCTCCGCAGCGCTTGCCCTGTTCCCTGACGCGGCCGCGCTCGCCGCTACGCTCGATCACACCCTGCTACGGCCTGACGCCACAGACGCCCAGGTACGCGCGCTTACTCAGGAAGCCGCGCGCTGCCGGTTTGCCTGCGCCATGGTTAATCCCGCCTGGATTCCGCTCGCGCACACCGTACTCAGCGGCACTGGCATACGCGTCGGCACGGTCGTCGGCTTCCCGCTGGGCGCTTCGCTGCCGCAAACCAAGATCGCTGAAGCGCAACAAGCCGCCCGCGCCGGCGCACTCGACCTGGACGTGGTCCTCAATATCGGCGTACTGCGCTCCGGCCTCTTCGACCCGG
This sequence comes from uncultured Acidobacteriaceae bacterium, assembly GCA_964245565.1. Lineage (GTDB taxonomy): Bacteria > Acidobacteriota > Terriglobia > Terriglobales > Acidobacteriaceae > EB88. Next base: position 71,357 of record CAXTMY010000003.1, on the reverse strand, counting down.
TACGCGACGAGATCCGCGAGGTAGCCAGGGCAGCCCACGGGGAAGGCGCCATCCTCAAAGTGATCCTCGAAACCTGCCTGCTCACCGATGAGGAGAAGCGCACCGCCGCGCGGCTCTGCATGGAAGCCGGCGCGGACTTTGTCAAGACCAGTACCGGCTTCTCGACCGGCGGCGCCACCGTTGCCGATGTCGCCCTGCTCCGGGCATCGGTAGGCGATCGCTGCGGCGTCAAGGCTTCGGGCGGCATCCGTACCCTGGCCGATGCGGTCCGCATGGCCACGGCCGGGGCCAACCGCATCGGCGCCAGTGTTTCGGTGGCCATCCTTGAAAGTTACCTCGCGCTCTCTACCGGTCCATAACCACGCGTCAGCGCACCTCTCCCCGCGCTATCATCCAATCTTCGGTGATGCATATCTGAGAGGTGCAGGCGCACCCAATAAAGGAGAGGAGTGCACAGCACCGACGACAACCCGCCCGCTCAACCGGAGCGCCACGACGCGCACCAGGCCCGCCCCGACCCTGAGGCTTTGCAGCAGCCTGCGCTGGCCGACCCGATGCTGCATTCGCCCCAGACCCCGCTTGCGACCGCCTTTCTCATCCGCCTTTCGGAAACGCTCAGCAACACCCTCGACCTCCGCACGCTGCTCAAGCAGACTGCTGAGCTCGTGCGGTCTGTTCTTGACTTCCGCATCTTCGCCATCTTCCTGGTCAACGACCGTACCGGCGATCTGCGTATGCGCTTCCAGATCGGCCACGAAGCCGAGACCGAGCGCATCCGCCTGCGCATCGGCCAAGGTATCGTCGGCACTGTCGCAGGAACACGCCAAGCCATGCTCGTCAATGATGTCAGCCGGTCAAGCGCCTATATTGAGGTCAACCCGCACGTCTGCTCCGAGCTCGCCGTGCCGCTCATCGTCAAGGGGCGCCTCATCGGCGTCATCGACATCGAGAGCGAGCAGCTCAACTATTTCCGTCCGGAACACCTGCACCTGCTCACCCTTACGGCCTCACGCATCTCCCAGGCCATTGAGAATGCGCGGCTCTACTCCCGCGTCGCCCGCCAGGCGCATACCCTTTCGGTGCTCAACGACATTGCCCGCGAGTTCACCTCGATCCTCGACCTGCCCGTGCTCTTCGCGCGCATCGGCGAGCTTCTGCGCCGGCTGCTCGACTTCCAGTTCTTCACCATCTGGATCATCAACGAGAGTGATGGTGTGCTGGAAAGCCGGTTCGCTACCCGTTTCGGCGAGGCCGTCGAGGACGGGGAACGCCTGCCGGTGAATCGCGGACTCGTCGGTGCAGCCATCGCCGAAGGCAAGCTCGTCCACTCGCCCGATGTCCGCAGGGACGCGCGCTACTACCTCAAGAACAAAGAGACCCGCTCCGAGCTCATCGTCCCGCTTATCTACAAAAACACGGTGATCGGCGTGCTCGAGCTTGAACACACCCGCTCGAATTACTTCACTGAGGACCACGAGCGCACCCTCACTACGCTCGCTTCGCAGATCGCTATCTCGATTGAAAATGCGCGCTTGTACCAGCGCCTGGCACAACAGGAGCAGCGCCTGGAGCATGACCTCGACATGGCCCGCGAAGTGCAGCTGCGGCTCCTGCCGCACAGCACCCCCGAGCATCGTCATGCCGAGTTTGCCGCGCGGTTTCTGCCGGCCCGCGCCATCGGCGGGGATATGTACGACTTTCTCCGCTACGACAACAACCGCTCCGCGCTCGCGCTGGGCGACGTCAGCGGCAAAGCCGCGCCCGCCGCGCTTTACGCCGCGCTCGTGAGCGGCATCATGCGTTCGGCGGGCAGCAGCCATCCCGGCCCGTCTGAGATGCTCGCGCTGCTCAACGACTCCCTGCAGGAGCGCCATGTCTCCGCCCAGTACGTCGCCATGGTCTATGCCGTGTGGAACGACGAGAATATGACCTTGCAGATCGCGAACGCAGGAGCCACGCAGCCTCTCTTTTATCGCGCTCGGCCTGACGGCGGCACCGTCGACATCGTGCGTGCCGAAGGCTTTCCGCTCGGCCTCTTCCCTGAAGTCAGCTACGAGGAGATTTCCCTCGCCACCCGTCCCGGCGACGCCCTCGTCTTCCTCAGCGACGGCATCACCGACGCGCAGAATGCGGACGGAGAGATGTTCGGCACCGAGCGGGTCGCCGAGCTCATGCGCCGGCACTCTCATGCCAGCGCCGCCGATCTCGCCCTGGCCATTGCCGCCGAGGTCACTGCCTTTGAGGAAGACACAGAACGCTTCGACGATCAAACGGTACTCGTCCTGCGCGTCCGCTGAGCCGTTCCGCTACCATAAACGCAGGCAGCCCATCTCTCACGCGGAGCACACCCGACCTTTGCACGACTCAACCGTTCCAGAACAAACCCGGCTCATTCATCCCGCGCGGGCCATCCAGGGTAGCGTCCAGCTCCCCGGCGACAAAAGCATCTCTCACCGCTACGCGCTGCTCGCCGCACTGGCCTCCGGCACCACACGGCTCACCAATTTCTCGACCGGAGCGGATCCATGGAGCTCCCTTGGCTGCGCTGAAGCCCTCGGCGCTACCGTAGCGAAGAACGAAGATGGCACAGTCGAGGTCACCGGAACCGCCGGCGTCCTGCAGGCTCCCTCCGCGCCGCTCGACTGCGGCAACTCCGGCTCGACCATGCGCATGCTCTCCGGTCTGCTCGCGCCGCAACCCGGCGCCTTTACTCTTGTCGGCGATACCTCGCTCACCCGCCGCCCCATGGAGCGCGTGCGCAAACCGCTCACCGCCATGGGAGCCGACATCTCGCTGACCGACGGCCACGCGCCCATGGTCATCCACGGGCGTCCGCTCCACGCGACCGACTACACCACCCCCACGCCCAGCGCCCAGGTCAAAACCGCCGTGCTTTTTGCCGGGCTCCAGGCCGAAGGCACCACCATCCTCCGCGAGTCCGTCCGCACCCGCGACCATAGCGAACTCGCCCTGCAGGCCTTTGGCGCCGAGCTCAGCCGTACGCTCGACAGCGTCAGCATCCGCGGCGGCCAGAAGCTCTCAGCCATCGAAGCGACCGTTCCCGGCGATCTCTCCTCCGCTGCGTTTTTCCTCTGCGCCACGCTTCTGTTCCCCGGCTCTTCGCTGGTCTTCGACCAGCTCAGCATGAACCCGACTCGCGCAGCGCTGCTCGATGTCTGCACCGCGCTCGGCGGACGCCTTAGCGTGCTGAACCTCGAGGAAAAGCACGGTGAGCTGGTCGGCACAGTCCAGATGCACGCACCGGAAGACGCCATGCGCGGCACCACCATCTCCGGCGCACTCTCAGCGCAGATCATCGACGAGCTGCCCGTGCTCGCCGCCATTGCGCCCTACACGCAGCACGGCATCCGGATACGGGACGCCCGGGAGTTGCGCGTCAAGGAGTCCGACCGCATCGCCCTCGTCGCCCAGAATCTCCGGGCGATGGGCGCGGAGGTCGAGGAGTTTGAGGACGGGCTCGACGTTCCCGGCGGCCAGCAGCTGCAAGGCGCCGAGATCGACTCCGGCAGCGATCATCGCATCGCCATGGCCTTCGCTGTGGCCGCCCTCCGCGCAACCGGCGATACGCTCATCCGCGGCTCCGAATGTGCCGCTATCTCGTTCCCTGAGTTCTTTGACCTGCTCGATGCTGTCGCGGTGCGTTAAGTCAGGGCCTGCCTGATAAGGGTGGCTTTTTAGCGTCTGGTTTATCTGGCTTGAAGGGATCCTGAGTCTTGAAATATCTGTTCTAACGGTAAATTGAAGAGTCGCGCGAGCTTAAAGGCGAGTGGAAGGGACGGATCATATTTCCCGGTTTCGATAGCATTGACGGACTGACGGGAAACCTCTAGGCGCTGCGCCAGATCGGCCTGAGACCATTTGCGCTCTGCTCGAAGAACGCGCAGACGGTTATTCATTCGCAGGCCTGTACTGGCGGAAGATAAGTAGCTTCGCGCCGGCAGTGACGCAGATCAAAATCATTGGAATCCAGATGATGTCGAGATGCGGCACCACGCCACGGGCGCGAAGCTCGATGGATCCCCAGATCGTTGTGAAAGCCATCGTAACGAGCGTGCCCCAAATGAAGGAGCGCGTAAGCAGGGTGCGTTGGAACTCGTCACGAAGCCTCGTGATGAGCAGCCCTACGCTGACCAGTTCAGTGAAGAAGGAGGCGCCGGCCACTCCAGCCAGCATCAAGCCCAATGGTGTGTTGTGGAGATGGAGTGAAGCTTGAGAACATGCGATATAGAGAATAAGGCTCAATCCAACGGCAATCTGGCATTGGCGGCGAAACCGCTTGTTGGCCAGGCTTTTGACTGCTAGACACATGTTGGCTCCCATTGACTAAAAGACAAGGAAACCATACATAGTCTAACAAATGGATGTCAAGCTAGTTTGTCATATTAAGCAGGAAAGGAATCCTGCTTATGAAGTGCGGACGATCCATTCGTCGAGCCATGGCTCCTTCCTTTGTCGTTTACTGCGGAATCGGCAGCGGCTGGCCGTCCGGACCGAGTCCCTGGTTCGGGCTCCCGCCGGGCTGCCCGGGCGTCGGCAATGCCGGAATATGCTCCGTCTCCTGTGCGGCCGGCCGCAAACCCGGAATCGACGGCGTTTGTGTCACGGTTCCGGTCACGGCGTCGCCCAGGCTGATGCCGTACTTATCGAGCGTATCGGCCAGCACGTAATCCAGTTGCGCGCGGTCCTTGGCATAGGTCGCGCGCGCGTTGATCAGGTTATCTTCCGCCGTGGCCAGGTTCCGCTCCTGCTGCAGCACGTTCGCTGTCGTCGAGGCGCCCAGCTTCAGCTTTCTCTGCTCCGCGTCCAGGCTCTGGTACGCATATTCTCGCGCGGCCTCGGAGGCGGAGACCTGCGCCCGGTCGTTCGTGAGCGCATACTGCTGGTTGATCACCTGGATGCGCACCTGCACGTAGAGCTGCTGCACCCGCATCTGCTGCTGGCGGTATTCGAGCACCGAACGCGCCTGCTCCGACTGGGCCTCCCGGTTGCGGATCGGAATCGTAATATTCAGCCCCGCACCCTTGTTCGGCGAGCTGTTGTTGAACGTGTTTTGGAAAACGCTGCCGTACCCTACCTGGGGCAGGCCCGAGCAGTCGATCCCGAACTCAGTCGCCACTGGAGAGTTCAGACAGGCCGGATTGATCGAACCGCCGACCGCCGAGCCTCCATAAAACGCAAACGCGTCGACGGTCGGCAGCATTCCATTTTTCTCGCCCCGCAGCGTGATCTGGTCGTTCTTTAACGCCAGCAGCGCCTGCTCGATCTCCGGCCGGTTTGCTTCCGCCTGGCGTACCAGGTCATCGGCCGGCATCGCCTCCTCGGGCGTTTCCACCAGGTCTACCCGGTCCGTCGGGATAACCGGCGCGTTCACCAGCAACGGATCTTCGAGATTCCGCGAGATCGCCTGCTTCATGATCAGCTGCTGGTATTCAAGCGTGCTCTTGGCCGAAACAAGGGCCTGCTGGTCGCTCGCGACCTGACTTTTTGCATTCACCACATCGAGGGGTGCAAGCGTACCGATGTCCAGCTGCTTCTGGTCGTCGGAAGCAAGCTGCGTCGACTGGGCGAGCGCCCGCTCCTTGGCCTGCTCGTCTTCATAAGCGCTTACCAGGCCCCAGTAGATGTTCTCCACCTGGTTCACGGTGTACAGCACCTGCTGGCGGAATGCCGAATCGGTCACGCGCCGGTTGTTCTTCGCCTGCACGATAAAACGCCCGTTGATGCCGGTGCCGAAACCGCGCAGCAGGTGCTGCGTCAGCTGCACGTTGAAGGTACTCTGCGTTGCCGGGCTGTACTCCTGGAAAGGGCTGTTCTCGGTAAGGTAATTGTTATTCCAGGTAAAGTTCACCGACGTGCCGGTCTCAAAACCCTGCGTATAGCCGAAGTTGTACTGATTCAGGTTTTCATTCAGCAGCGCAGTTCCGACAAATGTCGGACTCAACTCCGGGATGAACTCTCTCTGCAGCTGGATGGTGCCGGTCAAGACAGGATCGAGTGCCTCCGGAACCGGGCCGCCGCCATTGGTCGTGAGCGACAGTCCGGATGAGCCAGTCGCCGCGCCGCTCGAGCTCACGCTGGTTCCGCCGGGACCACCCCCGGACGACAGAGAAGCCGTCGCGCCGCCCAGCGTACCGGTAACCAGGCCAGCGTTTACGCCCAGCAGCGTCGCGCCGGAATGCGCCCGCAGCAGGTCCGTGTCCGCAATATCCAGGTTATAGCGCTGGATGGCAATGTCGAAGTTGTTCTCGAGCGCCAGGACAATCGCGCTGCTCAGGCTCAGGTAGAGCCGCCCATTGTGGATCAGGTCGTTCAGCCTCAGTGTATTGGTAAAGCGTGGGAGGGCTACCGTGGTCGCCGTATACGGCGCGATGGGGTTGGGGAAGTAGCCGCGCGGCCGCGTGAAGTCCCGTGTGCCCGGGCGCATGAACAAAGGCTGTGTATCGTTCGCCTGCGGTTCCGGCGGCAAACCCTGGACCGTATTGCTGATGCTGGGACTCGCCGGCGGCGTATTGCCCCTTTGCCCCGCGGCTCCGTTATTCTGCGGTGCGGCCGCAGTCTGCCCTACCAGCGCCTGCGGCACCAGCAGGCCCGCCAGCGCGGCAGCGCGCAACCGTTGAAATGCCCTGTACGACTGTCCCTGTATCCTGCGCGACCTGCCCTGCTGCATCCGTATCCTTTATCTGCTGCTCTTTAACCGCCCAGGTTCGGTGCGGTCAGCTGCCCAGGCGCTCAATCCCCCGGCGAGTATAACCCAGCCTCCAGATGCTGAAAGCAGCGGCAAGGGCTCACAATTTCGATACTCTCCTGGAATGGAACACCCGGAGGAGCGCCTGCCGCCAGCTCACGATGCTGCCGTCCCGTGGAAGCTCACCCTGTGCTACGACGGCAGCCGCTTTGCCGGCTGGCAGATCCAGCCAGGCCAGGCCACCGTGCAGGGCGAGCTCGCGCAGGCCATCGCCCGCGTCACCGGCGAACGCACCCTGCCGCAAGGCTCGGGCCGCACAGACGCCGGCGTACACGCTCTCGCCCAGGTCGCCTCCGTCCTGCTCCGCGCGCCTATTCCCCCCTTCAGCCTTCAACGCGCCCTCAACAACATCCTGCCCGCCGCGATCCGCATCCTCCACGCGCAGCACGCGCCGCCCGGCTTCCACGCACGCCACAGCTCCGTCCGCAAAACCTACGAGTACCGCGTCTGGCGCAATCCTCTCTGCCTGCCCTGGCTCGCACCCTATGTCTATCCGTTCACCTTCCCCCTGTCGCTCGAGAGCCTTCAGACTGCAGCGCAGGCAGTCGTCGGTACTCACGACTTCCGCTCCTTCCAGGCTCAGGACCCGGATGTTGCCGCCCGTGAACGCGACCCGCGTGCGCCGCGCCGCACCACCATTCGCACGATCTACACGTCCAGCTGGGAGATCCCGGACGGCAGCCCTGACCTGCTCATCTACCGCGTCTCCGGATCGGGTTTTCTCCATCACATGGTGCGCAACATGGCCGGAACGCTCCTCGCGATCGGCCGCGGCCAGCTTCCATCCGGCAGCATGGCTGCCATCCTCGCCGCCCGCTCCCGTTCCGCCGCTGGCCCTACCGCGCCGGCCAGCGGTTTATGGCTGCACTCGGTCGAATACCAGGACGGCTGCTAGGCTTAGAGCACTTCCCCGGTCGGTGTCCGGGCCGGAGATTCACGTCCTATGGCTTTTCCCTGCGGAAGCCATGCTCGCACCGGTGGTCCATCCACACTTTCAGGAGAATTGCTTCCAGCCGCAGACCTTCCATGCCCGCTTCCTCCTCAGCCTTCGCGCAGATCGGCCAGATCGCCTCGCAGCGCGCCGTCCACGCCGCTCTCGGCTGGCTGCACCTGCACGAGCAGCAGATCATGCGCTGGCAGAGCGAGTGCGCCGCGGTCGCGGCGCCGCCGTTCCAGGAGCAGGCCCGCGCCCAGTGGTTCCAGGCTCGCTTCCAGGACCTCGGCCTGAGGGAAAGCCACATCGACCCGGCAGGCAATGCGGTCGGATGGCTCGAGCAGCCGAGCTCCGCAGACGAAGCATCCGCGTCTCCGGTGATTCTTCTGTCCGCGCACCTTGACACCGTCTTTCCCGCCGAAACCCCGATCGAGCCTGTCCTCACCGGCACCCGTCTGCATGCTCCCGGCGTTTGCGACAACGGCGCCGGTCTCACCGGGCTGCTCGCCATCGCGGCTGCCCTGCTCCATGCCGCCATTCAGCCACCGTGCCGCATCGTCTTCCTCGCCAATGTCGGCGAAGAAGGCGAAGGCGATCTGCGCGGCATGCGCCATATCTATCACCACGCGCCATGGCGCAGCCGCATCGCCGCCCACCTCGTGCTCGACGGCGCAGGCCATACCGCCGCCGTCAACGCTGCCCTGGGCAGCCGCCGTTTTGAGGTCACGCTCACCGGCGCAGGCGGCCATTCCTGGTCCGATGCCGGTCGTCCCAACCCGATCCTCACCCTGAGCGATGCGATCCATCGCCTCGGCCAGCGCCAGACCACGCTGACCCATGCACGCGGAGCCGCAACCGCGCGCAGCACCTGGAATGTCGCCACCATCGAAGGCGGCTCCGCGGTCAACACCATTCCAGCCACGGCAACGGCCCGCTTCGATCTCCGCTCCACTGATGCATCGGAGCTCCTGCGCATCGAGGTAGAACTCTACCGCGCGGTCGAGGACGCCGTGCTCGCCGCCAACCGGAACGCCGGCTCGAGCCACCAGCTTCACTCCGCCATCCGCGTTATCGGCGACCGTCCTGCGGGCGTGCTGCCCGAGAACGCCCGCATCCTCGCCCTGCTCCGCGCAGTCGACCGTCACCTCGGGTTCCGCACCGAGCTGCACACCGCTTCTACCGACGCCAATATTCCTCTCGCGCTCGGTGTTGAAGCCGTCAGCGTCGGCGCGGGCGGCGAAGGCGGCGGCGTCCACACCACTGCCGAATGGTTCGACGGCAGAGGCCGCGATCTTGGCCTTCGCCGCATCCTGCTGCTCCTGCTCGCGCTCGCCGACTGCCACGCGCCCGCTTTCACCCGGCAGCCGCATTCGCCGGGCCAAAGCACCTGCTAAACTCTCGCGGTGCCCACGCCTGCTCATCCCACCCTCTTCCACAACGGTCGCATTCTCACGGGCGAAGCGCTCCTCACGCCCGCACCCCGGTACGTCTCCGCGCTTCTGGTGGAAAACGGCCTGGTCACCGCCGCAGGCTCGCTCGAACAACTCGCGGCGGGGCTCCCTAACGGAACCGAACACGTCGACCTGGAAGGCGCCTTCATGATGCCCGGCTTCAACGACGCGCACCTGCACCTCGGCGAAGGGGCGCGCCACGTGCGATCCGTCCAGCTCGCCGGCGCACGCTCTCTGGCTGAAGCGCTCGCCCGCATCGAGCAGGCCGCGCAGCAGGCGCCCTCCGGCAGCTGGCTTACCGGCGGCGGGTGGGATGAAACCCTCTGGCCGTCACGCGCGCTGCCCTCCCGTCACGACCTCGACCGCGCCACCGGCGACCATCCGGCTGTTTTCGCCCGAACCGACATCCATATCGCCGTTGCGAACACCTGGGCGCTGCGCATCGCAGGCATCACCCCATCCACCCTCGCGCCGCCCGGCTCCGCGATCGACCGCGACGCCGCTAACGGACCAACCGGCATTCTCCGTGAACACGCTGCCCGCGATCTCGTGGAGCGCCACATCCCCCCGCCGTCCGCGGAAGACCGACTGCGCTCGCTGCGCATCGTGCTCGCCGACGCGGTGGCGCACGGCATCACCTCCGTGCAGGACAACTCGGTCGACGAAGACTTTGCCGCTCTCCGCACCCTGCACTCCGCCGGTGAGCTGCCCCTGCGCATCAGCGAGTGGCTGCCCTTCGACGCGCCGCTCGCCGATCTGGAGCGCCGCCGCGCCGCCGCGCCGCAGGACCGCTTTCTGCGCACCACCATGCTCAAGGCATTCCTCGACGGCTCGCTCGGCTCCCGCACCGCGGCCATGCTTGCGCCCTACGCCGATTCCTCATCCACAGGCATTCCCCTCTACACGCAACCGCGCCTCACCGCCATGGCGATGGAACGCGCTGCTGCCGGCTTCCAGCTCGGTTTCCACGCCATCGGCGACCGTGCCATGGCCATGGCCATCGAAACCTTCCAGGCGCTCAACGAAGCCGGCTACTCCCAGCTTCGCCCCCGAATCGAGCACGCCCAGACCACCGAAGCATCGGCGTTTGCCGCGGCCGGCGCCGCCGGCGCCATCGCTTCCATGCAGCCCAATCACCTGCTTTCCGACATACGCTGGGCCGCCGGCCGGCTCGGTCCCAAACGGGCCCAGTACGCCTACGCCTGGCGCAGCTTCGTCCAGGCAGGCGTACCGCTCGCCTTCGGCACCGACTACCCGGTCGAACCCATCACGCCGTTCCGCGGACTTTATGCCACGGTCACGCGGCGGCCGGAGACCGGCGGACCGGCCTTTCACCCGGAGCAGTGCCTCACCGCGGCAGAAGCCCTCCACGCCTGTACGCAGGGCGCGGCCTATGCCGAGGGAACAGAGAGCTGGAAGGGCCTGCTCATCCCCGGTCATGTCGCGGACTTTACCGTGCTCGACCGTGACCTGCTTCAGTTTTCCGACGCGCGGGAGATCCTCGCAACCGCCGTGCTCCGCACCGTCGTTGGCGGCCGCACCGTCTACCGGGCCTGATCCGGGCTGACACTGATGCGACGCGAAACCCAGGCTCATCTCCTGCTCCTCGCCGTGGTCCTCGTGTGGGGCACGACGTTTGTCCTGATCAAGAGCGCCCTTGCCGACGTCTCTCCCCTGCTCTTCAATCTCCTCCGCATGGCCCTGGCCGCACTTGCGCTGCTCGCGCTCTACCGGCGGCATTTGCGCGGACTGCCGCGGAGAGCCTGGAACGTCAGTCTCCTCGCCGGTGTCCTGCTTGCCACGGGCTACCAGTTCCAGACCGCGGGCCTGCGCCTCACCACGCCTTCGCGCTCGGCCTTTCTCACCGGCATGGTCGTCCTGTTCGTCCCGTTTCTGTCCCTCGCCCGCGTACTTCGGGCTCCGGGTGCAAGCCGTCCCGGCGCTGCAGCATTCCTGGGAGCCGCCGTGGGGTTCGCCGGTCTTGCGCTGCTCGCCGTTCCCTCCGGCCAGCCGTTCGCGTTCAACTCCGTCAGTCGCGGCGATGCGCTCACCGTCGCCTGCGCGTTCGCCTTCGCGCTGCACCTGCTTACGCTTGCCCACGGCTCCCGCTACGTTCCGTTCCAGGCGCTGGCCGTCATCCAGATCTCCACGGCCGCGGTCGTCATGGCCATCAGCCTGCCGGTATTTGAGCCCCATCCCTTCTTTCACGCCGGCCCGCGCTTTTTTCTCGCCTGGCTCGTCGCCGCGCTTCTTGCCACGGCTGCCGCATTCTCTATCCAGAGCTGGGCGCAGGCCTTTCTGCCTGCCAGCCACACCGCTCTCATCTTCTCGCTCGAACCGGTCTTTGCCGCGGCGACCTCTTACCTCGTTTTCGGCGAGCGACTCCGCGGGCGCTCGCTGCTGGGCGCCGCACTCGTGCTCCTGGCCATCCTGCTGTCTGAACTCTTTCCATCCGGCGGCGTACAACCAACCACCCACGATGCGGCTCCACTCGTGTAGAGCGTCTTGAGACCCTTGCGCAGAACCCGCGTCTAACCACGGAGAGGGCCACCGCGCCTGCTCTCAGGCAAAGCGGCAGGTCCCCGTCATATCTTCGTCTCACCTGCTCACCGGTACACTGGAGGAGTTGACACATTCGCCCGCCGCGCGCCGGCGGCCGATAAGACGTATCCAGCTTCAACGAGATCTCGCTTCAGCAAGCTGACCCATTCAGGAAAGGTACGAGGGCACACCCGAAATGAACGCTCCGCTCCAACGCTTCCGGACACGCCGCCTGGCATCCACCTTCACCATCCTCACCACGCTTTCCGCCGGAATCCTCATCGGCTCGGTCGTGGCGCATGGTGTGCACGGGCAGGACAAGACCGTCGACACGCGCGATGCCACCCCGCTCCATATTCCCGACCCGCGCAACCTCTCCACCACGTTTACGCAGATCGTGAAGGAAGTGGGTCCCGCGGTCGTGAACATCAACACCGAGGAGCTGCCGAAGGAACAGCAGGGCGCGCGTCGCGGACGCGGCGGCATGATCCAGCCTCAGCCCGAAGGGCCCGATGACCAGGGCGGCGGCGGTGACGACGACAACGGCGGCGATCAAGGTCCGGGCGACCAGGGCGGCGACAACGGCCTGCAGGACTTCTTCAATCGCTTCTTCGGCGGCATGCCCGGCCAGGGCGGCGGCGACGCGCAGCAGCAGGAGCGCCGTGCCCTCGGCTCCGGCTTCATCGTCGACCCGCGCGGCTACATCGTGACCAACAACCACGTCGTCGACAAAGCCGACCGCATTTACGTCAAGCTCACCACGGACCCTGAAAACGACCAGGGCCACCGCGCCACCGTGATCGGCGTCGATAAGGATACGGATCTCGCCGTCATCAAGATCGACGTGGGTCACCCGCTACCCACCGTCAAGCTTGGCAACTCTGACGGCACGCAGGTGGGCGACTGGGTGGAAGCCATCGGCTCCCCGTTTGACCTGTCGCAGACTGTCACGGCCGGCATCATCTCAGCCAAGAACCGGACCATTCCCGGAGGCGGCGAGGCCAGTCAGTTCCAGCACTTCATCCAGACCGACGCCGCCATCAATCCGGGAAACTCCGGTGGTCCGCTGCTCGATATGGCTGGTGAGGTCATCGGTGTCAACGCCGCGATCTTCGCGAACTCTTCCATGGGCGGCGAGGCTGGAAACATGGGGATCGGCTTTGCCATCCCGGCAAATACGGTCGCCACTGTCTACAACCAGCTGATCGGCCCGGAGCACAAAGTCGTTCGCGGCTCCATCGGTATCCAGTTCCAGGCCAACATCAACAGCGCTGTGGCGAAAATGTACGACGCGAGCACGGGAGTTCTGATCAGCGCGGTAACGCCAGGAATGCCGGCCGAAAAGGCAGGCCTGAGAGCGAACGATGTCATCGTTTCGGTCGATGGGCAGCCCATCAAGAACGGCGATGCTCTGGTCGAAAATATCTCCCCCCGTCACCCCGGCTCGACCGTGTCGATCGGTTATCTCCGCAATGGTCAGAAGATGACCGTCAACGTCACCATTGCCGACCGCTCCCTGACCGTGGCTGCGATCAACGGCCCCGGCAGCAGCCAGGACAACACGCCGAACAACCCCGGTCCTTCCGCGGCGCAGACCAAGCTTGGCCTGACCGTCAGCGATCTGCCGCCGAACGCGCCAAACGGCTTCCACGGCGTGATCATTCAGTCGGTCAAGCCCGGCTCGTTCGCGGATGAGCTTGGCTCTGACAGCGGCGGTGGACTTGGGCCCGGTCTCATCATCGAATCCGTCAACCGCAAGCCCATCCACAACAAGGCCGAGTTCGACGCCATCGTCTCCACCCTGCATTCCGGCAGTGATGTGGTCTTCGAAGTCGCATACCCGCGCCAGGGCAAGCAAACCACGCTCATCGGCGGAACCCTGCCGTAGCCTGACCGCGACCCGGCACTCACTTTATCGAGTGCCGGGTCATTGATTCCTGCTTCTCCCATTTCGGTGGCATAGGCCAATTTGGTTCAAATTTTCTAAATGTTTGGAAGGTTTTTGCCATTCGGGTTGCATTCCTGCTCTCAGCCATATAGCCTCACTAGATACCGGCGACTCCTGCTCTCTTCGAGGTCGATGCATGGTTTTTCGCTTCACACGTGTTTCCGCGAGACGGTTTACCGTAATCCAGTGCCTGGGCCTGGCTGCCCTGGTCGCCGCAACCCCGGCGATTGCCTCGCGTACGCACCGCGCCGTTACGGCGATTGCGCATCACCGTATCTCGCTGCGCGGCCACCATCACGCAACCGTTGCCGCGGCTCACTGGACCCCCGGCCAGCGCGCGATCGATCCGGACCGCACCCGCGCGATCCAGACCGCGCTGATCAGCAGGAACTACATGACCGGCGAGCCGACCGGTGACTGGGACGCCACCACGGAAGCCGCCATGCAGAAGTTCCAGAGTGACAATGGCTGGCAAACCAAGCTCATGCCGGACTCCCGGGCTCTCATCAAGCTGGGTCTCGGCCCGAACGGCACCGATGGCGCTGCGATGGCGCTCGGCAAACCGGGCTCCCTCGAGCAGTCGACCGGCAGCGACACCCTCGCCTCGGTCCATTCCATCCTGAACTAGCCTGATTCTTCAGGAACAAAAAAGGACCGCTTTATCGGCGGTCTTTTTTGGTTTCTGGAGGAAATCGTGCAGGCGGCCTTAAGCCTTCTCCCCCGCCAACAGCTCCTTGACCGTCTCCCGCATGCGAATCAACCGCGCCCGCTTGCCTTCCACCAGCACTTCCGCCGGTCTTGGACGCGTGTTGTAGTTTGAAGCAAGGGACAGGCCATACGCTCCGGCATCGAGCACTGCCAGCAGGTCGCCGCGCTCCAGGTGCGGCAACTTCCGGTCCCGCGCAAAAAAGTCGCCGCTCTCGCAGACCGGCCCGACCACGTCGACTGTCTCCGGGGCAGCTTTGCCTTTCCGCGGCGCGGCAACAGCCTTGATCGCGTGGTGCGCACCGTACAGCGATGGCCGGATCAGGTCGTTCATGCCGGCATCGGCGATGACGAACCGCTTGCTCCCGTTCTGCTTTGTATACAGCACCTCGGTCAGCAATGCGCCGGCCTGCGCGACCAGGAACCGCCCGGGCTCGAGCAACAGCTCGATCCCCTGCAACCCTCCGAGCGCAGCGCGCACGGTTTCCGCATACGCCTGCACCCGCGCCCTCGGGTCCCACTCCGTCTCGAGGTCGTACTCAATCCCCAGGCCGCCGCCGAGGTCGACCGACCGCAGATCGGTTTCGCCGTCTGCCCGCAGCTCGTGTACCAGCGCCGCTACCCGCCTTGCCGCCGCGCCGAACGGCCCGGCGTCCCGAATCTGCGAGCCGATGTGCACGCTCACGCCCGTCGCCTTCAGGCTTTTGCACTTCCGCGCCGACGCATAAAGCTCCCGTGCCTGTCCAATCGCGATTCCGAACTTGTGGTCGCTCAACCCTGTCGAGATGTACGGGTGGGTCTCCGCAAATACATCCGGATTGACCCGCAGCGCGAACCGGGCCAGCCGTCCGCGTCGGGCTGACCGCTCCGCCAGCAGCTCCAGCTCCTGCTCGCTCTCTACGTTGAAGACCCGGATATCCGCCCGCAGCGCCAGGTCGATTTCGGCAGCGGTCTTGCCCACGCCCGAAAAAACAACCCGTGCGGCCGCGCGCTTGTCCACCGCAAGCACGCGCTCCAGCTCCCCTCCGGAAACAATGTCAAATCCGGCGCCGGCGCGCGCCAGCAGCTTAAGAATTGCCAGCGCTGAGTTCGCCTTGACCGAGTAGCACACCAGGTGCGCGTGACCGGCAAACGCCTCGGCGAACATCCGGTACCGCGCCAGAATCGCGTCTGCGGAGTACACGTAGAGCGGCGTTCCCCAGCGCTTCGCAAGGCTGCTCAGCGCAAACCGTCCGCAGTGCAGCGGGTCTTTCGCTCGGGGTCGATGGAAGGGGCGAATCAGGTCAGGCGAAGAAGAGCTCACCCTTTGAGCCTAGAGCATTTTTCCCACAAAACGTAGCAGGACCGGTTTTCCGCCGGGCAAAGCGCTGAAACCGGCTTTGAGGCTGCGGAGCATGGGCCTGCCTCTGCAGTGCAGGCAGGCCCATGCGGTAAGCGCAGCGATCGCGGTGGCAAAGCTGCGCCGTGCAGAGCACGGGGTTACACCGCCGGCGGCGCACCCGTCGGGCTGCTCGTTGTCGAGGGCAGCATCCATGGCTCCTCCGGCATCACGATCCAGAACACGATGTACGCAATAATTCCGGCGCCGCTTGAAAATACGGAGAGAAGTACCGTGGCCACGCGCACCCAGGTCAGATCCCAGCCGTAATGCCGCGCCAGCCCGGCACATACGCCTGCCACCATGCGGTCATGGCGCGGCCGTTGCAGCCGCGCCATCGGATCCGCCGCACTGCTTGTCCACGCCGGTTGTTGCGGCGCCGCGGCGCCGGCCTGCAATGGTGCGCCACAGGCTGAGCAGAACCGCGAGCCCTCCGCCATTTCGTTCCCACATCGTCCACAGAACATGCGCCTGAGCTCCTCTCACTCGTACAACACGATACGCGGGCGGAGCGCGCAAAGTTCCCCTTTCTTGCGTTCATCAGGCTGTCAGCCGCTGTAGGGCTTCCGGATGAGCTTGCGCGCCTCGTCTGCCTGCGTCGTCTCCGCGCCCGCGTTCACCACTTCCTGGTAGCTCTCGGTAGCGCGCGTATGGTCATGCATCAGGTCGAACGACTTGCCGGCCGCCAGCAGGCAGCGCTGTTTCAGCTCCGGGCTCGTGGTCGGCAGATATGCCGCGTCATGGTAAGCCTCGGCGGCCTGCGCATAGTTCTTCTGCCCGCGCAGCGTGTCGCCAAGGCCAAAGTAAGCCAGTTCCAGGTGCGCATTGTGGAAGTATCCCGGCTGCTTCGCCTGTGCCAGTACCTGCTCGTAACGCGCAATCGCCTGTGAGCCTTCCCCGGAGTCTTTCACCAGGTTTGCTGTTTCCAACTGAAACAGGTAGTCATGCGGATACTGATGGGCGAGCGTGTCGGCAATGGCTTCCGCGTCCGCGTACTTCGCTTCTCGCCGCAGGAACAGCATCATGCACGTCCGCGCTTCGACACTGGTACGCATGCCATGCTGTGCTGCCAGCTGCAGCATTGCCAGGCCTTTTTCTTTCGATCCCGTGATCCCGGCGATGCCGATCAGCAGGCGAAAAGATAAAGGAAGCGCGCCCACCACATACTCGTACGTGCCCACCACTAGGTTTGCGTCAATATAGTTCGGATCGATCCTTAGAACATCTTCGTTGTCGTTCTTCGCGCTGACTGCCAGCCGCAGCGCTGCCGGAAAACTGCGCTCTGCCAGTGCCAGATAGGTAGCCTGCAGCGACCGGGCCCAGCCCTTGGCATACAACGCGTCCACATCGTTCGGGTTCTTCGCCAGCAGTGTGCCGGCCTGCGCGAGCGCCTTATCGCCCAGGCTCTGGACCTGTTGCGCAAAAGCCGGATCACTCACGACCTTATGCTTGCCCGAGAAGAAGCCATCGTTCGCATAAAACGTGGTGTCGAGCAGGTCCAGCCGGTTCAGCTCCTCGAACAGCGTGACGTCTAACAGGTAATCCGTCGCCAGCGGGTTGTCGGGGTGCTGCCGCGCCACCTGCTCAAGTCCCGACAGCGCCGTCGCATAATCCATGTTGTAGAAGGCCGCGAAAGCGTCCCGCACCTCCGGGTTGTTGTTCAGGGCTGCCGTGTCGAACTGCGCCGCCGTTGCGCTGGCTCCGGCCGATCCCATCGCAATGGCCAGGCACAGCCACCGCAGCTTATTGCCGAATGTCACAAAGTCGCTCCTGATGGGAAATCCCGCGTACCCTTCCCTATTCTGACGGTTCGGCGAGCCTCACGCCAACCGAGTCTAGGGGGAACAGGTGGTGCATCGGTCCCCGTCCACGGCCCACCGGGTAGGCTGCCCGCAGTGCAGACTGGACATACTGCTTGGCGCGGGCCGTTGCCTCGGCCACACCCAATTCCTGGACCAGCCCGCAAAGCAGCGCGGAGGAAAACGCGCAGCCTGTTCCATGGGTTGCCCGGGTCTCCACCCACTCACCGGGAATCCACTCGCCGCTCTCTTTGCCGTTCACCAGCAGGTAATCGTCGGGTGTCCCACCCGTCTCAAGATGACCGCCCGTGATCACCACGGCTGCCGACGGCGCAAGTTCCGCCGCGATGTCCCGTGCCATGGCAGGAACTTCCTCGCGGTCAACCGAGCGGTGCGGCGCCTCGGCCGCGCGGCTGAGTTCGCAAGCTTCTGCCAGGTTCGGGGTGAGCACGGACACAAGCGGCAACAACTCCTGCCGCAGCAGCCCGAGTGCCGCGGGGGCCAGCAGGCTCGCGCCTGAGCTGGAGCGCAGTACCGGGTCGAGCACCACCGGCGCATGCGGGAACCTCTTCCGGAACCCAGCCAACCATGATGCCACGGCCCAGGTCACTACCTCGTCTGCCAGCATGCCGATCTTGACTCCGGCGATCGTTACATCGTCCTCCAGGCACGTCAGCGTCTGCTCAACCAGCGGCCCGTCGACCGCTTGCATACGCCAAACTCCCTGGGTTGACTGCACTGTCAACGCCGTAATGCACGCTACCCCGAACAGACCGTGCGCGGCAAAAACCTTCAGGTCGGCGGTGATGCCAGCGCCTGATGAGGGGTCGAAGCCGGCAATCGTCAGCACAGTGGGAACTTTTTTTTGCGATTCCGTCCCGGAGCTGCTTTTTGTTACGCCGGGGTTTTCGACCGGAAGAAAGTGCATAGCTTCTGCTTATAAGCCTTTCCACTTGCTGAGGATAGCGCCTGCGGCAAGAACTACACGCGCCGTAGAGGAGTTGCCCATTCCGGGAATGCTCCACAAAAGGGGCAGAAATCACGTCAAAAACCACCTTCTAAATACCGCCGCAGCTTTGACTTACGGAATTTGATCTGGTTCAATCATCCGGGAGTCCTATGACAGAGCACACATCGCATCGCAAGACGGCGAAACGACGCGTTTCCAGCTACGCAGGGCTTAGCCTGGTTGGCATCCTTGCTCTTTCATGCGCCAGGGAAGCGACCTCCGCGAGACCTCCGGCTGCGGTCCCCAACGTTGCCAAAGCCGATGCGGGCAAAACGCCCGCAAAGAAACACTGGTACCAGGTAGGATTCGCGTCCTGGTACGGCGGTGGCTTCCAGGGCCACGCAACCGCCAGCGGTGAAAACTACAACATGACGGACCTCACCTGCGCCCACCGCAGCCTTCCGCTTGGCACCCTGATCCGCGTCACCAATCTCATGAATCACAAGTCGGTCGTCGTCCGCGTCAACGACCGCGGGCCCTTCCTGGCGAGTCGCGTCATCGACCTGTCCTACGCCGCAGCGCACTTCCTCGGTTTTGACGGCACGGCGAAAGTCCGCCTCGACGTCCTGAACCACGGTACGGAGCTCGCCGATGCGCAGTCTCCTCTGCCGGTCATGGGCCGATAAGTCAGCCCGCAGGCCGTCTCTGCCTTCGCGGATCCGACCGATTCCACTCCTGACCATGGAGCGGACGCATTCGCGGCACTTGTCCGAAGTGCTCCAGGCGGCCTTCGCTTTCGCCGAGAAAAGTTGCATTGCTTGCCGGGCGGTCAGGTTTGCAACCGCTCTGAACCTTCGAGAAACCCGGTTCTCTGATGAAAGCGCTCCCCTCTCAGCCTGCTCTGGACCAAGCACGCGACCGGCTCATCCTCGCGCTCGACTTCCCTTCCGCCAATGTCTGCCTTGGCTTCCTGGACACGCTCGAAACCCAACTTCCACAGCTGTACCATCCCCGCTGGGTGAAGGTCGGCCTGGAGCTCTTTCTGGCTGAAGGCAAACCGCTCGTCGCCGCTCTCACCACCCGAGGCTACGAAGTTTTCCTCGATCTCAAGCTCCATGACATTCCGAACACCGTTGCCCGCGCTCTCGGGGTGATTCTGCCGCTTGCGCCGGCACTCGTTACACTGCATGCAAGCGGCGGCCCGGAGATGCTCGCCGCAGCCCGAGCCGCAGTGCAAGGCTCGAAGACCCGCCTGCTCGCCGTTACGGTCCTCACCAGCATAAGCGCCGCCCAGCTCGCCGCAACCGGCGTAGCGCAGGAGCCTCTGGCCCAGGTACAGCGCCTGGCGCGCCTGGCGTATCAGAACGGGATCCCGGGCGTTGTCTGCTCCGCACAGGAGACGGCAGCCCTGCGCTCCACGCTGCCCGACCTTGAACTCGTGGTCCCGGGTATCCGGACGGCCGGCGCCGAAGCCGGGGATCAGCAAAGGGTGGCGACCCCGGCCGCGGCCATCCGCGCCGGTGCCGGCCGGCTCGTGATCGGCCGCCCTGTCACGGCCGCCCAGCAGCCTGCCGCGTCCTTCCAGGCCTTTCTTTCTGAGATCGCAGGCGCGCTCGAACCATAAGAAAAGCCCGGCCAGAGCCGGGCGTTTCAGAAGCTAAACCAACACTTAAAGTTTCTCATGGAACTCACAGGCGGAGCAGGAGATATATACGCCGCCTGGTGTTCCGCGCTCCCGATCCTTTACCCGATTCACAATGCGGGTGGGTTTGCTGCACTTGGGGCAATCCGTGCTCTTGGTTGTATCCATGACCTTCTTCCGGTCAGCCGTCTTCGCTATTTTTGCCATGCTGCTTCACTACTCCTAGAGAAAGAAAGATCTTGTACGCAACCACCTCGTCGCCGGAAGCTCAACCCGCAGCGGGGAGCCCGGCCGCAGAGGACGAGAGATTGCATCACCCCAAGTTTACATGACACTCCGCGCCCGGGGTTAGCCGAAGCTAGTCCGGACCGGCTCCGGAATTCGCTCCGGTGCCCTGCCCCGCCGGAAACTGTACCGGCTGCATCGACGGCTGGTTCGAGTTCTTGTCCTGCGGTAGGACCTCACCCCGCTTGCGCAGCGTCGGCGGCGCGGCCGGGGCGTTTTCCTGGGCGATGGCCTGCTCTGTCCTGTCTCCCAGCTTGATCTCGCGCTCATTCGCCGCCATTCCTGCCGAGGTCTGCCAGTAATCTCCCACTTCGTTTGCCGTTCGTACCACAGGCGTTTTCCCGACTTCCGCGACTTCCACACGCGTCACGCGATCGTGCTGCAGGCGCACAAACTGGGTCTTTTCCGGCGGCACCCCGTAAATCCACTCCGTAAACAAGCGCCCGTCATCCCGCTCCCGCACCCGCTGCGCCGGTGTCCCCAGGGCATGGAGCACCATTTCTGTATCCATGCCTACCAAGACCTTGTGGTCGAGAACGGCCTGTCTCAGCAGCGGTGACAGCGTCTCGGCATAGGACTGCTCCGGCGACTTCTCACCGAATCCGACGACGGGAGCAATCAGCGCTTTCACCTCATCGCCGGTGACATTCGGCACACCGCCCGGGAACACCAGCGTCAGGCGCGATCCGGTTGCCTGCTCGCCCTTGTCCCGCACCACCGGCATCGTGCCCGCACCGCCGCCCAACTCTACATGCCGCAAAAACCTGTGCGGCAGATCCGGGCCGCCGTTGAACTCCAGCATCAGCCGGTCTTTCTTCACCTGGATCTTCGTGACGAGAACCTTGTCTCCCGGCCGCGAAGAGATTCCTTTGCTGTTCAGCTCAGCGACATAATCGGACCCGGCCGGGCTGAGCGGACCGTTCGCGACCAGCTCCAGCCCTTTGCTCGCAAGCGGCAGCGGCCGCATGGCATAGCCGTGCTCCGCTTCGAGCGAACGCTCCAGCGCCTCCACCGTGAACGGTCCCGCATGCATCTTCGGCAGGTCGACATGGGTGGGCTCGAACTTGAGGAAACGTCCCTCCACCTGTTCGGTCGTAACCGTAAACACCTGGGCTCGGACGGTCTGAGCGTGCATCCAAAGCACTCCTGAAACCAACCAGGACAGCAGGAAGATCGATCGCGCCGACGCCATACCGTTACCCCGATGAACGCCATCAGCATGCGCCTCTTTGCTGCGCCCTGCAAGTGACTTTCTATAGAAATGAGTGGGGCGAAAGCAGATTCGTTCCCGTCAGTGCTCGGGCGGAAGATCGCCTTCCGGCGCCGGCATGCGCGTCCGGGCGGGCTCGGCAACCGGCGCGATCTGCACCAACTGCGAACCGGCCAGCGGGGTTGCGGCGGCAGCGGATCCCATGCCGCGCTCATGCTGTTCTTGCGCGGCGGCATCGATATCGACGGGTATGCCGGCTCCCACGATCTCCGGCAGCGCCCAGCGGTGGCGCAGGTCGCGGGTCGCGATTGCGAGCACTACCATCAGCACCAGCAGGACAAGCGATGCCACGGCCGAACCTTCCGGCCCGTAACCGCCGCCAGTGAGCCATGCGGGTCCCTGCGTGTACGTCGTCACAATGGGCGAGAAGTTCGTCAGTCCGCCTGCCGGCAATCCGAACAGAACAGCCATGCTCGCGCTCCACGCAAAATGGAACCCCCACCCGACCCACAAGGCCCGTGTGCGCAGGTATGCGATCGCCAGCAGCAAGCCCAGCAGCAGCGTTGCCAGCACACTGCCGCCGCTTGGCGTGAAGGACCGGGCCAGCGTAAATGCGACCGCCATCACCACCGTCGCCAGGCCAGGCCCGGTCGCATCGATCAGCCGCTGGTACGCATACCCGCGGAACAGCACTTCGTCGAGCAGCGTAGCCGCGGCCAGGGTCAGCAGGTCAACCGCCAGCGCCGCGAATGCAGCGGCATGGAACCCTTCAACACTCACCAGCAACCCGCCGATGAGCGCCGCCGGCAGCACGCAAGCCACCATCCCAGCCCAGCCCAGCGCTGCACCGAGCGCCCACTCCCGCCCCCAGCCCGGCCGCGCGGGCAAACCCTGGACAGCGATGGGCCGCTGCTGGCGCTGTCCCAGCAAACCCATCGCGGCAAAGCCCACCAGAAGCAGCCCCAAGAAAATCAGCCGGCTGACCAGGCCGAAAAAAGAGAACCCGACCAGGGCGAGCGCGGCACGAAAGGCGAACTGGTGCGCGAAGCCTGCATAAAGACACGCCAGCAGAAACCAGCTGAAGGATCGAAGCCGCCGCGAAGCCGCAGCCTGCCGCGCTGCCTGCAGGCTGCGCTGATGCTCCTCTGCCCAGCTCATGCCGCGCAGCTCCCGGCCATGCTGGAGCAGTTCGCCTGCCGGTGTGGATGGACCATCCACTCAAGGCGCGGCGTTTCCGCCGGGAAAAGCCGCGGGCGTATGGCTGCGCGCCCAGACGCCGACAGGAGAACTGCTCTACTCTTCATAAAACTGCGCCATGTTGCGATAACGCCGGTACCGCTGCTCCAGCAGCTCAGCGGTCGACAGCCTGCGCAGCACACCCAGGTGCTCGGCAAGCTTGGCGGCGAGCAACGCCGCTGCCTTTTCCGGATCGGTATGCGCGCCCTCCGCCGGCTCTTCCACAATGTCGTCGATACAGCCGAGAGCCTGCACGTCGCTTGCCGTGGCTCGCAGCGCTTCGGCGGCCAGTGTCCGTTTGCCCGCGTCACGCCACATGATGGACGCGCAGGCCTCTGGCGAGATGACTGAGTAGATAGCTTTTTCCAGCATCAGCACGCGGTCGGCGACGGCCAGCGCCAAGGCACCGCCGGAGCCGCCCTCGCCGGTAATCACCGCGATCACCGGCACCCGCAGCCGCGACATCTCGCGCAGATTGCGGGCAATCGCTTCAGCCTGCCCGCGCTCCTCCGCGCCGAGGCCCGGGTTTGCGCCCATCAGGTCAATCAGCGTGAATATCGGCCGGTTGAACTTCTCCGCCAGCTTCATCGCGCGCAGGGCTTTGCGGTAGCCCTCAGGATCGGGCATGCCGAAGCGGTGCGCGACTTTTTCCTTGGTCGTGCGCCCCTTTATGTTTGCAATGACCAATACCTCTTCCCCATGGAACCGGGCGAACCCGCACCGGATGGCCGCATCGTCTGAAAACAGCCGGTCCCCGTGGATCTCGAGGAAATCGGTGAAGATCTGCTCCAGAAAAAACGCTGGATCAGGCCGCTGGGGATGCCGCGCCAGCTCGGTTTTGGCCCATCGTTCAGGCACAGGAGGTATCGGGTGGGCATCAGGCATTGCGGTGATCGTCTCCCGGGCTGCTCCGGGCCGTTTCCTGGTGGAATTCCTCTCAGGAGGAGCGCTTTTGCTCGGCATCTTTGTGATTGTAGGCGCGGGCCGGTTGCTCGTCCATCCATCAGGTCCGGTCACCGTTTCATGGTGGCTCCACCCTGGGCCGAAAGCCCCAATCAGGGGCATGCATGGAGCGAGCATTGCGGTCCTGGCCGTCGGCTGGTGGGGTCCATGACCCGCATTCAGCGCTGAAGGGCGCTCGTATGGGTTTGCATCGTTATCACGGCAACGGAGTCCGGCGGCAGCGAGACCGTGCAGGTCTGCGTACAGGTGAGAAGCTGCTCAGAGGGGACGACCTGGCGGGGAGCTTCAAAGCTGTTCCTTGTTTGTCCGTTGTCGGCTTTGAGCAGATCGAGCGTGGCTTCTCCCATGCGACTCACTCCGTTCAGCTCTATGGTGGCCGGGATCGCATGGAGCGGGTCTGCATTGGAAATCTTCAGAAAAACCTCTGAGCCGTCCGGCGTGCGCGTGGCCACGGCATCGAGAGCAGGCAGACCGCTCGCCAGGCGCGGCGACGTGATTTTGGCATCCAGGCGATCGGTGCCGAGGTGATGACCGTACATCTCGACGGCATAGAACTGCGGCGTGCCGTAGATACGGTCGCGACTGGCCTGGATGATGCCGCCGACCCAGCCGTTGAGCAGATCGGAGATGGCATTGGCATCCACGATATCGCCATCGCGCTCGAAGCCGTTCATCATGCGCGAGGCGTACACGGCGCCTTCCATCGACTGGATGGTCGCAGCGTCGTAGAAGAGGTTCCACTCGTTGACGATGAGCCTGATCGGATGACCGGGCGAAAGCCGGCGGATCAGGTCGCCCATGTGCAGGTAGTTCGCTTCGAACTCGCCGGCCCGCGCCATCATGGCATCGCGGGGGTTCGACGCCCCGGCGTTCTGGGTGACGGAGGTGTAGTCATGCACGGCCAGGTACTGAATCTCAGGCCCGGCGATGCGGAGCACCGCGCTGTTCCAGGCATCGCTGCCGGCAAAGATGCCTTCGCCCACCGCGATGAGCCGCAGGTTCGGATCGACGGCGCGCATGGCCTTAGCGTAGGTGACGGCGGCCGCGGCATATTGCTCGGCCGTGACGTGCCCGCGCACCCAGTTGCCGAAGATCTCATTGCCGAGCTCCCACTGGCGAACGTTGTAGGGCGCCGGGTGGCCGTTGGCGGCGCGCATGGCGCCGTACTTCGAGGTGACGGGTCCGTTGACGTACTCGACCCAGTCTGCTGCCTCCTCTGGTGTGGCGCCCGCTCCGTTGACATTTACGGTGATTGACGGCTCGATGTGCAGGCGGTCGCAGAGGGCGAGGTACTCGTCCGTGCCGAAGTCGTCCGGCTCAGGTGCGTTGCTCCAGCTGTGATTGATCCACACCGGACGAAGGTCGCGTGGACCGATGCCCCACTGCCAGTGGTAATCCTGCGCGACATTGCCGCCAGGCCAGCGGATAAAGGAGGGGTGCAGCTGGGCGATCATCGCCTCCGTATCGGGGCGCACCTGATCGCGGGCGTCCGCGGGCTCGAGCGAGAGTTGATCGAGAAACAACGTCCCGCGACCGTCAAACAGAACGCTCAGTTTGCCGAAGCGATCGGTCTGCGAAGGCGTCAGGCTGAAGTCGTAGCGGTGCCAGTCTCCCGTAAGGCCGGCCACGGTGGCCTCGGCATAGGTTGCGCCGTCGGTATTGTCTTCTTCAAGGGCAACGCGGACATGGCCTGTATAGCCGTCAACGGCCAGAATCTTCGCCCAGAAATAGCCCCTGTAGGCCTCGCCCGCACGGAAGGAAAGCCGACCCTGCGAAAGGCCGCGGCGCGCATCGGTGATATCGGCCGGGGCCAAGGTGATGCGGAGCGAGTGGTTGGGCGTCTGCGTGGCCTCATTCGTGAGCGGATACGCTTCGTCGCTGGTCTGCTGAAACTTGATGGCGCCGACATTGTCGTTGCGTTCATCGGGTTCGAGCTGCCAATGGGCAGGCAGGCCAAGATAGTCCGTGGGCTGCTCAAAGGAGCGGTCAAGCAGCATCTCCGCCGTGAGGCCCCGCTTTACGTCCTCCGCCATCATCTCGACGAATGCGGCATACATGCGGGGGCTCACGTGATTGACCACGCGGCTGGGATCGATGCGGACTGTGGCAGAGACTTGCGGCTGCTGCGCCGTGACCTGAAAAGCAAGCAGGAGAGCGAGGCTCGTCAGCGTTCGGGAAAGATTCATGAGTTTCGATTCCTGCGGCTGTGCCGGTCGACGTAAAGAAGGGTTTGTTCAAGGTGCTGCTGCCAGTAGGGCCATGCATGGCCGCCGGCAAACTCCTCGTAGGTATGCGCAACACCGTCGCGTTCCAGAGCCGCGTGCAGCCGGCGGTTGCTCGCGAGAAGAGGGTCGTCGGCGCCGCAATCGAAGCGTATCGGGGGCAGGAGGTCGCGATTCCGGCGCATCCAGAAGAGAACGTCCAGTTCCTCACGCGGGGCGCAGGCAAGGTAGTCCGACAGGGGCTCTTCGACGAACGCCGCCAGGTCATCGATCACGGTGATGGCGGAGTGCGCGCTGACGGCACAGAAGCGATGCGGGTACTTCGCTCCGAGGCGAAGCGCTCCATAGCCTCCCATGGAAAGGCCCGCGATAGCCAGCTTCGCATCGGGAGCCAGCGCCGGAGCGGTGAATCGGGCGAGTACCGGCAGCTCATCGAGGAGAAAACGCTCGAGGTCGACCGCCGGGCTGCCATCGGCCGCGGGCCAGCGGAGATAACCGCTGCCGTCCCGCGCGAGTCCGTCGCCCGGCATCGCGATCACAAGTGGAGCGATCGCGCCGCTGTCAAGCATCCGCTGCGCGGTCTGGTGGGCGCCGCCTTTGAGCGACCATACCCAATGGCTGCCGTAGACACCGTGCAGGAGAATAAGCAGCGTTTTGATACGTTCGGCTGCCGGTGGAATAAAGAAGGAGACGTCGGTGCGGCGGCCGAGAGCGCGGCTTTTCACCGTCGCAAAACGCAGGCCACCGGGTTCGAGGCCGGCGTCTGAAAGCTCGACGGTGCGGAAGGGTTCAGTCAAAGACAAGCACTCCCTTCGCGTTGCGGCCGGCGCGCATGTCTGCGAAGGCGTGGTCGAGTGATTCGAGAGGATAGCGGCGGCTCACAAGGCTGTCGAGCGGCAGCTTGCCGCCGCGGTACAGATCGAGCAGCAGGGGGAAATCGCGCTGCGGGCGGCAGCCGCCGTAAAGCGGGTTGAGGTAGAGCTTGTCCCATTCGAAGAGCTCCATGTCGACGGGCACTACCTGCTCGATGCCGCTGACCCCGACAGCGGTCCCGGCGCTGCGCACCATGGCGAGCGGCGCCGGCCCGAGCTCAGGCACGGCCGTGCATTCAAAGGCATAATCAGCGCCACGGCCGCCGGTGCGGCGGCGAATCTCGCCGGCGGCTTCGCGGAGGCCGCTATCGTCGCGGTCGGCAAGCAGGGTTTCGGTCGCGCCGAACCGGCGGGCGAGCTCAAGCCGATGGGAGTTGATGTCGATGGCGATAATCCGGGCGGCATTGCAGTAGATCGCGCCGAGTATCGTGCTGAGGCCCACGCCGCCACAGCCCAGAATGACCACAGTACTATCCGCGGCCACCTGCGCGGCGTTCACCGCGGAGCCAAAGCCGGTCATCACGGCGCAGCCCAGAATGGCGCCGATCTCAAACGGAACATCTTCTGGCAGCGGCAGGACAGCGGCCTCCGGTACGAGGGCGTGCGTGGCCATGGTGCCGAGCGAAAAGGATGCATTGAAGCGGCCGGGTCCGGCGCCGCCGGTGTTGCGCGCCGCCGTGGTGTCGTCGTCAGGCGAGCTGCCAGGCGGCACGGTTTCATGGAAGCGGGTGTCGGGCACGGCGCCGCGGTCTTCGCAGATATTTTCCTTGCCGCGCGCGCACTGGAAGCACACGCCGCACGGGATCGCCCAGTTCAGCAGGACACGGTCGCCGGGTTTGCAGCGGGTGACCCCGGGCCCGGTGCGCAGAACGACACCGGCGCCCTCATGCCCCAGGATGATGCTGCGGCCCCAGCGAAGCGAGTCCCAATCCGTGTGGCAGACGCCGCTTGCCCGGATCGCGACCAGCACCTCGCGGCCCTGCGGCTCATCCAGGTAAATGCTTGCAAAGCGGAAACTGCCCTGTCCGTCCCCTACGGCGGCACGCACCTCGGTCATGCGGCGGGTTCCTCCCGGTAATAGTCGCGGCGGACCGGAGTGCCGGGCCGCCGGTTTGGGTGGCCTAAGAGGCGTTGCTCGAATAAATCACCGGGTTGAGCGGCGAGGAAAGCACATCGCCGGTTTTGAGACCCGGTGCCCAGCGGGCGATATCGGTTATGTGGTTCTTGTTCCTGGGCTCGGTGAGGTGAATGTTCTCGTCCATGTAGATCACCGTCATCACCTCGCGGGGCCGGTCGGTGGTATTGGCGCCGGCGCGGTGAAATGTCCAGCCGCTGTGAAAGCTGACATCACCCAGCTCAAAGACGCTGTCATTCATGGGGAATTGCTCGAGGGCCTGCTTCAAGGTCATTTCGCTCTCATCGCTTATCTCGAGGTCGCGGCCCACCTGAAAGCGATGGCTCCGCTCTGAGAACGCCAGCGGGCCAAGTTCGAGCGGGGTGCTCTGGAGCGGCACCCAGGCCGTGACCATCTTGTCGCTGTCCACCGGCCAGTAGTACTGATCGGCATGCCAGGGCGTGATGCCGCCGCCCGGCTCCTTATATAAAGCCTGGTCGTGGTAGATGCGCACGCCGGAGACGCCCATCAACTCGGCGGCGATGCGGGCAAGGCGCTTACCAAAGACAAACTCCCTGACCTCGGGTGACTTCGTCCACAGATTCATGACTTGCAGAAACGCCTGACCATAGGTGGTGCGCTGATTCATCGGGAGCACGTCGGCGGAAAGCTCAGCGACGCGCTCGTGGATGATCCGGCGATAGTGTTCGAGCAGCTCGGGCGATAGCACAGACTTCAGCTTGATATAGCCGTATTCGTCATAGAAACCAATCTGCTCAGGGGTTAGCTGGAACGGCGCATCGAGTTGCGAGGCAAGACCGGCGGGCCGGACTGCGGAAGCGTGAGCCATAAACAATCCTCCGTAATGATGAAACGTTTCAGCAGCATCATCCCTCCCGGCTGATGCTCTTGTCAAACAAGATTTACGGCTGGACGACCTTTGATGCTTTGACCCTGTCAAGTTTCAAATTAATCTGCAGGGGTGGGCAGGAAACCAGCCGCAACGACCCGGAAAGTGACCGCAGCCGTGAGCCGACCCAAGATCGGCGACGTTGCGGCGTTGGCGCGCGTGTCCCTAGGTACAGTTTCCGCGGTGCTCAACGGCAATGGCCGGGTCAGCGAGACGACGCGCGAGCACGTGCAACGGGCGATCACAGAACTGGGTTATCGGCCGAACCTGTACGCCAGCAATCTGGCGCGCCGGCAGACCCGCCTGCTGGGCCTGGTCGTTTCCAACTTGCAGAACCCCTTCTTTGCCGAGACGGCGCAGGCAATGGAAGAGGAGGCGCGCCGGCACGGTTTCCAGATGTCGCTGATGGCCAGTAATTTCTCGCCGGAGCAGCACAGGGCGGCAATACAACACCTGCTGGGCGCGCGCATTGCCGGCCTGGCGGTACTGACCTCCGAACACGACGAGACATCGCGCATGCTGGTGACACGCAGCGGGGTTCAGGCTGTCCTGCTGGATGCGGGCAAGCCGGAGGAGCATTGCTCGGTGCTGCGAGTGGATGCCGCCGGCGGCATGCGCGCGGCAGTGGAGCACCTCATCGCCCTGGGCCATCGGCACCTGCTCTATGTACGCAATTCGCAGAAAGCCGGCGGGCCGGCGCTGCGATCCCATCGATTGCGGGACCAGGGATTTGCCGCGGCCGTTCGGTCGTTTGCCGGGCAGGGTCTTAAGACCCACACGGTGGAGGTACACGGTTCCGGTGCAGACGCGGGGGAACTGGCGATCGCAGCAACATGGGGCAATGTCGCGTTCTCGGCGGTCATCGCGACGACGGACGTGGTTGCGCTGGGTGTGTACCGCGGGCTGCAGGAGCGACATCTCCGGATACCTGAAGATGTTTCCGTCGTGGGCTTCGACGATACCTATTTCAGCCGGTTTCTATCCCCTCCCCTGACGACGGTCAATGTTTCAAGAACGAAGATGAGCCAGATGGTTGTACAGGAGTTGCTGAGCCACGATCCAGGCAGGCTTTTATGTCTGCCAACGCAGCTCGTGGTTCGATCGTCGACTGCTCCTCCCAGGCAGGAATCCGTACAGGTGCCTCTTGAAAACCGCGGCGTACAGCTGCCCTGAGAATGCCTCGGCGCATTTTCCTGTTCGGATGTCGTCCGCTGGCAGGCTCCTGCGGCTTTCCGGCGGAAAAGCCACGCTTCGAGTGGATGGACCCTCTACCGGCAGGAGAAATCCTTCAGCGCTCGCCCCATTTCAGCTTCGTTCGCAGCACGTCGTAGAACGACCCTGAACCGATCCGCAGAAGCTTCACCTTATGCTCTGATCTCCAGCAGCGCAGCTCATCGTCCCCGTGCAGTGGCTGCGACTCCTGCCCGTCGACCGTCAGATAAGTCGGCTCCGTTCCGCTGATAACCCGGACCTGGATGCGGGCATCGCCGCGGACGACCAGCGGACGCATCGTTAAAAGGT
This sequence comes from uncultured Acidobacteriaceae bacterium, assembly GCA_964245565.1. Lineage (GTDB taxonomy): Bacteria > Acidobacteriota > Terriglobia > Terriglobales > Acidobacteriaceae > EB88. Next base: position 40,911 of record CAXTMY010000003.1, on the reverse strand, counting down.
GCGGGCACACCGGCGTGATGATCTGCGCATCAACCGAGGGATCGAGAATGGGCCCGTTTGCCGAGAGGGAGTACGCGGTGGAGCCGGTCGGGGTCGCGATGATGACGCCGTCCGAGCGGTACTCAGCGGCCAGGTGTCCGTCGACCGTCAGCCGGAAATGGCCCATGCGCGAAATGGTGCCCTTGGAAAGGACCACGTCGTTCAACGCCTCGTATTCGCAGACGAGCGCGTTCTCGCGCCACAACTCGGCATGGAGCATCGTGCGCACATCCAGCGCGCCGCAGTCCACACACCACGCATCGAGTGTCGCGTACAGGTCGCTCAGCCGAACCTCGGTAAGGAATCCGAGCGAGCCGAGGTTGACGCTAAGAATCGGCGTACCCAGCCGGGCAAACACGCGCGAGGCCGCCAGCAGGGTGCCGTCTCCACCCAGCACGATGACAAGCGCCGGATGGTGCGCACCCATCTCTTCGCGCGGAATCACAGCAGCGGCCGTCGTATAGGTTCCGCTGATCGCATCCAGAACGGGCTGAAATCCGCGCCCGCGCAGCCAGGCGATGAGCTCTTCCAGGATTGCCGCCAGCTCGGGCTTCTGCGGCTTTGAAACGATTGCGATCGTGCGCATAAAGGCAGTGTACTGGAGGCGCGGTGCCCTCAAGGCGGGGCACGGTCCGGAAGAGCTCAGGCAGAGGAGTACCGGCTCAGCACAGCAGAAGGAGCATAGCTGCACGAAACGGCAGGCGATGGAGACGGTCTATCCAGCCTGCTGCTGTTCCGGCCGTTGCGGCCAGGTCGCGTGGAGCATAAACTCGCGGTTCCCTTCTGTACCTGTTATCGGCGACTCCAGCAGTTGGAGATCCTCGGCTCCCAGCTCCCGCGCGCACTCCCGCACTTTTTCCTGTGCCAGCGCATGCGCCTCCGGCTCGCGCACAATTCCCCCTTTGCCGACCCACTCCCGGCCAGCCTCAAACTGCGGCTTGACCAGAATGACTGCTTCGCGCAGGGCAGGCGCAGCAGCCAGCACTGCAGGGAGAACCAGGGTCGCCGAGATGAACGAGACGTCCATGCTGAGAAACGTGAATACGGCTGACGGCACTGCCGCGGCCAGCTCCCCGGGAACAAGCTTGCGAGCGTTGGTACGTTCCCGCAGCGTCACGCGCGCGTCGCTGCGCAGCGTCTGCGCAATCTGGCCCCAGCCGGTATCGACAGCGAGCACACTTCGCGCACCGTGCTGCAGCATGCAGTCGGTAAACCCGCCGGTAGACGCGCCCACGTCTATGCAGTCGCGGCTATCCAGATCGATGGCCCATGCCTGGAGCGCGGCCTCGAGCTTCAGCCCGCCCCGGCTCACGTAGCGCAGGTCGTCGCCGAGCAGGCGAAGCGCCACATCCACGTCGACGGCCAGGCCGGGCTTTGTCTGTTTCTGCTCGTTGACCATCACACGGCCGGCGAGCAAAAAAGCGTGGGCCCGTTCCCTTGTCGGAACGAGCCCACGCTCTACCAGCAGTTTGTCGAGCCTTGTTTTCACCGGGGCCGCTTTTGTCCTGAAACGTTTTCACCGTCGGTGCGAAGGCGCGCGCGTTCGCGGATCCCTCCACGTGTGGAGGAAAAATGTTCTACTCGCAAAGCGATGCCATGGTCGGGGTGAAGGAGATGGTCGGCGCGCCCGATCCGGGCGAGTCGCTTTCGTTCACCAGGGTATCGGCCAGAACGGACGTGCCTGAAATGGTGGTCTGCCCGGCGTATTGGTATTCCGTGTGCACATCGACCCCGCAGCCCTGCAGCTGCAGCTGCGCCGAGATCGTGTCCGTGTCTGTCCTGAGGATTGTGACCAGCTGGCTGTCCGGCGCCACGACATACACCTTGCCCTCAGGGTTGTTGTAGGTTGAGGCGATCGAACGCGGGTGCCCCGGCACACTGATCGTGCTTTCGAGGTTGAAGCTGGTCATGTCGACGATCGCGACAGCCCCCGTTGCGCTCACATTAGTCGGGTCGCCCTGCAACACCACGTAAGCGCGGCTTCCGTCGCCCAGGATCGATAACGCTGCCGGGTAGCTGCCGACTGACGTTGTCGCCAGCACGGTGCCGAAGCCCGGGGCGTCATTGCCGTACTGGTCCAGCGGAACACTGATAAAGCTGACCGTTCCGGAGTCGTAGTTGGCTGTGACCAGGACTGCCGTAGCCGGGTAGTATGCAGCATACACCGGCCCTGCCCCGACGTTGATGGTTGCGGGCTGCCCGCTGTTGCTGGTAAAGCCGGTATCGAGTGCATCCTGCTGGGCATTGATCACCGTAATGGTGCCGGAGCCGCGGTTCAGGATGAAGGTCCGCAGGCCGTCCGGCGTGGTGAGGCCGAAGACCGGGCACCGGCCGAGCGGGATCCTTGTGGTCAGTGCGTTGGTGGTGGTATCGATGCTGTCGGCCTCGCCGTTGGTCGTCACACTGCTCGGCGTCGAGCACTGGCCCCAGGTTGTGGTGCTTCCCGTCGCGCCCTGGCTAATGGCATAGACGCGCTGCGAGGTCGGCGAGCCTGCGATCGCAACGACTGCCGGCGCCACGGGAATTTCCTGCAGGAGCGATGTTGGAGCGGTCGCCGTAAGGGCGCCTATGCTGTCGCGATCCTTGTTCACGACGTAAATCGCCGAGTTCTGGATGACAAGGTTGCTCTGAATCGAAGCCGGTCCCTGAACAGGCGTGCCGGATGCGCCGGTCGTGGTCGATGAGAACAGGGTGGTCGTCGAAATAGAGTTCGCCTGGAGGGTCGCGCTGAGGGGAATACCGTTAATCGTGCCGTCGCAGTTAAGCGAATACACCTCGCCCGAACTTGGCGAAATGGCCGAGGTGAGCGGACCGTAGCCCATGGTCGCTGCCGCGATCACGCTGTCGCCGGAGAAATCGACGAGGGTAGCTACGGCGGGTTGCGCGTAGGGATTGTTCGGCGAACCCGCGGTTCCGGCGGCGCAGGGATTGGTGGTGGAGGCGGCCGGTTCCAGCTCCGGCTGGGAGATGACTAGGGCGTAAGCGGTCGGATCTCCGGCGGGTCCGGTGGGATTGATCGGGGTGACGACGGGACGGGGTCTGTTGGCGCAACCGATAACGGCGGCGGCTGCCGCCAGAACGATGCCGGCAGCGAACCAGGGGCGCGCTGGCCCTGTGATGCTATGCACTCTTATGTACCCTCACGACAGATTGGGCGGCCTGCGACAGCACGCTCCCAACAGTCCAACCCTGCATCCGTGCCCGGGCTTCCTGCTGCTGGCTGATTGTAAATCACCTGCATCCACTTGCGTTCGGGCACGGCATTTACTCATGGAGTGAATCAGGGGCGGGCCTGAGACGCAGCACATGCGAAACGGCGATGCCAACTATCCGTAACGGGCTTGCACACCTGCGGATTTCCGGGTTGCCGGTGGTTCACTCCGTACCGGCAGCTCCAGGGGTTAACCCTGTCGGCACGGGCCGCGGACCTGGTCCGTCCTTCGTCATTTTTACCGGTTCTATGTCGCCGTTCGGCTCGAAGTACATACGGTCGATCGCCAACACCCGCTGGTTCGGGCCGGTCGTGCCCAGAGGATGACGATGGTAGACGATGTACCAGTCGTCTGTGCGGGGAATGTGCAGGACCGAGTGGTGGCCTGGCCCATTCGCGATGCTGGGGTCGGTTTGTAGAATCTTGCCGACGCGTTCAAAGGGACCTGTCGGGCTGGTGCTCTTCGCGTAGGCAACGCCGTAACTTGCGCCGCCCCAGTCGCCTTCTGACCACATGAAGTAGTAGATACCTTTGCGCTTGATCATGAACGGGCCTTCAACGTAATGCGCCGGGGTGATCTCCTTGTACAGCGTGCCGTCCTTCATCGGGATCACGCGCTTCAGGTCCGGGGAGAGCCGCACCACGTTGCAGTGTCCCTGGCCGCCGTAATAGAGGTAGATCGATCCGTCGTCGTCGCGGAAGACCATTGGATCGATCGGTTGCGCTCCGTTGTGAAACCGGCCAATGAGCGGCTTGCCCAGAGCATCGAGGAATGGCCCGCCCGGATGGTCGCTGACGGCCAATCCGATTCCGCCGGGGAATGTGTCTGTCTTCTGGATGTCGTTTGCGCCGAAGAAAAGGTAGTACCTGCCGTTGAGATGGATCGCCGACGGCGCCCAGAGGGCGTAAGCCGCCCAAGAGACATTCCTGACGTCCAGCACGTCCGGGTGCCGGGTCCAGTGGACGAGATCGGGCGAGGCGAGGGCGTCGAGCGAGGTATGCAGCAGATACACCGGATGCACGACGTGCCCACTGCGCAGCTTCTGCTGGAGTGGGTTGAACGTCCGGTGCTCCTGGCTGTCGGGCGCCGGGTTGGAAGACGTCGGGTAGATCCAGTACTGACCGGCAAAGATATGAATCTCCGGATCGGCGTACCAACCCTGCTTCGAGAGATTCGCCGTAGCCTGCGCCCACCCGGTAAGAACAAACTGCAGGGAGGCGGCGAAGACGACGGCGGTTCGGGCGTAGTGATTCACGGTTCCTCCAGGGTCAGGAGTTCGGCGATGCCTGCGAGCTCCCAAAACAGTATGCACGGCGCGCGGCAACGCACAGGCGATCTACTGGGGAGTCCAGTGGGGGTGACTCGTGAACAGACCGCCGACGTAGCCGAGATGGTAGACGAGGAACGTGCCGAAGCAAACGCTTACCACGCCGGAGGCAACGGTGAGATAGCGGCCCATTTTGGGGAGCTTGTCGCCTGCGTAGACAAGCGGCAGGGACATGGCGGCCGTCATGCACATCATGCCGAGCATGGTGCCGGCGCCGAAAATAACCAGGTACCCGATGGCCCAGAGCGGGTTGTGAATACTTGAGAGCACCAGGAGCGCAACGGCGGCCGAGCCGGCCAGACCGTGCACGAGCCCGATGGCAAGCGGGCGCAGGCACTGGTAGATGCCGTAGTTCTGGAAGGTTCGGCGGAGATGGCTGCCGCGGAGTTCGGTCTGCGCCGATGGTGCGGCGTCAAGGCGAGGCAGGATCGCTTCGCCGGTGGCGCGTGAGCGCCGCGTGAGACGGTTGAGGATGCTTTGCATGACGCCGGTGAGATTGAGCACCCCGAGCAGGATCAGCATGAGCCCGACGCTGAACTCCATGGAAAGGCCGATGCGCGGCGGAATAACGATGCCGCCGAGGATGATGAGGCAGCCCACGATGAAGATAGTGAGAGTATGGCCCAGGCCCCAGAGCGAGCCGATGAGTGCGGCGCCGCGGATGCTGCGCTGTTTCGTGACGATGGTGGAGATGGCAACCACGTGGTCTGTATCGGTAGAGTGGCGGATGCCGAGGATAAGGCCAAGACCGGAGATAAAGAGCGCCGGGCCGAGCTTCTGCTGCGAGAAGCTGTGCGCGGTGAGGCCGGTTGCCGCAAAGGCGCGGATGGCGATGGCCGCGCCGAGCCCCGTCATCAAAGCCGCGGAAACGAACGGGAGCCGGCGCCGGGTCAGGGGTGCCTGAACCTGCAAGCGGGCCACAAAGCCCTGCACATACACCATGAGCAGTCCCAACCCGATGAGCACCCCGGCCAGACCGACGCTGAACGAAGTGATAAGGAGAAATCCGAAGCCGATGCGGCGGAGAGCGAAGGCGCTGAGGAGCACCACCAGCGCAGCGGGGCATGGAAGGATGGCACCGGAGATGCCGAGTGTGAAGACCTGGGCGAGAGAGATTGGCTTCGCGGGCGCAGCGCCGGCAGGTTCGTTCGCGAGCTGTTCAGCGGACTGCTTTGACAGGAACCAGTGGCCGTGCCTCTGACCGGCGGCGTGGGCGTGCCTAAGCTGCACGCGGGTGAGTCGCCGCAGAAAGAGGTAGGTGCCGAGTGCAGCGATGGTGAGGCCGGAGACAACATCGAGCCAGGGATAGAGCTGCTCCGGCAGGAGGGATCGCGAGACATAGAGGATGATGGCACCGAGCGCGAAGAGGCTAGCGGTGTGGGCAACCGTAACGACGACGCCGAGCAGCGCCGCATGACGGACCGTGCCGCGTGAGTCAACGAGGTAGGCGGCAACAATGGCTTTGCCATGGCCGGGCTCAAGGGCATGAAGCGCACCCAGGCCCAGGGAGATGAGCGCTGCTGCGAAGAGAAACCAGAGGCTGACGCGTTGGAAATCGGTGCTATGCGCGGTTCCCTCGCGGTCATGGGCGATGCCGGCTCTCTCGGAACGGGTGAAGCTGCCCTGCTGGAGCTCCTGAGAGGAAGAGATTTCAGCCAAATCAACAAATCGCCGGGGCCGGGTTCCGTCTTTCTCAACCGTGGTGCTGGAAGAGTGGTGGACGCTGAAGTCGCCGGCGGGCTGCGCAAAGCAAACCCGCAGCGGCAGCAGAAGGAGCGCGAAGAGCAGGAACAGAAGCAGGCGCCTACCGGGCATTCGCGGGCCTCTCCTGATGGGGAAGGTCAGCAGCATTGGCGGTGAGCGCGCCCTGTTTGTGCATCGCGTTAAGCTCCTGCCTGGTCGTTGCTGCGGAAAGTACGTTGACGTGCGGGTTGCTTTTCATTGCTTCGCCGAACTGCGCAGCCTGACTCTGATACCTGAGTTTCGCAGAGATCATGCCTGCGTGGAAGAGCAGCCTGAATGTTCGATACCGAGACGCAAAGGCATGGGCCGGTGCATCCCCGGTCTCCTGCTACTCGCCGCGGCAGGGCCTGGACATGCGTGAGCCTAAAAGACGAACCTGGCCGCGATTTGCAGCAGACGCGGGGCTGCCGCGCTGACGATCTGGCCGAAGTTGGAGTCTTCAATCTGGCCGTCGACCGAGGCCGGCCCGTAAAACTGCGCATGGTTGAGAGCGTTAAAGGCTTCCAGGCGGAGCTCGAGCGACTGCGCATCGGTGAGCCTGAGGGTTTTGGCAAGCGTCATATCGAAGTTTTCGATGCCGGGACCGTAGAACATCCGGCGTTTCGCATTCCCGAGCTGCCCGAGAGCCTCTTCACTAAACAGCGAGGTGTTGAACGCGGGTCGTCCATTGCGACCGTTGGTATTGATGTGCAGCGGGCCGGGCATGTACTCGGGTGTGTCAAGCAGGTAGTTGTTCGCGCCGTTGCCGAGCGTTCCAAGTAGAGAGCGATCCGAGTTGTCGAGCAGGGTGACGGGAAACCCCGTAGCAAAGCGTGCGGTGCCCGACAGGTCCCACTGCTCGGTGAGGTTGTTGCGGGCGTGGAAGAGCGCGGGCAGAGGCAGGAGCAGCGTGTAGCTGCCGACGAAGTCGTGGCGCAGGTCGAAGGCGGAGATGGCACGGGTGTGGTCGGCGTCGAACGGGTCAAGCTGTTCGCCCAGGTTGGAACCCTGGTCGATGGATTTGGCATAGGTGTAACTGAGCAGGAAGCGCGAGCCGCTGTGCGCGTAGTGGAGCGTGGTTTCAAGCGCATTGTAAGTGGAGTTAGCTATGGAGGTGTCGGCGGTGTTTTCGCCGTAGCCCGGGCCCTGGCCCATGCGGGTGTTCTGGATAGTTTGGCCGGCGCTATTGGTATAGGGCGAATCTTCGCCGAAAGGTCCGCAGCCGGGAAGGCTGAGACAGAGGGCGGGATTGCCGGGGTTAACCGAGACGAGCGCCAGGATATGATGACCCTGGTTGCCGACATAGCTCGCGGTGAGTAGCATGTGGGCTGTAAGCTGACGCTGGACTGAGAGCATGTAGTTGTCGGTGTACGGCACGCGATTGCGGTAATAAAAGAATGGGTCGGCGGCGATGGGCAGGAAGTTCGCCCAGTCAACATTGTTATCCGGGTTGGCTGCTGAGACGGTGTGCGGCGGAAACGGAAAGGGAAAGCGCTGGCCGTTGTTGAAGCCCGTCGCCGCCGTAATGAATGGCGTGGCAAAGAGCGGCGGTCCCGGACTTAGATAGTTAAAGCCGTAGGGTGGCACGGAGTACATGATGCCCGCGGTCAGGCCGGGGAACTCCGTGTAGAACAGGCCATAGCTGGCACGGATACTGCTCTGCCCGCTGCTGCCGAAGAGGAGTTTCCTGATTCCCTGCCCGAAGCGCGGCGAGTACGCGAGCCCGATGCGTGGGGCGAAATTTCTGTAGTCAGTGGGTGCAATCGTTTTTGGAATGCCGGGATCGCCGGGGACGAGCAGCCCGGTGGGCGCGCCTGGATACAGCACCGATTGGGCGCCGGCGACGAAGGTCTGGATCTGGTTGTATTTCTCCCACCACGGCATAATGATGTCCCAGCGCAGGCCGGCATTGAGGGTGAGATTTCGGCGCGCTCGCCAGCTGTCCTGCGCATAGAGGCCTACATAGCGGTTGCGTAGATAGAAAGGCTGGCCGGAGGATTGGGTAAAGTTACTGGGCGTTCCGATCAGGAAATCAGCGTAGGCATCGCCCGTCTCGCTTCCGTCGATATTGAACGTTCCGTTAAACGTTGCATTCGGATGCTCGTTCACCTGGTCCAGGTGCAACTGGCCGCCTAACTTCAACGTGTGTGTGCCAATCACCTTTGAAAGCCCATCGCTGAGGAAATAGGTGTTGTTGATCTGCGTCTCATTCGTGATGGGCACACCCATTACGAACGTAGGAAAGGTGATGTTTTCCACTCCTTCAAACTGCGGGTCCTGCACGACAATCCCCGGAGTTCCCGCGCCTGTGACGAAGCCCTGCGACTGCAGGCTGACCCCGAGGCCTCCCCTGGGCTGGCCGATGATGTTGGCATTGCGCAGATAGCCGAAGTGCAGTTCGTTGACAGTGTTCGAATCGATCACCTTCGTATCGCCCAGCGTAAGCAGTTGCGCCTGCCCGATCGTCAACGCGTCAAAGCCGGGAATGCTTGCGCCCGCGACGGTGCCGGGGTAAGGATTGTCGAGCTTGTAGTTATCGAAGAAGTAGTAGGCCGAGAGTTGCCCCAGCCTGTTGTTCCCATCGATGCGACCCGATAACTTATCGTCGCGCACTGTCTCGGCAAATGCTGAAGTGGAATACTGGTTTGCGCTGACATTCGGTGAGGGGATGTACTGGAGGAGATTTTTGCCAGGCGCCGACCACGCGCTTTGCGGGATGACGCCGTTGGGAAACACAGCCGAGTAGGGTTCTCCAGAGGTGACGATGTGGCCGAGCTCCTGGGTGAGCAGAGAGGCAAGATAAGGCCCGCTTACCTGGCCGGTAAGCTCGCTTTGTCCGTTTGCAGGGTTAAGAAAGTCGCCGCTTCGCTCCGCATCTGTAGGCACTGAAATGTTGCCGGTCGAGATGCCTTGCGTGGTACGGGTCCCCTGATAATCGGCGAAGAAGAAGACCTTATTGCGCCTGACCGGGCCGCCGATCGTGCCGCCGAACTGATTCTGCCGAAAGGCCGGCCGGGTTGGATCGAAGTAGCCTTTGGCGTCAAGCGCTGTATTGCGCAGGAACTCGAAGGCGCTGCCGTGAAAACGGTTGCTGCCCGACTTGCTAATCACGGTGACGATGCCGCCGTTGTAATTGCCGTATTCGGGGTCGAAGTTGGTCGTCAACACCCGAAACTCCTCAATGGAGTCGAGATCTGGGATGACAGACGTGCCGCCGTTCATGTGTTCCTGCACGTCGACGCCGTTAACGAGAAAGCCATTTGAGGATTCGCGCTGACCGTCGATGGAAAGGTTCCCTGGATTCAGGTCTCCCGAAGGGTCGAGGCTGCCGGTGACACCGGCCATGATGATGGAGTTCGGGAGCAAGGTCGTGACCGGTACGACACCTGGCTGAATAGCCAGGAGGTCCGTATAGCTTCTCCCGTTGAGAGGCAGCGCTGTCATCTCGGTGCTCGATACAACTTCGCCCAGGTACGTTGCGACCATATCGACCTGCGCTCGTGTGTCGCTCGCAACGGTGACAGTATCGGCACGTTCGCCGACAGCAAGCCTTGCATTCATGTGGATGGCAGCGTCGGTGTCGACTGCCAGTTCCGAATCCTCCTGCGTCTGGAAGCCGGAAGCCGCGATCGTGAGCATGTAGCGGCCGACTGGGAGGTTGGGAAAAGTGTAGATTCCCTTGCGGTCTGAGACGGTGTGATAGACCGCGTGCTGCGCGATGTTGACGAGGGTAAGGGATGCCCCTGGGATAAATGCTCCGCTGGGATCGGTGACTGACCCGGAAATGCTGCCGCCCGTCACGGCCCAGAGACAGGCTGCGGCAAACAGCGTGGTAATCGCGATGCCGCGGCCGACCTTTCTTAGAAGAACAGAAAAGGTCAGATCAAGCCGCATTTTGTATCTCGCTCCATGATGAATTCGCGTTATAAGGGTGACCGGCCTCACGTTAACCGGTTGCATGCGATCGAGGCGTTCAACCTGCAGCCTTCGCTGCCGAAATGGTTCACGTCGAGCCGGCTTACGCGTAGCCCCGCGCCAACCAGGTAAGCAGTTCTCTTTCCGCGTGTCATATCATTTTATCCGTTGCGTCCTGCTCGGCAGCGTCAACGAAAACGCGTGCAACAGTTGGTGATTCTCCCGCTCCGTGCGCACTGCGACGCGTAAATAGCCGGCAGCCAGACCTTCATAGTTTGAGCAGTCGCGCAGCACGATATTATGTTCAACAATCATTCGTTTCCAGAACTGCTCCACAGAGATGGTACCCGGAAGGCGAATGAGCAGGAAGTTTGCAGCCGAAGGAAAGCTTTCGGTACCGAGGGCAGCCAGTCCACTCACAAGTTCGCTTTTTCGTCGATTGTTGAGGATCCTGCTGTGCTCTGCGAAATGATTGTCTTGCAGTGCATTTGCAGCCGCGCGCGAGGCAAGAGTAGTGATCGGCCAAGGCGGGAGGTTTTCATCGATTGCTTGTGCCACGCCCTGGTTGGCTGCTGCATAGGCCACCCTGAGACCTGGGATGCCATGGAATTTTGTCACGGAGCGGAAAACGACCAGATTTACAAATCGGTTCACATCGCCCGTGATTGAATCGAGAGGTGTGTAGTCAATAAACGCTTCATCCACCAGGACGCTGATCTGTTGCTCAGCGCATTTTGAAACAAGCTGGCGAAGAGTCTCTTTCCTGGTAAGCGTGCCTGACGGGTTCTGAGGATTAGCAAGCAGGATCGCGTCGTGTTGGCCGTCGACAAGTGGAGCGAGGTTATAACGGAAGTTCGAGGCAGCACTCAGAATGTGAGGCTCGACCTTTACCCCGGCCCGCGTCAGACTTCGGCGATACTCGACAAACGCTGGTACCGGGAGAAGGCAGCGTTTTATCTTGAGAGTGCGAAGCGTGCACTCCAGCAGAGGAACAAAGCCGTTCGCGACGACAAGGTTGCGCGGGTGCAGGTCGCAGTACTCTGCGATCGCTTGTTTGAGTTCGGTCTGCTGCAGGTCGGGATAAGTCGTCAGCATCGAGAGATCGTCTAGTCCCGTTCGCAAACTCAAAACTACGGTGGCCGGAGGACCGTCGGGATTGATGTTGGCGCTGAAGTCGATTAGCTGCGCAACAGGTTTATTGAAGCGTTCAGAAATCTGACGTAGCTGGCCGCCATGCAGTGGAATGGCGTTGCTTTGATCCATCATAGATCCGTTCCTGACATTTGAAAGGTCCGGGCAAATGCGGCGAAGAAAATGCCGCAGGAAACCCCGAGTAGCGTGACAACTGACATAAGCCGGATGGCGCTCCTCGCCTCGGGAAGAGACGGCGGTGGGAACTCGGCTCCCATCCGCGCTGCTCGCACCATCTCGCCATCGTAAGTGTTGTCGCCCCCAAGCTGAACGTGCAGAGCACCGGCCATCGCGCTCTCAGGCTGACCCGAATTGGGACTCTTGTGTTTATCTCCGTCGCGGCGCCAGATCTTCCTCGCGGCCTGCGGGTCAGCATAGTCCTGAAAGGACGACACTGCGACAATGGCAGCCGCAGTCAGGCGCGCAGGCAGACAATTGGTTGCATCGTCCAGGCGAGCGGCGGTTTTGCCAAAGTAAAGGTAGCGCTCGTCTGCGTGGCCAATCATGGAATCCAGTGTGTTGACGGCCTTATAGGCCAATGCAAGAGGTACGCCGCCGAGGGCCAGATAGAAAAGCGGCGCGACAATGCCATCCGATGCGCTTTCCGCAACTGTCTCGATGAGAGCGCGGCACACTTCGTGCGTGCCGAGATGTTCCGTGTCGCGCCCGACGATGCGAGCAAGGCGGTGGCGAGCGAGCGGCAGATCTTCCGCATCAAGAGCATGGGCGACGGACAGTGCCTCTTGTTCCAGATTACGTGCGGCGAGGCAGTTCCAGGCGAGCATGCACTCCAGTATGTTTCCGAGTGACGGCGACCGCGCACTCGCTGCCTGGATAACTTTCCGGCTAATCCAGTAGGTCGCGGAAACAACCGTCAAGGTGAGCGCTGCGCCAGAAAAGAATTCCATCAGATTGCTTTGATGTGCGCGGCGCAAAGCAATCTCGCCGCGAGTAACGGCAGCGCCGATGAGGCGCACCGGATGTGGAAACCACTCGGGGTCGCCAGCGAGGCGATCCGCAAGCCAAGCCGCGGGAATGAGGCTGATACGATTCAGCGGGTTTGCTCCATCAAGGATTCCGGTACACGCGATCCATACTCGAGGCCCACCCACTCAAAAATTCTTGGCAGGTCCAGCGCGTCTCGAACGGCATTTGCCAGAAGGTCGAAAGACTCTTCGCGCTTTTGCTTCCAGTTGACAAAGTGGGCAGCAGGCGCAAGTTGACAGAATTGTCGAGCAGCCGAAATGAAGCAATGACGAAAAGCATCGCCGTCGAAGATACCGTGCACATACGTGCCGAAGATGCGGGTGTCCGCGGAGATACAGCCATCGGACTGCTGTTCGCTTAGACGTGCAAATGCCTTTGCGCTGTTCTCATACATGGTTTCGCCGATGTGGATTTCGTAACCTTCGATGTTTACTGCCGGCACGGGCTGACCGAACAGGGTGGGTTGCAGGAGCCGTCCGGATACCTGCCGCGTGACTTTCTCGGCGTTCATGCGAGTCGCGAACGGCAGCAATGCCATTCCGGCGGTGCGCCCACCGTGCTCCATCGTGAGCGGATCGACGATTGCATTCCCCAGCATCTGCATGCCTCCGCAGATACCGACGATGAGAGTTCGAGCGGAATACGCAACGATACTTGATTCCAGATCTTGTCGACGCAGCCAGAGCAGATCTTCGACCGTCTGCTTACTGCCGGGAAGGATGATTACATCGGCCGATGCAAGCTGGGCTGCGTCGCGGCAATAGCGCAGGCTGACGGATGGTTCATGACGCAGCGCATCAAAGTCGGTGAAGTTCGAAAAAGACGGCAAGGCAATGACAGCAACTCGCAACGGCCTTTCCCGTGTGTCGTCCGCCCAGGGCGCCGCTGCGCCTGTTGTGGGCTGAAGGCTGAGACTGTCCTCTTCGTCAAGCGCAAGATCCGGCAGGTATGACACGACGCCAAGGCATGGTTTCTGCAGGCGACTCTCCATCATCGAGACGCCCGGTTCAAGCAGGGCTAAGTCGCCGCGAAATTTATTGATGACGAATCCGCGTATGCGAGCCTGCTCCGATGGGTCGAGCAGTTGAACGGTTCCAAACAGCGAAGCGAAAACGCCTCCGCGATCGATGTCGCCGACCAGCAGACACTGCGCGTCGGCCATCTCGGCCATGCGCATGTTCACGATGTCGTGCTGCTTCAAATTGATCTCAGCGGGCGAGCCGGCGCCCTCGAGGATCACCACCTCGTGTCGAGCGGCGAGGATTTCGTAGCTCTCGCGCACGATCGGCAGGAGTTCTTCGACGCGGCGCCGATGATAATCAGACGCAGAGAGCTTTCCCCAAATCCTGCCGCGGACCACGACCTGCGAGCTCATGTTTCCTGCAGGCTTCAGCAGGATGGGATTCATATGGACGGATGAGGGTATGCGTGCGGCTTCTGCTTGCAAAGCCTGGGCACGGCCAATCTCAAGCCCTTCCATGGTTGCTGCAGAGTTCAGTGACATGTTCTGAGATTTAAAGGGAGCAGCACTTATTCCCTGATCTGCAAAGATGCGACAGAGCGCAGCGGTGAGAAGTGACTTGCCGACGTGCGAGCTTGTGCCGAGGACCATGATTGCCCGCGCTCTCATAGCTTTGCCGCCTTGTCCTCTCCACGATATGTGTCGTAGGAGACCACCTCTTCGAGCCGTATGCGAGTCTCCCACCCGAAATGCTCAAGGTCAGGCTCCGTCGCGAACTGATGAACATAGCCGAGACAGAGATAAGCCACCGGCACAATGTTCGGCGGGATGCGGAGTATCTCTCGGAGGCGCGCCGGATCGAGGATGCTGACCCATCCCACGCCAACACCTTCGGCGCGGGCAGCAAGCCAGAGATTCTGGATGGCGCAGATGGTCGAGTAGATGGCTGTCTCCGGCATTGTATGGCGGCCGAGCTGGTGGCCGCGCTCGCTCTTCGCATCGCTCAGAACGCAGAGGTTTTGAGGAGCTTCAAGGATGCCTTCGAGCTTCAGACTGCGGTATTTCTCACGCCGCTCGCCGGTGTAGGTCGCTGTCGCTTGTTCGTTCGCCTGTAAAAACGCTTCGTGGACAGCCTGGCGGATGCTATGGCTGCGGATCAAGATGAATCGCGACGGCTGCATGAGACCCACGGAAGGCGCACAATGGGCCGCGGACAACAAGCGGCGCATCAACTCCTGAGGAAGAGGCTCGTCGAGATAACCTCTGCGCACATCGCGCCGGGTGGCGATTGCGCGATAGACAGCATCACGCTCCGAGGCCTCGAAGCCGGCGCGCTCGGCCATCACCATGCCCTCGACCACTTCGGGCCTGTCTTCGTTTCATCGCGAAGTCGAGCGTCAACGCCCGCATTGAACTCGATAAGCCGACCGAAGAGCCAGATAACATCCGAGAGCCGGTTGAGGTAAGCGATGATCTCGGGTTTGACGCCGCCGCCGTTTTCGATGAACCGAACTGCATTTCGCTCGGCTCGCCGGCAAACCGTGCGTGCTACTTCGTAAGCCGCCGACTCGGTGTGGGCGCCCGGAAGCGACCAGTCGGACAGGATTCCTTCGATCGCTTCGATCCTATGGACTAGATCCGTCAGCATCGCCACGTCTTCGCTCGAGATCAGCGGCGGTTGTTTTTTGCTTTCCGGAGGCGTAGCCAATGCCGAACCCAGCCGGAACAGGGCGCGCTGGATCGTCTCCGTCCAGGTCTTGATCTGAGGATCCTGGCAGATACTGCGAGCGAAGCCGAGGACGGTGTTCAGTTCATCGACAGTGCCGTACGATTCGACGCGTAGGTCGGCTTTCGAGACGCGAATGCCGCCCGCTAGACCAGTCTCACCGCCGTCGCCGCGGGTGGTTGCAATGCTCATGGTTGCTCTCCTGAAAACGTGACTGACGTGGGGTGCGCGATGCTCTCCTCCACCGTGATGCGTAGCGTCTTGATGGCAGAGGGGCGATCGTTTTGGATGGTCATCGATGGATCCTGCGTTACCCGCATTGAATATCTCATCGTTGTACCTTCTGCAGGCGCTCAACAGCATCTGCGTGATGGGCATAACGGAAAGTGCAGCAATAAGGGCTTGTGAGCGTCCATGCAGTCTTCTCGTCGAGACCGCAGAAGTTCTGAAGCACCATGCGCATCACGCCGGCGTGCGTGACTACGGCGATAGTGCTGCCTTGAGGTCCGCGAACGAGATCCTTTACTTCGGCCACGACTCTCGCTTTGAACGCCTCGAACGGTTCACCCTGCGGCGGGGGCAGATGTGGGAATTGATCGAGCCATCGCGTGGCGAAAGTCAGATCAAGCGTCTCGACCTGCTTCCACGTGAGCCCCTCCCACGCACCGAATCCGATCTCACGCAGGTTTCGGCGCGGCACACACGGAACGGCGAAGAACCTTGCGAGCGCGAGCGAGGTGGTCAATGCTCGTTGCAGATCGCTGGTGTAGATGGCTGCGATCTTTTCGGTGCCCAGGCTTTCAAGAAGTATTTCGATCTGGTGATAACCCGCCGCATTCACAGGCGGGTCGGCATGGCCGCAGAACCTGCCCGCCATATCTGTCTCCGGATGACGAATGAAGAGTAGATCGTTCATGCGATCCACGCACCGGTGAGATAAACTGCAATTTCCGCGAGTTGGTTGGTAGCGCCAAAGCAATCGCCGGTTACGCCCTGGAGTTTTCTCTGGTAATGAAAACCGCTCAACAGCGTCGCCAGGAATGTCGCGGCCACCGCGGCGGCCGCATGGATGCGCAACACCACAATACATATCGCAAGGGTAAATGCAGAGCCCGCGATCAATGTTCCACGTGTGGTAAGCCGGGCGATGCGGGCTCCCTGGCCGGCCTCGGCCCCGTTGTTCTGACTGCGCGCCGGAGCGAGATAGTAGCTCAAAGGGAGCGTCGTCCAGCGACAAAGAACATGAGCAGCGATGAGGTACTGCGGAAGCTGGGCCAAGGGCAATGAGGCAAGCAAGACCACCCGGGCCAAAAGGCTGAGTGAGAGAGCTGCGCAGCCGTAACTGCCGATGCGGCTATCTTTGAGGATAAGCAGAACCTGTTCGCGATTGGAGCCACCGCCGAAGCCGTCGGCTGTATCGGCAAGCCCATCCTCGTGAAAACATCCTGTAATCATAACCAGGAAGGTAACGACGATAAGAGCGGTGACGAGCCTGGGAAGGTGCGGAGAAAGCAGTTGGTCAAGCAGCGCGGCTGCGCCTCCAATCATGAGACCAACGAGCGGGAAAAACTTGACCGCACGCGATAGCGAGCCGCGGTCGTACGGCAACGCAGGAGTTGGCACCCGGGTAAGGAACTGCACGGCCGCGAGAAAATCTGAAACCACACCAGATATGAACCTCGCCCTGCTCATGCAGAAGCCTCGCTGACGCCGGCCGAATCAAATGTAGCCATCTGCGAGTAGAGAGCAATTGCCGAGTCAATGACTGGCATGGCCAACACGGCGCCGCTGCCTTCGCCAAGGCGCATCTGTAAGGTTAAAACCGGAGTGAGTTTGAGGTGGTCAAGCAGCAGCATGTGGCCGGGTTCTTCAGAGCGGTGTCCGGCAATCAGATAGCCCTGTACCTTCGGCTCGAACGCAACGGCCAACGCTGCTGCCGCAGTCGAGATGAACCCGTCCACCACGATCGGGATGCGCTTGCGGGCCGCTGCCAGGACCATTCCTGTCATGGCCGCTATTTCCAGTCCGCCGACGCGACGCAGTATCTCAAGCGGAGCCAGGGAAGCATGGCCTGTGCAGTGCATGCGCAAAGTCGCTTCAATGACCGCGATCTTGCGCGCGTGGGCCGCATCGTCGAGACCCGTACCGCGGCCGGTTGCATGGGCCGCGCGTGCGCCCGTAAGCGCACACGTAATCACGCTCGCGGAGGTTGTGTTGCCGATGCCCATCTCTCCAACGGCCAGTAACGAATGTCCCGCAGCCGCAGCTTCATCCGCGAGTTTCGCGCCGACCTCGAGAGCCTGCGAAAGTTCTTCGCCGGTCATTGCCGAATCGCGCATCATGTTGCGTGTACCCCGGCGAACTTTTTTGTGCAGCAGCTCTTCGATCTCGTTGAAGTCTGCGTCGACTCCCACATCGACTACATGGAGCGCAACACGATGCAACCTGGCAAGTACATTGATAGCGGCCCCGCCCGCCAGAAAATTCAGCACCATCTGGTGAGTCACTGCGCTTGGATACGCACTAACACCTTCAGCGGTAATGCCATGATCGGCGGCGAAAACGTAAACAGCTTTGCTGAGGGGCAAGGCAAGATGCTGGCGATGGATTGCAACCAGCTGAGCCGCGAGGTCTTCAAGTCGCCCGAGGCTGCCGAGAGGCTTGGTCAGCGTGTCCAAACGCATCCGCGCTCGCGAGCGCCAAGTCTCGTCCGGCGGGTCAATTCCAGTGAGGATATCGCTCAGAGTTGCTGCATGTGCGGGAGTCATCGGGCCACCAGGCTGGTACTTCGAACGGCTACAGCTGCATTGATGAAATGTCGTGCAATCGCAGGCTCGGCGCGAAAGTGTAGGTGCACATAGCTGGCGAGCACATTGCCCACGCGGTAGCCCTCCTGCTCTGTGCGACCGGAAAGTGAATATTGCACGCGATAATTCGTGGTCATGGCGGCCTCGTTCGCTATGCGGGAGTAGTGGAAGCTGTGTCCGCGGATCACCGTGCCCACTTTGCCAAGCAGACAATCCTCAGTCAGCGTCACGGTTACGTAGCCGAAGTCGACCAGCCTGGGAGTCATCTCGATCTCGAAAGGCAGCACACCGGCCATGGGATAGGTTATGCCGTTGCTCGTGGTGAGTTGCCGAGACAGATAGATCATGCCGCCGCACTCGGCGTAGACGGGACGACCTGATGCCGCAAAGCTGCTAATTTCCGAAAGCATGGATGAGTTCCGGCTGATCTCTGCAGCGTAAAGCTCTGGATAGCCGCCGGCAAGATAGAGGGCATCGAGATCCCCGGGCAGGGTGGCATCGTGCATCGGGCTGAAGGGCACAAGCTGGGCGCCATGGTGTTTCAGCAGGTCAAGGTTGTCTTCGTAGTAAAAGGAAAATGCGCGATCACGCGCCACGCCAATACGAACTTGTTCTGCCGCTCGGCTGCAAATCGGAAAAGCTTTAGAACCTAAATCCAACCCGCATTGAAGATCCAACAAGTGTTCTAAATCCAATTGCTTCTCTGCTATACCGGCGAGAGCATCGATGTGCTGTTCGAGGGCTTGCCCACTTTCGCCTTCTTCCGCTGTCTGCAATCCAAGGTGCCTTTCGGGAATGGCGATCGCGGGCTCGCGGGGCAGCCATCCGAGTATCGGCGTCTTGCACGCCGACTGGATTGCAGCTTTCAGCATGCCGAAGTGGCGCTCGCCGGCCACTCGATTGAGCACGATGCCTGCCAGCGGTAAGTCAGGATCGAACATCTCAAACCCCAGCACGACTGCGGCGATGCTACGGGCCGTCTTGCCTGCGTCCAGCACCAGCACCACGGGCAGCCTCAGCAGTTTGGCGATCTCCGCGCTGCTTCCAGCTTCGGTCACACCATCCTTGCCGTCGAACAGTCCCATCATGCCTTCCACAATGAGGAAGTCGGCATCCAGCGAGGCGTTGCGGAGAACGTCGCAGTTGGCCTCGGCAGATAGCATCCAGGTGTCGAGGTTGCGCGAAGTGCGGCCGGAAATGCGAGTGTGGTGTCCGGTGTCGAGAAAGTCAGGACCGCCTTTAAACGGCTGAACCGCAAGCCCTCGGCGGCGCAGCGCCGCGCTGATTGCAAGCGATACCGTCGTTTTGCCAACACCGCTGGCGGTGCCGGCAACCAGGATGCCTTTCATGCACGACCTCCATCCATGGAACCGGGGAGCGAACCTTTGACGGTGAGCGGAAGTCCGGCGACCATCAAGAGCACGGTATCGGCCACAGCGGCAACGCGCTGATTGATTTCACCCACAAGGTCGCGAAAGCGCCGGCCAAGTTCATAAGCCGGCACAACTCCGCTGCCAACTTCGTTCGAGACCAGGATGATCCTGCGTGTCGTGGCCTGCAACGCGGAGCAGAGCTCTTCAACGCAGGCATTCAGGTCCCGATCGTTGCCTTTGTAAGTCTCTATCAAATTCGCGCCGAAGAGCGTGAGGCAGTCTATAAGAACGGCGTCGCAGTCCTCTTCACTCGCGGCAATGACGCGGCCCAGGGCGACAGGTTCCTCCACCGTTTTCCAGTGGCCCGGGCGCTCGGCGCGATGGCGTTCAATTTTTCGCTGCATCTCCCCATCGTCGCGATGCTCGGCTGTCGCCACAAACGTGACCCGGGTACACTGCTCGGCCAGCTGCTGTGCAAAGCGGCTCTTGCCGCTTCGCACTCCGCCTAACACCAGGATCACAGAATTGCTTCGGTTCTCTCGCAAGTTATGTTCCCTGCCTTTGCGGCCCGACATCGATCAACAGATTTTCCATTGCGCCAAGCTCATCTAAAAACAAGTAGCGCGCGCGGAGTATGTCGGCCAACTGGTCGCATTGGCCAAGCCTTTGTGCAGCGTTTTCGGTGTCGACGACGATCGCGCTGCAAGTGATCTGGCGAGCCGCGTCCAGAGCTTCCTGCCAGGGCTCACCGCCGTGGAGAGCGACATTGGCGCGGCCGTCAGTAAGTACGATCAAAAGCGTTTCCGGCGTGAGATATGCGCGTGCCTGGTGCAGGGCCGCGGCCAGCGGTGTACGGCCACCGGTCGGCAGATACTCGAGCGCGGCCAGGGCATCGGGAAGCATCTGCGTCGGCTCCAGAATCACTTGCGCGGAAGTCCCTCTGAAGACGATCAGCGCGACCTCGTCGCCACGTTTGAAGGAGCGGTTCAGCAGGCCCGTGATCGCGCCCTTGACGGTACGCATGCGCTGCCGAGCCGCATGCGAACCGCTCGAGTCGATAACAAAGACGTAGCGATTCCCTGCCGTGGGCATGCGGATTCGTTCCTGTAGATCCACAGCACGCGGTTGCAGGCTGCCGGTTTCGCGCAAAGCATGGCTGACAGTGGCGCGTAGGTCGAGTTCGGCGGGAAGAGGAGCCGGGCGACTGCCTGTCACTATCCCGCTTTCGCAGCGATCCGCAGACGCGTTGCCGCCGGGCAAAGCTGTGGCATGGAACTTTGTTTGGATCGCCGGCGCCTCCACCCGTAATGGAGCGAAGACACGGTCCTGCACGAGCCCGGCATTCTGCTGCACGGGAGGTTTACCTGGCGCATCAGGCTGGGACGGCGGCGGTTGCATCTGCGGCACAGATGGAGGGGATGGGGAACGGTCGCTGTCGCGCGTTCGATGGGCAAGCACCAACGGCAGGACGGCAGCGATATGAACGGACTGGACAGAGGCATCGCCGCTGAGAGCGGCATGGGCAATGGCGGCGCGGACTACTGCCAGGTCAGCTCGCAGGGAACGAACTCCCTGCTCGCAGATGGCGGAACTGATCTGCCCCATCATGTCACCGGAACAATCGATGCCGTCGATAACTGCCCGGGCGGAGACGATCTGCGATTGCAAAGCTCTCTGCGCTGCTGACCATTCGGCCGAGAATTGCGATGACTCGCGTTCAAAGGCAATTCTGCGTTCCATCACCACGCGACGCTCGGCGGGATCGAGCGGTGCGTGGACAGTCACTGAAAGCGCGAAACGATCCAGCAGTTGCGGCCGCAGCGAGCCCTCCTCCGGGTTCATGCTGCCGAGCAGAACAAACTCTGCCGGATGAGTTGCGCTCAAGCCCTCCCGTTCCACTACATGCACGCCGCCGGCAGCCGTATCAAGCAGGCTGTCGCCCAGGTACGCCGGCAGAAGGTTGACTTCGTCGACATACAACACACCGCCATGCGCCTCGGCCAGCAATCCGGGCTTTAAGACCGGGTCACCCTTCAGCGTTCGTTCAAGATGCAGGCCGCCAAGCAGACGGTCTTCGGTGGTTCCGATGGGCAGATTGATGAAGGGGGCGGGCGGCGGGAGCAGTGCCGCGAGCCCGCGCGCGGCGGTCGTTTTGCCTGAACCCTTGTCGCCGCGCAGCAAAACACCCAGCCGCCAGTCGACAGCCGCCAGCAGCAGCGCAAGCTTCATCTCGGGCTGGCCGACAATTGCGGCAAATGGATAGGTAGTTTGCCTCACTGAAACGTCTCGCGCTTCCGCTCAGGCGTTCGCTCGCCCTGGCTTTCCAACAGCAACTCCGCTTCGAGCAGGACACCGCGCAAGGCATCGAGCGTCTCCTGTGCAGGGTTCTCCCAAAGTTCGCGTTTTGCGGCCTCCAGCAAGCGTTCGGCGATCGCACTCAAAGCCCATGGGTTTGAAGCACCCAGGAAGTCACGAATGTTCCGGTCTAGTGCATAATGCTCCGCCAGCCCCACATAGACGAAGTCGGGAGCGATCTGCGCTGTGGCATCAAAGCCGAAGAGATAGTCAACCGTTGCGGCCAGTTCCAGGCCGCCCTTGTAACCGTGGCGCTTGATCGATTCAATCCATTTCGGGTTGACCACGCGCGAGCGGTACACCCGCAAGGCTTCCTCCCGCAGATCCCGCACCTGCGCCGATTCAGGCCGGGAGCTGTCGCCGAAGTAGGCCTTCGGCTGGGTGCCGGTGAGCGCACGGATGGAGGCGATCATGCCGCCGTGGAACTGGAAGTAATCGTCAGAGTCGAAGATGTCGTGCTCGCGATTGTCCTGATTATGCAGCGCGACCTCGATCGACTTGAGGCGCTCAGCGAAGATGGGTTGCGCATCGACGCCATCCGCACCCCTGCCGTAGGCGTAGCCGCCCCAGGCAAGAAACGCCCGGGCGAAGTCCTCGTCGTCCTTCCAGTTTCCAGTCTCAATCAGGGGAAGGATCCCGGCGCCGTAGGCGCCGGGTTTTGAGCCGAAGATGCGATAGCGCGCCTGCGCCTCAGCTTCATGCGTGGGCAGGTGCTTCTTCGTCTCAAGCTCCGCAAGATAGTGTTTGCGGGGGAAGTTCTGGTCCAGTGGTTCGTCCAGTTCGACAATCATCGAGATGGCCTGGTCGAATATTTCGATCAGGTGCGGGAAGGCATCGCGGAAAAAACCGCTGATGCGTAGTGTCACGTCCACGCGAGGCCTGCCGAGCTTCTCCAGCGGAATGACTTCCACTCCCTCCAGGCGGCGCGACTGTGCGTTCCACAACGGGCTGACGCCGAGCAGCGCAAATGCCTGTGCGATGTCATCGCCCTGCGTCCGCATCTGCGAAGTACCCCATACACTGAGCCCCATCATCTCGGGGTATTTTCCCTCTTCTGCATGGAAGCGGGCTACGGCTTCGCGGGCGAGTTGTTGGCCGACCATCCAGGCCGCCTGCGATGGGAGCGCCCGTGGATCGACCGCATAGAAGTTGCGCCCGGTCGGCAGGATGTGCGCCATGCCGCGTGTCGGTGCGCCCGCCGGGCCTGCGGGAACATACTTCCCTTCGAGCGCATCCAGCAGATGCTCAATCTCGTTGCTCGACTGTTCGAGTTTCGGCACAAGTTCCTCGCAGGCAAAGGCCAGCGCTGCCCCGATCTCAGCAGATTCAAGTCCCAGCACCGCGCGCTCAACGTCCGCGATCAGCTTGCTGCGAAAACCGAAAGTCTCGAGCATCGTGTAGAGATCGAGCGCGGCTCGATCGAGAATCTCAAGCGCATCGGCGCGGGTATGGCACGCGTGGCCCAGCAATTCCCTCGAAGCCCCAAAATGCTCGCCCGGCTTTTCCAGCAGTTCCGACAGCTTGAAACCGAATGCCATTGCCAGGCTCGCCTGCAGGCTGGGGGCGGCTGCGTTTGCCAGTCGGGTCAGCGAGCGCAGCATCTCCGGCATCGGCGGGATCTGCCCGAGAGTGTGCAGGCCATCGCGAATCTGCGCCATGCCCAGCTCGCAGAGATAGCCGTCGAGATCCTCGATCAGATGCGCTACTTCGTTACCATTCATGGAGGCGAGCTGGGCCGGAATTCCCTCGGGCGTGAGTGTGTCGTCCCACTCATGACTATGGTCGCCACGCTCGCGCGTCATCATAGCTTTCAGGTCCAGATCGGCCTTCAGATTCGTACTCTCGACCAACTGCCATATCTGCTGCTGCAGATATGGCAGCTTTACCGGGTCCAGCTTTTCAACGGCATAGTACTCGTTCACCAACTGGTTCAATTCGGCAAGCGAACCGTAGGTCTCGGCCGAGGTCATGGGCGGCGTCAGGTGGTCGACGATTACAGCGTGTGCGCGTCGCTTCGACTGGCTTCCTTCGCCAGGATCGTTGACGATGAACGGGTAGACGAGCGGCATGTCGCCAAGCAGAAGATCGGGGAAACACTCGCCCGAGAGCCCTATGCCTTTGCCGGGCAGCCATTCGAGGGTGCCATGCTTGCCCATGTGGACGATAGCGTCAGCTCCCCAGCCGCCTTGCGTTTGCGGCGTCGTCAGCCAACGGTAGAACGCGGTGTAGTGATGGGTGGGCGGAAGGTCGGGTGTGTGGTAAATCGCATCGGGATCGATGCCGTATCCGCGCGGCGGCTGCAGCGCAACCATGGCATTGCCCAGTTCCATCGCCGCAAACAGGTAATCGCGCTCGTCGCCCCAGGGTTCTTCCGCGTCGATTGAAACAACCTTACCTCCGATCGTAGGGAACAGCTTCTTATCCGTTTTCCTGGCGGGTTTTATGCTCGGGCCTTGGTCCTGTGGCTGTCCCCAGAAGTCCTGCATCCGGCGGGCTGGTTTGGCCGGAAACCCGGCATAAATCTTCCGGTAGGCGGCACGGGAGAAGCGCATGGCCATGGCAGGGTCAAGCGGGTGGTTGTTGTCGTAAGTACCGCGCGCGAGCAAGTGCTGCATCAGCTCGTCGGAGGTATCAGGCAGCGCGGCAATCGTATAGCGCCGGCTCCGCATCGCGTGCAGTATCGTCAGCAGGCTGGCAGGCGTATCGAGTCCAACCGCACCTCCCACCTGAGATGCCTTGGCCGCCGAGTTCGTCAGGACGAAGGCGACCCGCCGATCGCGGTTCGTCTTTCGGCGCAGCGCCGCAAGCCGGCTCGCGATACCCGCCACGCGGGCGACCCGATCTTCGTTCACCGCGTAGAGGCTTTCTTGACCATTGCTGCTGCGCTCCTTGAAGGAGACCGGCACGGAGATAATGCGGCCATCGAACTCCGGAATTGCAACGTTGACCGCGGTATCGACCGCGTTCAATCCCCGCCGCGAACCCTCCCACGCACCCTGGGGCATCTGGCACGCAATCGCCTGGACAACCGGAATGCCGAGCTTTTCAAAGGACGATGTCGCCTCTCCGGGCTGAGTCGCAGAGCCCGTGTTGGCCTCGCCGAGCGCAAACGACAGCGTCGTAATCAGCACATCGGCGCGGCCTTCGATCCATTTGAATACCACCGGCCGCCCATCTTCCTTCGCCTTCAGGCTTGAGGTAAAAATGCAGAGCGGGTTGACTCCCTTCTCGTCCAGTGCCTGCGCAAGGGTGTCGATGAAAGCTGTATTTCCGCTCATCCGATGCGCGCGATAAAAGAGCACTGCGACGGTGGGCCTGGCGAGATTGGCCTGCCGCTCCCAGTCGTCCATCGTCGCAGCCTCGGTGTCAGCCAGGTAAATGCCGTGCTCAGGCATCGGCGTGGGCGGTGCGTAGCCGTGGCCGGTCAGCATGATTCGGTCTGAAAGAAATCGGAACAGCTCAGCGAAGTTTTGCACACCGCCAAGCGCGAGATACGCAGCGGCACTTTGCATTACATCGGCGGGTATGTTGATCGTTTCAGAAAATTCTGAACTGTTTTCGCCGCAGCCGCTGACGAGCACAAGGGATTGTGCTCGCTCGATGCAGGCACTGCGCAGCCGGTCGAAGCCGGGAATACAACTCAGTGGTCCGTGACAGCGCACGATGATGACCCGTGCCTTGCTCATCTCACCGTCGATCAGCACACTCAACTGGTCCTCATTGCGCAATGCATTCAAGGAGAACGCACACACGCGTAGCTCGTCCGGTAGCAGCTCCGAGGCCTTCATCAACGTGAGCAGGTCAGTGTCCGCATGCGAGAGCAGCATGATGGCCCCGTTTACCGCTGGAGCCGTCCTGGCAAGCGTGGACGCGGGCAGACTGTCACTCGGCTTGCGCACGTCCCAGTCGTAATAATTGAAGACAAACTCGCTCAGCTCGGACGACGGCTGCAGAAACCGGTCGGCAGCCAGCATCGCATCGATATAGTCAAAAATCTGCCGCACCTGCCAGGCGCTGTTGACGGAATGAAACCAGACCGATCTGCCGTCGAAAACCAGGCTGACAACATTGGCCAGCGCGCAAGGCCCGAGGCAGCCCCCGCGCGTCAGGTGAACGTGCTGGCGTATCTTGCGCCCAAGCCACTCCTGCGTATAAACATCCGCCGGCACTGCGGCATAGCCGCGCTCCGTGATGCCGCAGCAGCAGCCCGTGTAGCAGTAGGTCAAATGCGCCCGATGCTGGACGATGTTGAAAGCGCGGCCATCGGCGCGGATCACACGCTGCCGGAAAGATTCGGCCACGGCTAAACCGCATTCCCAGGCGCGTATTTCAAGCTGGAGACGCTAATAAAGGCGATGAAAAAAGGACGGACTGGCTTTGCCGGGTTCAGGCGCATGGTTTCTGTTCTCCGCAGAAAATGCTATGTACCCGAGGCAGGTCTCCTGGCTTCGAAGCGCACCGGTGTGCAGGTGCTGAGTCTCCTCCTTCCCCAGCGTGCAGCCGAGTGGACAATGGCGACTCATCTTCGTTTACAGTGGCGGGACCGCACCGGAATTGCACCGGACTTCCCTTTTCAGCCTTTGCGGGCACCTTGGGTCTGCAATCTTTGTACCACGCCGGCTGGTGCTCCGTGTGCTAAGCGTTGTAGCCTCACAAGCATGTAGTCAATCGGTTCCTTCCGTTAACTGGAAGCTGCGGAGCCGTGGCTATCCGTTCTCTCAAATGAAATTGGGACAGGCGACAGAACGAGTCTGGTACAGTCGTTTTTAAGATTCTGGGGTGCCCGCAAGGGCATAACAGGGAAGCCGGTGCAATTCCGGCATGGTCCCGCCACTGTGTTCAGGAACGGACCCTTCGTAAGCCACTCGGGTCTCCGGGGAAGGCGAAGAGTTCAGAGCGTCAACGACGCTCAGCCTGTCAATCAGGAGACCTACCCCAGATAGATTCACGATTCTTCTCCGCGTGGAAACGGGAAGCAATCGCTCTTAGACCGGATCCTGGACTGGAATTCGAGCTTTTGCGCCCCTTCCCCGCTCTCAGTGAGGCGCACGTGTATTGGCCGAGATCGCACTGCACCCTGTCGGACACAACAGCAGCGGCTTCCTGCTTCCCGTGTCGCGAAGGTGCGATGAAGACGCGAAGGATTCAAGTACCGTGAGATTCGGTGCCAACTTCTGCCCGGGCATCCTTCATGCTGTTCCAGCGAAGGATGGCCTTCTCATGCGGATCAGGATTCCGGGGGGGCTGCTCGCTGCGCATCAACTCAGTACGATCGCCGCCTTGGCTGGAGAATGTGCCGACGGCGCCATCGAAATTACCTCGCGGGCGAACCTGCAATTGCGAGCGATTCAGGATCAGGATATCGCACGCATGGCAGACAGCATCGCTGCAGCAGGCCTGCTGCCTTCCCCGCAGCATGACCGGGTGCGCAATATCGCAACCAGCCCCTTGGCTGGACTGGACATAGACGAGAACATCGACACGCGTCCGCTTATCCGTGAGTTAGATCGACGTCTCACAGCGGATACGGTCTTCGCCGACCTTCATCCCAAGTTCAACTTCGCTATTTATGGCGGCAGTAAACGGTACAGCCACGAGAGCGACGACCTCTCCCTCGAGGCATCGGACGGCAGCAGTGACCCCGTTCTTCGGCTCTCCATCGGCGGGATTGCTTCAGGCGTAGCTGTTACCAAATACGCTGCCGTCGATTGCATGCTGGCTGCGGCAAAAGTTTGTATTGCCCTGGCAAACGACGCGGGTGTTCCCGTGCGCGGCAGACAAGTGATTGAGGTTCCAGGAGCGATCGCACGGATCGCTGAAGCAATCTCGCATATTTCAAGGCCCTGTCCAGCTGCGGCGCAAACGCCCTCGTTCGTCGAGGCGATACCCGGCATCTATCCCGCGATGCAATCCGGTCACGTGAACGTCATTCCATCGGTTCCGCTTGGCCGCCTCAGCGCGAAGCAGGCGCATTTTCTGGCTGACGCCGCAACCCAGTGGGAGGGTGATCTTCGACTGGCTCCATGGCGAGGGATCGTTCTCGGTTCCGTGCCGAAGGACGCGGCTGACGCCATCGCTCGAAAGTTGAACTCCCTCGGGCTGTCCTGTGATGGACTGGATGGATGCAGCGGAATCGCCGTCTGCGCCGGGAGAACCGGCTGCGATGCATCGCTGTCAGATGTGCGCGGCGATGCAGCCTTGCTCGCGCAGCGCCTCGCCGGCCACGCCAATCCCCCAGGATGGACGGTCAACCTGTCCGGCTGCCAGAAGCAATGTGGCCGGCGCCATGGTGCAACAGCCGAACTGATCGCCGAGGACTCCGGTTATACGCTGAGGATCAAGGGTCAACCTTCCGCATCCGGCTGCTCCCCTGCGTTTGCAATCAACGCAGTTTCCGACCTGCATGCAGAATTACTGTCCGAGGTCGCCTCGAAATGAATTACATCAGAGATGGTGCGGCCATTTATCGAAAATCTTTTTCTATCATCCGGAGCGAGGCGGACTTATCCGCATTTCAGCCCGATCTTGCTCGCGTTGTCGTCCGAATGATTCATGCCTGCGGCATGACGGACCTGCCGCAGGATGTCCAGGCGTCGCCGGATGCGGCTTCGGCAGGCATCCACGCTTTACTCGCGGGCGCGCCTTTGTTGTGCGATTCAACCATGGTTGCAGATGGAATCACGCGCTCCAGGCTCCCACGGGGGAATGAAGTCGTCTGCACATTGCGGGATGCGCGGACACCGGAGCTGGCTGCGCGTCTCGCTACAACCCGCAGTGCCGCGGCCGTCGAGTTGTGGCGGGACAGGCTTGCGAACTCCATCGTTGTGATCGGCAACGCTCCTACTGCGCTCTTTCAACTGCTCGATATGTTGGGGCTGGGAGCGCCGCAACCCGCGCTCATCATCGGCATCCCGGTCGGATTCGTCGGTGCTGCCGAATCCAAGGCAGCGCTGGCATGCAACCGCTTCGGCATACCGTTCCTGACAGTTCGAGGACGCCGTGGCGGGAGCGCTATCGCCGCAGCCGCTGTGAATGCGCTCGCCAGCGAGGATGAATGAGCGGCCGCCTGTACGGAGTCGGCGTCGGTCCAGGCGATCCGGAGCTGATGACGATCAAAGCGCAGCGAGTACTTAGGAAGGTGCAGGTCGTCGCCTATCCCTGCGCCAGGCACGGACGCAGCAACGCGCGTTCCATTGTGCACGCAGAGCTGACTCGCGATCAGATCGAGCTCCCAATGATGTATCCGGTGACGACAGAACAAACCGATCATTCCGGAGGATACGAGGCTGCAATTTCGCAGTTCTACGATGAGATGGCTGCGCGGATCGCAGGTCATCTTACAGACGGACGCGATGTGGCCATTCTTTGTGAGGGCGATCCTTTCTTCTATGGGTCGTATATGTACCTTCACGACCGCCTCGCGCATCGCTTCCCTACCGAGGTGATCCCCGGCGTGGCTTCCATCATGGGCGCGGCCGCACAACTCGGGACGCCTCTCGTCCGCAGAGATACGGAATTCATTGTACTCCCGGGAACTCTCTCTGAAGATACGTTAACCGCAAGGCTCCGTACGCCGGGCGCGTTCGCCATCATGAAGCTCGGACGAAACTTTGCGAAGGTGAAGCAAGCCATCCATAACGCCGGCCTCGCCGACAAAGCACTCTTCATTGAACGGGCAACCATGGCTGCTGAACGCATTGTCCCACTTAGTCAGGTCGACCCGGCCGATCTAGCTTACTTTTCCCTCATCCTGATTCCCGATGCGAGCCAGCCGCAGCGGGAAGAAACAGCCAGCAGCCCCGG
The DNA here is from genome assembly GCA_964245565.1 of uncultured Acidobacteriaceae bacterium. Classification (GTDB taxonomy): domain Bacteria; phylum Acidobacteriota; class Terriglobia; order Terriglobales; family Acidobacteriaceae; genus EB88. The sequence continues at coordinate 11,493 of CAXTMY010000003.1, read as the reverse complement.
CTGGATCGCGGTTGTCGGCTTGGGACCGGGCGCTTTAGACTGGATCACGCCCGAAGCGCAGCAGGCACTGGCCGAGGCGACGGACCTGGTCGGTTATCACACGTATCTCGATCGGGTTCCCATACGGCCCGGTCAGCGCCGCTTCGGCTCCGACAATAAAGTTGAGGCAGACCGGGCACGGCACGCGCTGGCGCTTGCGGAAGCAGGCAAGCGAGTCTGTGTCGTTTCATCCGGAGACCCAGGTATCTTCGCCATGGCGACGGCGGTTCTCGAGTGTGTGGATCAAGGGCCGCCAGCCTGGCATGCGCTCGATATCCGGGTCATCCCGGGCTTATCGGCGATGCAGGCTGCCGCTTCGCGAGTAGGTGCTCCCCTCGGCCATGATTTCTGTGTCATCTCTCTCTCGGACCGGCTCAAACCGTGGGAAATTGTCGTCAGGCGACTCGAAGCGGCAGCATCCGCAGACTTTGCGCTCGCAATCTACAACCCAATCTCGTCGGAGCGACTGTGGCAGCTCGCCGAAGCGCGAACCATCATCGCCAGATACCGGACACCTGACACGCCTGTTCTGCTGGCGCGCAGCGTCGGCAGGTCGGACGAACGAATTACTCTGACGGATCTGGAACGCTTCGATCCTTCGCAGGCCGACATGCAGACCATCATCCTCATCGGCTCTTCAACTACCCGAGCAGTGGCATTGGCAAACGGCAGCAAGCTCATCTATACCCCGCGGAGTTATCACCGATGACCACGACGGAACGCTGGTTATCGATCATAGGCATCGGCGAAGACGGCTGGAGTGGACTGAGCCATGAGGCCCGACTGGCCGTCGCGTCTGCTGAACTGCTTTACGGCGGCGCTCGCCACATTGCTCTGGTGCCAAATGCCGCGTCGTCGGCCTCCCGTATACCCTGGCCGTCCCCTATGGCACCGGCGATGCATCAGATTCTGACCGAATATCGAGGAAGAAAAAGAGTAGCCGTGCTCGCGAGCGGCGACCCGATGCTCCACGGGGTGGGCGTTGCTTTAACGCGCGAGCTCAACGCGGAAGAATTTCATGTTATTCCGCAGGTTTCCGCGTTCTCGCTTGCCTGCGCGCGGCTCGGCTGGCCGATGGCTGACACAGACCTGGTCTCGCTGGTCAATCGACCGCTCGCGCAGCTGCATCGCTACCTTCATCCCGGCCGGCGGCTGATCGCCTTTTCTGAAGACGGAGGAACGCCCTTGATGGTCGCCCGCTTGTTGACGCAAGCCGGTTATGGGCCGAGCAATATCCGTGTCTTCGACAATTTAGGCGGTCCGGCAGAACGAAGCACCTGCGGAGTTGCCTCAGACTGGCCGGAGGAACGATACGGCCCGCTCAATCTCATAGCGATAACCTGCGTTCCGGATACAAAGTGCCAGCCTCTCTCCCTCGCTGCGGGGTTACCGGACGAGGCCTACGACACGGACGGTCAAATGACCAAGCGCGAGATTCGTGCCATAACAATCGCCCGGCTCGCCCCCTTGCCGGATCAATGCCTGTGGGATGTCGGTGCGGGTACCGGAACGATTGGGATTGAGTGGATGCGCATTCACCCCTCGTGCTCCTGCATTGCGTTCGAAGTGCGAGAGGACCGGGCCGCTCGCATCCGCCTGAATGCCGCACAGCTCGGGGTGCCAACTCTGAAGGTTATCGAGGGGACTGCACCGGCGTCCTTTACGGGCCTCAGGCGACCCGATGCGATTTTCATCGGGGGCAGCGTTGCCAACGACGAGCTCTTCGAGGCTTGCTGGGCGAACCTGCCCCCCGGCGGACGTCTCGTAACTAACGCGGTTACAGTTAAGGGAGAAGCCTGCCTCGCTTCGCGGCATACACGTTACGGAGGCGAGCTGACGCGCCTTATGGTATCTCGCGCCGATCCGGTTGGAGGGTCATACGGCTGGCGCCCGATGATGCCGATTACCCAGTGGGCAGTGACCAGGCCATGACAAGTCCTATACAGCAGGAGCAATTTTCCATCGGAATCGGTTGCTCTTCACGCGCGGACAGCGAAGAGGTGATCCGCCTCGTTAGAAATTCTATCGACCGAGTACCCACTGGCACCATTCTGGCGACCATCGACCGGCGCGCTTCGATAGCGAGCATCGTCGCCTCCGTGCTCGGTCTTCGCCTCGTCCTCTTTCCTGCAAGTGTTCTCGCAAGCGTCACAGGAGTCACGACGCACTCGCCGCTCGCTTGTTCCACGACGCAAACAGCCAATGTTGCGGAAGCATCCGCACTGGCATCGCTTGGTCCGTCAGCGTGTCTCATCGTCTCGAAGCAAAAAGGGCGCTTATGCACCTGCGCAATAGCAGCCCTCCGCACAGCGGTGCAGTCATGATTGTTCACTTCATCGGAGCAGGACCGGGAGCGGCCGACCTCATCACGCTCCGTGGCCGTGACCACATCCATCACTCGCCCGTTTGCCTCTATGCCGGCTCGCTCGTCCCTCGGGCACTCCTTGCCCACTCACCACCGGGAGCCCGTGTCATCGACACTGCCGAGATGAACCTGGATGAGATCATTGCCGAGATCTCCAGGGCGCATGCCGAAGGGCTCGACGTCGCGCGCATCCATTCCGGCGATCTTTCCATCTGGAGCACGATGGCCGAACAGATCCGCCGTCTGAAACCACTCGGCATCCCGTACGACGTCACTCCTGGAGTGCCAGCGTTTGCCGCCGCTGCCGCTGCACTTTACCAGGAACTTACTCTGCCGAGCGTCGCTCAGACGGTTATTCTGACTCGTACCTCGACGCGTTCCACACCGATGCCTGCTGGAGAAGACCTTGCCACGCTGGGCCGCACCGGTGCAACGCTTGCCATTCACCTTTCCATCATGAACGTCGAGCAGGTCGCATCGGAGTTGTCGCCGCTCTATGGAGACGACTGTCCTGTCATTGTCGTCTTCCGCGCAAGCTGGCCCGACCAGCACATCCTGCGTGGAACGCTGTCCACTCTTGCCGGCATTGTGAAGGCATCCGGCATCGATCGGAATGCCATCATTTTCGTCGGGAGACATCTCCAGGAACCTTCGTTCGGCGAGAGCTATCTGTATTCAGCGGAGCGGGACCGCTCTGAAACAAACAAGGATTAGATCATGGGTCACGGCAAGGTCACTGCAACGCAAGTCTCCGCCTCCCCCACGCCAGATCGCCCAAGAAGAATCCTGATCCTGGGCGGGACAAGCGAAGCATATGAGCTGGCTATGCGCCTTGTCGGCAGAACGGATTTGACCGTGGTCTCATCGCTCGCCGGACGAGTGAGCCAACCGGGTATGCCGCCGGGAGCTGTGCGAGTAGGCGGCTTCGGTGGGGTCGAAGGACTTACTGCCTATCTTATCAAGGAAAGAATCGACGTAGTCATCGATGCGACGCATCCATTCGCCGCGAAGATAAGCGGCAACGCCGAGCTCGCCTGCAAGGCCATGAACCTACCGCTCATAACATTCGAGCGTCCGCCATGGGTACGGCAGCACAAGGATCGCTGGGTCCAGATTCCCGATGTGCAAAGCGCTGTGTGCATGGCCAACCACAAGGGCAACCGCGTATTTCTCTCCATCGGTCGTCTGGAGCTGAGCGCCTTTTCTGCATGCGAAGACGCATGGTTCCTGGTGCGAGCCATCGACCAGCCTCAAGACAAACTGCCGCCGAACTCGAAGCTGATTCTTCAGCGGGGCCCTTTCGATTTAAACAGCGAACGACAGCTCCTTCGCGACGAGTCGATCAGTCTCATCATTTCGAAGAACAGCGGTGGCGTAGCCACCTACGCGAAGATTCAAGCTGCGCGCGAACTTGAGATACCGGTCGTGATGATCGATCGCCCGCTAAAGCACACCGTGCCGACCGTGGAACGACTGGATGGCATTCTTCGACAACTTGCAAAAGTTCTAAACAAATCTGACCGAACACCTGATCTAACGGAGAATTGAATTCTATGAGAAAGCTCTATTTGATCGGTATAGGAACAGGAAATCCGGAATATGTCACAATCCAGGCGATCAAGGCCTTGAACACGGTTGACGTATTTTTTTTCATGGACAAGGGCGAGGGCAAGCAGGACCTCCTGAAGCTGAGAAAGGAGATATGTGAGCGATATATCGAGAACAACTCCTATCGGATTGTGGAGGCAACAGACTCGATCCGCAACCCGGAGGTAGGCGACTACAGGGAGAGAGTTGAACGTTGGCATCACCAGCGAGCTCTGATCTATGAAGAACTGATCCTAAGGGAGCTGGAAGAGAATCAGCGCGGTGCCTTTCTGATTTGGGGCGACCCTTCTCTTTACGACAGCACCCTTAGAATCATCGACCAGGTTGCCGCGCGCAAGAATGCTTCATTTGAATTCGAGGTGATCCCCGGCATATCCAGCATGCAGGCCCTGGCGGCCCGACATAAAATCGCTCTCAACGGAGTCGGTGAATCCATTCTCATTACCACAGGACGCCGTCTCGCCTCGGGCTCCCCCGGGCAGCCGGAAAACACAGTCGTGATGTTGGATGGGCAATGTTCGTTCCAGGAAAAAAGGGATGAAGATCTTGATATCTTCTGGGCTGCCTACCTGGGCATGGACAAAGAGATGTTACTGTCGGGAAAGCTCAGCGACATCGCGGATGAGATCCAGGATCTGCGCGCCGAGGGGAGAAAGCGAAACGGATGGATTATGGACACTTATCTGCTACGCAAGTCAGGCCCGGGCGATAACGCCGACGCGACCGAGTAATCGCGCCGCGCCTGGGCGCTTGAGAGACTTCATGATGCGTCACACGAAGGGTTGCAGCTACAGGTGAGCAAGCCCCCGCTGCAACGCAACAACAACCGCCTGCGTTCGATCCGTCACATTCAGGCGCATCAAGATCACGCTCACATGAGACTTGACCGTCGCCTCCTTGATGGCAAGTTCATCTGCGATTTCACGATTACTCCTGCCTTTAACCAGGAGGGAAAGCACCTGCTTCTCGCGTACACTCAGTTCGCCATCGGGCATACGGGAGGCGAGAGCGCGCGCAACCGGGGGCGGAAGAAAGCGATGCCCTGTATGCACCTTTCGTAAAGCGCCCACCAGCTCTTCGTGCGGCATGCCCTTGATCAGGTACCCCATCGCGCCTGCCTCAAGCGCCTGGTGGATATCTTCGTCGCCCTCGTACGTGGTGAGGACGACGATGCGGGCTTCGGGTGCGGCGTGACGTATGGCGCGAATGGCGTTTACGCCGCTTTGGTCTGGAAGGCGAAGATCCATCAGGGTGATGTTCGGAAGCAGCTGCTGGAACAGCCGGACTGCCTCCTTTGCGGTGCCGGCCTGCCCCGTGACTGACATATCCGGCTGTGCTTGGATAATGGCGGCAATCCCCACGCGCATGATGGGGTGATCGTCGCAGATGAGTACTTCGATTTGTCCGCCGGCTTTCATATTTTTCCAGAGTTGCTATTTGCAGTGGATTGCAAATGGGATCGCTGCACCGTGAAACAGACAACCGTGCCGTGGCGCAGCCGGCTGGTGATGGCTAATTCGCCGCCCATCCGTTCGATACGCTCACGCATTCCGGCGATGCCGTAGTGGAGACTGCCGGACTCCTGCACATTGGGAAGAAAGCCGGTTCCATCATCGCTGACCATAACTGCCAGGCTGTCACGTGTAAATGTCAAGGCTACTTCAATCTGCTCCGGTTGGCCATGCAGGGCCGCGTTGTAAATCGCCTCCCGCACCACCATCATCAGCTCACGGGCGGGCGGCCCTGGTATGGAAAAGGCTCGTCCATCCTTCTTACACTGCATCGCTATCCCGACCTCCCGCCCCGCGCTCTCTGCCATGACAGCGATGCTCCGGTCGATATCCGTGACCCAATCATCTTTGTGGCGCAAATTCCAGACGGCCTCTCGCGCTTCCTGCACAGTGGTGCGGACCTGGGTGCGGGCATGCTCGATCAACTCCTGTTCGACGGGACTGTTTTCCCGCGACAGGCTGCTGATCGCTTCCAGCAGCGCAGAGATGCTTGTGCAGCCCTGGATGATGGTGTCGTGCATCTCACGGGCGATGCGGGCGCGTTCTTCAAGAACTGCCTTGAAGCGCAGCCGCAGAACGCGCACGCGTGACTGGTAGATGGTCCATGTCAGGAGTGAAAGCGCCGCGAGACACGAAGCGGCAAACCACCACGTATCGTAAAAGTAAGGATTCTTCTCGAACGAAAGGACCGCTTCGGAAAATACCTTGGGATTGCTGAGATCAAAAGCCTGAACGGTAAACGTGTACTTACCTGCGGCCAGATTGGTGTAGCTGGCGATCCGATTCACACCCGTGTAGGTCCATCCGCGATCGAAACCGTTCAGCCTGTAGCGGAAGCGCAGTTCCTGCTGCGATCGCAACATCAAGGGTGTAAAGCCGATCTCCAGGCGCCCGGAAGAAGCCGGAAGTACCAGCCGTCGCCCCGTCGGCAGGTCGCGCCCGTCTACCGTTGCACCGAGAAGGATGGTCCGGGGCGGAGCAGTGGGAGGGTTGAGTTGCGGCACGATATGCAGAGCGCCTTTGCTGCTCGGAAACCAGAGCGTACCGTCCGCGCCGATGCAGCCGGAAGGCTGACGTCCTCCATAGAGCAGAGCGCCCGCTGCCTCATAGGGCAGTGCGTAGGTCTCGACCGCGAGTCGTTGCACATTGGTGGCCTCGCCGATCTGGTCGAGACGGAAGGAGGAGATCGTGTTGGGGCCGCTCATCCAGACCGACCCTCGCTTTTCAAGCAACTGGTAGATGCTGTTCCCTGCCAGGCCTTGCGCGGTGGTGTATTGCATCAGGCGGCCGTGTGCGTAACGGAACAGGCCATGATTGCGCGTGCCGAACCAAAGCGCACCGGACGAGTCCTGAAGAATAGACCAGATCTTCTCCTGAGCCAGCGTTTGTGTCTCAGTGTCCTGCACAAAGTGACCGTCACGCATGTGACTCAAGCCTTTTTCTGTCCCGATCCACAAATCGCCGTCGCGTCCTTCAAGAAGAGCGCGGGTGCTGAAGTAAGCCAGTCCGTCCCGCATTCCATAATTCCGTACGGAGCCGTCGTGACGGATGTGGCTCAGACCGTCGTCCAGGCCCACCCAGAGCGTGCCATCGCGATCTTCGAGAAAGGCACGGACAAAGTTGTTGGCGAGGCTGCCAGGCGAAGCATAGTGTCTCACCCGTTGTCCGGAGAGATGGTAAACCCCGTCTCCATCTGTTCCGACCCACAGGCTGCCATCCCGAGCGCGAAAAACGCATCGCACCGGAACTCGCGGCAACTGCCGAAAGCCATCGAGTCGCGCGACGCCGTTGCGAATGCTGAACACGCGTGTAGACACTGCCCAGATCGTGCCGTCAGCGTCTGCTGAGATGGTCGCAAAATCCGGGTCAGAGCCGCCCGGCAGCGGCACCAGCGAGACAGGCGTCTTGCTCAGCCGGACCAGGCCTTCCTGCGTGCCTACCCATACCTGCCGTGTGTCGTCTTCAAATACGCACAGGACCGTCTTGCTTGAGAGCAATCCATTCCTGTCGAAGGTCGAGAAACTGCCACCGGTATACCGCCACAAGCCAAGTCCGATGGTGCCGATCCATAGTGTTCCGTCGCTGGTCTGGTACAGGGAGCGGACGGTTCCTGCAATCTGCGGCACCCGCACAAAGCGCCCACTAGCCATGCGATCAAGGCCGCTTACCGTTCCTGCCCATACCGTTCCGTCGGTGGTTTGTAGCAGCGCTTTGATGCGAGCACCGCTGTCACGGCCCGGCAGATGAACAAGGTTCATACGGCCCGCGTCAAACACTAATAGCTGTGAACCGCCGACCCACACACGATGATCACGGTCTTCCATGATGGCATGCACGGCGAAGTTGGGGACGAGCGCGGTTGTGTTGACCCGCCGCAGCTTGCCCTGCTCCACTCTGAAAAGGCCGTTATCGGTTCCGACCCAGATGCGCCCGGCATCGTCCTCCAGCAGAGCGCGTACAAACAGATCGCTGAGGCCCTCAGCCGAGGCGTATACGCGGTAGCCTGTGGGTCCCATGTGGACAAGTCCACTGCCTTCCGTTCCCAGCCAAAGGCTTCCATCCCTGGTCTTTAAAATGCAAAAAATGCTATTGTCGCCCAGCGCCGCCGCCGTGCCATGGGTATAGAGGTGAAAGTGTGAGCCGTCGAAGCGCGCCAGGCCACCCGTGGTGCCGACCAGGAGATAACCATCCGCGGTTTGCACCAGGGACTGTACCGTGTCCTCAGGCAGCCCGTCGCCTACGCGCCACACCTGACGCGTGTACTGCGAAGCTGCCATGGCTGCAGAACACCAGCCCGCCAGCAAGTAAGCCAGCAGAACAGATGCAAGTGCCGACATGAAGCGTCGGTGCCGTCCCATTGCACATATCTTGTCCCTGTTTCTGTCCATCTCGCGGTCCCGTGACGCTGAATCGTAGCATCCGCACCGTGCGCCGAATGGGTCGCTCTCGTCAAGGAACTGGAGTAAGCAAGCGCACACAGGAGTACTCCCCGCGGCGGCTGCTCCTTGCTGCAACCATGCAGAACAGCTTTGCGGCTGCGCACGTTACTGCAGCTTCACCGTCTCTCCTCGCCCACTGTCAGGCAGCGTGATCACCCAGGAGTCCGTCGTCCCGTTCTTGCGCACCGAGAGTGTTTGCCCTTGGCTCGTGGCGACCGGCGCCGAGGCGCCCTGCCAGCCATAGAGCTCCAGCCGTAGCTCGGTCCACCATGGCGCAAAGCTGCCCTCATGGGCGCCTACCACTACCGTCGTCACACCACCTTCGCTCATGCAATCGGTATGCATGCGCAGGAAATCACCATGCTGATACGCATAGGAGATGCCGTCGTCCAGGTACACCTGACCATCGCAGGTCCGGCCAGTGCTGTCTGCCGGGCCCGGATACACGCGCAAGGTAAGCGGCCCCACCGGCTTTTGCATCGTGCTTTGCACGAGCGGCTGCTCGGGGATAACGGACCCGCCGCGAACGTAGAGCGGCATGACCGCGAGCGTCGGCGTGATGGTGATCGGCTTCTCGTCCGCCTGCGCGCCTTCCTGGATGTTCTTCTGCTCAGGATCGCGACTTTCCACTGCTTTCCTGCGGTTGATCTGCGTACCGGTCCAGTAGTCGTACCAGGTACCCGGCGGCAGCATGACCTGGTAATCGTCGGTCTTGTCGGGAAATGCCGGGGGCGCGACCAGGATGTCCGGACCGAAGAGAAACTCGCCTGGCGCGTCCAGGTCGATCGGGTGCCTGTCTGGGGCGGCATCCGGAAATTCAAGGAAGAGCGGCCGCACGATCGGCAGCCCGGTGCGCGCCATCTCCTCGGCGGTCGTATAAAGGTACGGCATCAGCCGGTAGCGCTCCTCGATATACTTGCGCCGGATCGCCTCCTGCTCCGGTCCGCCAACCCACGGCTCCTGGTCCTTCGATCCCTTGGTCGTGTGATCGCGGTCGATCGGCTGGAACGCCCCAAGTTCTATCCACTTCGTCAAAAGGTCCATCTGCGGCGAGCCGATGAATCCGCCGACATCCGCGCCGACCATGGTAAAGCCGCTGAGCCCCAGGTTTTCGAGCATGGGCGTCGTCAGTCGCATGTGGTTCCACGTGGAACTGTTATCGCCAGTCCAGGTGGCGGCGTAGCGCTGGCCGCCGGCATAGCTCGCGCGAGTAAGCACGAAAGGCCGAACATTCGGCGCAAGCGCGCGGAGACCTTCGTAAGTGCCCTCTGTGTTCAGCATGCCGAAAACGTTGTGGATCTCGAGGTGGTTCGTCACGCGATCCTTGAACCCGAACGCCTCATCGCCCCTGATCGTGTGTTGCGCATTATCCGGCATGGTCTTGCTGGGAACGTCGAAGACCGAGGGCTCATTCATGTCGTTCCAGAACCCGGCAATGCCGTCCTGGACAAACTGCTTGTACAGCGTGCCCCACCACGCGCGGGTATCGGCTTCCGTAAACTCGGGGAACACCGCGGGGCCTGGCCACACCTTGCCGATGAACTGCCTGCCGTCCGGCATCTTCACAAACCGGTCCTGCGCTGTTCCTTCGTCGTAGGGTGCGTACCCGGCATTCGGCAGATAGGCGATGTGCAGGTCGGTTATCGCCACGACGTGAAACTGCTGCGCTTTCAGATCTTTGATCATCTGCTCGAACGTAGGAAAGCGCTGCCGGTTCACAGTAAACGGGCGATAGTTCTGCTGATAGTCGATATCGAGATAGATCGCGTCCGCCGGTATCCTGTCCGCACGCAGATGGTTGGCGATCTCGCGAACGCGCGATTCAGGATAATAGCTGAAGCGCGACTGCTGAAATCCGAGTGACCATAGCGGAGGCATCGGCGTGGTCCCGGTAAGCCATGCGTAGTCTTCGACTACCTGCTTCGGTCCCGGCCCGAACATCAGGTAGTAATCCACCGGACCGTTGGTCGCACCAAAGCTGTACTCGTCGGCGCGCCGTTTGCCAAAGTCGAAACTCGCCCGCCAGGTGTTATCGAACAGCACCCCGAGCACACGGCCAGCGCGCCAGGAATAGAAGAAAGGAATGCTCTTGTAAATCGGGTCTGTCGACTCCTGCCAGCCGATATCCGTGTTCCAGTCGACGAACGCCATACCGCGACGATCGAGCGGCCCGACTTTGTCACCGAGTCCAAAGAAGTGCTCGTTCTCGTCCAGCTGCTTGTAGAGGCGGAACCCGTTGCTATCCGACTCGAGCGGACGAGTATCCCTTTGCAGAACATGACCCTCAAGGTCGCTGACCGTGAGACGGAGATCAGCGTCGAGCGCGATCTGCAACAGCTTGGTGTGGAAGCCGTTCGCGGATCGAGTCACGGCGACATGCGCGGTACGCGCATCCGGCAGCACTGCCCAGGAACTATCCTCGGGCATCTGCCCATTGCGAGATTCCCGGACTCGCACAACATCATCGCGCAGCGCTGTAACTTCCACAGTGAGGCCGTGTGCAGAGGCAATCACGCCACTCGGAACCGCCTGCATGTCCTGCGAAAAGCCCCGCGATGCAGCCGCCTCAAAGCCGATGCTTCCGGCCAGCAGCACCACCTTCGTCCATCTTCTCAACATGACCTCATTAAACTACGTTTCTCAGTAATTTATGCAAACCAGCATCTCCTCCTTTTCCAAGGCTCACCACTCGGCGTACTGCGGCTCGCGAAGTGCAAGCACATGCGAGGCATCCCCAGCGACCGGTGTATCCATGCTTGTCGCGGCTGTGAACCATCCAGTCGCTCCGTTGAATTGGTAACTGTACCGGGAAGTTTATGAATGACATGGAAGACGCCAACGACTCAGACCTATCTGCAATTGGCGTGCGGAGCATTCCTCTTCGTAGCGGCATCGCCTGCTTTCCAGCAACAGACCCGGCCCGCGTCATGCGGTTCGCCAACTCCGATGGAACAACACGCCCCGAACCGTTCCCGGTGGCCTGCCCCCAATTTCCGCACACCGATGATACTTAACTCACCGCAGCCGTAGC
>CAXTMY010000002.1:106930-108342 GCA_964245565.1 uncultured Acidobacteriaceae bacterium | reverse complement strand
CCGCAGCAATCTCCCGCCGCGCGACCCCCCACCCAGCCCAACCTCATCCTCGCCATCTGCTGCATGAGCCTGCTCATGGTCAGCATGGATGTCACCATCGTCAACGTCGCCCTGCCGGCCATCCAGCGCGACCTGCACGCCACCCTCTCGCAGCTCCAGTGGATCATCGACGCCTACACCCTCGTCATCGCCAGCCTGCTCATGCTCGCCGGCTCCATCTCCGACCGCGTGGGGCGCCGGCGCATCTTCCAGATCGGCCTCGTGCTCTTCACCGCCGGCTCGGTGCTCTGCAGCCTCGCCCCGAGCATTCACGGCCTCATCGCCTTCCGCGCCATCCAGGGCCTCGGCGCGTGCATGCTCAATCCCGTCGCCCTCTCCATCATTGCCAACGCCTTCAGCGAACCGCGCGGCCGCGCCCGCGCCATCGGCATCTGGGGAGCGGTCGCGGGGCTCTCCTTCGCCGTGGGCCCGGTCATCGGCGGCGCCCTCACCCAGGCCGTCGGCTGGCGCTCCATCTTCTGGATCAACCTGCCGCTCAGCCTTCTGGCCGTCGCGCTCACCGCCCTCTACGTGCCTGAATCAAAGGCGGCGCGGGCCCGCGCCTTCGACCCGCTCGGCCAGCTCCTCTTATTCCTCACCCTCGCAGCCCTCACCTATGCCGTCATTGAAGGTCCACACACCGGCTGGAGCGCCCCGCGCATCCCCGCCCTGTTCCTCGTCTCGGCCCTCGCGCTGGCTGCCTTCCTCCTGCACGAAAAGCGCTGCCCGGAGCCGCTGCTCGACCTGCGCTTCTTCCGCAGCGTGCCCTTCAGCACCGCCACCGTGCTGGCCGTCTGCTCCTTCGCCTCCTTCGCCGGCTTTCTGTTTCTCAACGCCCTGTACCTCCAGCAGGTACGCGGCTTGTCGGCCTTCCACACCGGGCTCTGCACCCTGCCACTCGCGTTCATGATGATCATTTGCGCGCCGCTTTCCGGCCGGCTCGTCGGCAGCCTCGGCACGCGGCCCTCGCTTCTCGCCGCAGGCGCCGGCTTCCTGCTCAGCACGCTCATCCTCACCCGCCTCGGCCTCCATACGCCCATCGCCCTGCTGCTGCTGGTCTACGCCCTGTTCGGCGTCGGCCTCGGCATGGTCAACCCGGCCATCGCCAACAGCGCCGTCGCCGGCATGCCTCTGTCGCAGGCCGGCGTCGCCGCCGCCATCGCCTCCACCAGCCGCCAGGTCGGCGCGGCGCTCGGCGTCGCCATCGCCGGCACCGTCGTCGGCGCAACCCGCACCCACGGCTACGACTTCACCTCCGCAACCCACGCCATCTGGTGGGTCATGGTCGGTTGCAGCCTCATCGTCCTGCTCCTCGGTTGGGCCTCGAACACCGCCTGGGCCCGCGCCAGCGTCGACGGCGTCGCCCACCTGCT
>CAXTMY010000002.1:94423-106920 GCA_964245565.1 uncultured Acidobacteriaceae bacterium | reverse complement strand
CCACCTGCTCGGCAGCCACAGCCGGCCTTAAGGCATTTCCCACTCCACACTGAGAGAGACCCGCAAACAGGCGCGTGACTTTTCCGTCGGGAAAAGTCACTGGAGCGTGCACTCAGCGCTCTCCACCAGGAGTGAACATGCCCCGCTAGCTCTACCGCGAAAACCGCACCACGATCTCCGTACCCGCCGCCACCCTGGCTCCCGGCGCCGGCGCCTGCGCCCGCGCCAGCCCGCTCCCGATCACCTGCAGCCCCAGCCCGGCCGCACCGGCCCGCTCCGTCGCCGCGCGCACCGTTGCCCCGGCAAAATCAGGCACCGCCACATCCCGTCCAGCCGCAACCCGCACACTGCCGCCCGGCCCAACCGGTGCCGCGGCCGGCAAACCCTCGTCTGCCTTCAACGCACGCCCCCCAGCAGCGGCACCCGCCGTTGGCGGCTTCGGCGGCCCGCCTGCCGCCGCGACCGTGCCCGCCGGCACCCCCGCGCCTGCAGCCTCTTCCGCCGTGCTGACCGGCTCTCCCGCGCTCGGCATCTCCGCCGGGGCCGGGTTCCGCAGCGGGTCGTCCGCCGGCAGCTCGTTCACATCCGCGAACAACGCGGTCAAATCCCCAGCTTCTGTCGAGGTGGCCGAGCCTTCCGGCTCCGCCGCCTTCGCCGTCTCCTTCATCTCGGCTGCCGTCTTCACCGGCTCGTCGTGCGGAACCCCCAGGTACTCCAGGATTTCCTGCGCCAGCTCCTGGAACACCGGCCCGCTCACCGCGTTTCCATAGTGCGAGCCCCCCGTCGGCGAATCGATCACCACCGCGATCGTCACCGCCGGGTCGTTCACCGGCGCAAATCCCACAAAGCTCGCCACATACTTTGTCTTCGAGTACGTGTGCGTCCGCACATCGATCTTCTGCGCCGTCCCCGTCTTGCCCGCGGCGCTGTATCCGTTCAGGTTCACAAACCCCTTGGCCGTGCCGTTCACCACGACATTCTCCATCAGCTTGCGCATCAGGGCTGAAGTCATCGGGGTAATCACCCGGTGCGCCCCCGGCGGCAGCGGATCGGGCACCCCGTGGCCCACGTGGAACGGCTCTGCTTCCAGCCCCGGATTGCCCCGCACCTTGTCCGTCGACTCCAGCACCAGGTGCGGCGGCAGATACGTGCCTCCATTCGCGATCGTCGAGGCCATCGTCACCAGCTGGATCGGCGTCACCCCGACCTCCTGCCCCATCGGGATCGAGCCGATCGTCGTCGGCTGCCAGCGTTCCGGCTTCTTCAACAGCCCCCGCGTCTCACCCGGCACCTCCAGCCCCGTGCGCTGCCCGAACCCGAACGCATGGATGTAGCTGTAGAACTCGTCCTTGCCCATCCGTTCCGCCAGCTTGATCGCGGCCACGTCGCTCGACACCGCCAGCGCCTGCTCCACCGTCATCACGCCGTTATAGTGGTCGTCATGCACCAGCCGCCCGGCGACCATGATCTTGCCGCCCTCGCAGTCGATCATCTGGTTCGGCGTCGTCACATGCGTATCGAGCGCCGCCGAGTACGTCACCAGCTTGAACGTCGACCCCGGCTCATACACATCGCTCACCGCGTGGTCCCGCAGCAGCTCCGGCGAGGTGTGCTTAAAGTCGTTCGGGTCGAACGTCGGCCGGATCGCCAGCGCCAGGATCTGCCCGGTGTGCGGGTCCTGCACCACCACCGTTCCGTTCAGCGGCTTCACCCGCTCCATCGCGTGGTCCAGCGCCCGCTCCGCCATAAATTGGATATTCGCGTCCAGCGTCAGCACCATGTTCCGCCCCGGCTCCGGGTCGCGCTCGCTTGAGGCCAGCACATGCCGTCGCGCATCGAGCGCCGTCAGCATGCGCCCCGGCTCGCCGTGCAGCTGGTGGTCGAACTTCTGCTCGATCCCGCCCAGTCCGTTCTCGTCCGTGCCCACGTAGCCCAGCACCTGCGCGGCAATGTCGTTTTCCGGGTAAAAGCGCTTGAACTCCTTCTGGAAATACACGCCCTTCAGTCCCTGCGTCTTGATCAGCTTGCGCACTGCGGCGATCACCTGCGGGTCCTGCTTCCGCGCGATCCAGGTAAAGTAGCGCGAACCGTTGATCCGCTTCAGAATGGCCGCCGGCGCGGTGAAGCTGTCCGCCGGATCGGTGTGCAGAATCTGGGCCAGCGCCTCCGCGACAGCCGCGCGGCGCTCCTCCGGGATCTCGCCCGGCACCGCGTAAATCGAGTCGACCGAGACCGTCATCGCCAGCTCGTGGAGGTCGCGGTCGTACAGGATGCCGCGCCGCGGCGCCACCTGGAAGGTGCGCTGCTGCTGCTGCGCCGCCCGCGCCTCCCACTCCCCATGCCGAATCACCTGCAGCCAGAACAGCCGTCCCGCAATCAGCACCGCCCAGCAAACAAAAATGGCAACAATCCAGAACACCCGCACCCGGCGCATGGGTGTCGCGATCTTCGAAGAGCCACGCGGCGTTTGAGCAAAAGAGAACGGCTTCATGACTAGGGACTAGGGCTGGCTCGCGTCTAAGTTCGTCAGGTCCGATTGACCTGCGCTATTGCAGTTGAATGAGACGAACAGCTTCTCAATTCCTGCCGGAAGCTGCGGGAACTTGTCTATCAGTTGAAGGCGCCTTAAACATTCCTGATCCAAAGCCAATGACCCACTTGTCTGGGCGATATGAGAGTTCTGGAGAAACCCGTTAGACAAAATCATGAAGCGCACCAAAGCTCCCGAACTTTGTTCACCACCAGAGCCCACTTCTTTGCTGATCGACACGGCAGAGAGGCGCCCTTTTACCAGGTCGTAGTACTGTGCATTAGTCTCCTGCGACATCGGCCCTGAACCAATAGACGTAGCTTCGCTAGCCGACCCAAAAACGGGCACTATCCTCACGCTCAATGAAACATCATCCCCCGTTTTTTGGACAGAATACTCATCTGCCTGGATAGCCGAAGCAAGAGCGACCGAGCCGCCCGTTAGAGCCTTAGCATGCGCTGTGCTCGGAGCTGATCTTCCTTCTCCGAACATGGGAGAAACAGGAGGAGCAGGAGAAACACTATCCGACCTGCTGGCGAGGGACTTGGATTGTGCTGCCAGCATCGCTAACAGCACAATTAAACTCAATGCTGCTAGAAACACAGTAACACCGCCACAAATAGCGAAGTCCCAGCTCTTGCGATCTACTCGTTTATCATTTCCGTAGAAAGCGCGGACAATCTCGTGAGCAGTAACCGCAAAGCCGCACTCTCCGCAGAAGTGGTTTGCAGCGGAAATAGGCTGACTGCATTGCGGGCAAATAAAGGCGGGAGCATCAAATTCAGAGCGATTGGTGATTTCGTCGAAAGCCGTCTTGCGGCACTTTGCGTCAAAAGGCTCGCGTAGGATCTCACGCCTCCAAGGGGCAATGAGCTTAGGAAGAGACAATCTCTGAGGGTAGGAAACGCCGCTTCCTGGAAGACCAAGATTAAGAAAAGCGCCTCGTTTCCCCACATTGATGCTGGAGCCACGTCGTCCCACGGTGAAGGAGGAAACACCACGGCGACTTAAATTCATCCGGATTCCGGGCAACACAGAAATACTCCTGCGAAAACGAAATCCCATAAGTTCTCCAGACGAAACGATGCGGCCGCAATGCTTGTGCAGATTTTACTAGAGCGTGTTTCATAAATAGGTTCGGCCTCAAGCTAAGACTTCTGCGTGAGGCTGGTGGTCTGATTTTCTTCTTGCATGAGCAAGAAGCGATTCGAGTTGTTGACCGATGCACAGTGCAAGCTGATCGAGCCGCTGCTGCCGGAACCGAGGCGTCGCGGGGACAAGCGGGGCCGTCCATGGGCTTCGAACCGGGCCTGTTTGGAGGGCATCCTGTGGGTGCTGCAGACCGGCGCGGCGTGGCGGTGTTTGCCCGACAAGTATCCGTCTCCGGCGACCTGCTGGCGGCGGTTGAAGCAGTGGGAGGAGCAGGATGTATGGCTTGATGCGTGGCGAGCGCTGCTGGGGACGCTGGACGGCGAAGGCCTGCTGAATTGGGAGGAGACGTTCCTGGACGGCAGCTTCGCTCCGGCGAAAAGAGGGGCTCCGCAGTCGGTAAAACCAAGCGTGGCAAGGGCACGAAGTGGATGGTACTGGTCGACGGTAGCGGTCTTCCGCTGGGAGTTCGGCTCGAAAGTGCCTCTCCGGGAGAAGTTACGCTTGCGGAAGCCACGCTCGCCGAGATCAAAGTCCCCCGCC
The DNA here is from genome assembly GCA_964245565.1 of uncultured Acidobacteriaceae bacterium. Classification (GTDB taxonomy): domain Bacteria; phylum Acidobacteriota; class Terriglobia; order Terriglobales; family Acidobacteriaceae; genus EB88. The sequence continues at coordinate 102,698 of CAXTMY010000002.1, read as the reverse complement.
CCAAAGGCCGGCCGCGAACGAAGCCGAAACGCATCGTCGCAGACCGCGCCTACGACTCCGATCCGCTGAGAGAACGGCTGAAAAAGCGAGGCATCGACCTTATCGTTTCCTACCGCAAGAACCGCAGGAAGAGAAAGCACGAAGACGGTAGGAAGCTCAGACGTTACAAACGACGTTGGAACGTCGAGCCTACCAACCCATGGCTCGGACAGTTCCAAAGGCTTACCGTTCGCCATGAGCACCTCCTCCTTACCTATCGAGCCTTCTTCTATCTCACTTGCCTATGGATTATCCTGCGCAGGTGTTTGTGAAACACGCTCTAGCAGAAGCGCACAGACAAAGCCTGGTATAAGCAACAGCAAGATTCCAAGCGCTTCCATTTTTCAGGCACTCGGCTCAACCCTTTGCCGGAGGCCGTGGAGGAACCTTAATGTTCTGGGGGCGCGACAGGTTTGCTGGTTTCGTCGACTTGAACGGAACTACTCCCGATTTGGAGATTGGATTTCCGGCCTTTGCGTCCATAGTGCCCTTGCGGTCTGGCGTACCATCTCCTTGGCGTGACTGAGTAGTTTTAGAATACCTCCCCGCAGTTTCTAGGCCTTGGCTACATCCAACCTATCCTGAGCCGGCCTTTTGTCAAGCACTTCGGTTTTCGCCCGGCGCCTCGATTCGGTACGGAAGTTATTCTTTGCCTGGCACACGAAAGCCCATCTTCTGAAATGCCTCACTTTTGCAGCAATGCAATTGCGCCGAAACTGCGCAAAAATGGCGCAAAACGTGTCACAAAAACACCCTTTTCACACCCGCATTCCGCACCTGCTGCCACGACCGGATCTGCCGCGCCCATCTTAGGCAAAAACCCCGAACCCTGCGCCAGCGAAACCTTTCTCCCAACCATGCGCTTTCGCCCCACGCACAGCCAGGCGCATCCATCTCGCCTTTAAATTGGCCGCGCTCATCTACGAGTACGAGTGCGGGTGCCCCACATCTCGCCTTTGAGATGTGGGTCCCTCTTACCGCCCCAAACGAAACGGCCGCGCCTCGGCCATCGTCGGCGAACCCGGTTCAGACAGCGCGTCCGGCTGCACGACCTGGCCCGGCGCGGGCTGCTCGAGACCCATGCCGCGCGCGAGGCGGTCAATCCTGCCCGGGTCGCTCAACTGGGCCTCGCTCAGGCGAAGCTCCCGGTTCTGCTCCTGCAGCTGGGCCACCTGCTGCTTCTCTGTCTCGACCCGGTAGCCGGACTGGATCGAGAGATAGTGCTGCCAGCCGTAGAACATCACCAGCGCGAACAGCATGGCCATGGCGCCCGCAAAGGAGCGCATCTCGCGCCGACGCACCGGGCACTGCGCTTTCACCAGGCGCGAGTTATCCATGCGCCGGGTAAAGAAAATCTCCGGCGTCGGACCGCGGCGGGCGCGCTGCTCCGCCATCCAGCGTGCGTGCTGCGCCCCGTGGCCGGCTGCTGCGCTGCCGGTTTCCCGTGCGATCCCGAACATCTCTGACAATGCCTGTGTCGCCATACTCCATCCTCGCCTGTAAAGCAGATCTTTCTGTTCCGAGCTCATCTTCCCTGCGACCGGGCCAGGCCGCTGTAAGTGGAAGGTGGTGGTGCGTGGGGGGTGGTACGTGGGTTTGTCTTTCGCCTTGTATTCGGCAGGACAACCTGGCCCGATCCTTTATCGCCGCCGCTTGCTCTCCGGCGTCGTTGCAATCCTTTCCGCGGCCCGCAGTTTCGCGCTGCGGCTGCGCGGGTTCCGTTCGATCTCTTCTTCTACTGCCGTTGCAGGCTTCCTCGTCAACACCTCGTACACTCCGGCTTCTCGTCCTTCGCGAAGCGCATCCTTCGCGAGCCGGTCTTCGAGCGAGTGGAACGAGATCACGACCAGCCGTCCCTTCGGCTTCAACAGTCGCGGCGCGCCTTCGAGCAGCGCCCTGATCTCGTCCAGCTCGGCATTCACGTGAATTCGGAGAGCCTGAAAGGTACGCGTCGCCGGATGAATCCTGTCGCCCTTCATTGCTGGGGCTGCGGCCTTTACCACCTGGGCTAACTGCGCCGTGGTGTGTATTGGCCGAGCCCTCACAATGGCTCTGGCGATTCTCCGCGACCTCCTTTCCTCTCCGAGTTCGTAAATCAGGTTGGCGAGATCGTTTTCGTCCGCCTGATTTACCACTTGTTCGGCAGTTATGCCCTCCCGCGGGTTCATCCGCATATCCAGAGGGCCGTCCGCCTGAAAACTAAAACCCCGGTGCGCCTGGTCCAGGTGCATGGAACTGGTCCCGAAATCGGCCAGGATTCCATCGGCTGTGCCGGGTGCGACAAAGTCCGCAATCCGGCTGAACTCCGCGTGGTGCAGCGTGTAGCCGGGCATGGCTTCCCCCAGCTCGGCCCCCAGCGCCTCCAGCCTTCCCCGCGCCAACTCCAGCGCTTCCGGGTCCCGATCGCAACCGATCAGGTGTCCCTCCGGCCCGAGCAATCGCGCAATCGCGGCTGCGTGGCCGGCAAAGCCGAGGGTGCAGTCGACATACCTGCCGCCCCGGCGTACTGCCAGGTACTCGATCGCTGTTTCTAAAAGAACTGGCACATGCCGCTCACCCTGCGTCTGCATCTGCCCGGCCCCTCGGAGCCTCTCCAAGCAAGTTCTTACAGCCCAAACCCTGCCAGCGCCTGCTGGTCTTCCTCGGTCAGCGGATTGGCTTCCATGTTCTGGCGGAAGCTTTCGTGGTTGGCGACTTCGAGGTAGGTCTGGACCCCGAAGACCACGACATCGCCTGCGAGCCTCGCGCGCTCCCGCAGAATCTGCGGCAGAAGGACGCGGCCCTGGTCGTCCATCCTTGCCGTCTGGCCGAAATAGTTCAGACGGTCCAGCAGTTTTTTCTTCGCCGGGTTGAAGTTCGGAATCCCGGCCAGCTTCTCTTCGAACTTCTCCCACTCCGGCAGCGGATGAATCTCCGCGACGTTGCCGTCCTTGCTGGTGATGTAAAACGTGATGCCCTGCTCGTTCGGATACTTCTCGTCCATCAGGCGCTTGAAGTCGGCCGGCAGCTTGAGCCGTCCCTTCTCATCAACACGCGCTGGATGATTTCCGCGGAACATGACATCTCATTTCATCGGCTGAATCAGTGACCGGTGTGATTCTGCGCTTCGATTCACGAGGAACGCAACCCCTTTCCTCCACTTTTCTCCACTTCCGACCACAGACTACCGAAGCAACCCTCCCACGCCTAGGCAAATTCGCAAGAACGTTACTTAAATCCCGTTACCTCTGAGGGAAATCCGTGGATAGGCTGTGCAAAAGGAGGGAAAGAAACGAATGGCCATTGTGGATACAGAAAGCCAAATGCACATCCGGTCTCAATGAAGAGCCTGGGGAGTGTAGACGCGGGAAGCATCGCGCTCGCGCAGCCTGCGTTGCAGGTACGCTGCGAGATACCAGACCACGGCAACGTTAAACAGGCAGAAGATGCCTTTCGGCCAGGTCGGTCGGCGAAGAATCTCGAACAGCTCCCAGGGCAGGAACGACGAGGTGACGATGAGGGTCAGGTACTCAGCCCAGGCCTTGCCGAGAACGAGGCCGGTGCCTTCAAGCAGGTCGAGAGAGGCTAGAAAGAAGATGCCGATGGAGATTTGTCGGAGCCGATGCGGGCTGATAAGCGCCACCTTGTCGAGAATGAAGCTGACGAAGCGACTGTCCGGGTCAAATCGCATGTCGCTAACCCATTGGGTCACAACCGCAACCAGGTCTTTATGGAGGAGACGAAGTGCGCCGAAGCCGAGTGCGATAAAGAAAAGTGCTTTGAGGAGCTTGCCGGCCCCGATCAGAATGAGCCATCGATTGGTCCCGGAAAGTCGACGGGTTTGAAGGTCTGTCTGCAATATCAGCACACCGCCGGGACAGCCGGTCCATTCACAGGATAACCGTGGGATGCTGAAACCCGGAGGCGGCCCGGACAGGAACTGCCCGGAGGAACCTGCATTATGGTAACTGCCGTCGCAGATCGAAACTGAATGAATCCGCGCGGGCGATGCCGGCGTTTTCCAGATGAACTGGTCCAACAGGAAATGGTTGAACCTGAATGACAAGAGCACTCCACACTTACGCAGGCTGGGCGCTGATGAAAGGCCTACCTGAAAGGCAGAAACAATGAAGAGCAATCTGGTTCTCGCAACGACACTGACACTTGCCATGGGTTTCTCCGCAGTTGTAGCACAGGCAGAGAAGGATCCGGTGGTCGGTGGAGCGGCCATGTACCCGACGAAGAATATCGTCGAGAACGCGGTAAATTCAAAGGACCACACGACCCTGGTCGCCGCGGTTAAGGCTGCCGGCCTGGTGGATACGCTGGAAGGTCCGGGACCGTTTACGGTGTTCGCGCCGACGAACGAGGCGTTTGACAAACTGCCGAGCGGAACGGTGGACACGCTGCTGAAGCCGGAGAACAAGGACATGCTGGTCAAGATTCTGACCTATCATGTTGTTCCTGGTAAGCTGACGACCAAAGACATTAAAAAAATGATCAAAAAGGGTGACGGAAAAGCCGAACTGAAGACTGTGCAGGGAGAGACGCTGACTGCCAGTGAGCAGGATGGCAAGATCGTGCTGACGGACCAGAAGGGCGGCACATCGACGATCACGATTCCGAATGTAATCCAGTCGAACGGCGTGATCCAGGTTGTGGACTCCGTGCTGATGCCGAACTAACGGGCCGCCAGGGCAAAGGCACAGCAGGACAGGGGTGAGCGCCTCAACCAGGGCGCTCACCCTTTTGCTTACAGCATCGTAGACAGCATGCGGCATCACCTTGAGTTTGAGCAGTGGGTTCCCTACCCGTTGCGCGATGTATTCGACTTTTTTGCGGACCCCGACAACTTGCCGCCGCTGATGCCGGAATGGCAGGCGGCGCGGATTGATCGGCGCACGCTTACGGCACCGCCGGAGCCGCCGGAGCCGCGAGTGCCAGGCCAGGCGGCGGGGGTGGGATCGCGTATGTTGATCAGCTTTCGCGCGTTTCCGTTTTTGCCGGTGCGCATGCGCTGGGACGCGCGGATTACCGAGTTCGCGTGGGATGACCACTTTTGCGATGAACAGCTGAGCGGCCCGTTTGCTTACTGGCGGCATTGTCACCATGTTCGGAGGGAGGCAAGGGCCGGCGTTCAGGGAACCCTGGTGAAAGATGCCGTGACGTATGCGTTTCCCCTGGGGCCGCTGGGGGATGTGGCAAACGTGCTGGGCGGCGCGCTGCAGATGCGGGCCTTGTTCCACTACCGGCAGAAACAGTTGACGAAGCTGCTGCCGCGGTGGGTTGCCGGCGGGGGTTAATCCCTGCAGTGGTTCGCTTGCGACAAGAATGCGGGCGCGCGGAGCCCCGTTCAGATGAGTGTGCCGGAGATCTCGCCGCCGGGCGATTCGAGTTCAGCTTCAAAGCCTTCGCGGATGCGATCAAGAGCTTCCGAACGGTCAAGGCCTGCGCCCTGCTCAAAGGAGTCGGCGATGTGGCCGGCCAGATCGGCAAGCATCATGCCCCAGGCAACGGGATCATCCCAGATGCCGGCGCGGAGGCTTATGTGCTGCTCCTGGTTCGCGATCCAGACGCGGAGGAGCTCGAATGATTTGCGGTCGTTGCGGGCTGCGTCGGGGACGCGGAGCTGGTTGGAGTCGGCCATTGTTGTTCGTGCGGGACTAACTTACCCGTCCGAGGACGTGGGCTTCGAGAACCGCGAGACGGTGATCGTGATTGATTCGAATTTCAGTGTCGATGACGTCGAGCCTTTTCTCAATGCGGTTCATGCGCGCACCCAGGTCCGAAAATCCCGCGCGCATGTCAGAACGCAAATCGTTAATAGCCGAACGATTTAAAGAAATTGTAGCGATGAACATCAGGAGCAGAGTGAAAAACGGTACGCCGAGAGCGAAGTAAAACTGCGTGTCGTTCATGATCTCTTCCTTCGGCGTGATTATAGCTGAGGGCTCAAGAGCGGTGTGCAGAGCGCTTGAGCAAGATTGCGGTCGCTACTCGTCTTCCTCCCGCAGCTTCGCGAGCCCGGCGAAGTCTTCCAGCGTGGAGGTGTCACCTTTAATCTCGCCATGTTCGGCGAGCTCGCGGAGAAGGCGGCGCATAATTTTGCCGGAGCGGGTTTTGGGCAGAGCTTCGACAAAGCGGACGTCGTCCGGGCGGGCAAGCGAGCCGATCTCTTTCGCGACCCAGGCGCGGAGTTCTTCGCGCAGCTCGGGGCTGGGATGGCGGCCGCTTTCAAGAGTGACAAAGACGGAGATGGCCTGGCCCTTCATCTCGTGCGACTTGCCGACGGCGGCGGCTTCAGAGACGGCTTTGTGCGCGACGAGCGCGGACTCAACCTCCATGGTGCCGAGGCGATGGCCGCTGACATTGATGACATCGTCCACGCGGCCCATGAGCCAGTAGTAGCCGTCCTCGTCTCTGCGCGCGCCGTCGCCGGAGAAGTAGCAGCCGGGAACTTCAGACCAGTAGGTCTTCAGATACCGCTCACGGTCGCCCCAGATGGTGCGCGCCATGGACGGCCATGGTTTGCGGATCACGAGCAGGCCGCCGTGACCGGTGGGGACGGGCTCACCGGATTTTGTAACGATGTCGGGCACAATACCGAAGAACGGGACCGTGGCAGAGCCGGGTTTGGTCGGGATAGCGCCGGGGAGCGGCGCGAGCATGTGCGTGCCGGTTTCGGTCTGCCACCAGGTATCGACGATGGGGCAGCGGCCATGACCGATTTCGTTGTGGTACCACATCCAGGCTTCGGGGTTGATGGGTTCGCCGACGGTGCCGAGGACGCGGAGACTGCGAAGCGATGCGGCGCGCGGGTGCTGCTCGCCCCACTTCATAAACGCGCGGATGGCGGTCGGCGCAGTGTAGAAGGCAGTAATCCGGTGGCGGTCGATGACCTGCCAGAAGCGGCCGGGGTCCGGGGTGTTCGGTGCGCCTTCGTAGAGCAGCGTAGTGACACCGTTGAGCAGAGCGCCGTAGAGAACGTAAGAGTGACCGGTGATCCAGCCGACGTCGGCGGTGCACCAGAAGACATCCTCCGGGTGCAGGTCGAAGACGAGCCTGGTGGTGAGGTAGGCCTGTACCGCGTAGCCGCCGTTTGTGTGCACCAGGCCCTTGGGCTTGCCGGTCGTGCCGGAGGTGTAAAGGATGAAAAGCGGGTCTTCGGCATTGAGCTGCTCGGGCGGGCAGTGGGCCGGTGCGGCAGCCATGGCTTCGTGCCACCAACGGTCGCGGCCGGCCTGCATGGGTACCAGTGAGCCGGTGCGGGCGAGCACGAGAACGCTATGCACGGCGGGGCACTGCTTGAGAGCTTCGTCGACGCATGGCTTGAGCTTGATTTCCGCGCCGCGGCGATAGGTCCCGTCCTGGGTGAGGACGACGCGGCAGTCGGAGTCGAGAATACGGTCGGCTACCGCCTGCGGGGCAAAACCGGCGAAGATCACGGAGTGGACCGCGCCGATGCGGGTACAGGCGAGCATGGCGACCGCAACTTCAGGCGTCATGCCCATGTAGATGGCCACGCGATCACCCTTTTGCACACCGAGAGAGCGGAGCATGGCGGCGCAGCGCTCGACCTGGGCGAGGAGCTCGGCGAAGGTAAACGACCGGACTTCGCCGGGTTCGCCTTCCCAGATAAGGGCAGTCTTGTCGCCGAGACCCGACGCCACGTGGCGGTCGAGGCAGTTATCGCTCATGTTGAGCGTTCCATCCTCAAACCACCGGGCTTCGGCGCCTTCGCCGGTAAGGATCTGCGTTGGCTGTTTGAACCAGTGGAGTTCGCGCGCGATGCCGGCCCAAAAGGCTTCGGGCTGCTCGACGGAGTGCTGGTAAAGGGCGCGATAGGTTTCGAGGCTGGGGATGTGGGCGTGGGCGGCGAACTCTGCGGGCGGGGGAAAGAGACGGGTCTCGCGCAGGGTTGAGGTGAGGTTCGGAGAAGCCATGCCAGCCGGAGAACCTTTCGCGTATGGGTCACGCCGGCCCCGCGATGCAGGGACAGCGAAACTTCACAGTAACGGGGGGCGCATGCCGCAGGCAAGGGCGCGGCCTCGTTCCGGCCGACAGCACCGGTGCATCTGTGAAAGGCCGTAGCGTTTCAATGAGTCCTCACCCGCGTGGTTTAGAGTTGGAGACTGGCTGCGCGGCCCACCCAAGAAAAGCGTCAGGGCCGACAGGAAAGAAGGCGAAAGGCAGATGAGTTCACTTTCATTTCTGGACCGGCAGCGCTCTGTCGCGCGGCCCGGGTATAACCGGTGGC
>CAXTMY010000002.1:4936-94413 GCA_964245565.1 uncultured Acidobacteriaceae bacterium | reverse complement strand
ACTGGCTGGAACGCGCGGGGCCTCGCCGGGTGCTGTTTGTAGCCGCAGTCTGCTTCGGGCTGGGCTTCGTGGTGTCGGCGATCGGGGTGCAGCTGCACTCACTGCTGCTGGTGTACCTGGGCTATGGAGTGATCGGCGGCGTGGGGCTGGGGCTGGGCTATATTTCTCCTGTCGCGACGCTGATTCGCTGGTTCCCGGACCGGCCGGGCTTGGCGACGGGGTTGGCAATCATGGGATTTGGCGGGGGCGCGATGATCGGCTCACCGCTGGGCACAGACCTGATGGCGCACTATGCCGGCAGCGGCGCGCACAGGATCGCGGCGACCTGGATCACAATGGGCGTGCTCTATTTCCTGTTCATGCTTTACGGGGTGTTCACGATCCGGGTGCCTGCGCCGGGCTGGAAACCGGCAGGCTGGACGCCCAAGGCGAACCTGAACGCGCTGATCAGCTCGCACAATGTGTCTGTGGGCTCGGCGATGCGGACGCCGCAGTTCTGGCTGATGTGGCTGATGCTGGCGCTGAATACGACGGCGGGCATCGGCATCCTGGAGTCGGCGTCGCCGATGATCCAGAACCTCTTTCCAGGGAAGGTTACGGCGGCGGCGGCAGGCGGGTTCGTCGGCATACTGTCGCTATTCAACATGGGCGGCAGGTTTGTATGGTCGACCTTTTCAGACAAGATCGGGCGCAAGGCCACGTTCCTGGCGTTCTTCGTGATCGGGGCAGTGTTGTTCTTCATGCTGCCGTCGCTGGGGTCGATTCCACTGTTTGTGCTGGCTGCCGGGGTGCTGATCAGCATGTACGGCGGCGGCTTCTCGACCGCGCCGGCATTTCTGAAAGACCTGTACGGGACCGCGGAGGTGAGCGCGATCTACGGGCGCCTGCTGACGGCCTGGTCAACGGCGGGCATCGTCGGGCCACTGATTGTGAACGGCTTGCTGGACCATGCCAAGGCCACGGGCGCGCCTCTGCGCACAGCTTACCCAGTCGTGCTGCACATCATGGCCGGTCTGCTGGCAGTTGGACTGGTGCTGACGCTGCTGATGCGGCCGGTAGCGGAGCGGTTCTGGATGAAGGATGGCGAGCCGGTTACGCCGAGCGCCGGGGCTCACTAAATACAGGGAAAGAAGGGCTGGGATGCAGGACGAAGTGATGAAGAGTTCTCCATTGCGTGTGGCGCTGGCATGGCTGGTGGTCATTGTGCCTGCGGCATGGGGTGTGTACAACACCGCCTTGCGGGCCGCGCATCTTTTTACACGCTGATCCGGCCGGCGGGTGCGGGTGCGGTTGCGCCGGTCTGAGCGAGGCCGGCACTATTGGGCGCGGAGGGCCTCGGTCGGGTCGGCAGCGGCGGCGCGGCGGCCGGGGAGCAGGGCTGCGAGCAGCGACGTGGCGAGGAGCAGGAGAATGGCCGCGGCGACAACGGCGGGGCTGAAAGCGCCGGTGCCGTAAAGCAGGCTCGCGATCGAGCGGGTAACCAGGAACGAAATTGCGAGGCCCGCGCCGATGCCGGCCAGCACCGGCCTGGTGGACTGGCGCACGACCAGGCGGATCAGCCCGGCTCGGCTCGAGCCGAGCGCCATGCGCAAGCCGAACTCCGGGATACGCCTGGAGACGGTATATGCCGTGACGCCGTAGATACCGAGGAAGGCGAGCAGGAGAGCTGCGCCGCCGAAGGCTGCCAGCAGAATCGTGCCGAAGCGGGCGGTGGCGACGGAATCGTCAACCTGTGCGTCCATGGATTTGAGTACCGGGATGGGGATCTGCGGGTCAATGCCCCACAGAACACTGCGGATCGATGAAGCCAGCGAGGCCGTGTCCTGCGTACTGCGCACTAGGAAGTAGGTGCGCCAGAGTGGGTTCTGCCAGTAGGGAAAGTAGACCATGTTGGCGATGCTGTGCAGGCTGTTGATGCGGGCGTCTGCAACCACGCCAACCACGGTGAATGTCGTATCCCCGGCCATCGTGAAAGTGCGGCCAATCGGATCGAGAGCGGGCCAGATGGCACGCGCGGTCTGCCGCGAGATGAGTGCGTTTGTGGGGTGGTCTCGGTCGGAGGCTTCGAGGGTACGCCCTTCCAGCAGAGGGATGTGCAACGTCTCGAAAAAGCCGGGGCTGACCCAGCGGATATTTGCATGCGGCGCCTGGGCCGAGGGGATCGGGTAGTCAGGCCGGAGGATGGGATTGATATAGGTCTCGCCGGCCAGGGGCAGCTCACTGCTCATCGCGGCCGCCTGCACACCAGGAATCCGCCGCAGACCGGCGAGCGATTGATCGATGAATGCGGCGCGCGCGCCGGCGTCCTCATTCTTCGCGTACTGGGGAGAATACAGATCGACCTGCGCGAGGGTAACGTGGCCTGCGTCAAAGTCGCGACTCTGGGTCAGCAGATGCAAAAGGCTACGCAGCAGCAGGCCGGTGACCAGCAGCAGAACCACGGTGCAGGCGGCCTCGCCGCCCACCAGCAGGTTGCGGGCGGTGCGGCCTTCACGGGTGCCGGACGTACGCGAGGAGTTGGACTGGATAACCGACTGCGGGTCGACGCGGAGAGCCCGCAGCGCGGGTAGCAGGCCGGCAATGAGCGTGGTGAGGACTGAGAGACCGATCGCGAGCAGAAGGACCGGCCAGCTCATATGCGCCTGGTCAAGGCGGGGTACGCTCGCGGGCGCGGCAGCCACCAGCGCTGGGATGGCGGCAAATGCCAGCAGGACGCCGAGCGTTCCGCCGCAGACGGCGAGGACAAGGCTTTCGGTAAGCATGGTCCAGAGCATGCGCGCCTTGCTGGCGCCAAGCGCGGCGCGTACGGCCAACTCACGCTCGCGGCCGACAGCGCGCGCGAGCTGGAGATTCGCCAGGTTGGCGCAGCCGATCAGCAGCACCGCGCCGACCGAGGCCAAGAGCACCCAGAGCGCCGTGCTGTATGCGCCGGTGACCTCCTGATGAAACGGCTCGACCCAGGCGCCGAGCTGCTCTGATAAGTGATGGGCATGCGCATAATTCGCCTGCAGGCTGTTCAGCTCCGCCGTGGCCTGGGCGATGGAGACGCCATCGCCCAGCCTGCCCAGGGCAAGGTAGTTGTAGTTCCCGTCGCTGGCGTCATCAGCTGCCAGCGGCGTAAAGATCGCATACGGCGCCACATCGTTGGCGGGCAGCGTGCCAACCAGCCCGCTTAGGCGGGGAAAGTTAAACCCGCGCGGAAGCACCCCGACAATCGTCTGCGGAACGCCGCCGGAGTGCAGCGTACGCCCGAGCACCGCAGGATCGCCATGGAAGAACTGCTGCCAGGCGCTCCAGCTCAGGATGGCGACCGGTGCGCCATTTGTCACGGCATCGGCGGAGACGAAGCTGCGCCCAAGCATCGGCGCAATGCCCAGCGTGTGGAAGAAGCCGGGCGAAACCTGCAGGCTGGGCAGGATCTCGGGATGGTCGGAACCGGTCGCAATGCTCACATCCTGGCTATTGAAGATCGCCACTCCCGCGAACGTCTTCGCGTGCTCCTGCCAGTTCGCAGCCTGTTGATAGTTGTCGGGGCCGGGACCATCTTTGATAAGCGCCCCGGTCTCCCGCAAAATCACCAGCCGGTCGGGCTGCGGGAAAGCGAAAGGTTGCAGCAACACCGAATCGACCACGCTGAAAACAGACGCGACCGCGCCGATGCCGATCGCCAGGGTGAGGACGGCCGTGAGAGTGAAGCCGGGGGACTTGCGCAGGTTGCGGATGCTATAAAGCAGATCGTGGCTGAGGGTCGCAAACGCAATGGGCATGGGGGTCTCCGCGGACACTTCTGCTCCATCTCCTTGCACGTTGATTTCCATTGGTTCGCTCGTTGCGGAAGCATCTGCAGTTGCGCTGTTTGAACTGCTTTTCCTCTGCGATACAACTGCGATGAGTCGGGCATCCCTGTATTCGGCGTCAAAAGAGAGCGGCGAGATTGTCCGGAACCGGGCGCTTATGTCCGGAACCGGACGGTGGGGATGCATGGAGAGAGCAGGGACGCCCGAACAGGCGTCCGCTCTTAAAAACCGGTGCGCTGATACCGCTGCTGATGCCAGTCCCAGGCGCTGCGGACGATCCCGTCCATGTCGGTGTACTCGGGGCGCCAGTGGAGTTCGCGGATGATCTTCTCCGAGCTCGCGATGAGCACGGCCGGGTCGCCGGGACGGCGGGGTTCCTCGACCACCGGAATAGGATGACCGGTGACGCGGCGAACCGACTCGATCACCTCGCGTACGCTGAAGCCGACGCCGTTACCCAGGTTATAGATAAGGCGCTTCGGCTCCCCCGGTTCAAGCAGCGCTGCCATGGCGAGCTGGTGGGCGCTCGAGAGGTCGCTGACGTGAATATAGTCGCGGACAGCGGTGCCGTCGGGGGTGGGATAGTCCTGGCCGAAGATCTTGATGGAGGGACGGCGGCCGAGGGCGACATCGAGCACCAGCGGAATGAGGTGGGACTCCGGCTCGTGCGCTTCGCCGCGGCCGGGCACGGCGCCCGCGACATTGAAGAAGCGCAGGCTGGCGTAGGAGAAGCCGTGGACCTGGTGGAACCAGCGAAGCATCTGCTCGACCAGCAGCTTGGATTCGCCGTAGGCGTTGGTGGGGCGGAGAGGCGCGGTTTCGAGGATGGGGGTCGACTCGGGCTCGCCGTAGAGTGCCGCGGTGGAGGAGAAGACGAAGCGCTTGCAGCCGGCGGCGAGCATGGCCTCGAGCAGGGTGAGGGTGGTGGCGCTATTGTTGCGGAAGTAAATCTCCGGTTTTTCCATGCTTTGCCCGGCCTCAATGAGCGCGGCAAAGTGCATGACGCCGTCAAAGTTCCCGGCGCGGAGGGTCTGCTCGACCAGGGCGCGGTCCGCGAGCTCGCCTTCAATAAAAGCAGCTCCGGCAGGAAGCATGGAGCGGTGTCCATGGCAGAGGTTGTCGAAGATGGTGACGGAATGGCCTTCGGTGAGCAGCTTTTCCGCGACTGTGCCGCCGATATACCCGGCCCCGCCCGTGATCAGTATCTTCAAATGTTTTTCCTTCTGTCCGCTGCCTGAGCGGAGGGTTTTCCGGAGTGAGCAACGGATGGCCCGCTCGTCCGTCTAAACCAGCGTAATTTCGATAGGCATCTCGGTCCAGCGTCCCGATTTCGCCATCAAAGGTAACCAGATTAGAAAATTGCTGGTGACGGCAGCAGCAGTCTGCCCGATAGAATAGCCGCAGGCCTTCCTCTTCTTTAGCTGTGTACCCAGGCAGGCAACCTTGTCCTGGCTTTTGTGCAGGTCTTTACCGGTGCAGGCTCGCCCTAGGTGTACCCGGTAAACTGCTGGACGCAAGCACGGGCGTTGAGCAGAGTGTAAAGGAATGGGGATGCGCCACCTGCATACCCACGCTGTACCCAGGAAAGCGATGGCGACTCCCGGCGGCACGCCGCGACCGCCTGGATAGGATTTATGCCCCAGACATCAGACGCGACCCGCGAAGAGACACGTGAACAGAGCCGGCCGGCCTATGTGACCGGCCCGGCTCAGCCTCACACACAGCGAGACGTTTTGAACCATGCAAACTTCGGCTTGCTGCCTGTAGAGAAGGGCAGGTCGGCGTCGTTTTATGTGTCCGCCGGGATCAATCTTGCGATTGTGGCGCTGGTGCTGGTCCTGACGGCGACGCAAGTGCACGAGGCGCATGTGAAACGGCAGGAGATGCTGGTGTATGTGGCCCCGCCGCCGAAGCCGTACGTGCCGCCGGTGCCCAAGATCAGGATGCCTCACCCGCCGATTCTGAAGGTAGAGCCAAACATCCCGCAGCCGCCGAAGCCGGTCATCGAACCGCCGAAGCCGGAGCCGATGAAGGTAGCGGCTAAAGCGCCCGCAATGCCCGCGCCGGCCCCGCGGCCGGTGGTTACGCCGCCCCGGCCGGTTCTGGGAGCCTTCAAGTCTGCGCAGGCCCCGGCTGCGGTCGCGCCGAAGGTAGCGGCCGCACAGGCGGCAGGCTTCGGCGCGCCGACCGGTGCCCACGCAACCGACGCCAACAAGCCTTCGCAGCTGGCGACCGTGGGCGCGTTTGGCGCAGCGAACAATGCGAATCAAGGCGCGGCAGCACACCGGGGAGCGGTAGCTTCGACTGGATTCGGGTCGGGTGCGGCAAGTGGATCGCCGAATGGCAGCGCCCGTGGCGTCGTGGCCTCGACAGGGTTCGGCTCGGGCTCGCAGCCGGCTGGAATGCCGGGCGGACGCGGAACTGTGGCCTCAACTGGATTCGGCGCAGGCTCGGCGCCTGGCGGCAGCCCGGGAGGGCATGGGACCGTGGCCTCGACAGGATTCGGCGCCGGCGCACCGCCGGCCGGCGAGCGGGCACCCCGCGTACAGGAGCCGGTAACCACGTCGATTGTCGTGCTGGCGAAGCCTCTTCCGCAGTACACTGCGGAGGCTCGCGAAGCGCGCATCCAGGGGGATGTGACCCTGGAGGTGAGGTTTACGGCAGATGGGCGGGTTGACATACTTCGGGTAATCAATGGTCTGGGGCATGGCCTGGACGAACAGGCGCGTCTTGCTGCGTCGAGAATCCGGTTCAAGCCGGCGACACGCGACGGCAAACCGGTGGACCAGGTCTCAGTGATTCACATTGTTTTCCAACTTGCTTGAGTTTTGGATTCTCCGCAAATCAGCGCGGGAGACGTTTTAACGAACGACGAAACCGGTCCAGGCCGGCAGATGAGGGTTCACTAATGGTTGCTCGAAAACTGGGGCTCGTATTTATGGGAGTCTCGCTTGCCGTCGTTCCGGCCTTCGCAAAAAAGCCGAAGCCGCTCCAGATGGTCCCGTTGAATGCCGATCAGAGAGCTCTGATCACCAAGGCGATGGCACAGGAAAAGATCATCGTCAAGCAGATTGCCCAGCACACGCCCGTGGTGCAGACCTACATCCAGAACATGCGCCCGGATCCGGTCGAGTTTCAGGTGCCGGTTTCGGATCAGTACTTCATCGGCCGCGTGGATTTCGGCAAGACCTTCTCCAACGACGAGTACGATCAGCGCGCGACCAAGCAGGGACTGCTGCACGGCTCGCTCGGTTACATCACGGGACTCAGCAAGGCATTTGAGCTGACGTACAAGCCGACCGGCTTTATGGACATGATGTTTATCGACCCGGTGGGCTTTGATTTCAAGCACTACGACTTTACGTTTGTCCGGCGCGAGTTCCTCGGGAATGTCCGGACAGCGGTGTTCGACGTCAAGCCGAATAAGAAGGCCGGTCAGGGACGCTTCTTCGGGCGCATCTGGGTGGAGGACCGCGACGGGAATATCGTCCGGTTCAACGGCACGGACACGAGCGATCCGAACGATATTGAAACCCGCTATTACCACTTCGACAGCTGGCGCTCGAACCTGCAGGAAGGCGAGTGGCTGCCGTCGGTGATTTACGTCGAGGAGTCGGACCATGCGGCAGCCGCGCATGCGAAGGGCTTCAAGGCGCAGACGTACTTCTGGGGCTACTCGCTGAAGCTTCCGCAGAGCAACTCCGATAATTCATCGATGGAGATCGACAACGCCCAGGACCAGAGCCAGAACTCGCAGGACGTAAGCCCGCTGCAGGCGCAGCGGCTGTTTGTGACGCAGGCGGAGAACAACGTGCTGGACCGCCTGGTGCAAGCCGGGCTGCTGGCGCCTCCGAGCGCGTTCGACAAGGTGCTGGAGACAGTCACGAACAACATCATTATCGGCAACAATCTGCAGCTGCCGAGCGATATTCACTGCCGCATCATGCTGACTCAGCCGCTGGAATCGCTGGCGGTTGGCAATACGATCCTGCTGAGCAAGGGCCTTGTGGATGTGCTGCCGAATGAAGAAGACCTGGCCGCGGTGATTTCGTTCGAGCTGGCGCACATTGTGCTTGGCCATCATATCGACACGCGGTACGCGTTCAACGACCGGCTTCTGTTTCCGGATGAGTCGGCATTCGAGCGCATCAACATGAACCACACCGTGGCGGACAATACCGCGGCCGCGAAGAAAGCAATCGAGTTGTTCAACAACTCAGTGTACAAGGACAAGTCCGCGAGTGTCGGTCTGTTCTTTGCGGAGGTGGTGAACCGCGAAAAGGAGCTGACTTCCCTGCTGTCGCCGCGTCTCGGGGATTCGCTGATCCAGGCGAATGGGGTTCCATGGCTCGACGCGCTGGGCAAGGGTCAGGTAAAACTGCAGCCCCAGGACATCCACCAGCAAGCTGCGCTACCGCTCGGCAGCCACCTCCGCACGGATGCCTGGGATGACAAGGAGATCGCGCTGAACGCTCCGCAGCCGCTGATCACCAACGCCGGTGACAAGCTGCCGCTGGAAGTAACACCGGTTTACCTGCGGCTGCAGTACTATCAGCCGCCGACACCGACAGCTGAGGCCGCACCGGCAAGTGCTGCTCCAGCTGCTGCCCCGGGTGATGCCGGACAGGCTCCAGCCGCTGGCGGCGCTGCCGCACCGGCACAGGCACCAGCCAACGCTCCAGATGCACCACAGTGATACACAGCCTGAGGGGCGCAGGGGATACCGAACCTGCGTCCTGAGGAACTAGACTCGCCAGGTTCGGAATTTCTGGAGACCATGCATGCGCGCGACACGATCGCTTCTGCTTCTGCTTTCTTCTTCGCTACTCATTCCGGCGGTTCATGCGGGCGCACAGGTAAGCGTTGACGCCGTCGGGTCCGATCGTCATCTCTACGCGGGGGTGGAAGGCTCGGATTTCAAACCCGATTACAATCCGATTGCCGGTCGTTTAATTGGCTATGGTTTTTTCGGCGATTACATGGTTTCGAGGTATTTCGGAGCCGAAGGTGAGATTCGTCTCCTGGACGTCAACAAGCCGGATGGGCAGACGCAGAAGAACTTTCTCGTTGGCCCGATTGTGGATGCGTATCGCTATCACCGCTTCACCGGCTATGCCAAGCTTCTGCTTGGAGTTGACACGATCCATTATCCGAATGCAGAAGGCTACGGAACCTACTTCGCCATGGCGCCGGGCGGTGGAGTCGAGTACCAGCTCAGTGCAAGGTTCAAGCTCCGGGGTGAGTACGAATACCACTTCATCCCCAGCGCTCCCGGTTTTCCCAACATGCCCAGCAATGGTCTGACCCCCAGCGGATACAGCGGCGGGATTTCATACCGTATTTATTAGTACCGGGATTTACCGAAACGTGTGCCACCTCGCAGTGCTGGCCGCCAGACTCGGATGATCAGACATCTTCCAATTCTTATCCCTGCACCAGTCAAAAAGCCCCGCATGCGGGGCTTTTTGACTGAGCGCTTGTCTTAGAAATGGTAGGCGACGCCGATGACCGGGTCGTTGATGTTCTCGTAGCGACCGGTGTTGGTGATGTTTTCCGAAGCGCCGTAGTCGGGCGTCTTGACGACGATACCGCGGTATTCGGCGCGAATATCAAAGCTTGGACTCAGCTCATAGACGACGCCGGCGCCGTATGGAATACCGATAGCCGTCGTGCTCTTGAACACAGTGTTGCCGTAGTTGGATTTGTTGTCGTTGACGACGCCGAAGAAGTAGCCGCCGACCCCGCCCTCGGCGAAGGGAAAGAAATTGTGCCAGGAGAAGGCGCTGTAGACATACTCAGCCGAATATTCCTGGAATTGGGTATGAACGCGCGGGTTGCCCACGCTCGGAACGGAAAAGTCGGCAATGTAGCGGTTGTAACCATAGTTGATTTCGGCTGCGCCGCGCGGGGTGAGCAGGTAGCGATAGCTGGCCACGAGTCCAACGTCGCCGATGGTTGCGGACTGATGAACGGAGTTGCCTACGACCGTAGGAGAGATCAACCCAGAGTAGCTGACGCTTGCGTCCATCCGGCTCTCCTGCGCATGCGCGACGGTAACACCCACCAGGGGCATGCACGCCAGAAACAGAATCCATTTCTTCATTCTTTGTGTTGACCCTCTTGCCGCCGCGGAACCGAATCTTGTCCGCGCACAGCGATGCCCTGTGGGCTATGCCAAGTTCCGGGCGCTCGAAGCGTTTAACCCTCTTCCCCGGTCAACCGTAATTGTACCTGCGCGGAGGCGCGACTGGACGCATCCTAATGCTGAAAACCCGGTGAGCCTGTGTCCACAGCCTTCAGTGCAACGCGTGTTACCCGTTTTTTGCTGCTCTGCCTGCTCGCGGCAATCGGCATTTTCATCGTTTTCTTCCTCCTCAGCCACGCGAAGCCGCGGCAAGCCGTGCACCCGCAGGGGCAAAGCAGCATGGCTGTTCCCGGCGAAGCGCATTCGAGAGCAGTCTAGCGAACGGCCCTCAGTTTTCCAGCTCCCAGATGAAGCCGCGACTGCTTCCCTGCTCGGCGGCAAGAGTACGAAAACTGCGGAGAAACGCGATGCCAGCGTGCGAAAGTGTGCCGTGGCGGCGCTGGACGATCCAGAGGCGGCGCTTCCAGTCGAGTTCAGGAACCGGAACGCGCACCAGTTCGCCGCGGGCAAGCTCCTGCAGGACGGCAAGACCGGGCAGGATGGCCACGCCTGCGCCCAGCGCGACAAATCGCTTGATGGCTTCCAGGCTGGGGAGTTGTACGCCCATGTGCAGCGGCGTTTTCATGCGTTCGAACAGCTCGGTGATTTCGCGACGCAGGGGTGAGGCGACCGCATGGCCGATAAAGTTCTGCGCGCCCAGATCCCGGACTGTGACCGCACCCGCGGACGCGAGCGGGTGCGAAGGGTCGACGACCAGGGCAACCTCATCCTGGTAGACCGCGGTTGCGGCCAGACCCGGGTGCTGCGGCAGGAATGAAAGAACGCCAAGTTCAACGGACCGCTCGAGCACCTGCTCGGGAATACGGCTGGCCAAGGCGCGCTGCACCACGATGGCGATCTGCGGGCTGCTCTGCCGATACGCGGCGAGCACCGGAAGCAGCAGGTGCGAGGTGTACTCATTCGCGGCGAGGGTGAGGCGTCCGCGCTCTAGGGAACGCAACTCGCCAACGGCGCTGGCCGCTTCGCCGCGTAGGCGCAGCAGGCGGTCAGCATAGCCGCGCAGCACCTCACCCGCGGCGGTAAGCGTACCGTCGCGGGTTCCGCGTTCAAACAGGCGCTCGCCTAATTCATCTTCAAGCTTGCGCATGGCCTGGCTCACCGCAGACTGCGTGCGGTGCAGGCGGGTAGCAGCGCGGGCGAAGCCGCGCTCCTGATGGATTGCGAGAAAAGTTTCGAGCTGCGCCAGATCCATTAGCTTATCCCACTCACAGGCTTATCAAACGGCTTCGTATTAGTTTATCTAATGATCTCCTGTATTTTAATGAATTGGACTTATCGCGACCGTAAGGCCATGCTAAGTGACAGATTGAACGACCCGAGGCAAATGGCATGAGGAACGCTGACGACAAAGTTCTGTTTTTCGATACGACGCTGCGGGATGGGGAGCAGTCGCCGGGCTGCAGCATGACGGAGCCCGAGAAGCTGCGCATGGCGCACGCGCTCGAAGCACTGGGAGTCGACATTCTGGAGGCGGGCTTTGCCATCTCGTCGGAGGGTGATTTTCAGGCGATCCGGAAGATCGCGGGAGCGGTGCGACGGCCGGTGATTGCTTCACTGGCGCGTGCCCGGCGCGAGGATATTGAACGGGCAGCGGCATCCATCGAGGGTGCGGAGCGGGCGCGGATTCATACATTTCTGGCCAGCTCGGACATTCACCTGCAGTTCAAGCTGAAGATGAGCCGGGAACACGCGCTGACCCAGGTGGGCGAAATGGTCGCGCTGGCCCGGACGTATGTGGACGACGTTGAGTTTTCAGCCGAAGACGCGACACGTACGGAGATTGACTACCTGTGCGCGATGAGCCGGGTGGCGATCGAGGCGGGCGCGACGACAATTAACCTGCCGGACACGACGGGCTACTCGACGCCTGAGGACTACGCGGCGATGTACCGCGCGGTGCACGCGTGCGTGCTGGCGGGGACGCAGCACGAGGGGCGCGTGGTGCTCTCGACGCACTGCCACGATGACCTGGGCCTGGCGGTAGCGAATACGCTGGCCGGCATCGAGGGTGGGGCGCGGCAGGTGGAGTGCACGATTAACGGCATCGGCGAGCGCGCGGGCAATGCCGCGCTTGAAGAGATTGCCGCGGCGCTGAAGGTGCGGGCGGACCGGTACCGCGTGGGCAACAACGTGGTGCTTGAAAAGCTGTACCCGGTGAGCCAGGTGCTGGGCGAGACGATCTCCTTCAGGCCCGCGCCGAACAAGGCCATTGTGGGTGAAAACGCGTTTGCGCATGAAGCGGGCATCCACCAGCACGGGATGCTGGCGAACCCGCTGACGTACGAGATCATGACGCCCGCCTCGGTCGGGCAGCCGGCGAACAAGCTGGTGCTAGGCAAGCACTCGGGCCGCGCGGCGCTGCGGGCGCGCCTGACGGAGCTGGGGTTTGTGCTGGAGGCCGCCCAGCTGGACGAGGCCTACGCGGCGTTCACGGCACTGGCGGACAGAAAAAAATCGATCTACGACCAGGACCTGGTGAACCTGGCAGCCCATGCGGCGCAGGCAGGCGCGACAGCGACGGTGGGGCAGGCATAGAGGCCCGACTTCTCGCTCCAGTGGCTTTCCCAGGCGAAAAGCCACGCGCACATGGCCGGTCCCTTCATGGTTTGAGTGAAAATGCTTGCAGGAGAAACAATGCGCTTGAAGATTCTGGTACTGGCAGGCGACGGGATTGGCCCGGAAGTGACGGAGCAGGCAGTGCGTGTGCTGCGCACCGTGGCGGCCCATGGCGAGCACGCGTTTGTGTTTGAGGACGCGTTGATCGGCGGCGCGGCGATCGATGCGCAGGGGACGCCTCTTCCTGCCGCGACGCGTGATGCGGCGCTTGCAAGCGATGCGGTATTTCTGGGAGCGGTCGGGCATAATAAGTTCAACGCGCTGCCGCCGGGCGAGCGGCCCGAGGCCGGGCTGCTGGCGATTCGCGCCGCGCTGGGCGGCTTTGCCAACCTGCGCCCGGCGTTCGCGCACCCCGCGCTAGCGGCGAACTCACCGTTGCGCGCCGAGGTGATTGAAGGCGCCGACATCCTGTTTGTGCGCGAGCTGCTGGGCGGATTGTATTTCGGACAGCCGCGGGAGTGGAAGCGCGCGGCGGCCGGCTCGTCACAGGACGAAGCGTGGAACACGATGCGCTACACGCGCGGTGAGATCGAGCGCGTGGCGCGCGCGGCCTTTGAGCTGGCGCGCAAGCGGCGCGGCAGACTGACCTCGGTCGATAAAGCGAATGTGCTCGAGGTATCTCAGCTGTGGCGCGCGACGGTCAACGAGATTGCGAAGGATTACCCGGACGTGACGGTGGACCACGAGTTTGTGGACGCCTGCGCGATGCACCTGATGAACACTCCGCGGCGGTTTGATGTGATTCTGACGGAGAACCTGTTTGGAGACATTCTCTCGGATGAAGCGGGCGTGATTACGGGCTCGCTGGGGGTGCTGCCTTCTGCCACTGTGGGCGGCACAGTTAACCTGTACGAGCCGGTGCACGGGTCGGCGCCGGATATTGCGGGCAAAGGAATTGCCAACCCGATCGGCGCGATCTTGACAGCCGCGATGCTGCTGCGGCACTCGGCCGGCCTCGAGAGTGAAGCGGTCGCAGTGGAGCAGGCAGTACGGAACGTTTTGGAGAGCGGTGCGCGCACGAAAGATCTGGCCCGTGGCGGCGAAGCCACGGTAAGTACGCAGGAGATGGGCACGCTTGTGAACGATGCGCTGATTGCTGGGTTGCGTTCCGCAACCGAGCAGACGCGCATTGCGGGAGCGACGCGGTAACGAGTGCCGGGCGTTCGCCACACGCGAACAGGCATACGCGGGCGCAAGCGGTTTTTACACGTGGTAAGGAGTGACGGATGAGCACACCGAAGACTTTGTTCGAGAAGGTATGGGAACAACATATTGTCGCGGAGCCTGCGGGTGAGCCGGCGATCCTGTACGTCGACCTGCAGTTGGTGCACGAAGTGACCTCGCCGCAGGCGTTTGAAGGCCTGCGGCTCGCGAGGCGCAAAGTTGCTCGAACGGATCGAACGCTGGCGACGGTCGATCACAACGTGCCGACCGACAAAGATCGCATCCACATCAAGGACCCGATTGCGGCGAAGCAGATCGAGGCTTTGCGGGAGAACTGCGCGGAGTTCGGCGTGGAGCTGTTCGATGTGAACTCGGTGGACCAGGGCATTGTTCACATGATCGGGCCGGAGCTGGGCGCGACCAAGCCTGGAATGACGATTGTGTGTGGCGATTCGCACACCTCGACGCATGGAGCGTTCGGCGCGCTTGCGTTCGGCATCGGCACGAGCGAGGTGGAGCACGTGCTGGCGACGCAGACGCTGCCGCAGTCGCGGCCTAAGACGTTCCGGATTTCGGTTGAGGGCGAGCTGCCGCATGGCGTGACAGCGAAGGATGTGGTGCTGGGCATCATCGGGCGGATCGGGACCGACGGCGCGACCGGCTGCGCTGTTGAGTATGCCGGATCCACGATTCGCGGGCTCTCGATGGAAGGCCGGATGACGGTTTGCAACATGAGCATCGAAGCCGGAGCGCGCGCCGGGATGATTGCGCCGGATGAGACGACGTTTGCCTATCTGGAAGGCCGGCGATATGCGCCGAAGGGTGCGGCGTGGGAGCGCGCGAAGGAGGAGTGGCGCAAGCTGCCGACCGATGAGGGCGCGGTGTTCGACCGGGAGCTGGTGATTGCGGCGCACGAGCTCGCGCCCTATGTGACGTGGGGCACGAGCCCGGGGATGGTGGTCTCGGTCACCGAGACGGTGCCTGATCCCTCGCTCGGCGCAACGGAAGCAGACCGCAATGGGCTGGAGCGGGCGCTCGCGTACATGGGGCTGCAGGCCGGCACGCCGATCGAGGAGATCGCGATCGACCGCGTCTTCCTGGGCTCATGCACGAATGCGCGGATCGAGGACCTGCGCGCCGCGGCAAAAGTAGTCAGCGGTTACCGTGTGCATGCGAACGTAAGGGCAATGGTAGTGCCCGGGTCGCAGCAGGTGAAGGCACAGGCGGAGCGCGAGGGACTGGACCGGATTTTCAGGCAAGCCGGATTCGACTGGCGGGAGCCGGGCTGCTCGATGTGCCTGGGGATGAACCCGGATATTCTGCAGCCAGGTGAACGGTGTGCATCGACCTCAAACCGCAACTTTGAAGGGCGGCAGGGCGCAGGCAGCCGGACGCACCTGGTGAGCCCGGCGATGGCGGCGGCAGCAGCCGTGATGGGGCGGTTTACGGATATCCGCACGTGGGAATATCGCACGGCAGAGAGCGCGGCGGAGGTGATGGCGTAATGGAACCATTCAGGACTCTTACCTCGATCGTGACACCGCTCGAGTTGTCGAACGTGGATACGGACCAGATTATCCCGAAGCAGTTTTTGAAGCGCGTTGAGCGCACGGGATATGAGGATTTCCTGTTCTACGACTGGCGGAAGAACCCCGGGTTTGTGCTGAACAACCCTGCCTACACCGGCTCGCAGATCCTGGTGGCGGGCAAGAACTTCGGGTGCGGGTCGTCGCGTGAGCATGCGGCGTGGGCGCTTGGGCAGTACGGCTTTCGCTGCGTGCTGGCGCCGAGCTTCGCGGATATTTTTCACTCGAATGCCGGCAAGAACGGGATCCTGCTTGTGGCACTGCCGGAAGCACAGATTGAACAGATCCTGCTGCATGCGAAGGCAGCCGATGGGTATGCCCTGACGGTTTCGCTTGAGGAGAACACGATCCGCGATCAGCATGGCTTGCACCTGGGGTTCGCCATCGACAGCTTCCGAAGGGATTGCCTGCTCGAAGGGCTGGACGATATCGGACTGACGCTGCGGCATGCGGATGCGCTGGCTGCGTATGAGCAGCGGCATGACGCGGAAACCTGGCTGCGCGCCCGCGCTTGACCGCTTCAGGCACACACGACGAAAGAGAGAACAGTGAGCAACGGAAAGCACTTGCACCAGATCAGCCCCGCGAAGACAAACAGCCATGCCGTGACCGAGGGGTCGAACCGCGCGGCCGCACGTGCGATGCTGCGCGCCGTCGGCTTTACGCGCGACGACCTGCGCAAGCCGATCATCGGCATCGCGAATACCTGGACCGAGATCGGCCCCTGCAATTACCACCTGCGCGAGTTGGCGGATGCGGTGAAACAAGGTGTGCGCGAAGCCGGCGGAACTCCCATGGAGTTCAACACCGTCACCATTTCAGATGGCATCACGATGGGCACTGAAGGCATGAAGGCTTCGCTGGTTTCGCGCGAGATTATTGCGGACTCGGTGGAACTGGTGGCGCGCGGCAATCTGTTCGACGGACTGGTGGCGATTGCGGGCTGCGACAAGAACATGCCCGGCACGGTGATGGCGCTGGCGCGGCTGGATATCCCTTCGCTGATGCTGTACGGCGGATCGATTGCACCGGGACATCTGGATGGTCGTGACCTGACCGTTCAGGACGTGTTTGAAGCGATCGGCTCGCATGCGGCGGGCAAACTGGATGACGCCGGGCTTGAAGCTGTCGAGGCAAATGCCTGCCCTGGCCCGGGCGCGTGCGGCGGGCAGTTTACCGCGAACACGATGGCGATGGCTTGCGAGTTTCTCGGCATTTCGCCGATAGGACTTTCAGGGGTGCCGGCGTTTTTACCGGCGAAGCTCGAAGCCTGCCGGCAGGCCGGTCGCCTGGTAATGGAAGCGGCGCAAAAGCAGTTGAAGCCTTCGCAGTTGATTACGCGCACTGCACTCGAGAATGCGATTGCGAGTGTCGCGGCTTCAGGCGGTTCGACGAATGCGGTGCTGCATTTCCTGGCGATTGCGCATGAGATGGGCATCGAACTTACGGTGGACGACTTCGACCGCATCAGCAACAAGACACCGCTGCTGTGCGATCTGAAGCCCGGTGGAAAGTATGTCGCCGCGGATTACCAGAAGGCCGGCGGCTCGCGGCTGCTGGCAAAGCGGATGCTTGAGGGCGGACTGATTGCCGGCGATGCGTTGAACATCACGGGCAAGACATTGACGGAAGAAGCGGCGCTGGCCGAGGAGAGTGCCGGTCAGCAGGTGATCTTCCCTGTTGCGCAGGCAATCAAGCCGACCGGTGGGCTCGTGATCCTCAAGGGCAACATTGCACCGGAGGGTTGCGTGATCAAGGTCGCGGGCCACAAGCGGCTTACGCATGCCGGACCGGCGCGTGTGTTTGAGTCTGAGCCCGAGGCGTTTGCGGCGGTGGAACATGGGCGGATCCAGCCGAACGATGTGATGGTGATCCGGTACGAAGGTCCGCGCGGCGGCCCGGGCATGCAGGAAATGCTTTCTGTCACAGCGGCGGTGGCCGGCATCCCGGAGCTGAGCGAGACGGTCGCGCTGCTGACGGACGGCCGCTTCTCCGGGGCGACGCGGGGGCTGATGGCAGGCCACGTGGCGCCCGAGGCAGCCGTGGGCGGCCCGATCGCGGCGATCCGCGAAGGCGAGACGATCACCTTCGACATCCCGAACCGGACGCTGTCGCTGGACGTGCCGCAGAGCGAGATCGACGCGCGACTGAGAGGCTGGAAGGCGCCGGAGCCGCGGTACAAGCGCGGGGTTTTCCGCAAGTACGCGAACACGGTTTCGTCCGCTTCACGCGGCGCTGTCACCAACTGAGAAACAGAGGAGAAGGCGATGAGCGATACACCGAATCAACTGCCGAACCCCAACCAGGATCCGCAGATGGGACTTGACCTGCATGGGGATCCGCTGACGCATTTCGCAGGGCCGGAGCACTCGGCCGCGGAGATAGAGCAATCGATCCACACGCACGACGCCATTGAGCTGACGGGCGCGGAGATTGTGTGGGCGACGCTTGAAGGCGAGGGTGTGCGCGAGGTGTTCGGGTATCCGGGCGGTGCGATTCTGCCCGTGTATGACGCGCTGCGGAAGTTTCCGATCAGGCACATCCTGGTGCGGCATGAGCAGGGCGCCACGCACATGGCGGATGGCTACGCGCGCGCTTCCGGCAGAGTGGGTGTGGCGATTGCAACCTCCGGGCCGGGCGCGACGAACATGGTGACGGGCCTCGCAACGGCGATGCTGGACTCGATTCCGATCGTTTGCATCACAGGCCAGGTGTCGAGCAAGGTGCTGGGCTCGGATGCCTTTCAGGAAGTGGACATCACGGGCGTGACACTGCCGATTACGAAGCATAACTACCTGGTGACGCGCGCGGACGAGATCGCGCCGGTGCTGCGCGAGGCGTTCGCGGTGGCGCAGGCCGGCCGGCCGGGACCGGTGCTGGTGGATATCACGAAGGACGCGCAGCAGGCTTTGGCGCGGTTCGACTTTGCCGCGGCGGCTCCGAAGGCACGCAGGCCGCACCCGATGTTGAGCGCGGAATACGACTCTGTCACGGACGCGGCGGAGATGATTCGCGCAGCGAAGCGGCCGGTGATACTCGCCGGGCATGGCGTGATCAAGGCGACGGCGACAGAGCAGGTGTTGACGCTTGCCGAGCGGATGCAGATCCCGGTGGCGACGACGCTGCTGGGCCTGGGCGGCTTCCCCGCTTCGCATCCTCTGGCGCTGGGCATGATGGGAATGCATGGCGAGTCGTGGGTGAACGATGCGATCCAGAATGCCGACCTGTTGATCGCCTGCGGCATGCGCTTCGACGATCGCGTAACCGGCACACTCGCAACCTATGCACCGCATGCGAAGAAGATTCACATCGAGATCGATCCGTCGGAGATCAACAAGAACGTGAAGGCGGATGTCGCGCTGATCGGCGACCTGCGCGAGGTGCTGGAGCTGCTGCTGCCGCGGCTGTCTTCAGCCGGTACAGGCGAGAGCGCGTGGGTGAGGGAGATCAACGCGAGCAAGGGCGCGAGCGCGGTGCGCGATATTCGCAACTTACCGGATCTCGGGCACCTGTACGCGGCGCATGTGATGCATGACCTGTGGCGCGCTACCGAGGGCAACGCGATTGTTGCGACCGACGTAGGCCAGCACCAGATGTGGGAGGCGCAGTATTACCGGCATGAGCACCCGAGAACGCTGATCACCTCAGGCGGTCTCGGCACGATGGGCTTTGCGCTGCCCGCCGGGATCGGCGCGAAGGTCGCGTGCCCCGACCGCGAGGTGTGGGTGATTGCGGGTGACGGCGGCTTCCAGATGACAGCCTGCGAG
This sequence comes from uncultured Acidobacteriaceae bacterium, assembly GCA_964245565.1. Classification (GTDB taxonomy): domain Bacteria; phylum Acidobacteriota; class Terriglobia; order Terriglobales; family Acidobacteriaceae; genus EB88. The sequence continues at coordinate 75,278 of CAXTMY010000002.1, read as the reverse complement.
CTCTCGACGATTGCGCAGGAACAGCTCGACATCAACATCGCGGTGGTGAATAACGGCTACCTGGGCATGGTGCGGCAGTGGCAGGAGTTCTTCTACGAGAAGAATTACGCGTCGTCGCCGATTCTCAGCCCTGATTTCGTAAAGCTGGCGGAGGCGCACGGCATCGCGGGCACAACGGTGCGGACGCGCGGCGAAGTGGATGCAGCGCTCGCGCAGGCGCGCGCAACGAAGGGACCGTTCCTCATCAACTTCCTGGTGGAGAAGGAAGAGTCGGTGTACCCGATGATTCCGGCCGGTGCGGCGCTGCATGAGATGATTCGGCGGCCCGTTGCCAGCGGGGCGGACCCGATGCTTGAGTCAGGGGAAGATCTGTAGCTGCCTTAATGGCAAAAGGAAGAACATACAATGCTGTACACCTTCGTCGCACTCGTGGAAGACAAGCCGGGCGTACTCAGCCGTGTCTCGCTGCTGTTTCGCAGGCTGAACGTCAATATCTATTCGCTCGTGGTCGGGCGCTCGGAGCGCGTCGGCACATCGCGGATGACGATTGTCACGGAGGCTTCGGCGACGGCGGGTCACCGCATTGCCGCCAGCCTGTACAAGCTGGAGAATGTCATCAGCGTTGAAGACGTAGGACAGCAGGCTACGGTTACGCGGGAGCTTGCGTTGATCAAGGTTGCGGCGACACCGCAGACGCGCTCGCATATTTTCGAGCTGGTTGAGGTGTTCCGCGCACGGATCGTCGACCTTGCGACCGAGTCGCTGATGATTGAAATCACAGGCGTCGAGAGCAAGATTGAAGGTCTGATCCAGGTGCTCGAAGAGAGCGGCGACAAGGTGCTCGAAGTGGCGCGCACCGGCCGCATGGTGATGCGGCGCGGCAAGCATGGCTCGCGCGTGCTCGGCGCGATGCGCATCCCGGGGGTGGACGGCGACCAGCATGAGGCAGAAGTGCTGGAGCCCGATGTTACGGACGAACACCGCTTCAACGATTAACTAACCAGCAGCATAACCTGAAGGGACACACCAGAACGATGGCGAAGACATACCATGACAACGATGCAGATCTTTCCCTGATCCAAGGCAAAAAGGTTGCGATTATCGGCTACGGCTCGCAGGGCCATGCGCACGCGCTCAACCTGAAGGATTCGGGAGTAGAGGTCCGGATCGGTCTCCGTGACAGTTCCAAATCGACCGAGAAAGCGCGCAAGAGCGGGCTGGAGGTAAGCCCGGTGGCGGAGGCGGCGAAGTGGGCCGACGTGGTGATGATTCTGGCTCCCGATGAGCTGCAGCGCACGATCTATGCGGAGCACGTGAAAGACAACCTGAAGGCAGGGGATGCGCTGGTGTTCGCGCACGGCTTTAATATCCGCTACGGCACGATTGCGCCGCCGAAGGACGTGGACGTGTTCCTGGTTGCGCCGAAAGCGCCAGGGCACCGCGTGCGCGAGGTGTTTACCGAGGGCGGCGGAACACCGGGGCTGATTGCGATCGAGCAGGACGCAACCGGGCATGCGCATGCGCTCGCGTTGTCCTATGCCAAGGGCATCGGATGCACACGCGCCGGCGTGATCGAGACAACCTTCAAGGAAGAGACGGAGACCGACCTGTTCGGCGAGCAGGCAGTGCTGTGCGGTGGAACGGCGGAGTTGGTGAAGGCCGGCTTTGAAACGCTGGTCGATGCTGGCTACCAGCCGGAGATTGCGTATTTTGAATGCCTGCACGAGCTGAAGCTGATCGTGGACCTGATGTATCGCGGGGGCCTCGCGTACATGCGGCACTCGATCTCAAACACGGCGGAGTGGGGAGATTACCAGTCCGGCAAACGCGTGGTAACGCCTGCGGTTCGCGAAGAGATGAAGAAGATTCTTGCAGAAATCCAGGATGGCACGTTTGCCAAGAAGTTCATCGCGGAGAATGAGGCCGGCAACAAGACATTCAATGATATTCGGAAAAGCGAAGCGGTGCATAGGATCGAGACGGTCGGCGCGGAGCTGCGGGCTGCGATGCCGTTTCTCGATCCTGTCGTGGTGAAGGATGGCACGCCGCAGCCCGCAGCGGCAGGGGTGAAGCGAGGCTGAAGCATTTTCACTCGGCTGTGTGCAGCGGAATCCGGTGCCGTCTGCAGCACACCGGCATCCGGCTGCGTCCGGGCGACGTCTAACGCGGGTATGCGCATTGGCCTTTACTTGCTTCTCACGACAGTGTGCGGGGTGCCGATGGCTGCGCGGGCGCAGGCGCGGCCGGGCTGCCCGGAGCATCCGCGGACGCTGGCAGCGATGCGGAACTGCTATCGGCCGCTGCTGGTGTTTGCGCCATCGGCCACAGACCCCCGGGTGAAGCGACAGCAGGCGGCGCTGGATGCGGCGGCTGACGACATGATGGACCGCGATGTGCTCTTTGTGCCGGTGCTTGCTTCGGCACAGGCGTTCAACCCGCCGCTCGATGCGCCTTATGCGGTGCTGCCGGAGGCGGTGCTGGACGAAATACGCAGGCGCTTTCATGTGGGAGCCGGCGCATTCGCGGTGGTCCTGCTGGGCGAGGATGGCGGCGCGAAGCTGCGGGCAGGCGAGCCGGTGCCGATGGAACGGCTGAATAGCCTAATCGATGCTATGCCCACGCGGCAACGGGAGATGCAACAGCCTGATACGAATTAGGGCATGTCTCCCTTAGCTGTTTGGGGCCGGTGGCGGTGAGTGTGGCCTGCCTTGAAGAAAAGCCGCCCCATCGCGAACTTCCGCAGCGCATAGCCGGGGAGAAATGCTTCCAATTGAACTACCGGGAGTAGGATGGGCAGGTGCATATGAGCGCGACGACATCAACCGCAGAGACGACGCAGGAAATGCCGCCCGAGCTGCGGAGCACCCGGGACGAAATCATCGCGGCGCTAAGGAAGGTTACGACCCTGCAGGGCTTGTCAGACGAGGAGTACGGCTGGCTGGCAGACCACGGCGAGCAGAGCAGCTACGCTTCCGGCGCTTTGCTGTTTCAGGAAGGGCAGACAGCGACGGCTATGACCATCATGCTGTCGGGCGAGATCCACGTGCGCAGGATTTACGGCGGGAGCATGCCTTTGTTTATCGGGCGCTCCGGGCAAATTACCGGGCTTCTGCCGTTTTCTCGCATGAAGACATACGGCGGCGTCGGGTACGCGGTGGGCAATGTGCATGCGCTGAGCTTTGACCGCTCACTCTTCGAGGCGATGCTGCAGGCAGTGCCGTCCATGGCGCAGCGCTCCGTAAGCATTCTGCTGGACCGGGTGCGCGAGGTGACGCGGATTGAGCAGCAGACGGAAAAACTGAATGCACTGGGCAAGCTGGCGGGAAATCTGGCGCATGAGCTGAACAATCCGGCTTCTGCGGCCCAACGCGCCGCTTCAGGCCTTCTGGCGGAACTGCGCACCTATGGGCAGCAAAAATATGAGCTTGGCGCGATTTGCCTGGACAAGACGAAGCTGAGCGCCGTGCGGGAGTGGCAGGAAGAGATGCGCCGGCGCACCGGGGCGCTGGATCCGCTCGATGCCGCGGGCCGGGAAGACCGGCTGGCAGGCTGGCTTCGCGAGCACGGCTTGGAGGATGGAAGCTGGAAGAGTACACCGGAGCTGAGCGAAGGCGGCATTGAGGCAAGCGACCTGGACCGTCTGAACGCGATTCTTGACGGCCGAGGCGTGGACGTGGTCCTGCGCCAGTTTGCCTCATCGCTGCGCGCCGAACATATGACGGAGGCGATGGTCGACGCGACTGCCCGGATCTTTGACCTGATCGGGGCGATCAAGGACTACTCGTACATGGACCAGGCGCCGATCCAGGAAGTGAGCATCCCCCAGGGAATCGATAACACGCTGGCCATGCTGCGGTCGCGGCTGAGCAACATCGAGGTGGAACGTCGTTACGACGAGGGGCTGCCGACGATTTCAGCCTACGGGTCGGAGCTGAACCAGGTGTGGATGGCACTTCTGGAGAACGCCATCGACTCGATCGAGAACAGCGGAACGCCCCACGGCAAGATCACGATCAGCGTTACGGTATCGGGAACGTTGCTGCTGACCGAGGTTTGGGACAACGGGCACGGCATTGAACCGGAGATGCGGGACAGGATCTTCGAGCCGTTTTTCACGACGCGCGCGCCGGGAAAGGGACTTGGACTTGGGCTCGATATGGTGCAGCGGACGGTGCGAAAACACCGCGGGTATGTACGGGTGCAAAGCTCGCCGGAAGCGACGTGCTTCCAGGTAAGATTGCCGATCGAGCAGCTACAGGCCTACTAAGGGCGTTCTTACTCTCGGGATAAATGAACCGGACGGATGCGCGTGACGCTTCTGTCGGGAAAAGTCACTGGAGCGAAGCGGGTCGCAACACCGAGGGCGGCAATGCCTGAGAGGTCAGCTCTCGCTGACCTCTCGCGATTCGATTACTTTTCGACTTCGACGCCACGCCAGAAAGCGACGTAATTCTTAATATTGTGCGCTGCCGGCTTCGGGTCGGGGTAGTACCAGGCCGCGTCCTGATTTTCCTGGCCATCAATCAGGAGCGAGTAGTAGCGCGCCTGGCCTTTCCAGGGGCAGGTAGAGGTCGTGGAGCTGGGGCGAAAGAACTCGCGCTTCAAAGCGCTTTCCGGGAAGTAGATATTCCCTTCCACTGTTTCGAACTGATCGCCTTCTGCGATTACCTTACCGTTCCAAATTGCTTTTGCCATAAGTTTGCCTTTCATCTTCTATCTCAGAATGATTTTGTTTCTGCTGCTCAGACAGCTACCTTGTCGCGCTTCGCGGCGGGTTTGCCCTTGCCTGCTGCCGACTTCTTTATGGTGGCAGCTTTGGCAGGGGCTGCGGCTACCCGGACCGGCGCCGGAGCACCTGCCGTTTCGCCGCTCGCCGGAGCATCGCCGAGGCGCTCGGTGAAACTGCAGACGACTGGCTCGGCAGCTTCTTCGCCGACCTTCCGTTTGGACTGTTTTTTGACCGCCTTCTCTTCGGCTGCCGCAGTCTTCTTGTTGTTCGGGCAGACCAGGTAGACGCCGGACTTCAACACCTTTTCCATGAGGTAAGGACTGTCGCATTCCGGGCAGTGCTGCGCGACCGGCCGATTGTTCGCGGTGAAGTCGCACTTGGGATAGTTGGTGCAGGAGTAGAAAAGCGAGCCGAACTTGGACTTCTTCTGCACGATCTCCCCATCTGCACACTTCGGACACGCCATGCCGATCGTGTCCTGCTTGATGTATTTGCACTTTGGATAAGCCGAGCAGGAGACGAACTCGCCGTACTGCCCGCTGCGCAGCACAAGCTGGGAGTCACACTTCGGGCAGTTCTCTTCCAGTGGAACCGGCGGCTTCTGCTGCTGCTTTGAAGTCAGCCGGCGCACCGTCTTGCACGGCGGGTCTTCGTTATAGCCGGTACAGGCCATAAACGGTCCGAAGCGGCCGTTGCGCAGGACCATGGGGCGGCCGCAGGCTTCGCAGAACTCCTCCTTATCCTCGGCGTCAAGTTCCGCCGCAACAAGGTTCGGCTTGGTGTCGAAGTTCTCCTTCGTGAAGGAGCAACTGCCCTTCACTTTTTTGTCGTAGGCGCTGCAGGCATAGAAAGTCCCGAACTTACCCCACTTCATCACGAGCGGCGAACCGCAGTTATCGCAGACCTGGTCGGTCGGCGCTTCCATGCGCTTGAGGTCTTCCATGTGCTCGCTGGCGTGCACGAGCTCTTTTTTGAGGTGCCCGTAAAAGCCGGAGAGCAGCGAGGTCCACTGCTCCTTGCCGTCCTCGATGTCGTCGAGCTCCGTTTCAAGCTTGGCGGTGTACTGGGTGTCGAAGATGTAAGGAAAATTCTTGACCAGGAGCTCGGCCACAACCGTGCCGATCTCGGTGGGAATAAAGCCGCCGTTGCGCTTGCCGCCGACCTTCTGGACGTACTCGCGCTCCTGGATGGTGTTGATGATGGCGGCGTAGGTCGAAGGACGTCCGATGCCGCGCTCTTCAAGCACCCGGACCAGCGAGGCCTCGGAGTAGCGCGGCGGCGGCTCGGTGAACTTCTGCACGGCTTCAACCGCGGTGCGTACGTTCAGATCAGCGGACGATTCTTCAGCAGGCGGCGGCAGCAGCGCGGCCAGTTCTTCTTCCGTGATCTCTTCGTTGCGCGCTTCAATGCGGGCGCGCTTCAGCTCGTACTGGCGGCGTGCCTCGGCGCGGCGGGCCTCCTGCTGCTTCCTCGCCACCGCTGCAAGCGCGCCGGACGATGCAAGATGGATTGTCTGGCCGGCTTCGAGCGGCGGCAGCTTCTGCTCTTCGTCCTCACCGGCATCGGCATCTTCATAAACCTTGAGGAAGCCATCGAAGCGAAGCACGGAGCCGCTGAGACGGAAGTTGTACGTCCGGTCTGCCTTGGCATCGATCTCGACCGTGGTTACGTCGAAGACGGCGGGCGTCATCTGCGAGGCGACGAAGCGCTGCCAGATGAGGCGATAAAGGCGCAGCTCGGCGTCGCTGAGATACGGGCGCAGGGCCTCCGGACCCAGCTCGGGATGGGTGGGCCGAATGGCCTCGTGCGCGTCCTGCGCATCCTTTTTTGATTTGAACTCGTTCGGCGTGGCCGGGAGGTACTGCGCTCCGAGCTCTTTTTCAATCCAGGCGCGGGTTTCGGTGACAGCATCCGGCGAGACGCGGGTGGAGTCCGTACGCATGTAAGTTATGAGGCCGATATGGCCCTGCTCGCCCACTTCGACGCCCTCGTAGAGCCGCTGGGCAAGGCCCATGGTCTGCTTCACGCCGAAGCCGAGTTTGCCGGCGGCATCCTGCTGGAGCTTGCTGGTGGTGAACGGCGCAGGCGCGTTGCGCTTGCGCTCCTTTTTCTCGACCGAGCGAACAGACCACTTTGCGCCGGTGGCGGCTGCGACGATAGCGTGTGCTGTAGCGCCGTCGCCGACGGCGGGCTGGCTCACGGTGTCGACGCTGACGCGGCTGCCGTCGATGCCGACGAGGCGCGCGGTGAACAGAGCCGCGTCCTTCTCACTGCCGGACAGCACGGCGTCGATGGGCCAGTACTCGACCGGCACAAACGCCTTGATTTCGCGCTCGCGTTCGACGATGAGGCGGACGGCGACAGTCTGGACGCGGCCGGCGGAGAGCCCGCGTCGGACTTTATCCCAGAGCAGCGGCGAGATCTGGTAACCGACGATACGGTCGAGGACGCGCCGGGTCTGCTGGGCGTCCACCAGGTTCCCGTTGACTTTGCGGGCGTTCTCAAAGGCGGCAAGCACCGCTTTCGGCGTGATTTCGTTGAACGTGACGCGTTCGATGGTGCTCTTCGTGACCGGGCGCAGGAGTTCCTCAAGGTGCGCGGCGATGGCTTCCCCTTCGCGGTCGGGATCGGGCGCGAGATAGATGTGCTCGGCCTTGCCGGCGAGCTTCTTGAGGTGATCGACGACTTTTTCCTTGCCGGGGATGACGATGAGCTCGGGATGGAACGAGCCATCGGCCAGCTCGACGCCAATTTTGCTCTTGGGCAGGTCCATGATGTGGCCGAGCGAGGCTTCGACCACGTAGTCCTTGCCGAGGTATTTGTTGATCGTCTTGGCCTTTGCGGGTGACTCGACGATCACGAGGGATCTGCTCATTAGGGGGCCCTTCTTCAACTGCGTACACGGTTCAGCGGCTCAGGAAACACAACCGAAATCTATTGGAACCTACCACGCGGCTCCCTGCCGGGGCCAGCGATGGGATGCGGAGCATACCGATTTGCAGCTTTTTTCGGGGGTTTACCGGCCAGTTACTTCTATTTCCGATGCGCCAGGGCCGCGTTTCGATTCGCGGCGTCGGGCCGGCTTGAGTCCGGCGAACAAGTCTGCAGGCACGCGGAACGGCTGCACCGGAGAGCAACACGTCACTAGAACGTGCGGACGAAGTGCTTGCCGGGCAGCTGCCTGATCTTGCCCGAGAGCTCCAGCTCGAACAGCGAGGTAAAGATTTCGGGCGAGCTGAACTCACCTTCCAGTTGCTCCATAATCTCGTCCAGCTGCAGCGACTCATCATGGCGTAAGACGGAGAGAACGCGGGTTTCGGTAGGCGGCAGTGCTGAGCCGCCGGCCGGTTCATCGAATAGCGTGGCAGCGGTGCCAGCGGGCTCGGGCATAAAGCCGGGCAGCGTCGCCTCGACCTCGACCCTTACCTGCGTGGGCAGCTCATCCCAGACATCCTCCCAGGTAGCGACCAGCTTGGCGCCTTGCTTAATAAGGGAATTAGGACCCCAGGAGTTCTTGTTGGTCACGTTGCCGGGAACCGCGTAGACATCGCGGTTCTGCTCGACGGCGCAGCGCGCGGTAACGCGCGAGCCGGAGTACTCGGCTGCCTCGACGACCAGCACGCCGACGCTGAGGGCGCTGAGAATACGGTTGCGTTTTGGGAAGTTGGGCGGCGCGGGATAAGTGCCAAGAGGCTGCTCGGTCGCGATGCAGCCGCCGGTGGCGATGATCTGCTCGGCGAGCGACTTGTTTTCCTTCGGGTAGATGACGTCGATGCCGGTGCCCCAGACGGCGATGGTGGGCTTGCCGCTTGCGATGGCGCCCTTGTGCGCAAAGGTGTCGATACCGCGCGCCATGCCGCTCATGATGACGAGATTGCGGGTGGCGAGGTCGCGCGAGAGCAGCTCGGCCATGCCGGAGCCGTAGGGGCTGGGCTGGCGGGTGCCGACCACGGCGATACCATAGGCGGAAAGCAGCTGAGGGTCGCCGCGAAACCAGAGCACAGGGGGGGCGTCGTAGATCTCGCGCAGGCGCTCCGGGTAAAGCGCTTCAGGGTGACAGAGGAAACCGGCACCCATGGCGTCCAGGCGCTGCGCTTCCTCGCCGGCTGCGCGCCAGGCCTGTCCATCCGCGATGAACTGGACAGAAGGCGCAGGAAACCGCTGAGCCTCAAGCGCTGTAAGCGGCAGCCGGATGAGCCGGAGCGCCGAGCCGAGACGCTCAACGGCTTTGAGAATGCGGCGCGAGCCGATGCCGGGAGTAAGGGCAAGCGCAAGCCATGCCAAACGTTCGAGCTCTTCGGGCGACTGCCGGTCAAGGTTTGCGGACGAGTCCTGGACGATCGCAGGGTCCGGCATCTTTGGGATACGCGTGGTTGCTGACAAGCCGGTACCTCGCGCCGCGCCGGCTCCTGGGCCTCGACCGCGACGAACGGGATGGGATGAGGAAGTGATCGCAGGCTAATGCCCGCCGCTGCCGGGGAGCAAGTGCCCGAAGTACCGCGCCTGTTCGCTGCCGGACCTATCCCTTCCCCTGCCCTTCCACCATTTCCCTGTCGAGCGCATAGGCCAGAAGGGTTTCCAGCGACGCGAACTGCAGGGTGGCTTCATGCGTGGCCGCCAGCACAATCGGCGGTGCGACACCGGCGCGCTCAGCCTCAATCCAGCGCATGGCGCACAGGCACCACGGGTCGCCGCCTTTCAGCCCGGGGAAGCCTGGACGCGGCGTGCTGAGATCGTTGCCCCGGCTCTTTGAAAACTGCAGGAACTCTTCGGTGACGACTGCGCAGACGACGTGGACGCCCAGGTCGTCCGAGCCCGTGTCGCAGCAGCCGTTGCGGTAAAACCCGGTCAAAGGGTCCTTGCCGCAGGTTTCAAGCGCACTGCCCAGAACATTGCGCGGACCGTTACGCGGAGTGTTGCGTGCCACTTCATTGGCTGCCATTGCGTTCCCCCTCATGCCTGCAGTCGTCTACATTGTCTCAAGGGACGCCTGCCATGCCGCCGACATTTACGCTAAAGCCCACCAAGCCGCTCGACCAGATGAACCGCCTCGGCGATATGGGCCGCTTTCCTGCGCTGGTGCATGCGGGCGCGACCCTGAATGTTCTTTTGACGATCGCGGTGACGCTTATCGTCTACGCACACTACGGAGCCCTGCCCTGGGCGCTGCCCTGCTGGATCGCGCTGGTGCTTTGCCTTAATGTGATGCCTGTTGCGGCATTGCGGGTCGCCGGCTGGCGCGCCGATGTGCCATACCCCGCGATTGAGCAGATGAACTTCGCCGGGGACCAGCACCGGTTTCCGGACTGGGTGTACGTGGCGGCTTCCGCGGACATGGCGTTCTGGATTGCGCTGGCCTGGTGCGCGTTTGCAACGCTGCCGGCTGCCGCCGCATTGCCGGGCGTGCAGCTGCTGGCGCTGGTGTGTACGTTTGCCCCGGTGTGGCTGCGGGTGCTTCGCCGGAGCGCGGCTTGAGGCCCTTGCTGCGGATCGCGGCCATCGACTTCCTCAACCCGGCGCCGCTGATGTGGAATTTCGAGCATGAGCCGGAGCAGGAGCGCCTGCGCGAGCGGTATGCGATCGAGAAGATGACCCCTGCGGCATGCGCGCAGGCTTTGAGCGATGGCTCGGCCGATATTGGGCTGATTCCGGTGGGGGCGTATGCGGCACTGCCCGGGCTGGCGGTGATACCGGGTTGCGCGATCGCTTCGCTCGGGGCCATTCGCTCCCTGCTGCTGGTGCTGCGCACCGAGGACGCCCCACCATGCAACGGCGAGGAACCGGATATGGATGGACCCGCGGCCGCCGAACTCGCGCGCATCCGAACGGTCGCGCTGGACACGTCCTCGCGCACCTCGGCCCTGTATACGCAGATCCTGTTTCGCCGGTTCTGGCAGCACACGCCTGTGTTTCTGCCGCAGCCGCCTGACCTGGATGCCATGCTGGGCGCCTGCGATGCGGCGCTGCTGATCGGCGACCCCGCGCTCCATGCACTGCGTGACCGGAGCGCCCGGCTGAGGCGTACAGGAGAGCGTTTGCGGTATCTGGACCTCGGCCGGCAGTGGCAGCACGCAACAGGCACGGCATGGGTTTCGGCCTTCTGGGCGGTGCGGAAGGCAGCCCTGCGCGGGTTAAGCCGCGGTGAGAGGCAGCAGATCACCATGGACCTGCAGGCGTCGCGCGATGCGGGCCTGGCGCATGTGCCGGAGCTGGCCACGGAGTGGGCATCGAGGCTCGGGCTTTCGCCGGCGACAGTGGAAACCTACCTGATGAAAAATATCCACTATCTGCTGGACACCCGGGTGATCGCAGGGGTGGAGCGCTTTTTTGCCGAAGGGCAGGCGCTTGGATTGCTGCCGCCAACGGCGGCGCTGGAATGGATGAGCTGACGAGGCCGGCAATGTGCGTGCGGCGTTCCCTGCGTAAAAGCTCTGCAGCGAGAAGTCGAGCTGTATACCAACATCAAAAATGCTCATTTTGTCGAAACAGGCCGATCGCGGCAGGCAGTTTTGACTTCCAACTACAAACCTATGCCGCGCGCGCTGATCACTCTGCTGTTCTGGTTCAAAGCTCCGGCCGCTCACGCCGGCCACATGCCTGCCTGGTTGATTCACCTGGGGATGCCGGGGCTGTTCGTGGTTTCGCTGCTCGATGCCGCGATCATTCCGCTGCCGCTGCCGGGAAGCGGCGATGTGCTGCTGCTGCTGCTGTGCGCGCAGGGTGGCTCCCATCCGGTGCTTCTGGCCGTAATTGCCATTGTTGCGAGCATTATCGGCGGCTACACGACCTGGAAGGCGGGGCAGAAGGGCGGTGAGGCCATGCTGAACCATTTTGCGCCAAAGCGTATGGTTCGGCTGGTGACGCGCTGGATGAAGGGCCACGGTTTTGCGACCATCGCGGCAAGCGCGATCGCGCCGCCGCCGATTCCGCTGATGCCTCTGCTGCTGGGAGCCGGTGCTCTGGGCGCCTCGCGGAGGCAGTTCCTGGCAGCCTTTACGCTGGCGCGCGCTGTGCGCTACAGCGTGGTGGCCTGGGTCGGCGCGACGTACGGGCGGCGTGTGCTGCGAACCTGGGACCGGTATCTGTCCAACTGGTCGGCACCGATTCTCTGGACGTTTTTCAGCCTTCTGGTGGCGGCCATCGTGGTCGGATTCGTGATGTACCGCCGGCAGATGCGGGGCTGGAAAGCAGGCCAGTCCGCAGCGGCGACCAGCTGACGGAACGGCAACTGGCCTGGAGGCGCAGAGCCGCGGTGTGGGCTGTGCTATTCTGTACATGCGCTCAAGTGATTGGTTGTCAGTAGTTCTTGCTCACAAAGCCAGACCGCCCTGCACATTTCTTCCACCAAGCCCTAAAGCGTACCCGCCTTGTGCCAACAGCACATTCCTTCACTGGAAGCAGAGGTGTGGTCGAGAGTCGCGGCATTGTGCCGGCGGCTTGTGGCTGCGTGCGGCAGAGCGAGCAGGAGATTTCTCCTCCTCATCCGGAATCCCGGGCACTTCCTTACGCAAATTTTTTCGAGTTTCCCCCGCCGTCCAGTACGGATCCGGGATGGGAACCTTGCAGCAGATATCGGTTGCTTGCCGGATGCGACGCAGGAAGTGCGTGGCAGTCTACTGGCAGAGCCGGTGCGCGCACCCAAAGAAAGTACATACAGACTTATATGATTTCTGCTTCCACATCAGCTCCGGTTTCCGGAGTTCCCGTTTCCGATGTCCAGGGTATTCAGTTCGTTGACTTCGCCATTTCAGACGCCCTCAAGCATCGCCTGACCAGCTGCAATTTTCTGACACCTACGCCTGTTCAGGCGGGTGCCATTCCGCCGGCGCTGCTTGGGCGCGACGTGCTTGCGACTGCCCAGACCGGCACCGGCAAGACACTTTCCTTCCTTCTGCCGATCATCGAAAAGATCCAGGCCGAGAAGACCCGTACCGCGACCGCGCTGATCATGCTGCCGACGCGCGAGCTGGCTATGCAGGTGGAAAAAGCGTTTAAACAGATCACCTCCGGCCTCAGCGTTGCGCTGGTGTGCGGCGGCATGGCGGAGGGTCCGCAGATCGAGGCGATTCGCCGCGGCGCGCGCCTGATCGTCGCCACGCCGGGACGCCTGGAGGACTACATCAGCCGCAAGCTCGTTCGCCTGGAGGGCGTAAAGATCCTGGTTCTGGACGAGGTCGACCGCATGCTCGACATGGGCTTCAAGCCCGCAATCCGGCGCGTCGCCGACTGCCTGCCCAAGGACCGGCAGACACTGTGCTACTCGGCCACGCTCGACAACCAGATCAAGGAAGTGGTGCGCGAGTACCTGAAGGATCCGGTACGGGTAGAGATCGGTTCGGTTCTCAAGCCTTCGGAAACCGTCGTGCTGCAGGCATTCGAGGTTGATGCCGACTCGAAGCTTGAACTGCTGACGCACCTGATCAAGGCGGAATCCGGCTCGTTCATCGTCTTCGTACGCACCAAGCATGGGGCAGACCGGATTGCGATGCGTCTGGAACGCGCCGGCATCCAGGCTGCGCGCATCCACGGAGACCGCACGCAGGCGCAGCGCAACTCCGCGCTGCGTTCGTTCTCGCAGGGGCGTGAGCGCGTACTGGTTGCCACCGACGTCGCGGCGCGCGGTATCGATGTCGCTCACGTGGCGCACGTTGTGAATTACGACATGCCGAAGGAAGCGGAAGATTTCGTCCACCGCGTTGGACGTACCGGCCGTGCTTCTTCGACAGGAATCGCGTCCACCTTCACAACGCCGAACGAGAAAGGCGACCTGCGCAAGATCGAGCGCCAGCTCAATATCAAGATCAAGCGCTTCCGCGTCCGCCCGCACGGCGGCATGCTGACCACGCAGGCGACTGAGCCGGCGATGCAGATGGCGAACTAGGCGAGCCCGTCGACAGGCGGCTGGAAAGCAAAACGGGAAGGCACCCAAACCAGGGGCCTTCCCTTTTCGCGCGTCCGGTGAAAGTTCTTTAGCGCAGAGATGGTTTAACGGCCGCTGGAGCCGAAACCCTTTGCTGCGCGGGGGCTTGGGGAGAGCTCCTCAACGACCGTGAACTCGAAGTGGGTCATGGCCTGGAACGGCGACATCTGCGCGATCTTGTCGCCGGCGCGAATGGCGACGCCCGCCTCGGACTTGCGCAGGCTCGCATCGATCACCCGGCTGTCGGCATCGCGCTGCAGGTGCAGCGAGTACACCGGCTGATTGACATTGACCAGGCAGACGAGGATCTCGCCGCGATAGCCGGCATCGATCCGTCCCCCGGCGTACGTAATGCCCTTCGCTGCCATGCTGGAGCGGTCGCCGAGGATGAAGCCCATCCCCGCGGGTCCTTCAACGGCGATCCCGGTGCGCACTTTCACCGGCATGCCCGGCTCGAGGACGACGTCTTCCACAGCATAGAGATCAAAGCCGAGATCGAAGCCGGAGTAGTTCACGGTCGGGACACGGGCTGCCGGGTGCAGAAGTTTGACTCGAATCATAGAAGAATTGGACGGTTGCATCGGCGGCCCGGAGCAGCTACCTGGGTTCGGCAGCCAGGGCTGCTTCCTTGCGGTGCTTGGCCCAGCGGCGCTTCTGCGCCTGCGCAATCCGCTTGCGCGCGTCCGCGCTCAGAACCCTCTTTTGTCCGCCCGGGACAACTCCCTCGCTTCCCGCCGTGAAGTTCTGACTGGTTGACTTCAGCAGCAGCTCGCGGACCTGTTCCAGCCGCGCGATCTCTCCCTCGATCGCGGCTATCATATCCTCTCGCGTCATTGCGTCCACTTTCCGTGAGATATGCCACTCGTAAACAATCACACAGGAGACGACCTCGGCGAAACGATCCCACAGGATGTTGTCGACTCAGGTCAGTCCGCCTGCCTGAAAGTTCAACCGGCGACACCTAGTTGTAACACCACCGGTCACCGGCTTCCAGACGCTGGACCCGCCAGGACAACGCTTTGTCGCCATCCCGATTAACCGCAACAGCAGGATTCGCGGCCACAGTAGGAGCAACAGCATGGTTCATGGTCCCAACCGCCGGCGATGGAGGGAATGACCAAAACTTCATCTCCCTCCTGAAAAGAATACTGCTCGTTGCCGAGAAAGCGGATATCTTCCTCATTGACGTAGAAGTTGATAAAGCGGCGTATCTGCCCGTCTTCTCCACGGATGTGGGTCTTGAGTGCCGGGAACCTGGTTTCGATATCGTCGATGAGCTCGGGGAGATGTGCGGCCTGCGATTGCAGCTCTTTCTCTCCATTGGTGTGTTTTTGAAACGCGCTCGGTAGCAATACGCGAATGGACATAATGCCGCTTCTCCCCTTAGACCAGTTTTCATATGGACCAGTTTTCATACACCCATAGAGAGACCGGCAACACGCAACGTGGCTTCTCCATCAGGAAAAGCCACATCTCGCAAAGCTTCCCTCTACTCCACGAACGAAAACTGCGTTAGACCAGCTCGGCCGCGAACTGGTTCTGTTCCAGATATTGTTCAAAATCAGCCAGACGGGGGCGAACCGCGGGCTTGCACTCAAAGCAGCCGGCGAGCGCGTCAGTCGTCTTGAGCCCGTTCCCGGTAATGCACGTCACGGTCAGCTCATCCGGCTGGATGCGCCCGTGGGCATAAAGCCGGGCGGTGACAGCGGTGGTGACCCCGCCCGCGGTCTCCGTAAAGATGCCCTCGGTTTCGGCAAGCTCCCGGATGCCGGAGACGACTTCAACATCGGACACATCCTCAGCCCAGCCGCCGCTTGCGAGAATGGCGCGCGCGGCATAGATACCGTCGGCCGGATTGCCGATGGCGAGCGAGCGGGCAATGGTGTTGGGCCGCTGCGGCTCGATGTGATCGGCGCCGGCCTTTACGGCGACCGAGATGGGTGAGCAGCCGGTGGCCTGCGCGCCGAAGAAGCGAACCGGCTTGTCTTCAACCAGGCCGAGCGTAACAAGCTCCCGGAATGCCTTCTTGATCTTGGTAATCAGCGAGCCGCCGGCCATGGGGCAGACGATGTTATCGGGCAGGCGCCAGCCGAGCTGCTCGGCGATTTCATAGCCGACGGTTTTGGAGCCCTCAGCATAGTAGGGGCGCAGGTTGACGTTTACAAAACCCCACTGGAAGCGGTCGGCGATCTGGGAGCAGAGACGGTTCACATGATCGTAGTTGCCGTCGATGCGGATAAGATTGGCGCCGTAGACCTCGGTATTGAGGATCTTCGCCGCCTCCAGGTCAGACGGAACAAGGATGTAGGTCTTGAGGCCGAGCCGGGCGGCGTGCGCGGCCACGGCGTTGGCGAGATTGCCGGTCGAGGAGCAGCCGACGGTGTCGAAGCCGAAGGCCTGCGCATTAGCCAGCGCCACGGCGACTACGCGGTCCTTGAAGGAGAGGGTGGGCATGCAGACGGCGTCGTTTTTGACGTAGAGGTTGGCGGCGCCGATGCGGCTGCCGAGATTGGGCGCTGCCACAAGGGGGGTCCAGCCTGCAGGAGTGCGGGGGATATAGGTCTCGGGCACGGGAAGCAGCGACTGGTAGCGCCACATCGAGTTCGGTCCCTGCGCGATCGAGTCGCGCGTCACGGTCCTTTTCGCCAGGTCCAGATCGACGAAAACCTCGAGCGGAGAAAAACACTCGTCGCAGATCGACAACGGTGCGTTGTCGTACCGCTTGCCGCACTCGCGACAACGTAGTTCGTATGCTAATGCCATCTTTGCCCTCGCTAACGAGAGCAGCCGATGGGTACGGGCGCAACTGACGACAACTCAGGCGGTGCTACTGCAAACTGCTGGAAATTGGCGAGATGGCGCGCGCTTTCGCGCGCAACACCCCGAATCTCATGTTCCCCTCAGGCGTAATTGCCCTCAGGAGAGAGTTGACACCGATGTCCGGTATTGCACCGGCCGGTTGTCGTGGCGTCACAGGGCCCGTCCCTCAACCACTCTTCATAAGATCCAGGCTCGCTCCTGGGGAGCAAACTTGAACTGGTTTCTTTGATACCACGGGCCGGGGAATGGATGCAAGGCTTGTGCGAAGTTCAGCAGCGCTGATGCGCATCGCCGGGAACGGTGGAACACTCGGCAGAGTGCGGGTGTCTGCATGCGTTACCCTTTGCCTAGTGACCAATTCTCTCCTGCGAGCAAGCCGTTCTCTCTTCCACAGCTTTTTCATGGGTGGCTTCGAGTGTGCCACACACCGCGGGCGAGACGGAGTACGCGTGGACGTCGTGCGGGACAGCGCACACGATACCCACGCGCTCAGCGACTACCGGCTACTGGCTGAGGCCGGGGTGCGCACGGTGCGCGATGGGCTGCGATGGCACCTGATTGAACAGCGTGCCGGTGTGTATGACTGGTCAAGCTTTCTGCCGATGCTGGATGCAGCGCTCGCAGCCGGAACGCAGGTGATCTGGGACCTTTGCCACTGGGGCGTGCCGGATGGGCTGGATCCGTTCGCTGACGAGTTCCCGGAACGCTTCGCAAGGTTTGCGGCGGCAGCGGCGGCGGTAGTACAGGCGCACAGTCACCAGGCATCGAATGCAACACCCGCGCTGTACTGCGCGGTAAACGAGATCTCCTTCTGGGCATGGGCCGGTGGAGACCTTGGCTTTATCGCGCCTTACGGCAGCAGGCGCGGCAGCGCATTGAAGCGGCAGCTGGTGCGGGCAGCGGTGGCCGCCACGCGAGCGGTGCGTGCCGTGGACCCCGTGGCGCGGTTTGTGCAGTGCGAGCCGCTGATTCATATTTCTGCCCGCGCTGAGCGGCCGGAAGACGCCGAGGCTGCCCGCCGCTACACGCAGTCGCAGTACGAGGCGTGGGACATGATCGCGGGACGCAAGGACGCGGAACTGGGTGGAGATGAACCTCTGCTGGATCTGCTGGGCGTGAACTACTACTGGAACAACCAGTGGGTGCACGAGGGCGAGCCCACTCCCCCGGGACACCCGCTGCATCGGCCGCTGCACCTGTTGCTTGAGGAAGTATGGAAACGCTACGAACGGCCGCTGTTCATTACAGAGACCGGAGTGGAGGGCGAAGCCGCCGCGGGATGGATGGGTTACGTGTGCGCTGAGGTGCGCGAGGCGCAGCGCAGAGGCGTACCCGTGCTGGGCATATGTGTGTACCCGGTGATGGATTACCCGGGATGGGACGACAGCCGGCACTGCCCGTGCGGGCTGATTGCCGTGGATGCCGGGTGGGGAGAGCGCGCCTTGCGGAGCGGCCTTGTCGCGGAAATGGCTGCGCAGCAAGCGTTGATGCCGGGAGACTCAATGCCCTTGTCATTACCCGCTGCATGGGCTGCGCCGCGCGGCTAAAACCCGCCCCGCGCTCGTGTTGCGTGACGCGAGGAAGGTGCAGAGCCCGATATGGTGGTAAGCTCGGATTCCCTGCATCCAACTGTAAAGGCCTGAAAGCCGTCTCATACGGCAGCTTGCATTCGAGTTGCTGCTCTGCACTCCCTCGCGTATGGGGCGTTCGCGGCATTGTCTTTCGGACGCAGCATTCGCTTATTTTGCACCCCGAGGTTTATCTTTGGAATCTTCCTATGTCGCTCCTGCCGGCCATACATTAAGCTCCTACGGAGCTGCACCGTTTACCGCAGATGTTGTTTGTTTTAGTCACCTCCGCTGGCACTTTGTGACGCAGCGGCCGCAGCATCTGTTGACGCGCGCTGCGCGCACCGGGCGGGTCTTCTTTTGGGAAGAGCCGATTTGGCACGAGGTCCTGCCGGATGGAGCACGGCTTGAAATTCTGGAAGAGAGCGCATCGCTTCGGATCATTCGACCGCATCTGGAGCACGGCACCGATCGAGTATCGGCACAACGGAAGATGTTGGCAGAACTGCTGCAGCGATTTTCGATTTTAAATTTCGTCCGCTGGTATTACACGCCGACGGCGCTGGAGTTCTCCGATTCTGTTGCTTCTTCTGTCACAGTCTACGACTGCATGGACGAGCTTTCGAATTTTCTAGGCGCGCCTCCTGCGCTGCGCGAGCAGGAACAGCGATTGTTTGCAGCCGCGGATGTTGTATTTACCGGTGGAATGAGCCTGTACGAAGCGAAGCAGTCGCAGCATGCGCACGTTTTCGCTTTCCCGAGCTCTGTCGATACCGAGCATTTTGCCCTGGCGCGGCTGCAGGGACCGGAGCGACTGGCCGACCCCGCGGATCAGGCCGCGATCCCTCATCCACGGGCCGGTTTCTACGGTGTGGTCGATGAGCGTTTCGATGTGGCACTGCTCGCGGAGATTGCTCGCATGCGGCCGCAGGTGCAGTTTGTCATTCTTGGCCCGGTCGTCAAAATTGATCCGGAGTCGCTGCCGCGCGCCGCCAATATCCATTATCTTGGCGGCAAAAGTTATGCCGAGCTCCCGGCCTATCTGGCTGGGTGGGATGTTGCACTGCTGCCGTTTGCACTGAACGCGGCGACCCAGTTTATTTCTCCTACCAAGACCCCGGAGTATCTGGCCGCGGGCAAGCCGGTCGTCTCGACGCCGATCCGCGATGTGGTGCTCGAGTACGGCGCATCAGGGTTGGCGGCGATCGCGGGCACGGCGGAAGAGTTTGCGGGCGCGATCGACGCTGCGCTGCTGCCTCCAACCGCTGCGTGGCGGGAAGCGACAGCGCGCAAGCTGGCGGGAACTTCGTGGGACTCGACCTGGGCCGCGATGCAGCGGGAAATACAGCGGGCATGGCAAGCGAAACAGGCAAGTGCCGAAGCATCAGCAAAGCTCGTGGAGCAGAAGCCGAAAGCCTCCGGCGTCCTGGTGCTGCCTGCCGCGGGCGGCCACGCGCGGCGCGGCAAGGAGCCGTTTGACTACCTTGTGGCAGGCGCGGGGTTTGCCGGATGCGTACTGGCAGAGCGACTGGCAACGCAGAGCGGCAAGCGGGTGCTGGTCGTGGACAAGCGAGACCATATCGGCGGCAATGCCTATGACTGTCTCGACAGCAGCGGAGTTCTGGTCCACCGGTACGGACCGCATATCTTCCACACCAACTCCGACAAGGTCGTGAGCTATCTCTCGCGATTTACTGAGTGGCGGCCCTATGAGCATCGAGTGCTCTCAAGCGTCGACGGTATGCTGCTGCCGGTGCCCATCAACCTGAACACAGTGAACAGGTTGTACAGGCTGGAACTGGATGCGGCCGGGATGGAACGGTTTCTGGCAAGCCGGGCGGTCCGGGCAGTGGCGATTCGCACGTCAGAGGACGTGGTCATAAGCCGCGTCGGGCGCGAGCTGTATGAGAAGTTCTTCCGCAATTACACACGCAAACAATGGGGACTCGATCCTTCGGAGCTGGATGCAAGCGTAGCCGGGCGCATCCCGGTCCGGTACAACCAGGACGACCGGTACTTCGACGACAGCTTCCAAGCGATGCCGCGGGATGGGTACACGAAGATGTTTGAACGGATGCTGGACCAGCGCGGGATTGTCGTGCGCCTGGGAGCAACATATCAGGAAGCGCGCAAGAGCTACCCGAACGCGAAGGTGGTCTACACCGGTCCGATCGACGAGTTCTACCAGTTCCGGTTCGGCGCATTGCCGTACCGCTCGCTTGAGTTCCGCCATGAAACGCATGCGTGTGAGCGCTTTCAGCAAGCGCCGGTCATCAATTATCCCAATGAGCATGCCTACACGCGGGTCACAGAGTTCAAGTACCTGACCGGTCAGCGGCATGCGAAGACCAGCATCGTGTATGAGTATCCGCGTGCCGAGGGCGACCCCTACTATCCGATCCCGCGGCCTGAGAATGCGGCGCTGTACCGGAAATATCAGCAACTTGCTGAGCGGGATGAGCACGTGCAGTTCTGCGGCCGCCTGGCGAACTACAAGTACTTCAACATGGATCAGGTGGTAGCGCAGGCACTTGGGGTGCATGAGCGTATCGCCGCGGCCGAGGACCATGCGTTCGTGGCCAGATCCTCCGGTGCAGCGGCGACAGCGAGTGCCGCGATGTAGGTGCGGCTTTACGAAGGCTGCCAAGCATCGAAGGCGCCCGTTGCGGCGCCTTTCTTTTTCGATTGGTTTTCTGCGCAGATTGAGTATGCTGGCTCCGATCGATCTGGAGGCCACACATTGCATCTCTTTTCTGTCTCTCGTTCCACGATGCCCACGCAGCTCTCCTTGCGGGCAGTCTCGATGTCACGCAACTGCGGCTTTCTCCCGGGGGAAAGCCTTGCTCTTTGTCGCAGGCCTTTTTCCATGTTCAGGCGAGTTGCCCTGGTATCCGCCGGTGCGATGCTGATGGCAGCCCCTGCTCTCACAGCGCAGACCCCCGTAGCCCCGTTGCCGGTCGTCGGCTCCTCGAACCCCGTGAGCGCCGAGCCGCCGGTGCCGCGGCCCTCGACAACGCCGTGCGTGGTAACACTGCTCACCAACCAGCAGTTCATCAATTACAACAACGTCAACTTCTCGTATGCGCCGCCGAGCGGGTGCAAGGGCCCGTGGAGCAAGGTGGTGCTCACCGCGGACTTCAACGTGTCGGCGGGAACGCAGTATGACCGCACGGGAGCCTTCTTCATCGGGGGAGCGAACGTCTTCTTCGGCACCACCGCGGAGCCGCGCTCGAACCTGAGCCCGTCCTGGCACGTGGAACGCGACATCACGGAACTGAGCGCGCTGCTGACGAGCGCGCAGCCGGGGGTGGCGTCGCTCGGGAACTTCTACGGGGTTTCGGGCGGTGTGGATTACAACGGCATTATCACCGGAAGCGCGGAGCTGGAGTTTTATCCGAGCGGGCCTGCCGATCCTGCACCGAAGGAGCCGGACGTGGTGCTGCCGCTGAATACGGCGGGTGGGACGACGGCACTGAACACGACAGCGGACAGGCTCACCGGCACGTTCGCCAGCCTGCCGCGGAATATCGAAGGCGCGTACCTGGAGTTGTTCTCGCAGAGCCAGGCGACGGATGAGTTCTGGTACACCTGCTCGCCGAACAGCGTAGCCATGCAGCTCGATGACAACTGCGGGAACACGGCCTTTCGTGAAACGGAGGTGTATATCGACGGCAACGCGGCGGGGATCGCGCCGGTGTTTCCGTGGATTTACACGGGCGGCATTGACCCTGCGTTCTGGGAGCCGATCACCGGCGTGCAGACGCTGAACTTCAAACCCTATCTCGTCGACCTGTCGCCGTTTGCAGGCCTGTTGTCCGACGGGCAGCAGCATACGGTCTCAATGGGTGTGTTCAATGCAGATTCTTCGTTCAGTGTGACGGGAACGCTGCTGCTGTACCTGGATAAGGGCAGCGCGCAGGTGACCGGAGCGGTAACGCAAAACACCTTGGGCGCGGCGCCGACACCGTTCGTCCAGGCGCAGGCGCCGGTCGACTCCACTGGCACGACGCATGGCGAGACGCTGGTGACGTCGCTGCGAGCGTTCCAGCTGAGCGGGTATGTGCAGACTTCGCATGGGCTGGTGACAACGACCGTCGATGAAACGGTGGACTTCGGCAATTACCAGCTGCTGAACTTCAACGCCAGCCTGTACACGCAGGACATTGCGCAGGCCTCAGGGGCTTACTCCGTTACGAAGCGCCAGACCGGTGCAATGGTTGAGGAGACGCAGAAGACCACGCTCTACCCGTTTACGTTCAACTACAGCTCAGTAGGCAATGCGGATGGGTCCGGCAGCTTTTACGGGCACGTATACCAGCAGGACTACGAGTATGAAAAGCACCTGGTGAATGGGGCGGCAGCGTACTCGAAAGGATCGCAGGAAATGGTAGGCACGACGGACCAGTACACCTACAACACCAGCGGTGCGGTCGTCACGCAGACGACGCAGAGCAACGGCAGCTATCTTTCAACCGATACGCTGGGGCACTGCTTCAGCCGGCAGCTGACGGCCAATGCGCTGGCTCTGGCTACTTTCGTGGACGGGGCGGACTGCGGCGGCACGAATAAACCTTAACCTGGCACGCAGCACGTACGCTGGAAATGCCCAGGTCTCGCATCCGAGACCTGGGCATTTTTTCTTGCGTGGCCTGTTCCAAGCCGGCAAGCGCCGGACTTGCGAATGCATCCGCCGTGAGCAATCAGCAGTGTCCTCGTTTTTGCACGGTTACAATCGCTTTCTTCCTACGGTTTTCATTGGCCTGCTTGCCTAGCGGCTGAAGGCCGCAGAGAAGGCATCTACCTGATGGAATCGCAGACGAACGCGAAGCGGCAGCACACCACGCAGCTGCGCATCAAGCAACCGGAAAACAGGAGTCAGGCCCCACGATGACAGAAGATTTTGAGAGAGCGCGACGAGGCAGTAGAGGCAAAGGGCAAAGCGCACCGTGCGCCACGGCAGACGAAGAAGAGGCGGCGGAGTCCGGTCAGCCGTGGGCGCCAGAAAACCTGAATTCCATCGGGGCTGAAAAGCTTACGCGACGCGGATTTCTGCAAGGCGCTTCCCTGCTGGCCGGCGCAGCCGCGGTGAGCACTCCGTTAAAGGCTGCGCAACAGCAGACGGAAGCCGCAGCCGCCGGGGCCTTCCGCAAGGTGCCGCTTGCCATCACAATCAATGGCGAGAAGAAGGAGTTACAGGTTGACCCGCGCATCAGCCTGCTGGACCTTCTGCGCGAGCAGCTGGAGATGACCGGCACCAAGAAGGGCTGCGACCATGGGCAGTGCGGCGCGTGCACGGTGATCGCCGGCGGCCGCCGCATCGACAGCTGCCTCTCGCTGGCCCTGGTGCATGACGGCGATGAGGTCACGACGATCGAAGGTCTCGCGAAGGGCGATACGCTGCATCCGGTGCAGACCGCTTTTCTCGACAACGACGGCTACCAGTGCGGCTACTGTACGCCAGGGCAGATTTGCTCCGCGGTAGCCCTGCTGGACGAGATTAAAAAAGGCGATCCGAGTTATGTAACCGCGGACGTACGGAAAACCGGCCCGGTGGACCTGACGGTGGACGAGATTAAAGAACGCATGAGCGGCAACGTCTGCCGGTGCGGCGCTTACCCGGGCATCGTAGCTGCGGTGCAGCAGGCGTATGGCAACGGTTCTGCCCAGAACCAGGGGGGTTTGTGAATACGTTTGAGTTCCAGAGGGCGGATGCTCCTGAGGCGGCCGTGCAGACGCTGGCGCACAACAGGAATGCAAAATTGCTGGGCGGCGGCACCAACCTGATCGATTTAATGAAGCAGGGAGTGGAAACGCCCACGACCCTGATCGATATCAATCGTGTGCAGCTCGGTGAGATCACCCCGCTGCCGGATGGCGGCTTGAGGCTCGGCGCGACGGCCCGCAACAGCGATACGGCAGCGAACACGCAGGTGCGTACACAATATCCCGTGCTGTCGCAGGCGATCCTGGCAGGCGCCTCGGCGCAGTTGCGCAACATGGCGACCGATGGAGGAAACCTGCTGCAGCGCACACGGTGCTACTACTTCTACGACCCCGCGTATACCGAGTGCAACAAGCGGATGCCGGGCAGCGGATGCGCGGCGATCAAGGGCTATAACCGCATTCATGCGATTCTTGGAGCGAGCCCGGAATGCATCGCGACCCATCCATCAGACATGTGCGTAGCGCTTGCCGCGCTTGAGGCAAACGTGCGGGTACGCGGGCCGAAAGGTGAACGCACGATCGCGTTCGAGGATTTCCATAAGCTGCCTGGTAAAACGCCGCAGATTGAAACGGCCTTGAGGCCGGATGAGCTGATTCTTTCGATCGACCTGCCGAAGTCGCCGTATGCTGCGCACTCGCACTATCTCAAGGTTCGGGACCGTAACTCGTACGCGTTCGCGCTGGTCTCGGTCGCGGCCTGCCTGCAGATGGAGGGCGACACCATCCGGAGCGCACGGTTCGCGCTGGGCGGGGTCGCGCTGAAGCCGTGGCGGAGTGAAGAGGCGGAGAAGTCGCTGGCGGGCAAGCCGGCCACGGAGGAGAACTTCAGCGCGGCGGCCGAGATTACGCTGCGCGGAGCGAAAACATACCAGTACAACGCCTTTAAGGTGCAGATGGCAAAGCAGGCCATCGTGCGCGCCTTTACGGTCGCGGCAAAGGAGCAGGCATGAGCACCCCGGCAATGAACGTACCGGCAAAAATCGGGCAGCCCCTGGTACGGGTCGATGGAAGAGCCAAGGTCACCGGAACGGCTAAGTACTCTGCTGAATTCGAAATGCCGAACCTGACGCAAGCCGTAATGGTAACCAGCACCATTGCAAATGGAACGATCACGCGCATGGACACCTCAGCCGCTGAAAAAGCGCCCGGGGTGGTGGCAATTCTGACTCCGGGAAATGCGCCCAGTCTCCCGAAAAAAGGCGAAGCAGGGGTCAACCCTCCGGCGGGTCGAGTGCTGCAACTGCTGCAGACTCCGGATGTGTATTACAACAATCAGCCGATCGCGGTCGTGATAGCGGAATCTCTGAATGAGGCGTTCTTCGCTGCTTCCCTGATCCGGGTGAAGTACCAGGAGCAGCCGCCGAAGCTGGACTTTGAGGCCGGTTTTGCTGACGCGCACCCGGGCAAGAACAAGGTGCCGCCGATGTTGAGCGAGGGCAATGTGCCGAGCGGTTTTGAAAACGCCGAGGTAAAAATCGATCAGGTGTACACCACGCCGATGGAGAACCACAACCCGATGGAGCCGCATGCGACGACAGCAGCCTGGGACGGCGAGATGCTGACGCTGCACGACTCGACGCAGTACATCTTCGGGGTAAAGCAGACAGTGGCGAAGACGCTGGGAATTCCGGAAGCGAATGTTCGCGTGCTGTGCCCGTTCACCGGTGGCGGATTCGGGGGCAAGGGTTCAACCTGGTCACACGTGGTACTGGCTGCCATGGCGGCAAAAGTAGTCAAGCGCCCGGTGCGGCTTGTGCTGGAGCGGCCGCAAATGTTCGGCCCGGTGGGCGGCCGGCCGGAGACGCACCAGCACATTACGCTTGGCGCGAAACGGGACGGAACGCTGACGGCAATTCGCCATGACTGCTACTCGCACACCTCGGTGATCGAGGATTTCATGGAGACATCATCGGCGCCGACGCGGATGCTGTATGCCTCGCCTGTGATCTCGACTTCGCAGAAGCTGGTGCCGCTCAACGTGGGTACTCCGACGTTTCAACGTGCGCCGGGCGAAGCAACCGGAACGTTTGCGCTGGAAGTGGCAATGGATGAACTGGCCGAAGCGCTGAAGATGGACCCGATCGAACTGCGTCTGAAGAATTATGCCGAGACCGATCCGACGAGCCGTAAGCCATTCTCGGGCAAGCACCTGAGGGAGTGCTACCAGCAGGCGTCAGAGAAGTTTGGCTGGAGCAAGCGAAAAGCGGAGCCACGTTCGCAGCGCGAGGGAACAGACCTGATCGGCTACGGCATGGCGACGGCGACGTATCCGGCAAATCGCTCGGCGGCGCAGGCCATGGTGCGGTTTGAGCCGACCGGCCGGGTGAGCGTGATCAGCGGTACGCAGGATCTCGGCACCGGCACGTATACCATCATGGCGCAGGTAGCAGCCGCAACCCTCGGCATGCCCATCGAGCTGATGGACGCAAAGCTGGGCGATACGAACGATCCCAAAGGTCCGGTCTCCGGAGGGTCGCAGAGTGCAGCGAGTGTTTGCCCGGCCGTACAAGCGGCTGCTCAGCAGGCGGTACTCAAATTGATCACGCTCGAGATTGGGAACAGCGCGTCTCCTTTCAACGGCGCGCAGCCCGATGACCTCGCATTCAAGGACGGAAAGCTGTTCCGCAAGACGGCGCCCGCGCAAGGCATCGCCTTCACCGAGGTGCTGGCGCGCAACGGCAACCAGCCGGTCGGGGAGATGGCGTCGGCCCAGGCATCAGAGGAGGCGGAAGAATATGCGCAGCACTCCTGGGGCGCGGTATTTGCCGAGGTGGCTGTGGATGAAACACTGGGCATGGTACGGGTGCGGCGCGTGACCGCGGTGTATGACGTGGGCACGCTGCTGAACACGAAGACCGGGCACAGCCAGTTAATTGGCGGTATCGTGTGGGCAACGGGGCTGGTGCTGGAAGAAGCCACGCATATCGACAGCAAGACCGGACGCCCGGTAAACAACAATCTGGCTGAGTACCACGTGCCCGTAAACCTGGACATGGGCGAGATAGACGTGAGCGCTCTGAACATCCCGGATAAGAACTTCGAGCCTCTGGGCGGTCGAGGCATCGGGGAGATTGGGATTACCGGTGCGGCGGCAGCCATTGCCAATGCGATCTACAACGCGACCGGCAAACGGATTCGCGAAGCTCCCATTACCCCGGACAAGTTGATGGCCTGAGCCGGACGGAAACAACACAGGGCAAAGCCCGCGCAAACATCGCGCGGGCTTTGTTTCGCCATGCGAGCCTTACGCTCGCAAGCGCTGGATAAATCAGGCTTTCGCGTCCCGCATGTCCCGGACCTTGTCGTGCGACATCTGGATGTGGGCCTGCTGGCGGGTCAGCACGTCCCGTATGTCTGCCGGCAGATGCTCTTCGAGCGCTTCCTTATAGGCCTTCTTGGCAGCGTCCTCGCCCTGTTCCGCAGTGGCAAGCAGCGTGTGGTCGCCCCCGCCAAGCTTTGCTTTGAGCTCTCCCCAGGCGCGATGCACGGTACCGGACGCCATGCCGCTCTGGTGCACATCCTTGACGCCGAGGCGGTGAAGCTCGTTTTCGAGTTCGCCCGCGAAATTAGCGCGCTCCTGCGTTTCCTGCAAAAAGAAAATGCGCGCCGGCTCGGCTTTGATATGTTTGCCGAGGTCCAGGAAGCCTTGATGGCTGTCGCGGAGGATGTCAATCAGCTTTTCAAGGGTTGCTTTAACTTTTTCGTGATCGATCGATTCTGGCATTTTTTTCTCCCGACTGTGTACGATGCACAACGCGAACAAAGGGATTGGACGGGGGCAGGCGAAGTACAGCAGAGAGCGCGCACAGGCTCCGATTATGCGGGCTGTTCACCCTGTATTCACCTTCGCTTAATCATCGGCACCGTATGTTCAAGCTCATGTTTAAGAAAGATGTACGCATCCTTTCGGCACTAAGCGCGGCCTGCACCATGGCCGTTGTCTGTCCTCTCGCGTTTGGCCAGTACGAGAACGGCAGTGTCGTGGGAACGATACGCGACTCAACCGGCGCGCCGGTAGCAGGCGCGCAGGTAACGATCACCAACAACGCAACTTCCGTGAGCACGCAAAGCAGGACCAACGACTCGGGCGACTACGACATTCCCTCCCTGCGCGTCGGGGTTTACACCATTACGGCCAGCGCACCCGGCTTCTCAAGCGCGGTAGCGCAGAACATTACCGTTTCGGTGGGCGCGCGCCAGCATTTCGACCTTGCCCTGAGTGCCGGTTCGACAGAGACCTCGGTCGAGGTCAAGGGTGTCGCACTGCAGCTGGAGACAGAAACAAGCCAGCGTGACCAGACCGTGACCAACTACCAGTCGGAAGCGCTGCCGCTGGTAAGCCGCAACTATTCAGACCTCCTGGGCCTTGTCACCGGTGTTCGCCAGGCGCCGACGGCCGCAACGACAACTGCGATCAGCAGCCTGGTTCGCGAGGGCGCCTACAACGTGAACGGCCAGCGCAGCGTATTCAACAATTTTCTGCTCGATGGCATGGACAACAACTCCTACGGCGAAAGCAACCAGGGGTTCGACAATCAAATCATTGCGATTCCGCCGGACTCGGTCGCGCAATTCAGCGTCGTGACGAACAATGAAAGTGCGGAGTATGGCCGCTCCTCGGGAGCCACGATCAATGTGGCGTCTGAAAGCGGCACCAACCGGTTCCATGGAATCGCGTATGACTTCCTGCGGAATACCGACCTGAACGCCGCCGGCTACTTCAAACCGACCACTGTCGGGAACACCGGCAACACGGTTCCGTTTAAGAAACCGACATTCAATCGCAACCAGTTCGGCTTCAATGTTAACGGTCCGATTCTCAAGAATAGCCTTTTCTTCTTTCTCGACTACGAGGGCTTTCGCCAGACGCTGACACCGCTGAGCGTGCTGACGCTGCCGACACAGAACGAGCTGAACGGCGATCTTGTCGTCCCGGTACGGAATCCGCTGACGGGAGCGATCTATGCGAAGGGTCAGCCCATTCCGGCAAGCGCGATCAACCCGCTGTCCGCGGACATCATCACCTATTTCAAGAACTTCCAGTCGGCGCTGCCGGTGAGCGGTCTTTCGACGACCGGGCTCGCGACCAACGACTACTCCGTGCAGGCGCCGTTTACGGATAACTCGGACAAGGGCGATCTGCGGCTCGATTACCAGCAGAATGCGCAAAGCTCGTGGTTCCTGCGTATCAGCGACCGGAAGGAGACCGGCGTAAACGAACCGACGATTCCGCTGCCGCTCGACGGGCAGACGAATGGGACGATTCGCACCCTGGATCAGCAGGTCGCGGCCGGATACACGCACCTGTTTGGGTCCAACCGCATCCTCGATGCGAGGCTTGGAGTGTCAAGAACCAAGGCAGGCAAGTATTCGCTCTCAATCGGCGACAATGCTTTCGCGATCCCCGGGCTGCCGAGCAATCCAATAGTGTCAGGTGGACTGCCTTCCACCGGCATTACCGGGTTTACCGGGTTTGGCCGGCAGAGTACCAACCCGCAATGGCAGAACCCTGCGCTGGTCGACCCTAAGGTGAATTACACCTGGGTGCGCGGTAATCATTCGCTCAAGTTCGGCTATGAGTACGAGCACCTGTGGGAAGCGGTGAACGACAACAATCCCTTGTACGGCTCCTTCACCTATGCCGGCGGTTACAGTGTGTGTACCGCGGCAAACTCTACTCTTTGCGCCGGAAATACAAACGCAGCTGCCGTAACGGATAATTACTGGGCAGACTTTCTTTTCGGACTGACCAACAACTACTCTCTAGCCAACTTCTTCGTTGCGCATCTTCGCCAGACTCTCGACAGCGCTTACGCGCAGGACGACTGGCAGGTAAGCCCGCAGCTGACGCTGAACCTTGGCCTGCGCTGGGAATACGGCTCACCGTATTCGGAACAAAAGGATTACATCTCCAATTTCGACCCCGCGACACAGACCATTCTGACGATTACGCCCGGTGCTGTGG
This sequence comes from uncultured Acidobacteriaceae bacterium, assembly GCA_964245565.1. Lineage (GTDB taxonomy): Bacteria > Acidobacteriota > Terriglobia > Terriglobales > Acidobacteriaceae > EB88. Next base: position 45,552 of record CAXTMY010000002.1, on the reverse strand, counting down.
CGGGCAATGGCATCACCCCCTACACCGGCGGCGGCGTTTACGGGCACACGCTGGTCAACCCCGATCTCAACGACTTCGCCCCGCGCATCGGCTTTGCCTTCGCGCCGGATGCAAAGACAGCGATTCGCGGAGGCTTCGGCACCAGCTACGTCCATTACACGCGCGCCGGTTCCGGCGACATCCTGGCCATCAATGCGCCGCAGGCTCAGTTCGCCTCGGTGACGCAGAGTGCGCCGACAGCTGCAAACCATTGCAACCCGCTGCCGGCGCAGATTGTCGCCGAGGGCTCGACCGCTCCCAGGTGCTATGCCACGGCGGATCAGGGCTTTCCCAGCGGTCTCGCGTCCAGCTTTAACCCGGCGACCGATAACATTACTTATATCCCGAAGAACACCCGCGACAGTTACGTTGAAAGCTACTTCCTGAGCGTGCAGCGGCAGCTCGCCAAGAACATCATTCTCGACGTCGCGTATGTCGGCAACCATGGTTTGAAGTTACAGGGCTTTCTCAACGCCAACCAGGAGAATCCGTCGAACAATTTCGCCAGGCCTTATACCAGCTGGCCCAGCGACATTACAGAGGCGCTCAACGGCTTCTACTCAAACTACAACGCCCTCCAGGTCCGCTACGAACAGCGCGCCGTCGCCGGACTTACCCTCCTGAACTCATTCACCTGGGAGCACGCGTTTGATAACGCCAGCGCCTCGCTCGAAGGCAACACGCCTTCACCCCAGGACGGGAATAACATCGCGGCAGACTATGCGCAGTCGGACTACAACCTGCCCATTGCGAACGTTACAAGCCTTGTGTACGAGCTGCCCGCCGGGCATGGGCGCGAGTTTCTCAGCCAGTCCAACGGCATCGTCAACAGTGTGCTGGGCGGCTGGCAGGTCAGCGTCATCAATACTGCTGAAGCGGGTACACCGTTCAACCTCACCTATACCCCGAACAGCGCTAATGCGGTTTCGCCGCAGATCTCGGCCACCTATCGGGGCGCCAACGAGTACCGTCCAAACGTGGTTCCCGGTGTGCCTCTGACACAGGGCCGCTCAGTGAAGCAGGCCAACACGGGTTATCTGCAGTATGTAAACCTGAGCGCGCTCTCGCTCCCCGCCACAAAAACGGCATTGGGCACGCTGCTCAGTCCCTTTGGTGATGAAACGAGGAACCCTGCGAGAACGCCAATGTTCAACGAAACCGATTTCGACATGAATAAGAAATTCGACACACCTGTCGAAGGCATGAAGGTTGAGTTTCGCAGTGAGTTCTACAACCTCTTTAACCACACCAACCTTTACCTGCCTTCAAGCGGGTTGGGAGGCACAGACGGAAGCACCCCCACGAGCGGTGGGGTCATTTCCAGCACCTATGAACCACGCATCATTCAGTTCGCTCTCAAGCTCATTTACTAAGGCGATCGCCTCAACCTCGACTGCCATGCCCCACTCCGGGGCTCGCCTCCTGTCAGCCCCGGCGGCTTCTCTGCTGGTTAGCCGTGAAGCACGCGGCCCAAAAGGAGCCGCTCCAATCCATGTCTAAGAACGTGCCGGTGAATGGGGGGTTGACAGCCCTCCTCTGAAGCCTGCATCTTGGCCGTGAACGCGGCAGAGAAAAGAGGCCGCTCCGAATTGCGCGCAGGTGTGCGCGGAGTCGGGGCGGCCTTGCTGCTTTAGAAGGCACGGGATTCGTCTGATGACATCGAGACGTCATAAAAAAGCGCGCGGCAGACACTTTCTGGACCGCATCGGGCTACCCTCAGTGCTGCTATGGGGCTTTGTGGGACTGTTCCTGTTCATGATGGGGGACGGCGTTGAGTCGGGATACCTCGCGCCCTACTTGGTGGATCGTGGCTTGTCGCAGGCTGCGGTGGCCTCCGTGTTTACGGTATACGGGGTGTCAGCGGCTGTGGCCGGGTGGTTCTCGGGGACACTTTCGGACGTATGGGGCCCGCGTCGAGTCGTCTTGCTGGGGCTCGCGTTCTGGGTAGGCTTCGAGCTGCTGTTTCTTACATTCGGGCTCAAGCACGCTTCGTACGCCGCTGTGGTCGTGACGTATGGCCTCCGTGGATTTGCTTATCCGCTGTTCGCGTTCGGTTTTCTGGTATGGATCACGGTCGCCGCTCCGGTGCACCGGCTGGGCTCGGCCATGGGTTGGTTCTGGTTCGCGTTTACGGGCGGCTTTCCGACGCTCGGCTCGCAAGTAGCGCGGGTGTCGCTGCCGAGGCTTGGCCCGTACGGAACCTTCTGGCTATCGCTGGCCATGGTAATGACGGGCGGCGCGGTGCTGCTGGCCGGGGTACGGGAAGAGCGTGGCGCGCGTCGCCTTGTGGCTGCAAAAGAGAAACCTCTGCGCGCGCTCCTGGCGTCGGTCTCCTTGGCGTGGCGCAAGCCCAGGACAGGCGTGGCTTGTATCGTGCGGATGATCAACACAGCACCGCAGTTCGGCTTCTTTGTGTTCATGCCGTTCTTCTTCGAGCGTGTGATCGGGTTTACGCAGGCGCAGTGGCTCACGCTGCTGAGCTCAGTTTTCCTGTCGAACATTGTGTGGAACCTGCTGTTCGGACTGATCGGCGACCGGCTTGGATGGCGCAATACCGTGGCGTTGTTTGGAGGGCTCGGGTGCACGATCACGACGCTGGGGTTTTATTACGTCCCACTGCTGCACCACAGCTTCCGTCAGACGCTTATAGTGGGCGCTCTTTATGGCGCGACGCTGGCCGCATACGTGCCGCTCTCAGCGCTGATGCCAAGCCTGGCGCCGGAGCACAAGGGTGAGGCGTTGAGCCTGCTGAGCCTGGGTGCCGGCGCGAGTGTGTGGATCGGCCCCGCGATTGTCGGCCTGCTGCTGGGCCCGCTGGGCGTGCGCGGGGTGATGTGGGTATTCGCCGGGCTCTACCTCTTGAGCGCGGGGCTGGCGCTGACCCTCACTTTGCCTACGCAGACGCTACCGCCTGCAGAGACCCAGGTGCCCGCATGACCTGGATTGCTATCGATGCCGGGACTTCTGTAACCAAGGCTGTTCTGTTTGCCGACAACGGCCGCGAGCTGGCGGTGGCGCGCGCCAACACGGCAGTGCTGCGGCCGCGGCCCGCGTGGCGCGAGCAGGACATGGACGAGGTATGGCGCACGGTTGTCGCCGCGGTGCGCGAAGTGAAGGAGCAAAGGCGCGAGGAGATTCGCGGAATCGTGTCGACCGCGCAGGGGGACGGCTGCTGGCTGGTGGATGAACACGCACGGCCGACCGGCAATGCGGTGCTGTGGAATGACGGCCGCGCAGGAGCCCTGGTCGAGGCATGGCGCAAAGAGGGCGTGGTGGAGCGGTCGTTCCGGTTGAGCGGGTCGGTAACGTATGCGGGCCTGCCGAATGCAGTGCTGGCGTGGCTGCGGGCGCACGAGCCCGAGCGGCTCAACCGGGCGCGTTGGGCGCTGACATGCAATGGATGGCTGTTCGCGCGGATGACGGGTGAAATTGCGGCAGAGCTTTCAGACGCTTCAAACCCTTTCAGCGACGTGCGGCAAGGCGCTTACGCAAGCGAACTGCTCGCGCTGTATGGAGCGGATGCGCGATTGCTGCCGCCTGTCGTGCAAGGCGCGCAGAGCCAGGCGCGGCTGAACGAGACCGCCGCACGCGAGCTAGGACTGGCCGCGGGACTGCCGGCCGTGATGGCGCCGTACGACATTGTGTGCACGGCCTATGGAGCGGGTGCGTCGCGTGCGGGCCAGGCGTGCGTGATTCTGGGCACGACGATCTGCCCGGAAGTGCTGACGGCTACACTCGACCTGTCAGGCGAGCCAAGGGGAACGACGGTTGGGCTGGCTGCGGGACTGCACATGCGCGCAATGCCCACGCTGACAGGCTGCGAGGCGCTGGAGTGGTGCGCCGGGATGCTGGGGGTGCAAGGGATTTCCGCGCTGGGAGCGATTTCTGCCACGGCCACGGTGGCGCAAACAGATCCTGTCTTCCTGCCCTACCTGTCTCCAGCGGGAGAGCGCTCGCCGTTTCTCGCGCCGGAGGCGCGGGGTAGTTTCCACGGGCTCGAGCTGGGGACGACACGCGCGGCGTTGGGCAGGGCGGTTTTTGAGGGCCTTTCGTTTGCAACTCGCGAGTGCCTGGAAGCAGCGGCAAGCGCAGCGCCGGTAGAGGTGTGCGTGTGCGGCGGCGGCGCAAGAAGCGACCTGTGGTGCCAGATGATCGCCGATACGCTGGGCGCGCCGGTGCTGCGCGCAGCCGGCAGCGAACATGGCGCGCGCGGAGCGTACCTGTTCGCACTGGCGGTGATGGGCGAGGTGAACAGCGTGTCTGAGGGCTTGCGGCGGCACGAAGTGGAAACCCGTCGGTTCGAACCCGCGCAGGAACGCTTGTATGACGAACGTTTTCAAATGTTCAAGGATGTGCGGGATATGGCACAAAGACAGTGGCAGACAATGATGGCGGTGAATCAATGACGGCGCCTGTTTACCTGGGAATCGACCTCGGCACCCAGAGCGTAAAGGTGCTGGCCGTATCCGAAGACGGTGAGGTGACGCAGGCCGCGACCGAACCGCTGATGAGCATGCGGGACGGAGCGCGGCATGAGCAGTCACCGGAGCAGTGGTGGCAGGCGCTCGCGACGTGCTGCCGCGCGGTGATGGCCGGGCTGGGCGATGGAGCCGTGGTGCGTGGGCTCGCCGTAGACGCGACGAGCGGCACGGTGCTGCTGATGGACGGGCAACTGCGAGCGCTGACGCCAGGGTTGATGTACGACGATGGACGCGCACGCGCTGAGGCGGATCTGGTGAATGAGGCGGGCTCTTCCTTGTGGGACAAGCTGAGCTACAGGATGCAGCCTTCATGGGCCCTCCCAAAGCTGCTGTGGCTGGCGCGCAACACGGACGTGCCGCGCGGTGCGCGCATCGCGCACCAGAACGACTTTGTGAACGCACGGCTTGCGGGACGCAGGCTGGCGGCTGATACGAGTAACAGCCTGAAGACCGGCTACGACCTGGTCCGGCTGCGCTGGCCTGTGGATGTGTGGGAGAAGATCGGGCTTGATGCGGAGCTGTTTCCTGAGGTGGTGCTGCCGGGGCGGCAGATCGGCGAAGTGTGTAGCGCGGCCGCGGCGGAGACAGGCTTGCCGGTGGGTACGCCGATCTTCTCCGGGATGACCGATGGCTGCGCCGCTCAGATCGCCTCAGGCGCGACCACCGAGGGAAGCTGGAACTCGGTGATCGGAACAACCCTGGTGCTGAAAGGCGCCACGCGGAAGCTGCTGCACGACCCGCTGGGCGTGGTTTACTCGCATCGTTCGGCCGACGGGCTGTGGCTGCCGGGCGGTGCGTCGAGCACAGGCGCGGGAGCGATCGCAAAGGAGTTCGCGGCGTCCGATCTTGAGCGGCTGAATGCGGCAGCAATGCACACACGGCCGACAAGGGTCGTGGTGTACCCGCTTATTGCGGAGGGTGAACGGTATCCCTTCCACGCACCCGGGGCGCGTGGGTTCACGCTGGGACATGCCGCATCAATCGAGGAACGGTACAACGCGGTGCTCCAGGGGATTGCTTTTGTGGAGCGGCTTGCGCTTGATGCGTTGCGAACGATTGGCGCGTCGATGGGTGGCAGCTTCACGGTTTCAGGCGGAGCGACGAAAAGCGCGGCACTCAACCGACTGCGCGCAGACGTGCTGGGGCGTGAGATCGCGATACCGCAGGTGACGGAGTGCGCGTTCGGGATGGCAATGCTCGTGGCAGCGCATGAGAGTGATCTACCGACGGTTACAGATCGCATGGTCCGGATAAAAGAGAAGATCGCTCCGGTACGCGATTTCGAAGCCTATGCGGAACAATATGTGCAGCTGGTGCTGGAGCTTGGCCGCCGCGGGTGGTTGCCGAAAGCACTGATGGATGCGTCTGTGCGGGCGGCTGGGGCATGAGCCGGCTGGTGTTAGTGCGGCATGGGCAGACCATCTGGCATGCGGACAACCGCTATGCGGGCAACACAGATATTGAGCTGACGCCGAAAGGCCATGCCCAGGCGGAACGGCTGGCGCACTGGGCAGCAACGGCCGGCCTGGCAGCGGTATGGAGCTCGCCGCTGCAGCGGGCTTGGCTGACGGCGGATCCATGCGCGCAGAGCGCAGGGCTGCCGCTGCGGATCGACGAGAGATTGACGGAGCTAAGCTTCGGCTGGGGCGAAGGTTTAACCGCAGCGGAGATGGAGGCGCGGTTCCCGGCGGAGCGGGCTGCATTTGTGCTCGATCCGGTGGCATGTGCACTGCCAGGCGGTGAAGATCCTGTGGCCGCGTCCATTCGCGGTGTCGCGGCACTTGCCAGTATTGCCGGCGAAGCGCCTGGGGGGCGAAGCCTCGTGGTGGCGCACAGCACATTGCTGCGCCTGGTGCTTTGCAGGCTCATGGAGATCCCGCTCGCGCGCTACAGGGAGCGCTTTCCGCACTTTGCGAATGGAGCGCTCACCGAGGTGGAATTGAAAGCGGGACGATTCAGCCTGCTCTCCTTCAACGTTCCGATATCGACTGAAAAACTTCGCAAGAGGGTGATTCTATGAGCAAGGCAAAGCTTCTGGTGGTTGGCGATCACTTTATTCAGCCGGGTCTTATGCGTTCAAAGCTGGGTCCGCTTGCCGGCCGCTTCGACGTGGTGGAGGCGGAGACCCCGTTTCCGCTGGAGCCCTTTCGCGACATTGCCGAGGTGCGCGAGGCCTCGGGGTCCGAGGAGCAGATGATTGAGGCGCTCGCGGAGGTTTCGGTGTGCATCGCGCATCACGCGCCGTTGACCAAGCGAGTGCTGGAGCACACCCCGCAGCTCAAGTTGTTCATCGTTTGCCGCGGCGGCCCGGTAAACGTAAATGTAAAGGCGGCGACTGAGCGTGGTGTGCTGGTAGGCTACACCCCGGCTCGCAACGCCGCGGCGACGGCGGAGCACACGATCGCACTGATGCTGAGCGCGCTGCGCGGCATCCCGGCAGCGGACAGCGCAATTCGCAGGGGTGAGTGGAAGGGCGACTACACGTGGGCTACGGCGGGCTTTGAGCTCGAAACCGCAACTGTCGGACTGATCGGATACGGGGCCATCGGGCGCATGGTGGGGCGTATTCTCCGGGGCTTCGGCGCGAAGGTGCTCGTGTATGACCCGCTTGCGGAGATCGACGCCGCGGACGGCGTGGAATCGGCTGCGCTGGATGAACTGCTGCAGCGGGCCAACGTGGTGTCAATCCATGCAAGGGAAACACCGGAGTCGCGCGGGATGATCGGCCGAGAGCAACTGGCACTGTTACAGAAAGGTGCCGTCGTGGTGAACTGCGCACGGGGAGCGTTGCTCGACTATGCCGCGCTGGCGGATTCCCTCGAGACCGGGCACCTGTTCGCAGCGGCTGCCGATGTATTCCCGGTTGAGCCGTTGCCGAAGGACTCGCCGCTTCTGCGCTTGCAGAACTTCATCATGACGCCGCACATCGCGGGGGGAACGCGGCAGGCAGCTGAAAAGGCAGCAAGCATCGCGGCCGCGGAGCTTGCGCTTTACCTTGAAGGCAAGCCGCTGCGCTACTGCGCGAACCCGGAGGTTTGGGCACTCCCGCATTGAAGCTGTTGGCGCGGCCTGCCGAGAGCCGCCACGGCGAACACTGCCTAGATGAGCCACAGGCGCGGGTCACTGACAGAAACGGCGTTGATGCCGGCGGCGATGAGTTCTTCGATTTCCTTCACGGTCTGGATCAGTCCGCCGCCGATGATATTGAGCGCGGGGTATTGTTCGCGGACGCGGTGTGCGATTCTGGGCGCGGCCATCGCCGGCAGCACTTCGACTGAGTCGGGCAGAAAATGCGTGAGCGACTTCTTGAGCGCGGTGACGGCAGCTGAGTCGATGCCGAACGTGCGCTGCACGGTCACCAGGGAGAACGCGTGGGCGGCGACAAGGGTTTCGCAACGGGTAGATACGATGCCGGCGACCTTGTGTTCAGCCAGGAACTCGACGGCGAAACGATCGCGGGCGAGGCCATCCAGAAAATCGATGTTGACGAGGCAGATCTTGCCGCAATCCCTCGCCTGGTGGAGCATGGCAGGCAGCGTAAGGGGATTCCCGGTAAGCAGATAGATGGCGCGCGTAGGACTGGCGAGCGCAACCGGAAAGCTGTCCTGTGAGTTGACAGCCGCGATAATCGGGCAGTCGGCCAGCATCGCTGCTCTCGGGGGCGGCTCGTCATGCGCAGCCGTAAGCTCTTCGAAATCGGAGTTGTAAACACCCCTGCGTGGCTTCATCCGCCTGCTCTCCTGTGTTTTCTTTATGGATGCGGTTTGCGCGGCCATGAAGCGCACGTTCACCTTGCCTCCGGAGAGTACCCGTCCACGAGCTCGAATCCAGACAACATGAAACTGTGCCGAAAGAACGGTTGACATTCGTCCCTTGCTCGTAAGACTATTCGACCGAAGTGGCAGAGAAAAGAGGCCGCCCCGTTGCTGCGAGCATTCGTGCGCAGTTTGGGGCGGCTTTTTTTTGCACACTTCCGGCATTTGGCACGTTATCCTGCGGCAGTCGATGAAGGCTGAAGCAATCGGCGGCAGAGTCTCAAGCTGTTATCACCAAACGAGCATCGCCTGAAGAAGCGGTGAGAAAGCAGTCTATAGGATGAATTTCAAGAGGGGTCGTTTCACTAAGCGTTCGGGATTGAGTCTGGTCACGGCTGGCGCGCTCTCATTCGGTGCGTGTGCCGCAGTTACTTGGAGCACGGGCATTGCGTTCGCGCAGGCCGATGAAGGGAGTATCAGCGGTACGGTTCGCGATACGACCGGCGCGGTTGTGCCGGGCGCGAAGGTCACTTTGTCCGACGTGGCGACCGGGTTTGCCGTCACCGAAACCACCGATGCCAGCGGCAACTACACGGCCACCCCGCTGAAGCTGGGCGTGTACACGGTGAAGGTTGAGGCAAAGGGGTTTGCGCCGGTAACGCAAGACAATGTGCAGGTGAATGTGTCCACGGTCACAACGGCTGATCTGCAGGTCGGCATCGAGGGCACGAAGCAGAATGTTGTCGTGACCGGAGCCCCGCCGGCGCTGGAAACCGAGAGCGCCGCGACCGGGCAGGTGGTCTCATCGAAGGTCATCAATGACACGCCGCTGAACGGCCGCAATTTTACCTTCATCGCACAGCTTTCGGCGGGCGTAGAGCCTTCGGAGCAAGGCTCGCGCGGTGCGGCCAAGGGCGACTTCTCGGCCAACGGGCAGCGGTCCGAACAGAACAATTTCATCCTGGATGGTGTAGATAACAACTCGAACCTCGCGGACTTTCTAAACGGCGCAAGCTTCGTCATCAAGCCTCCGCCGGATGCGCTGGCAGAGTTCAACGTACAGACGGGCGATTACACGGCGGAGCTTGGCCACTCGGCCGGCGCGGTTTTGAACGTGGCTACCAAGAGCGGCAGCAACGGCTTGCACGGCGACCTCTGGGAGTACTTCCGCAACAATGTGCTGGACGCGCGCGATTACTTTCAAACGACGGTGCCGACCTACCGCCAGAACCAGTTCGGCGCGACCCTTGGCGGGCCCATTATCAAGAACAAGCTGTTCTTTTTCGGCGATACGGAAGCCAACCGTATTGTCTTCGCACAGAATGGGATCTACACGGTGCCGACGGCACTGATGGATACGGGTAATTTCTCGGAACTGCTGAACGCCTCTGCAAACGGCCGCGGCCAGGCTGTGACGCTGTACCAGCCGGGCGGCCCGACGCGCAATGCCGCCGGTGCGATCACGGCAAACAATTACCTGAGCTGTAACGGGGTTCAGAACGTTATCTGCCCGGCGCTCGTCAACCCGATTGGCGCGGCGATCTTGAACGCGTATCCGAAGCCGAACTACGGCGCCCCGGGCAACACCATCAACAACTATAACTTCCAGGGCACGGCAAGCGACAATACGACGCAGTATGACGCCCGCGTGGATTACAATGCCAGCCAGAAAGACCAGATGTTCGCACGCTACAGTTACTCGAACGAGCCGGTAAACCTGAGTTCTCCGCTTGGCATTCTGGATGGCGGCGGTTTCGGCGGCAGCGGCACGACCGTAACAGAAGGCCGCAACTTCACCTACAGCGAGACGCACGTGTTTACGCCGTCGTTTATCAACGAGTACCGGTTCGGTTACAACTGGATCGCGGCGGCCTATGTCCCACCGAACTCCGGCACGGATTTATCAACCCAATTCGGTCTCGGCGGCATCCCGTTCAGCGCTGGAAACGGCGGCCTGCCGGATTTCAACTTCACCAACCTTGCCAGCGGTAACTTTTCAGTCGCTGGATCGGCACAGTACGAGCCTACCCACGAGTATGAGAACGTGGTCCAGATGCTGGACAATATATCCAAGCAGATCGGCAACCATTCGCTCAGGTTTGGCGTCAACTTCGAGCGCATCCGGGTGCAGACCAATCAACCGATCGACCCCAAGGGAACACTCAACTTTGATGGTAAGTTCACGCAGGACCCAAGTAATACCGGCAACACGGGTTTTGCCGGAGCCGATCTGTTAGAGGACTATCTCGACTCGAGTTCTATCGCCAATATCTTTACTGCACACGATCAGCGCTGGTACCGCTCCGCGTACTTCCAGGATAACTGGAAGGCAATGCCGAATCTTACGCTCAATCTGGGAGTACGGTACGAATACGTGCAGCCGATGGACGAACTTGACGGGCAGCAGGCGAATTTCGTCCCGAATTACGCAGCGGGAACCGCGACCTATCTGATTCCGGCGAAAGACCAGAACAACCCCGCGGACGCGCTCACGCCCAAATTCCTGCAGGCGCTGGCCACTGACCATGTCACCGTGCAGTACACGAACAACAATTTCCTGGTAACTCCGGCGAACCTCGACTTCGCGCCTCGCCTCGGAGTCGCCTACGAGGTTGATCCTAAGACGGTGATCCGCGCCGGGTTCGGTATTTTTTACGGCGGCCTGGAGAGTGTGGGCTACTATCCCAGCCTTTCACAGAACTTCCCGTTCCAGTACGACAGCAACTTTCCCAGCGCGGGCTGCGCTCCAGGAGCTTGCCCGACCAATGGGCAGACGCTTGAAACCGGCTTTAGCGCGGCGCTCGCGGCGGGGCTCGCCAACTATGTTTCGACCCCCGGCTTCCGCAGCTACCAGACCAATACGCAGACGCCTTACAGCGAGCAGTTCAACCTGACGGTGCAACACTCCGTTACGAACTCGACGACCGCTACAGTGGCGTATGTGGGAGCACTTTCTCGCCATCTGCAGTCGAACCCGGATGGAAATATCCCGGACGTCACGGTCCCGGTCGGCCAGAACGAACAGACCTACCGTCCGTACAGTGCGTTCGGCGGCAGCAGCCTGGTCGCCTACGCCGCGGAGGCGAACTACAACTCGCTCCAGCTTACGCTGGAGCGCCGCATGACGAACGGGCTCTCCTTCCTGGGCGCCTATACCTGGTCACATGCACTGGACGACGCCAACACGCTGCTGGGCGGTACGGGGCAGAGCGGCAACGGCTACCGCAACCAGCGCTTGCTCGGCTACTCGTATGATTACGGCAACTCGTTCACGGATGTGCGGCAGCGCTTTGCCCTGAACACGCAGTACGAGCTTCCGTTCGGGCACGGCAAACGCTACCTGAACTCAAGCGGTATTGCCAACGAGATCGCTGGAGGCTGGGCCGCGGCATTGGTGTTCCGTGTGCAGACGGGGCAGCCTGTAGACATCTACGCCAATAACAATCCCGCGGGCACAGGAGACGCTTTTGCTTACCAGGTGGCCAACCCGTTCAAGGCGGGAGGAACGCCGAACGCCGTGAACACCACGTGCGCGACCAAGACACGGACTGTGGCGACCTGGTTCAACCCTTGCGCCTTCGTAAATCCGGTGCAGGCGACGACCACCGACTCCATCGCATCGTATGGACCTCCGGGCCGCACGATGGTCTATGGGCCGGGGTATAACCGTGTCGATCTGTCAGCGTTCAAGAGTTTCGCGGTGTACCGGGAAACAAACGTGCAGTTCCGCGCAGACATCTTTAACCTGTTCAACACGCCGGCCTACGGGCAGCCGGGCGACACAACCGGCGGCGGTTTCGGGCAGATCACCAGCGAACGGTTTGGCGGCAGCGGTACAGCCGGCGAAAGCCCGGATGCCCGCGTCGTCCAGTTCGCCCTCAAGTACATCTTCTAAGGGCACCCTGCTGGATGCTCCGCGCCTGAGCTCGAAAAGTGTGAAGGCGCGGAGCATCGAGCAGCGGCACACTCCGGCTGCTCGACTTAGTCATTCGACCGGCCGCCTGCCGTAACCCTGTGCAGGGCAAGCCATTGTGGAATCCAATCAGACCTCCGCGCTGAGTGCCCGATGGCGTACGTCGGTTCCACGAAGCCAGTAGATCACGTCTTCGGCAATGTTCGTCGCGTGGTCGGCCACGCGCTCCAGGTTACGCACCACGATGATCGCGTCCAGCGCCTGTTCCAGGACCTCGGGTGATTTGTGCATCTTCTCCACCAGCACAATCCACGCATCGTCATCCATGCGGTCCACGATGTCATCCATACGGAGCACCGCGTCTGCCAGTTCCGCGTCCTTGTCGATGAACGCATTCAGCGCACGGCGAATCATGCCGGCAGCAGCGGCGGCGATGCGCGGAATATCGACCGGCAGCTCAGTCGGCGGACGCTTGATGTCGGCGAGGGCACGCTCTGCGATGTTACACGCCTGATCACCGATGCGTTCCAGATCGGAGTTAATTTTCATGCAGGCCGTGATCAGGCGGAGATCGCCCGCCATGGGCTGCTGCTTGGCCAGCAGCTCGATAGAAAGCTCATCGATGTGACGCTCGGAGCTGTTGATTCCCTTCTCCATCTCGAAGACCTCGGCGCACATATCGCTGTTGCGCGTTGCGTAACCCTGGACCGCCAGGTCGACAATACGTTCGGCGTTCTCGCCCATGGTGATGAGCAGCGACTTGAGCCTTTCGAGCGCTTCGTGGAACTGGATGCGTGTGTCTGCCATAACTCCCCGGCGTTGCGAATCGTTGTGCTGCAAACATGGCGCCAACCGGTTCAGCCGAACCGGCCCGTAATGTAGTCCTCTGTCTGCTTTTGCTTCGGGTTCTTGTAAATAGCCTTGGCGTTGTCGAACTCGATCAGCCTGCCTTGGAGAAAGAAGCCGACATAGTCTGCAATGCGCGCGGCCTGCAGCATATTGTGCGTAACGATCACCAGGGTGCACGAAGTCTTCAGGTCGAAGAGCAGATCTTCTATCTTTGCCGTCGAGATCGGGTCGAGCGCCGAGCATGGCTCGTCAAGCAGCAGAACCTCCGGATTGACTGCGAGCGCCCTGGCAATGCACAGCCGCTGCTGCTGGCCCCCGGAAAGCCCGAGCGCGGAGTTGCGCAGTTTATCTTTCACCTCATCCCACAAAGCCGCACGGCGCAGGCTCTGCTCCACGTGGTCCGCGATCGATCGGCCGCCGAGATCGATATCGTTGATGCGCAGGCCGTACGCGATGTTATCGAAGATACTTTTGGGAAATGGTGAGGGCTTCTGGAAGACCATGCCGACCCTGCGGCGGAGATCGGTCGGCATGAACTGCAGCAGGTCCGCGTTGCCCAGCCGGATGGAGCCGGTAAGTCGCGTATGGGGGACCGTTTCATACATACGGTTCAGGGTGCGGAGAAACGTGCTTTTGCCGCAGCCGGAAGGCCCGATCAGCGCAGTAATGCGGTCGCGCGGCATCGTCATGTTGATGTTATGCAATGCCTGGTATCTGCCGTAGAAGAAGTTCAGGTCCTCCGCCATGAGGTGCGGCGACTCGGCAGGCATCGGCGTCTGCTCGGCGTGGCCGAAGCGCACCTCGCGCGCGGAGGCTAACTGCCCCAGATCAAACGGCTTTAAAGAACTCGACACGCTTACCTTCCTGCTACCCGTCCCCGCGTCGCGAGGACAAATCTGGCAAACACATTGACCAGCAGTACGCCGGTCAGCAGCACAAATCCGGCAGCCCACGCCTGCCGGTGCCAGTCATCGTACGGCGAGATGGCATAAGTAAAAATCACAACCGGAAGAGAAGCCGTGGGCTGTAGCCACCCGTGGCTCCAGTACTCGTTGCCGAATGCGGTGAAAAGTAGCGGCGCTGTCTCGCCGGCTACGCGCGCCAGATCAAGCATGATGCCTGTAATGATGCCGTTGATCGCAGCGGGGATGACAATGGTGCGGATAGTTTCAGACTTGCTCGCGCCCAGTGCCATGCCGCTCTCGCGCAGGCTTCTCGGCACAGCGCGCAGAAACTCCTCCGTGCTGCGCACCGCGATCGGAATCATCATGATCCCGAGCGCGACCCCTCCGGCGAGGGTTGAGAAATGGTGCAGCGGCAGCACGATGAGCGCATACACGAAAATACCGACCACGATCGACGGCACGCCGTTGAGCAGGTCGGTCGTATAGCGCACCAGGAAGGCAAACCAACCCCTGCCGAACTCCGCCAGGAACACGCCGGCGAGGCAGCCGATCGGAATGCCGATCGCAGAGGCCAGCAGCAGCAGTTTGCCCGTGCCAACAATCGCATTGGCCATGCCGCCGCCCGGCTGCCCTACAGGCGCAGGCAGCTGCGTAAAGAAGCTCCAGCTCAGTGATCTGCCACCGTAGTAGAGCAGATATCCCAGGATGAAGAACAGCACAGAGACAGTGAACAGCGCGCAGAGACCCGTGAGCGAGAGCATGACGAAGCTGGTGACCCGCTTGCGCAACGGAGGGTAGCGGCGCTTCATTCGCTCACCTCGTGCTCGCCCATGGTCAGCATCAGGATCCGCGCCAGCGCATTGATGATGATCGTGACAAGGAACAGGACCAGCCCAAGCTCGATGAGCGATTGCAGGTACAGGTCGCCGGTAGCCTCGGTAAACTCATTGGCGATGACCGCCGCGATGGTATATCCGGGAGCGAACAGGCTCGCCTTGATCTGCGGCACATTGCCGATCACCATGGTCACGGCCATGGTTTCCCCCAGGGCACGGGCCAGGGCAAGAAAAATTGACCCGTAAATGCCGCGCCGCGCGAACGGCAGCACTGCCCGCCACACCACATCCCACTTCGTCGCACCGAGCGCCAGCATCGCCTCACGCTGCGACTGCGGAACAGAAATCAGGACCTCGCGCGAAATCGAAACAATGAACGGCACAATCATCAGCGAAAGAATGACGCCCGCCGAGAACACGCTCACGCCGTAGAACACTCCGCTGAAGATCGGGAGAAAGCCAAGTACGCCTCTGAGAAACGGAACGATGTAGGTGCTGAGCAGAGGGATCAGCACAAAGATGCCGATCAGCCCAAAGATCACGCTCGGCACGGCGGCAAGCAGCTCAATAAAAAAAGTGAGCAGGTTGGAAATGCGGCGGGGCGCCAGTTCCGCAAGAAAAATCGCCGAGCCTAGGCCCAGGGGCACGGCAAGGATCAGTCCAATCGCTGAAGTAAGTATCGTGCCATAGATGAACGGCAGCGCTCCGAAGACGCCCGAGACAGGGTCCCACACGCTCGAGGTAAGAAAATGGAAACCGAAGGCGTGACGGGGCAGCTTCGAGGTATGCCACAGCAGCAGCACCAGCAGGACGGTAATCAGAATAACGCTCAGGGCTGCGGCGAGGGTGATGAGATACGCGACCTCATCACCTTTTTTCAACCGCTCGCGCAGTGAGCGACGCGACGGGATTTCAGGCTGCCCAGCACTGAGCGGCTGCGGCGCCACGGTCGAACTCGCCATGCAATCTCCTTAGAACTGCAGCTGCTTCATGGCTTTCATTTCCTGCGCCACGACGTTTTTCGGAACGGTCGCGTAGGAAAGAGCCGGCAACAGCTGCTGGCCATCGGTCAAACCCCACGCCAGGAAGCCCTTGAGCGCCTCTCCCCTGGTCTTGTCCATCGTGCTCGGCACCAGCATCCAGGTAAACGTTGAGATGGGCCATGCCTGCCCGCCCGCCGCATTGGTGATCGAAACGCGAAAATCTGCCGGCATGTTCTTCGCGGCACCCGCCGCGGCTGCCGTTACTGAGCCAAGGTCGGCCTTCACGAAAGCACCGGACTGGTTGCGCACCTGCCCGTAAGCGATGTGCGCCTGAATGGCATAGGTCAGCTCGACATATCCAATCGAGCCGGGCGTCTGCTTCACAAGCCCTGCCACACCTTCGTTGCCCTTGCCGCCGAGCCCCACCGGCCAGCGCACCGAGGTGCCGACGCCGACCTTGCTCTTCCACTCCGGGCTCACCTTGGCCAGATAGTCGACCCAGACGAAAGTCGTGCCGCTGCTGTCGGAGCGGTGAATCACAATGATGTCGGCGTTCGGCAGCTTCACACCCGGGTTTGCCTTCTGGATGTACGGGTCGTTCCACTTGGTAATCTTGCCGAGGAAGATGCCGGCCAGCGCGTCCTGGGTAAAGTTCAGCGCGGCGCTCACTCCCGGAATGTTATACGTCGGGACATCGGCCCCGAGTGCTACGGGAAAATGAAGCACAGCCGCATGCCGCTGCGATTTCGCTTCGGCCAGCTGCTGGTCTGTCATCGGGCCATCGGTGCCGCCGAAGTCGACCGTCCCGGCGGTGACCTGCCGAATGCCGCCGCCGGAGCCGATGGACTGGTAGTTCACCAGCACGTTCGGGTGCAGCTTGTGGTAGGCATTGCTCCACGCAGAATAAACCGGGTAGGCAAAAGAAGATCCGGCGCCTGTGAGCGTCACCTGCTGAGCCAGGGCGATTCCGGAGGTAGCAGACAGCGCAGCAACGAGAAGTAAGGAACGGAACATTACGGGCGAAGACCTTCCTGGGTTCGCTACTCAGCAGCACTCCAACAGAGTAGTCTATGCGCGGGAACGCAGTTCTACGGTAATGGAGCATTGTGAACGGACGGTGAATGCCGCATCCGCGCTCGCGCCCGGCCCACCGCTTCCGCACCTCCTCAAGCGTCTCCATTCCGTGCCGTGCAGCGGCCCGGCAATCCCGCCGGCGCTTTCAGAATCAGCCATTTGCCTGCTCTGTTGCAACCGTCTGCCCGGTTGTGGTCCTCTACGTCTGCACAACTGAGTGAGGAGACACTGTTTTCATGGACCGGCTGCCCTGCACGATGCTCGCGCTCCTCGCTCTTTCGCTTTCTTCTGCCGCCCGCGGGCAACAGGCCGCAATCCAGGCCGGCTCTGAGCCAAACTCCTGGCTGCTTTCCGCCGGCGGCATGAGTTATGTCGTCGCGATCAACGATGCGAAGATGCCGCAGACCGTGTACTGGGGTCCCCGGCTCGCGAACACCGACGGACTGCCTGCCGCGAAGATGCATCCGGAGATCGCGTCCTTTGAGCCGCCGCTCGCGGCGACTCCGCTTGAGTATCCGGCCTGGGGCGGTGGGCTGGATTATGAACCCGCCGTGAAGGCCAGCTTTCCCGATGGCAACCGCGAGCTCACTCTGGTCTTCGACAAAGCCGGGCAGCCGGCGCCCGACACCCTTGAAATCACCCTGCGTGACACCATCCAGCCCGTGCTCGTCCACCTCTTCTACCAGATGTTTCCGCAGGGAGTCGTCGCCCGGTGGTCTGAGATCGAGAACCGCACGAACACCACCGTCACCCTAGCCAACGCGAACAGCAGCACCTGGAACCTGCCGCCCGACCCGCGTTATCAGCTCTCCTGGCTCACCGGCCGCTGGGGCGGCGAATGGCAGCTGCAGCACGACGCCATCCGGCAGGGCACGCGCATCCTCGAAAGCCGCCGCGGCAGCACCGGCCACCAGAACAACCCATGGTTCGCCATCGGCGAAGACGGCGTGACCAGCGAAAATTCAGGCCCGGTCTGGTTCGGCGAGCTGGCCTGGAGCGGCAGTTGGCGCATCTCGGTGGAAGAGGATGAAGCCCGCGCGGTACGCATTACCGGCGGCTACAACCCGTTCGACTTCAGCTACCCGCTCGCTCCCGGCGCCTCGCTTGAAACGCCGCGCTTCTACGGCGGTTACACCGGCGGCGGTCAGGGCGAGGCCTCGCGTGTGCTGCATCGGCTCCAGGAGCAGGTGATTCTGCCCCAGGCGCCGCACCCGAAGCTGCGGCCCGTGCTCTACAACTCCTGGGAGGCGACCGGCTTTAATGTCAACGAGGCCGGGCAGATTGCGCTGGCCGACCGCGCGGCCAAAATAGGCGTGGAACGCTTCGTCATCGATGACGGCTGGTTTGGCCAGCGCAGGAACGATCACGCCGGCCTGGGCGACTGGTATGTGAACCCGCAGAAGTTTCCCCATGGCTTAAAGCCCATCATCGACCACGTGCACTCGCTCGGGATGGACTTCGGCATCTGGGTCGAGCCGGAGATGGTAAACCCCGACAGCGACCTCTACCGCAGGCATCCGGACTGGGCCATGCACTTCCCCGTCCGCCCCGGCACAGAGGCGCGCAACCAGTTGCTGCTGAACCTT
This sequence comes from uncultured Acidobacteriaceae bacterium, assembly GCA_964245565.1. Classification (GTDB taxonomy): domain Bacteria; phylum Acidobacteriota; class Terriglobia; order Terriglobales; family Acidobacteriaceae; genus EB88. The sequence continues at coordinate 27,131 of CAXTMY010000002.1, read as the reverse complement.
GCCCGGCCGGATGTCCGGGCGTATGTCTTCAACTTTCTCGACAAGCTGGTTTCCGAAAACGACATCAGCTTTCTCAAGTGGGACTACAACCGCAACTGGTCCGAACCCGGCTGGGACTCGGTTCCGCTCGCCGAGCAGCAGACGATCTATGTCAAATACGTGCAGAACCTGTACAGCATCCTGGCCGAGCTCAGGAAGAAGCATCCGGGCCTCGAAATCGAGTCGTGCTCAGGCGGCGGCGGCCGCGTGGATGACGGCATCCTTCGCTATACCGATGAGGTCTGGCCTTCGGACAACACCGACGCGCTCGATCGCCTCAGCATCCAGAACGGCTTTACCTACGCCTACTCGCCGGGGGTGATGATGGCCTGGGTGACGGATGTGCCGAACTATTTAGATGACCGGACGATCCCGCTCGGCTTTCGCTTCGACTTTGCCATGACCGGCTCGCTCGGGATAGGCGGCAACCTGAACCACTGGACGGATGCGGAGCTGCAATTCTCGGCAGCGCAGGTCGCGTTCTACAAGACGATCCGCGCGCTGGTGCAGCAGGGCTCGCTCTACCGGCTTACGCCCTCGCTGGCCACGGAGGGCCGTTGGGCAACCGAATACGTCGCGCCCGATCAGTCCGAAGCGGTTGTCTTTGCGTTTCTGCATTCGCAGCAGTTCGGTGAGCCGTTCCCGCTGATTCACCTCGAGGGTTTGGATCCCGCGGCGACCTATACAGTGACGCCCCGCGATGCGCAGAAAGGCGCAAGGCTGCCGACGACAGCATCGGGAGCGGCACTGATGGGCGCCGGCGTGCAGGTCCTGCTGCGGGGCGACTATGACAGCACTGCGTTCACCCTGAAAAAGCAGTAAAACAGCGTTCGGCCAAGGCCGCCTTCACGCTTTCCGCGTGAAGTGCACACCCGGGAGCGCGCGCAGCCGCTCCGCTGCGCCCTCCGCGGTGATATCCCGCTGGGGCATGCCGAGCATTTCAAAACCCACCATGAACTTCTTCACTGTCGCCGAGCGCAGCAGCGGCGGATAAAAATGCGCGTGCCACACGAAACCCGGATACTCGGCCCCGTCGCACGGCGCGCCGTGGAAACCCATGGTGTACGGGAAGCTGGTCTCGAAGAGATTGTCATAGCGCGTCGTGACCTGCTGCAGGATGTCGGCAAGACCAGTCTTCTGCGCCGGGCTAAACGCGCGCAGCGTCGCCACCTCTTCGCGCGGCAGCACCAGGACCTCGAACGGCCACACGGCCCACCACGGGACAACTGCCAAAAACGCGTCGTTCTCGCAAACGACCCGGGTTCGCTCTTTCGCCTCGAGCGCGATGTAGTCCATCAGCAGCGAGGAGCCGTGCTCGGCCCGGTACGCGGCCTGCGCCGCGGCTTCGGCAGCGGGCTCGTCGGGTACATGGCCGGTCGCCCAGATCTGCCCGTGCGGGTGCGGGTTGCTGGCGCCCATCATCGCGCCGCGGTTCTCAAAAATCTGCACGTAGGCGATCGAGGGGTCGGCGCTGAGCTCCGTGTCCTGCGTCGCCCAGGCCTCGACCACGCGCTCGACATCGGCGCGCTCCATGCGCGGCAGGGTCAGCGAGTGGTCCGGGTGGAAGCAAAGAACGCGGCAGCGGCCGTGCTCCGGCTCGCCGCGCAGCAGCGATGAGCCGGTAGGCATCGCCTCGGGAGCGGTAGGCAGGATGGCCGCGTAGTCGTTGTCGAAAATGTAGACGTGCTCGTAAACAGGAGTGCGCGCGCCGCCGGCGCGTGCATTGCCCGGGCAGAGATAACAGTCGGGGTCGTAACGCACCTGGCCAAAAGCGCCTGCAGCGCCCACCTCGCCCTGCCACGGCCGCTGTGTGCGCTGCGGAGAGACAAGGACCCATTGCCCGCTCAGCGGGTTGTAGCGGCGGTGTGGCGTCGACAGTAGCGGCGTTGCAGCGGACACTCGGTTCTCCTTCAGAAATCTCCCGCGCAGTCGAGAGCGGGCTGAATCTTCGCGGTGCATTGCTTCGGTGCTGGACCAGCCTTATTCTAAGCGCTGCGGTCCCCAACCCCGAATGGTCTCTTTGCCCTTGCTGCCCGCCATCGCTACGCTGCATGACCATGCCACTCGCGTCTGGCATGAGCAGCCTTCTGCGCGCCTGCCGACAACGGACAAGCTGGAAGCGGCCATCCTGGCGCAGCATCACGCCAACTACGAGCTGTGGCACATTGAAGATGCGGCGCGCAGCCCCGGCATCACCGACGCGGCGCTGGCCGCGACCAAGCGCTCCATCGACCGCGTAAACCAGCAGCGCAACGACCTGGCCGAACGCTGCGACGCGCTGCTGCTCGCGTCGCTCGCCCCGCACGCGCTGCCGCACCCCGAGGCGGAGCTGCACTCGGAAAGCCCCGGCCTGATGATCGACCGGCTCAGCATCCTGGCTCTCAAGCTCTTCCACACCCGCGAGGAGCAGACCCGCGCTCACGCGCCCGCAGGCCATGCCACGCGCAACCGCGACCGGCTCGTGCTGCTGCTGGAGCAGCGCGCCGACCTGGAGCACGCGCTCGACCGCTTCTGGTGGCGCGTGCTCTCCTCCGAGCGCCGCTTCAAGGTGTACCGGCAGCTGAAGATGTACAACGACCCCAGTCTCAATCCGGCGGTCTACGGCGCGCTCGAAGTTCCCGAAAAGTAAGCGGTGGAGGCAGTCGACCGGAACCTGCTCGATTTGACTGCACACGCTTGCGCCGGTATAAAACGAGGCAGCCGGAGTGCCCTGGCCTGGAGCTTTTCTTCTGTTCAGTCTACGGCGCTCTCAGCTGCAAGGCCCAGCTGCATTGCCACCGGAATGTATGGAGAAATCAGGCCCCCCGCATGTCCAAAACCTCCGCATCACCCAAAACGCTGGCTGCTAAAGTCCGCCCGTTTACCAACAACGCCCAGCAGGAAGCGCTGACCGTCTACGCCGGTGCGCTCCAAGCGATGCAGTCCGGCCGCTTCGACGAAGCGCTCTCCGGCTTCCAGTTACTCGACACGACGTGCCCGCCCGAAATCAGCGAGCGCGCCCGCGTGTACAGCGCCGCTTGCGAGCGGCAGCTCGCGCAGCAGCGGGCGAAGCTCGAGTTCCTCTCGCCGACCGAGCAGTACGACTACGCGATCGCCCGCATCAACAACGGCGATTATGAAGACGCTCGCGAACAGCTGGAAGCCATCCTTGCCGAGCACGACGAAGCCGATTACGCCCACTACGGCCTGGCCATGCTCTACAGCATGACCGGCCACGCAGAAGGCTGCCTGCATCACCTGGAACGCGCGATTGAACTGAATCAGCACAATCGCGTCTACGCGCGCAGTGATGCCGATTTTCGCCAGATGGCCGATGACCCGCGATTTACGGAACTGCTGTATCCCGAAGCCATCTAGGCAGCGCGAAGCGCCGGCGACCGGTTGACTGATCCTGGCCCGGCATCGCGTCTGCTTCCGCCGGCTGCACCTGGGTTTCAACAAGCTGCACCTGGGTTCCTAAAATCCATCATGTCTCAGCCCAACTCACCCCGGTCCGTAGCTCTCAACGCACCGCTCCGCGTGGTTGCGATCGGCGGAGGCACAGGGCTTTCCACGCTCCTGCGCGGCTTCAAGCATTTCGCGCCGTCCGCGGTGCTTGCCCCGCCGGGCGGTTACCCTCCCGAGTGCCTGATCGGCGAGCTCTCCGCTGTCGTTACTGTCACCGACGATGGCGGCTCTTCCGGGCGCCTGCGCAAGGACTTCAACATGCTTCCGCCGGGCGACCTGCGCAACTGCATGGTTGCCCTGTCGGAGGATGAACAGCTGCTCTCGCAACTCTTCCGGCACCGCTTCCGCTCGGGCGGCGCAGGGCTGGAAGGCCATTCGTTCGGCAACCTCTTTGTCGCCGCGCTGCAGGAGATTACCGGCGACTTTGCCCAGGCGATCAAGCTCGCGGCGGAGGTGCTGGCCACGCGCGGCCACATCTACCCGGCGACCAATGCGAATGTTACGCTCGCTGCCCGCATGGACACGGGCGAGGTGGTGCGCGGCGAAACCCGCATCACCGGCAGCCGCGCGCGCATCGTCGAGCTGATGCTGGACCCGCCGCATGCCGCTCCGCTGCCCGAGACACTCGATGCCATTGCCGCAGCCGACCTCATCACCCTCGGGCCCGGGTCGCTGTTCACCAGCCTGGTCACCAACCTGCTCGTCGCCGGTTTGCCCGAAGCGCTGGCTGCGGCGAAGGCGACGCGCGTGTATGTCTGCAACCTGATGACCCAGGGCAATGAGAGCCTGCACCTCAGCGCTTCGCAGCACATCGAGCGCATCTACGAGCACGCCCGGCAGCCGTTTATCGACTATGCCCTGGTCAATACCGCGCCCGTCTCCGAAGCGATTCGCGAGCGCTATGCCGCCGAGGGCGCCGAGGTCATCGAGGCCGATGTCGCGCGCATCGAGGCCATGGGCATCCGTTGCGTTACCGGCGCGTTTGCCGCCGAGGGCGACGTGCTGCGGCACAATGCGGACCTGGTGGCGCGCACGGCACTGCGGCTGGCCCTGGCTGAACGCGCGGTCAGGCACGAGCGCGCGGCTCAGATGTAGTTGGAGATTTCAATCAGGTTCCGGTCGGGGTCGCGAATATAGATGGACCGCAGCTGGCTGAGCGCGCCGGTGCGCTCGACCGGACCTTCCTCAATGTGGATGCGCAGCAGCTTCAGATACTCCATCACCTCTTCGAGCGGGTCGGCGGTGATGAAGCAGAGGTCGCCGGAGCCGGGCGTCGGATGGGCCGCGGTCGGATTGAACTCATGCCCGCGATGGTGCAGGTTGATGCGCTGCTCGCCGAAGGCAAGCGCCTTCCGGTTATTGAACGTAACCACCTCCATCCCGAGAACCTGGGTATAGAAATCGGTAGTCGCGTTGATGTTGGCCACGGTGAGCACGAGGTGATCCAGGTTGCTGATGGTAAATGCCATGGCGGCTATTAGAGCACTTTCACTCAACACTTAGAGGGACCAGCAATGTGCGCGTGGCTTTTCCGTCGGGAAAAGCCACTGGAGCGTGAAGTCAGGCCTCGGCACCAGAAGTGAAATGCTCTACGGACCTGCCGGAAGACGGTTTGCTCACGGCATGATGACTGGAATCGATTGCCTGCCGTGGATGCGATACATGCGGAAATGTTTATCAAGCGTGAAGACGGCTGCACCGGCGTTCATCTCCGCCATGCGAACAAGACAGGCGTCTGCCAAGGACATCGGCAGGTCTCGATACTTGTGGATCAGCTTTGCGAGCGACTGCTGCTCAGACAGTAAAGAAAACTCAACCCGAAGCAGCCCCGAGGCCAGCAGGTCGAAGAACCGCCGTGGACCGTCCGGCTGTTTGGCAAGCAGAAAAAAGGTTTCCGCCAGCACCGGCTCGCAGGTCCAGAATGGCGCGGACAGCTCTTTGAATCGCGCCGCGGCCCACGCGTGCGTCGCTTCCTCCGATCGTAGAAACGCCACGAGCGGGCCGGTGTCGATGAGGATTTTTGAGCTACTCGCCAAAACCACGCATATGGTCCGGGTTTGTCGCTAGATCGGCAGGTCCGCCCTTGAGGGAACCGCACAGGTGCCCGACAAGGTCGAGAGCCCGTAAAGTCCGCGAGCCTTTTCTTTCGCTCAGGCGAAACTCCAGCGCATCCCGCAGAATGGCGGACCGGGAACGCCGCTCCTCGCGCGCCAGGCTGTCAAGCTGTGCGGCAAGAGCCTCCGGCAGTTTGCAGGTGATCGTTGTCATGCCCAAATAGTATTACCGAATGCTGCATATGGCAATACTACAGCGTCCTGTATTCCCAGCCGACTTCATCCAACCGGGTCTTTTAGCCGGTCGTCCGCTTCAGCTGCCCGCAGGCCGCGTAGATATCCCGCCCGCGCGGCCGGCGGATGTAGGCCGTGACGCCGCGCGCAATCAGCCGCTTCTGGAACGCGTCTACCGCGGACTGCTCGGGCTGCGCGTAAGCTACATCCGGCCCTGGATTCCAGACGATCAGGTTGACATAGGCCGGAAACCCGGCGCTCTTCACCAGCGCGACGACTTCGTCCGCGTGCACCAGCCGGTCGTTCACGCCGCCGAGCAGGACGTACTCAAACGTGATTTTTTCGCGCGGCCCCAGCGGAACGGTGCGGACGGCCTCGAGCACGGCTCCGATGTCCCACTTGCGCGTGATCGGCATAATTTCCTCGCGAACACTGTCGTTCGACGCATTGAGCGAGATGGCCAGGCGGGGACGGGCCGGCTCTTCGGCAAAACGCAGGATACCGGGGACGATGCCGGAAGTCGAAACCGTCATGCGCGAGGCATGCAGGCCTACCGAGCCGGTAAGCAGGCGGAAGGCGGCGATCCAGGCGTCGTAATTCAAAAACGGCTCGCCCATGCCCATAAACACGAGGTTGATGCGGTCGCGGCCGAGGTGCACGCCCTGGCGCTTGAGCACGGCAACGACCTGGCCTGCGATTTCGCCGGCCGAGAGATTGCGCACGATGCCCATCCTGGCCGTCAGGCAGAACCGGCAGTTGACCGCGCAGCCGATCTGCGACGAGACGCAGATCGTGGCCTTTCGCTGCGGCCGGCTGGTGCCGCGCGTGTCTTCAGGCTCCTCAAGCTCGGCACCGTCGCCGCCCGGCATCCAGACGGTCTCAACCGTCTGCCCGTCGAGGCCTGCGATCAGGTAGCGTTCCGTTCCATCCACCGACCGGTAGGTTTCTTCGATTCGTGGGAGCCCGGTGACGTAACCGGCCTGCTGCAGCCGCTCGCGAAAGCCCTTCGGCAGGGTCGACATCTCTTCGACCGAGTCGACCCACTCGCGGTACAGCGCCTGCTCCAGCTGTTTCGCGCGATACTTCGCTTCGCCGAAACCTGCGGCCAGCGCCGCCAGCGCTTCCGGCGCAAGGCCGAACAGCGCCGTCCCGGCCTGCGGAACGGCAGGCCCGAGGCTGGAAGTTACAATGGGGAGAACCCCGTTCTGGATTGAAGAGGCCATCTGTCGCTATCCCTCAGGATACCGCAGCGCCTATCCCGGTCTGGCGGAGGACAGGATACGGATGACAGAAAAGGCAGAAACGACGAACTACGCGACACCGGAACGGAATATTCGCCACACCACCCTGCCGAACGGCATGGTTCTGCTTACCGAGGAAATGCCGCATCTGCGCTCGGTCGCCATGGGCGCATGGATCGGCGCCGGCTCCCGGCATGAAGCGCCGGAAGTCAACGGTATCTCCCATTTCGTCGAGCACATGGTCTTCAAGGGCACCACGTCGCGCTCGGCGCAGAGCATCGCCCGCGAGGTGGACGCGATTGGGGGCAATCTCGACGCGTTTACCGGCAAGGAAACGGTCTGCTTCAACATGCGGGTGCTCGATGAGCACACCCCGAAGGCGCTCGACATCCTGTCGGACCTGGTCCTGAACCCGACCTTTGCCGAAGACGAGATTCGGCGCGAGCGCGGCGTGATTCTCGAAGAGATCAAGATGGATGAGGACAATCCCGACTACCTGGTGCACGAAATTTTCACCCAGAACTTCTGGCACGGGCATGCGCTCGGCAAGCCGATCCTGGGGACAGAGAAAACGGTCGGCGGCTTTGATCGCTCCACGCTGGTGGACTTCTACGGGTCGCGGTTCCATGCCGGCAATATCGTGTTTTCGGCCGCCGGACATATCGACCACGATCGATTTGTCGCGATGGTGTCGGAGCGTTTCGCCGCGCTGCCCGCGGGCAAGCCCCTGACCATTGAGGCTCCTCCGAAGACCGCGGCGAAGATCATTCTGCGCAGCAAGAAGTCGCTCGAGCAGGTGCAGCTGTGCCTGGGCGTGCCGGCGCGGCCGCTTGCCGATGACTCACGCTATGTTTCGCTGCTGCTGAACACGATCCTGGGCGGGGGCATGAGCTCGCGGCTGTTCCAGAGCGTGCGCGAAGAGCGTGGGCTCGCGTACTCGATCTACTCCGACCTCTCCCCGTACCGCGACACGGGATCGCTCTGCGTGTACGCCGGAACCTCCGCCGACAAGGCGCTCGAGCTGATCCGGCTCGTGATGCACGAGTTCCGGCGCTTGAAAGAATCGCCCGTGGATGCGGACGAGCTGCGCCGGGCGAAAGACCAGCTCAAGGGCAACCTGCTGCTCTCGCTTGAGAGCTCGGGCGCGCGGATGTCGAACCTCGCCCGGCAACAGATGTACTTCGACCATTTCTTCGGACCGGACGAGATTCTGGAGCGCGTAGAAGCAGTGAAGGTAGAAGAGATGCAGTCGCTTGCCCAGCAGCTCTTCGATCCGGAGCGCGTGGCCCTGACCATGCTGGGCCGTCTGGACGGGCTCAAGGTGGATCGGGAACAGCTTGCCTGTTGAGCCCGAGCCGTTGAGCCGAGATCGACCGTCTCGCCTGACCCTCCCGGGCTGACATTGATGTACCGCTCGGGGTAGCATTTCTAGCAGAGCCTGCTACCCAGCGGTGCTCCACCGGAGTCGCATGCACATGAAGTTTTCCACCGCTCGCACCCAACCCGAGCATTTTCACTCAACCTGTAAAGGGACCGGCAACTCTAAGCGCAGCTTTTCCGCCGGGAAAAGTCGCTGGAGCGAGAATTCGGGCCTCTACGCCAGGAATGAAAATGCTCTCAGCCGCCAGGCAGAGGCCGGATTCACCCTCGTCGAGCTCCTGATCGTCATTTCCATCGTCGTGATCCTGATGCTGGTCCTGATCCCGCAACTGACCTCAGCCCGGATCGCCGGCAATGAGACGGCTGCGCGCGCCGACCTGAAGAACATCACGGCAGCGGAGCTTGCCTATTCCACGTCCTTCCCGGAAAAGGGCTTTACGTGTAATTTTTCCGATCTGACCAGCGGCAGCAGCTCATTCCTTGACAAGAGCCTCGCCGGCGGAACGCAGGCCGGCTACACGTTTACCTTTTCAGGCTGCACGTCCAAGGGCGGTGCGGTGAACTATTACCAGATCGTGGCCCAGCCGCAAGTCGTTGGAAAGACAGGGCGGGCGAGCTTCTGCACTGATATTAACGGCTCGGTAACGACGGATCCGACGGGCGGCACGAACTGCCTGCAGGCTCAGCCGGGCACGGTGGCTCCCCCGGCAACCGGCGCGGCGCCGGCGCCCGGTGCCGCATCTGACGCAACGCCTGCGGCCAGTGCGCCGCCGGCTACCACCACGAGTTCGCAGTAGCATCGCTTGACTCTCAACCAGCCGCCGGCGAACGAGCCAGGTCGTAGCGCACAATCAAGGTAAGTACACCCGGAGTCTCTTCTGTCCACGCTGCCGTTCTTAACGAACGGCAGCACCCTGATCCGTTACGCTGGATAGAGGAGCCTTGATTCCGCTTTATCGGAGCAGCATGTGCATGGGGATATCTTCTGCTCGCTTGAAGCAATTGCATCGCCGGGCCGAAGGCTTCACTCGCGCCGGCGGCTTCACTTTGGTGGAGCTGCTCATTGTGATCTCGGTCATTCTGCTCGTGACGCTGATTGCAATCCCCAACATGCCCTGGATGAGAATCCAGGCCAATGAAAACTCCGCCATCGCTTCCATGCGATCGATCTATCAGGCCGAGACACAATACGCGGCGAAGTACCCGGCGAACGGTTTCGCCTGCTCCCTGGCGCAGCTTGGCGGCCGCCCCGGTTCCGCTGCGGCCTCCCCGGAACAGGCGCAGGTGCTGCCCAACGACCTGGCCCAGGGGCGGAAAAGCGGCTATCTCTTCAGCATTGTGAACTGCGGCAAGCGGCCGGGGAAAGACGCCGGAGACCGCACCAGCTTCGAAATTACGGCAGTACCGCAGGCGCTCGGCAGGACCGGTCATCGCGGCTTCTGCGAGGACGCCCAGGGCGTTCCCAAGGCTGATCCCACAGGTGGTACACACTGCACACTCAGTCTTCAGTAGCGGCTCGCTCCCACGCCGCCGCCCGACCCGGAGCAAGGGTTCTGCTGCTCCGCGGCATGGCTTGCGGCATAGCCTGTCTCGGCTGGACGCAGGCATCCTGTCCCGCGCTGCCGCCGCAGACGCCGCCCCAGACCGCGCAGACGCTCGCCGCGGCGATCGATGCTCACTACAACCGGCTGCACTCGCTCTCGGTGCACTTTGCGCAGGCATACGACGGTATGGGCATGCATCGCGTCGAAACCGGAACCCTGCTGCTGACCCGGGGTGGCCGCTTCAGCGAAGGGCGCATGCGCTGGACCTATACCCAACCCGCGGGCAAACTCTTTGTGTTTGACGGCAGATACGCGTACTTCTACACGCCGGGGCAGACGGAGGTCCAGCGCGTACCGGCAAAGCAGCTGGACGACCTGCGCTCGCCCCTGGCGCTGCTGCTGGGCCATGCCGACCTGGCGAAACAGCTGACCGATCCGACGCTGACGCCGGGAACAGGTGGAGACGCCACGCTTGCGGGCGTGCCGAAAGGGCTGGAGCAGCGAGTCGCGCAGCTCAGGGTCACGGCGGCGCCGGACGGCGCCATCCGATCAATGGTGATCGATGAAACCGACGGTTCACGGAACAGCTTCCAGTTCGCGGATGAGCAAGCGAATGCGCCCGCGCCGCCGGCCGATTTCGTCTTTACGCCGCCGCCCGGTACGCATGTGGTCGTCGGCATGCCGCCGATTTAAAGCTATGCTGGGGGACATGCGCGCCCTCCTGGTCTGCCTGCTTGCCGCCTGGCCCATGTTCGGCTCTGCCCAAAACGCCGGGGTGTGGCAAATCGAGCCGAGCGAGACCACGGCCGACCTGCGCGGCATACACGCGGTTGGTGGCGGCGTGGTCTGGGCTTCTGGAACGGGCGGCACGGTGCTGCGCTCGCAGGACTCGGGCTTTGAATGGCAGCAGTGCGCCATGCCGCCAGGCGCTGAAAAACTGGACTTCCGGGCGATCTGGGCATGGGACGACCAGATCGCCGTGGTGATGTCCAGTGGAGCGGGCACGCTTTCGCGGCTTTATAAAACCACGGACGGCTGCGCCCACTGGACGCTGCTGTACATCAACCCAGACAAGGACGGCTTCTGGGATGCGATGCAGTTCAGCGACAGGCAGAACGGTTATATTCTGGGCGACCCCGTCGGGGGATCGTTCACCTTGCTGCGCACCGGGGACGGCGGAGCGCACTGGATCCGCCTCCGGTTCCCGGCACTGCCGGCCGGGTCCCAGCGAGGTGCTTTCGCCGCAAGTAACAGCGCCCTGGCGCTCGGGGGCCCCCGCCTGAACAGCACAAAACCCGGCGACTTTGTGCTGTGGGCCGGCACAAGCGGACCCGGCGGCGCCCTGCTCTATCGCACCATGAGCGCCTGCACCGGGGAAACAGACGCAGCGAATCGGAAGGAGTCGCCGGCTTGCCTGGATACCCGCACGGGCGCGCCGCAAAATCTGCCGATCCTCGGGGATAGCGCCACAGCAGGAATCTTTTCACTGGAGGCGATCTGGCAGGACGAGACGGTGCTGGGCGGGGTGGCCGTGGGCGGCGACTATACGCAGCCCGCCGGCAGAACCGGCACAGCGGCTTACTCCCTCAACGGCGGACAAACATGGCGCGCTGCCGAAGTGCCGCCCGGCGGATATCGCTCGGCGGTCGAGTGGGAGTGTCCGGATTGCACATTCCTGTTGAACAGTTCTGCTGCGGGCCGTTGGATCGCCGTCGGCCCGAACGGCTCCGACCTGAGCCGGGACGGCGGCAAAACCTGGCAGCCCATCGAGCACGCGCCCGCCAGCATGCCGAAGGGCGGCGAGTGGAATGCGCTGAGCCTGCCCTGGGCGGTCGGTCCGCATGGACGCATCGGCAAGCTCAATGCAAGTACCTTGCCCTGAGCTCGTGCGCTGAGCATTCCGGAGCAGGCCAAATTCGCGAGCATGACAGCACTTCCGCGTTGACGAATCGGGGTTCAGGCGAGACACTATTGGAGTAATAAACCCGAAGGCACGGCGCGAACCTTGGCTCCGGGGCTCTACGTGACGGTTTACTGCCTGTGATACAAGTGGTCGAGGATAATCCCCCTCAATCACGAGCCGCAGGAAAGTAGCCACCACACGGGCGCGAAGCTCGAGCTTCCGCCAACTGGATTCAGGCATTCTCTTCATGCTTGAACCCTCCTTTCTACACAAGGCCCACGTTTGGCGACGTGGGCTTTCGTGTCAGCGGACTGATTTTTTGATACCGGGTCCGCCTTCCGCAGCTTACCGGCTCTTCCGGGCCGGACCGGCAGCGCCGCACGGTACTGGTGTAACCGCAAACGCTTGCTCTCTTTCCGCTATGGCCTCTTCTTCGAGCACACTGGAAGCTCTCGTGGTTCGTCTATAGAGTAGGGCGAGGCTGGAGAGCAGGGCGAAGCTGGTACCCTAGCGCGAGACACACTACACAGGAGACGAACCGGACGGATCTTACACCGCCGGCGAGCCATGGCAGAGTTTCTGGTCAAACTGGCCGACGAGCGCGGCCGCATGCAGGAGCAGACGCAGAGCGCCGCCTCTGCCGATGAACTGCGCCTGCGCTACAGCCAGGCCGGATACAACGTGCTGTCGGTGAAGGCCAAGGGTGGGCTGGCCGGCGGGCGCCGCAAGGCCAAGCTCGAAAGTTTTCTCATCTTCAACCAGCAGTTCCTCACCCTGATCCGCGCAGGCCTGCCGATCCTGGGCTCGCTCGATATGCTGGCCAAGAGCCAGAAGAACCCGGCATTTGCCGCGCAGTTGGTGAACGTTGCCGAGCGAGTCCGGCAGGGCGAGTCGATCTCCTCGGCATTCGAGGCACAGGGCGGGTTCCCGCTCATCTACACCGTCACGCTGCTCGCCGGTGAGCGCTCCGGCAACCTCGAAGAGGTGCTGAGCCGGTATCTTTCGTTCCAGCGCATTTCGCTCACGTTCCGCAAAAAGCTGCAGGCTTCGCTGATCTACCCGACCCTGCTGATCGTGCTGGTGATCGGCCTGTTTATCTTCCTCATCACGTTTGTCGTTCCGCAGTTCGCGACGCTCTACAACCAGGTAGGCAGCAAGCTGCCGGAGCTGACGGTCGGGCTGCTGGCGCTGGGTAAAGCCGCCCAGCATTACTTCTTTTATGTCGCGCCGGTCGTCGTCGTGCTCGGCTATGTGCTGTTCCGGTGGAGCCGGACCGCTCGCGGCGCGGATACAATCGATGGCATCCGGATCAAGCTGCCGATCTTCGGGGCTATCTGGCTCAAGTACCAGGTCGCCTTGTTTGCCCGCACGCTTTCCACCCTGCTGACGGGCGGCCTGCCGCTGGTGCCTTCGCTCGAAACAGCCGCGCGGTCCATCTCGTCTTCGCGGATTTCGCGCTCCGTGTTTACGTCCGTCACGAGCGTTCGCGAAGGCAAGGGCCTTTCCGACAGCCTGAACAGAACCGGCGTCTTCCCTGCCCTGTCGACGGAGATGATCGAGGTCGGCGAGTCGACCGGCGCGCTGCCGCAGATGCTCAACTCGGTCGCTGAATTCTTCGAAGAGGACGTGCAAACCGCGCTGACCGCCTCGCTGGCCCTGATCGAGCCGGTCATCCTGATCGTGATGGGCGTGGTGGTCGTCATCATTCTGATCGCGCTGTACCTGCCGATCTTCTCGCTCGGCAACGCAACCGGTGCGCAACATTCCTAACCAGCATTCCCGCGGATACTGACCCTATGGCTGAAGCTCCTATCCTGACGATGCCCTCTGCAATCCCGATCGAGCTCGACGAGGTTGCGCATGCGCAGATGCTTGCGCGCCGTTACCGCTGCGAGTTCGTGGACCTGAAGAACTTCCGCATCCAGCACGACCTGTTCCGCGCCGTCCCGGTCGACATGATGTTCCGGTACAACTTCGTGCCGATCGAACAGCTGGAAGATCGCCTGGTGATCGCGGTCGCGGACCCGAGCCGCTTGATGGTGCTGGACGAGATCGCGAGCCTGCTGGGCCAGCGCCTGGTGACGCGCGTCGCGACGCTGTCGCAGATCAACGAGCTGCTGAAGAAGACCGAGCAGTCGCAGCGTGTGCTCGACGAAGCGACCGAAGGCCTCACCTTCGATGTGATCTCGGTCAACGACCAGGACGATGAATCGATCACGATCGAGAAGCTGACCTCGGAAGAGGACATCAGCCCAATTATCCGGCTCGTCGATACGACCATCTTTACCGCGCTCGAGCGCCGCGCGTCGGACGTGCACATTGAGACGTACGACGACCAGCTGCTGGTGAAATACCGCATCGACGGCGTGCTGCACCCGGCCATGGCGCCGATCGCGCGCGAGCACCACCAGACGATCCTGTCGCGCATCAAGGTCATGAGCGAGCTCGATATCGCCGAGCGCCGCGTGCCGCAGGATGGACGCTTCCGGGTGCGGTACAAAGGCCGGCTGATCGACTTCCGCGTCTCAATCATGCCGACGGTGCACGGTGAGAACGCCGTGCTTCGTGTGCTCGACAAAGAGTCGATGAGCGAGAAGTTCAGGTCGCTCACGCTCGACGTGGTCGGTTTCGGCGAGGACGACCTGCGGCGCTTCCGGCGCTACATCCGCGAGCCGTACGGCATGGTGCTGGTAACCGGGCCGACCGGCTCCGGCAAGACGACGACGCTCTACGCCGCGCTTAACGAGATCAAGTCAGACGAAGACAAGATCATCACCATCGAAGACCCGGTCGAGTACCAGATTCGCGGCATCACGCAGATTCCGGTCAACGAGAAAAAGGGCCTGACGTTCGCGCGCGGCCTGCGCTCGATCCTGCGTCATGACCCGGACAAGATCCTGGTCGGCGAGATCCGCGACCAGGAAACGGCGCAGATCGCGATCAACTCCGCGTTGACCGGCCACCTGGTGTTCACGACCGTCCACGCGAACAACGTTGTGGACGTGCTGGGCCGGTTCCTGAACATGGGCGTCGAGGCCTACAACTTCGTTTCCGCGTTGAACTGCATCCTCGCGCAGCGGCTGGTCAGAATGATCTGCGAGCACTGCGTCCACTCCGTCACCTACACGGACGATGAGCTCGACCTGTCGGGACTGAACCCCGAGGAGTGGCGCGGCTTTGCGTTCCAGGAAGGCCGGGGGTGCGTGGAGTGCGGAGGGACCGGGTACCGCGGCCGGACCGCGATCCACGAGCTGCTCGATCTGACCGATCCGATTCGTGAAATGATTCTCGAGAAGAAGCCCGCGTCTGAGGTGCGGAAGCTGGCCCAGGCGGAAGGCATGAAGTTTCTGCGCGAGTCGGCGCTGGACCGGGTGCGCCGCGGACTGACGACGCTCAAGGAAATCAACAAAGTGACATTTATCGAGGCGAACCGCTAGTGCATTTTCACGCTACCTATAGAGGGACTGGCAACTGTGCGCGCGGCCTTTCCGCCGGAAAAAGCCATGGGCCCGAGAACTTGACCCTCTACACCGGGAGTGAACCTGCTTCGGTGCATCTTCTGCTGACAGGATGGGGACCACTCGAAAGCAGGAACGGCCATGCTTGAGAAGCTACCGCTGCTGTTCCCCGGCATTTCGCTACGCCCCGCCTTGGCCTGTGAGATTTCGACCTATGGCGTGCTGGCTGCCCGGCGCGACAGCTCAACCGAGCTGCTCACCCAGTTTGTGCCGCTGGCAACGGGGTCGCTGCAACCGGGGCTGAAAGCGCCGACCCTTCTCGACCGGCATGCGATCGTAGAGGCGCTCCGGCAGGCGCTGCACTCCGTCGCCGAGCGCGGCCGGCCCATCCCCGGCGGTCGCGGACGCGAGCTCCGCGCCAACCGCGCACTCACCGTGATTGTTCCCGACGCCTGCGTGCGCGTGCTGCTGCTGGACTTTGACGCGCTGCCCTCAAAGCGCGCGGAGGCGCTGCCGATTCTGCGCTTCCGGCTGCGCAAGCTGGTGCCGTTTGAGACCGACGATGCGGCGGTCAGCTGGCAGGTCATGAACACGGGCGCGGAGGGGATTCGCGTGTTGGTCATCGTGATGCCGCATGACGTTCTGCTGGAGTTTGAGAGCGCGATTCGCGAGGCCGGCTTTGTGCCCGGCGTGGTGCTGCCGAGCACGATCGCGGCGATGCCGCTGGTCGGGGTAGAACCCGCGCTGCTGGTCAACCATAACGGCAGCAGCCTGACGACGACCATCGTTCGCGGCCAGGACCTGCTGCTGCATCGTTCGCTCGACTTCAGCGCCAGCGAGGAGCTGCCGCCCGACGCCCCGCCGCGGCTGCCGCGCAGCCCCGAAGCCCGCGAACAGGAAGAGCAGGACGATATCCGGCAGGGCGTCTCGGTCGCGCTTGCGTACTATGAAGACACGCTGGCCACGCCGGCGGAACAGATTTTCTACATCGGCGCAGGGTCGCCGCGCGAGTTCCAGGAGTTGCTGGGTGAGCCGGTGATTGCCGTGCGCGACCTGGGCAATGCGCCGGAGCTGCCGTCGCGCACCCTGCCTCGCTCGTTACTCGCTCCCGTGACAGGAGCACTGCTGAACGCATGAAGATCAACCTCAATCTCGCGACCCGGCCCTACATCGAGCTGCGCCCGGTGTACGCCCGCCTGCGCGTGCTCGGCGTGGCGCTCGCGGTGCTGGCGCTGCCGCTGTTGCTGCTGGTCCACGTGGAAGAGAGCCATGCCCGGGATGCGGAAAACCGCGTCGCCCAGCTGGCAGCGAGTACCGCGCTGCTGCGGCAGCAGCAGGCCAGTGCCCGCGCGCTTGCGCTCGAAGGCCCGAATGCGAATGTGCTGACGCAGGCGGCGTACCTGAACGATATGTTTCGCCGCAAGGCTTTCTCCTGGACCGCGACGATGAGCGACCTCGAAGACACGCTGCCGTATGGGGTACAGGTTTTTGCCATTCAGCCCGTGGTTTCCCCCGACGGCCATGTGGCGATCCGCCTCGGCGTGACCGGGCCGAGATCGCTCTCAGTCGAAGTGGTGCGCAACCTTGAGCACTCCAAGCACTTTGCCGCTCCACGGCTTGCGGCAGAGTCGCTGGCCGATGCGGACAACGCCGCGCAGAAGCGGAACATCGCTGCCGGCAATGTACCGGCACCGGTCCGCTTCGACATCCTGGCCGATTACCGGCCGCTGCCGAATTCGCACGATAAAGCAGGCATTGAGGCAGGTGCGCCCGGCGCGCCGATCGCCCGCGGGCGGAAGAGCAAGGAAGCGCAGCTGACCAACCCCGCTGATGCCGTACCCACGCGGCATCACCGCCGTGCTGTGCCCGCGCGGCCGCGGCCGCACGCCGGGTCGGCCCCGAGCCAGACCCAGACCGGAGGATCCCGCTGATGCGCCGGCGTCCGCTCGTCTCCACCGTTTTCACCCAGCTCAACATCCACGCGGCTGTCGTGGCGCTGCTGCTGCTGTTCAACCTGGTCCTGCTCACCCGGCTGGTCGTCGCGTGGCACGACAGCCACAGCGATCGCTCCGCGCAGTTTGCCGCCGACACCCTCGCCTACGACCAACTCCAGTCGCAGGCCGCTATGCTGCGTACGCTGCCTGCGCGGATGAGCGCCTCCCGCACAGAGGCGAACGCGTTTATCGCGTCGCGCATTCCTACCGATTACAGCGAGGTGCTCACGGAGCTGGGCGAGCTGACGACGCGCGACCATGTGCGGCTGATCGGCGCGCACTATGCTCCGCGGCCCGGTATTCCGGGACTGGTAGAGCTGCGCATCGACGCGAATATCTCCGCCGAGTATCCGGCCATCATGCACTTCATCAATGACGTGGAACGCGACAAGAACCACGCCTTCTACATCATCCGGACGATTGTCCTTAGCGGCCAGCAGAATGGCCTGGTCAGCCTCCGCCTGGTCATGACGACCTACCTCCATCCCGATGCCGCCAATGCGCAGCTCCTGGAGGCGGGCAGCCGCGCAGCAGAGAACGGCAGCGGGGGGAACACAGAATAATGGCAACCCTCAAAGGCATGGGCACGCAGGACAGGAAAAAGGTCGCCATTGCGGCGGCGCTCGGCATCGTTGTCGTGCTGCTCGCAATTCGCACTATCTTCGGCGGCCCGGCGCCTGTGGTTCCGGCTGCGCCTGCGGCGAGCGCGTCCGCCGGGCTTCGTCCGGAGACACCCACGCTTGCGCAGCGGTGCGCAAGCGCTCGCGTACACGTGGGCGTTCCGGTCAACAGCTCGCTCGACCCGCAGCTCCACCCGGAGCTGATGGCGGAGAACGAAAATTATCTTTACCGGGGGAGCGGACGCAACATCTTCTCGCAGACCTCAGGCCCGGCCCCGAACGCGGCTGCGATCGAGAAGGTAAAGGGACAGATCCGCCCCTCCCTGCAAACGGCATCGGTGCCCACCGGACCGCCGCCCCCGCCGGCCATCAACCTGAAGTTCTTCGGCTATACGACGCGTCACGGTGGAACGCGGCGCGCTTTCCTGATGCATGGAGACGATGTCTTTATCGCCTCAGAAGGAGATATCGTGAGCCACCGCTATAAGGTCGTACGGATCGCGCCCTTCTCGATCGAAGTGGAAGACCTGCCGTACCATGACACGCAGACACTGCCGCTGGTGCAGAACTAGGCTTCTCTATGCCCATGTTTCTATCCATCCGCATCACCCGGGAGGACCGGCCAGGGCAGGCGCGGTCCTCCGGATGCGAACAGACATCAGCTTTCTCCGGCGATGACGGCTACATGCTCGTTGCGGTCATTTTCCTGGTGGCGCTCGTCCTGCTGTCGCTCGCCGTGGCCGCTCCCCGCATCGCTGCTTCCATCCAGAGGGATCGTGAAGTGGAAGCCGTGCAGCGCGGTCTGCAGTACAAGCGCGCCATTCGCCTCTACTACAAGAAGTTCGGCAGCTATCCCACCTCCATCGACCAGCTCCTCAACACGAACAATGTTAAGTATCTGCGCCGGCGCTACCTCGACCCGCTCACCGGCAAGGATGACTGGAAGCCGATCCACATGGGCGAAGCGCACGTGCGGCCGCTGGGCTTTTTCGGGCAGCCGCTTTCAACATTGGGCAGCAGCAGCAGCAGTATCGCCGGGGCCACGCCGATCGGGGCAAGCACCAGCTCAGGCGCATTCGGCTCGTCCAGCAGTTTCGGATCTTCCGGAAGCTCCGGCTTCGGTTCGAGTGCGGGGTCTTCCGGCAGTGGGTTCGGCAGCTCGTTCGGTTCCTCGGACAGCAGCTCAGGTGCTGGCAGCAGCGGATCCAGTATCGGCGCGGGCACTCCCGGCCTGTACGCGAGCGACAGCGGAACCGGCAGCACCGACTCCTCGACGGGCAGCGGCGGCTTCGGCAGCTCGTCCGGCAGCAGTTTCGGCAGCTCCGGGAGCTCTGGCTTTGGGAGTTCTTCCGGCGGCTTCGGCAGCTCTGCAGCAACCCCGGGCACCGACAGCGGCAGCTCCGGCTTCGGCTCCAGCGCCTTCGGCAGCACCGGCACAGGCGCGGGCGCGGCAGGCGGGCTGACAGGGCTGGGCGCAAGCGGCGGCGCCGGCTCCATGGCATTCGGCTCGGCGCCGGGGGTCGGAGCGCCGATTATCGGCTTCACGCTGCCCAGCGACAAGACTTCCACCGTCGCCTTCCGGCTACAGAACCACTATAACCGGTGGGAATTTGTATACGATCCGGTCGAAGAGCAGGCGCTGGCAGGCGCCAGCCTCTTCGGCGGGTCGGGAACCCTGAATGCAGGCAGCACCAGTACAAGCACCTCGGCTACCAGCGGATCGCTCGGCAGCTCATCCGGCGCAAGCACAGGATCAGGGTTTGGCGGCGGTTTCGGCAGCTCCAGCTCGTCGAGCGGCTTTGGCAGCTCGAGCTCAGGCTTCGGCGACTCCGGCTTCGGCAGCTCCGGAAGCAGCAGCGGCTCCGGCTTCGGCGGCGGCTTCGGGTCTTCCGGATCGGGTGCTTCGGGCTCAGGCTCGGGCAGTCCGTTTCCGGGCGGTTTCGGGTCGCCGAACTAGGGCGTATCCACATATAGACTTCGCCGAGTTGTCTTGATCTGTTGGGCTTGTGTTGTGGCGAGTCGATATGAGTTGAGCGAAGCGCAGTGGGAGCGGATCAAGGACACGCTCCCGGGGCGAGTGGAGCATGTGGGGCGGACGGCGGCGGACAACCGTCAATTCCTCAACGGGGTCTTGTGGGTTCTGCGCTCCGGTGCACGCTGGTCAGACCTGCCGGAGCGTTACGGCAGGTACAAGAGCGTGCACACGCGCTTCATGCGCTGGGCGCGGAGCGGCGTGTGGGAGCGCATCTTCGCCGATCTGGTGGCAGACAAGCAGAACCAGTACCTGATGATCGACTCGACCATCGTGCGAGCGCATCAACAAGCGGCCACGGGCCGCAAAAAGGGGGCTCCGAAGACCCGGCTTTGGGGCGTTCCCGAGGAGGTCTGAGCACCAGGATCCACCTGCTGGCCGACGAAGACGGGTTGCCGCTGCAGTTCCGCCTTACCGCAGGCCAGGCCGGCGAGTATGCCTCTGCCGCGGAACTGCTCAAGGGGCAGCATGCCGAAGCCGTGATCGCCGACAGGGGCTATGACGCGGACTGTCTCCTCATGCAGTCGCAAACTCTGGGTGCCACCCCCGTCATCCCTCCAAAACGTAACCGCAAGCACCAGCGTAGCTATGATCGCCACCTCTACAAGCAGCGCAACCTCATCGAACGCTGCTTCAACAAGCTCAAACACTTCCGCCGCTTCGCCACACGCTACTGCAAGACCATCGAGGCCTTCCGCTCCTTTACGGCCCTTGCCTGCGCCTGGCTACGACTTAAGCTATATGTGGATACGCCCTAGGTCTATGTCTTGCTGCACACAAAGAACCCGCCTCGTCGGCGGGTTCTTTGTGCCTGATTCGGCAGAGATATCAGAGCTATCTTTGGCTAAACGCTGAAGGAAGAGCCGCAGCCGCAGGTGCTCTTCACAGTCGGGTTCTCGAACTTGAACCCGGCGGCTTCGAGCGTCTCGACGTAGTCGACCACGCAGCCGTTCAGGTACATCATCGAGGTCGCGTCGACGAACACCTTCAGGCCGTCGAAGTTCAGAACCTTGTCCATCATGCCGGCCTGGTTCTCAAATGACATGGAGTACTGGAAGCCGGAGCAGCCGCCGCCGACAACGCCGATGCGCAGGCCTGCCGGAAGCGGATCCTGCGTGGCCATGATTTCGCGAACCTTTGCATTCGCAGAAGGCGTGAGGACAACCGCCGTCGGTGTCTTGAACTCAGTGGGGGCCGGTGTGGCCGTCGCTGTCGCCATTGTTTTCTTCTCCCGATGGGCCTGCCTGCCGGCGGCCCGCTTCTTACTCAAGTGTAACGCACTGCCATCCAGCCTGGAGGGCACCGATCTTTGTATTGGATGGCGTACCCGTTTCTACGATGCAGGGATGACTGCTAATTCACCGTGATCCGTCCGGCTATCCGGGCATATTCGTCCCGGCTTACCAGTCCGCGCCTGCGCAGCTGCGATGCGCTCGCGTAAGGCCGGCCGGCGATAATCTCCCGCGCCGTCGCGGCGTGTACCCCGGGCAGCGTCTCCAGCTCGGCCGCGGACGCGTGGTTCAGGTCCACGGTACCGCTGTCGCTGCTGCCGTGAGCGGTCGCGCCGGGTGCGCCCGCCTGCCAGCCCTCACGCGCGCCGGAGACCGCGGCCTGCGTCTCGCGCCGCGCTTCCTCGATCGCCTGCTGGGTTTCCCGGCCCGCGTCCTTGAGCTCGTGCCGCGCCTCCTGCGCATCCTGCGCGGCCTGCTGACGGATCTGCTCAGACGAAGGGGGCGCGGGCTGCACGGTACAACCGCCGAGCAGCAACAGCGCCCCCATGACCATCCCTGTGACCGGCAGGCTAGCTGCCCTTGACTGCTTCTTCCACTGTGCCATGGCTTTCCACCGTGATCCTGACGTTCCGGTCCCGCATGAAGAATGTACTTGCATCCTTCATCCCCCACTTTACATACGGCACATCGAAGGTTGTTTTAAAGAGGTAATCTTCGCCACTCTTCACGGCGTCGATATCCACGGTCATCGGATGATCCTGCCCGTGGATATTGAGCGAGCCTTCCAGCTTGAAGTGCTGCTCGCCGTCGTGCGCCGGCAGTGCGCCCGTCACCTTTTCCGGATGGAAGAAGATGCCCGGGTATTTGCCGGTCTCCAGCGTCTGGCCCTGAATTTTTTTGTCGAGACCGGCGTCATTGCTCTTTTCCGAGGCCGCATCGACGAGGATCTCGCCCTGGGCCACGCCGCTCCTGCTGTCGATGGCGAAAACGCCGCCCTTGAGCGCGAAGCTCCCGTGC
>CAXTMY010000002.1:4400-4926 GCA_964245565.1 uncultured Acidobacteriaceae bacterium | reverse complement strand
CCGTGCACCCGTCGCAGCGTGCCGGCGCTGAAGGAGACCGTCGTCTTTGCGGGGTCGAGCTTGATGGATGCCGAGGGGGGCGCCTGATCCTGCGCGCCTGCCGCGGCAGCGAGCGCGCCTGCTGCCGCGGTGACGAGGAGCGCGCCTGTGCAGGCCAGAGCTGTCCGATGGAGAGGTGCTTTGCGAAATGTCAAGATACCCTGCTTCCCTGCCGTTCCATGATCTTTCTTCGGACGTTATAGCATTTTCACTCTTGGTGTAGAGGCTGACCTCACACTCCAGTGGCTTTTCCCGACGGAAAAGCCACGTGCACCCTTTACCGGTCTCTCTACGCGTGGATTGAAAAGGCTTTACCACGAACCCGCGGGGTGATTGATCTTACTGCGTAAGTACCGGCTCCAGGGCCGCCGTCCGTTCAGCCGACTCGACCGTCTGCGCCATCAGCGTCGCAATGGTCATGGGGCCGACGCCACCCGGAACCGGGGTATAGGCGGCGGCGCGGCTCCGCAGCTCAGCGGTGAGCTCC
>CAXTMY010000002.1:0-4390 GCA_964245565.1 uncultured Acidobacteriaceae bacterium | reverse complement strand
TGCCGGAGAGCCTGCGACGGCAGGGTGGTAGCCGGCATCGATGATCACCACGCCGTCCTGCAGCCACTCGGCCCGGATGTATTCGCGCTGGCCGAGAGCCGCCACGATGATCTCGGCGTCCCTGAGGTGCCGCCGCAGGTCGACGGTGTACCGATGGCACAGGGTTACGGTGCAGTTGGCATGGTCGAGCATGGTGGCCATCGGGCGGCCCAGGATCGCGCTTCGCCCGATCACGGTCGCGCGCCTGCCGTGCAGCGGGATCGCGTAATGGCGGAGGAGCCGCATGATGCCGGCCGGGGTTGCCGCGCCGAAGGCCGGCTCCTTCATCGACATGCGGCCAAAGCCGAGGCTCGTGACGCCATCGACATCCTTGTCGAGCGCGATGCGGTCGAAGCAGGTGCGCTCATTGATTTGGTCAGGCACCGGATGCTGCAGCAGAATGCCGCGAACGCGGGCGTCCGCGTTCAGCTCGTCGATGATCGCAAGCAGCTCCGCGGTGGTGGTCGCGGCAGGCAGGTTGACCAGCATCGACTCCATGCCGACCCGGCGACAGGCATTGCCCTTCATGCGGACATACGTGGAGGAAGCCGGGTCGTCGCCCACCAGGATCGTTGCCAGCACCGGAGGAGGCGCTTGGTCCGTGTGCTCGCGCAGGCGCGCGACACGCTCCCGCAGTTCCAGTTCCAGCTCGCCTGCGAGCGCCTTGCCATCGAGAACAATTGCTGCCATGCCAACCAGTGTAAAGGGGCCTAGGCCTGCGCCATGGCCTGCGGCTGCTGGTGACGGATGTCCGCGCCTTCGATCCAGAAGATCACGTCGCTGGCGATGTTGGCGGCGTGGTCGGCGATCCGCTCCAGGTTGCGGCAGATGATGATGGCGTGGAGGGTCTGCTCGGCCACCGCGGCGTTTCCGGAGATGATCGCGATGAGCCGCTCATGGCTCAGGCGGTTCAGCCGGTCGATGTCGTCGTCCATGGCAATGACGGCGTTGGCCAGCTTGCAGTCGCCCTCCAGCAGCGCCTGGAGCGCGCCGCGGATCATGTCGCGCGCGATCCCGCGCATGCCTTCGATGTCGGCGGGGATTTCAATGGCGGGCAGCGCGATCAGCTCCAGGGTGCGCTGGGCGATGCTCATGGCCTGGTCGCCGATCCGCTCAAGGTTGCCGTTGATCTTGATGACGGCGAGAATGAAGCGCAGGTCGATGGCCATAGGCTGCTCCTGCGCCAGCAGCTCGTAGCACATTTCGTCGACTTCCCGCTGGGCCAGGTTGATCGCGGTTTCGTTCTCCCGGACGAACTGGCAGAGCGAGCCGTCGCGCGAGGCGTAGGCGTCAATGGCGTATTCGAGCGCCTGCTGCGACAGGGCGGCCATGGCCAGCAGCTTGTCCTTGAGCTGCGCCAGCTGCTGGTGGAAGTGGACGCGGGGCATGGACGCCTCCTTGCAAAACCTGAATCGAGCTCCGGACCGAAGTGCAGTGTGCCTTCTATTGTGCACGAAACGGGAGCCTCTGGAGTTACCGAAGTTCCGTTCCGCGCGACTCCCGCCCGAAGGAGGCGACGCCGGCCAGGAAGACCGACACGATCAGCACCGTGGCCGCCAGGACCGGGCCGAGGCCGCCGTAGCGGACGGCCGCACGGGCCTGCAGCACGCTATTGCGAGACGTCAGCAGGTTACCAAGCTGATAAGCCAGGCCCGGGAAGGTGGCGCGCACCGGGCCGGGCGAGAGCTCACTGAGGTAAGCCGGCACCACGCCCCATGCCCCCTGCACCATGAACTGCATGAGAAAGGCGCCGAGCGCCAGCACCGGCAGCGTGTGTCCGAGCGCGTAGAGCGGGATGCACGGCAGGGCCAGCAGCGCCGCCGTGATGATGGCGCGTTTCCTGCCCCATCGCTCCGACAGCGCGCCGAAGAGAACGCCGCCCAGGATTGCCCCGATGTTGTAGAAGATGCCGATGGCCCCGGCCTCATGCGCGGTGGCGTGATGGTTCCGGATCAGGAAGGTGGGATAGAGGTCCTGCGTTCCGTGCGAAAACGCGTTGAACCCGGCCATGAGCAGGATGAGGAACAGGAACGTGCCGCCGTGCTGCCGCAGCCCGCTCGAAAACGAAGCCCAGCGGCCGCCGGTTGCCTGCCGGTGCAGGCCTGCCTTCCATGCCGGCGACTCTTCCACCCGCGCCCCGATGTACAGCGTGAGCAGACCGGGCAGCGCCCCCACCACGAACAGGCCGCGCCAGCCGACCAGGTGGCCGCCCAGGTGCATGGCCGCGAACGGGCCGTAGAACGCCCCGAATGCGGCGGCGGCGAGCAGGTAACCGAAGGCATAGCCCTCCTGCAATATTCCGGAGAAGAAACCGCGACCCTCGGCCGGCAGTGTTTCAAAGACCAGGGCTGCGCCCACGCCCCACTCCCCGCCCATGGCGATGCCGAACAGGGCGCGCAACACCAGCAGGACCGGCAGCGAGGGAGCGAAGGCGCAGGCCAGCTCCAGCAGCGAGTAGCAGGCGATGTTGACGATGAGGGTCGGGCGGCGGCCGTACCGTTCCGCAAGGAGCCCGAAGAGGACGGCGCCCACCGGGCGCATCGCCAGGGTAAGCGCAATGGTTTCTGCGACGGCGGCAATGCCGGCATAAAACGTTTCCGCAATCGCGGGCATGCAGAACACGAGCAGGAAATAGTCGAACGCATCGAGCGTCCAGCCCAGGAAGCAGGCCAGAAACGCATGCTGCTGTGCGCCCGAAAGCCCGCGCCATCTGGCACCGGAGACCTGCAGGAATGGAAGCAAGGCGAGAACCCCCACGTCCCCCGCGTTGGGTTCCGCAACGGACAGCACTGAGTGTGCACGGGCGCTCGGCGGACTGCAAGCCCGGAGAGCGGAAACTTCCCGGCAACCTGCTCTCTACTTACCGAAGGCATGAAAGAGTGGCCGAAGTTGGATCACTGGTGTAGCTGAATGTATGTAACTGCGGTGTAGAATGTGCTGAATCATGGTAGCTGGCCCGCTGTTCGAGGCAAGCCCGCGAACAGCCCGCGCAGCATGGAACCGGCAGGATTCCGTGCTTCAAGGCAACAAGCGGTGGAGCCATGCAGGTGCTGCACTTTTTGCGTGAAGGCGAGCTTCAGCCATGGTTTGGGAAGAACTTCGTACCGCAGTCCGG
Source organism: uncultured Acidobacteriaceae bacterium (assembly GCA_964245565.1). GTDB lineage: Bacteria > Acidobacteriota > Terriglobia > Terriglobales > Acidobacteriaceae > EB88. Next base: position 1,236 of record CAXTMY010000002.1, on the reverse strand, counting down.
TTCCCGATGCACCTTCCGGTCACCCTGATGGTGAACGGGGAAGAGGTCATTGCGGTTACCGTAAACATCTCACATAATGGGGTGCTTCTTCAGGTTCCCGAGACAATCTCTTCTGACGCTCTGCTCGAGTTTCTGCTGGAAGTGCCGAAAGAAGTTACGCTGGACGAGTCGACGGCGGCCATTCACTGCGCGGGCCACGTTATTCGCAGTTATCAGGAAAACGGCGCCTGCTATGTGGCTGCTGTGATTGATGACTACCGGTTTCAGTAATCGCCAGGAAAGGACCAAGGCAAAGTTTCTTCATGAACCCGGTCAATGACAAATACCGCCACGGTGCACCCCAGTCACCCAGTGTCACGCCCGCCTACCCCCGCCCGCAGAATCCGGTCACTCCCGCCAACGGCGCATCGCCGGGGCCGGCATCTTCAACTCCCGGAACGATGCCCGGCAATACCATGCTGGCGCATCGGGAGAACCCGGTCCGCGTGATCCTCGCGGACGGGCAGGCGATCTTCCGTGTCGGGATGAGCAAGGTCTTTGCCGCAGAACCGGATATCCATGTCATCGCCCAGGCGGAAAACCTTACCAGCCTGCGCTCGACGCTCAAACAGCACCAGGCGGATGTTCTGCTGCTGGACTGGAACATTCTCGGCGGCCATACCGAGTTCGTGCCGGAGTTGATCAAGGCCGGTCCGACGCCGCTCAAGATGATTGTGCAGGGCGTGATTGCAGATGAGACGCGCATGATCGAGCTCTACCGCAACGGCGTGAGGGGAACGATTTCGCGGGCCATCTCGCCGGACCTGCTGCTGCGCTGCGTGCGCAAGGTCGCCTGCGGCGAGACCTGGATCGACAATCAGTCGCTGACCCTGCTGATCGAGGCCTACCGGCTCCAGGCGACCCAGGGGCTGAGCAACAAGGTCGCGCCCCGGCTTTCGCCCAAGGAAATTACGATCATCACCTACATCAGCCAGGGCAAGCGCAATAAGGAAATCGCCCATCACATCGGCACGAGCGAGCAGGTCGTAAAAAACTATCTCCGGAAAATCTATGACAAGCTCGGCGTCTCCGACCGGCTTGAGCTGGCGCTCTATTCCCTGCACCACGATCTGCAGAAGAACATGATCCCAGGCATCGGCCGGGGGACCATCGCCGCTCCGCCTACCCCGCCAAGGACCAACGAGTACTAGGAGCTTGTTGAAGAAGGTATCTCCTGAGCGAGCGGGAGCGGGGTGT
>CAXTMY010000001.1:52427-157049 GCA_964245565.1 uncultured Acidobacteriaceae bacterium | reverse complement strand
TAATCAATCTGCAGCTCGGACGAAAAACATGAACGTATTTCAACAAGTTCCTAGAAGAGTTGTCTCGCAATAATGAAGCGCAAACCCTCTTCGGCTGTTCCATCGTTGGGCATGACGATTTGCTCTTCGGGAAGGCAAACAGCACTACAGTTTCCATCAACCAGCTGTTCCGCCAGTCGAGCCAGAGTTTCATACGCTTCAGCCTTTGGAAGCTCTAAGTTCAGAAAGTCAAGTGATACCCACGCCTGGTGGTCTAGCCAGGCTTTCCGTTGTTCCTCTCGAGGTAATTGCTTGCAAACTTCTTCAGGATCCCCTAGGTAGGTCTGGTTCGCATGCAGCAGGGTTAGAAGGTGTGCCCCAACTTTGATCATGGTGATTGCTTTTTTCTGAACCACGAAATACATGGGGTCAGCCTGTCCATCGAAGCTTCTATCCCAACCTCGTTCCGACGCAGTCTGCAGTTCCTCCTGAGAAAACATGCGCCGTGTGCGCAGGAGGAGAACAATGGAATAGGGCATGTCCTGATCTTTTCCTGGCATCGTCCATATCCGCTTAAGCCGCTGCCACAACTTGAGGTGCTCTTCCTTACGAGACCCTGTCGTGGGCACTATGCGGCTCTACACTGGTTGTTTTGACTACGCGCCTCGCTTACCTTGCATCTTCTATCATTTCCCGGCGAGCTGTGCCAGCGCCTTCAGGGATTCCTTGGCGTACTTGCCTTTCGGCTCCGCGTCGAGGTAGAGCTGGTAATTGGTCGCGGCCTCGTCCAGATGCCTGGATTTGCGCGCAGCTTCGGCGAGGAAAAACACGGCGTCCAGGTTCTCCGGGTTTACCTGCGTGGCTTCTTTAAATCGCGAGTAGGCCCCGGCGTAATCCTGCTCAGCCATGTACAGCTGACCGACGCGAATGTCTTCCTTCGCGAGCTTCGGGTCGTGAATCGTGTTGCCGGCGCCGTCTGTCGTGCGCGGATCTTTATCGCCCAGCAGGTCGAGCCCCTTCATGCGCGACCGGCTCGAGCTCTCGGGTTCTGTGTCGTCGGGCGTCGCCGCGGGTCCGTCTGAGGCTGCCTTGTCGCTGGCCTCGGCATCCTTCTGCGCTGCCTCGGACTCCGCTTCCGGGAAAGCATTGCTGTCCGCGGGAGGCGCGGCGGCCGGCTTTGCCGGCGCGGCTGCAGGCGCGGCTGGAGGCGTGGTGTTCTGCGCCCGGGCCTCGGGCAGGTTGAGTAGCACCAATGCCGCCGCGGCCAGCACGAGCGCGCCAGGATAGTTTTTCCAGACGGTTGTTTTTGCGTTCACAGCCTACTCCCCCTGCCTGGTTTAGACGCCGGAACCCCGCGCGCCGTTCCCTGCGCGGTCTATACTCGGCCTGCATGGCTCTTATTATCCGCTCTTCCGCCATTCACGCCGCAGGCTGCTACACCACGAGCCGCATCCGCAAGGGCGCGCATGTGGTCGAGTACACCGGGCCGCGCCTCAGCAAGGAGCGCGCCGACCTGCGCTATGAAAACCTGCCCATGACCTACCTGTTCGGGATCGGCGACGGCACCACCGTGATCGACGGCCACGGCACAGCCATGTTCCTCAACCACTCCTGCGACCCGAACTGCGAGACCGAAGAGACAAACGGCCGCGTCTGGATCATGGCCATCCGCGACATCGCCGCGGGCGAAGAGCTGACCTACGACTACCACCTGTACGACGGCGACCCCGCCGAAGCGCCCTGCTACTGCGGGGCGGCCGCGTGCCGCGGGAGTATGTTCTCAACACCGTAGGACCCCCTGCGCGGGAGGCGGCCGCTTACGCGGAATTTTACTTTGAAAGACGATGCGGGCTTTACCCCGCATCGCCTTTCAAACGAGTACACGCCACGAAGTGGCCGCCTCCCGCGCAGGGGGTCTTAGAATGGTGTGAGCGATGGCTTACCAGGTGTTAGCTCGAAAGTACCGGCCCCAGCGTTTTTCAGACGTTGTGGGGCAAGACCATGTGACGCGTACGCTGGGCAACGCGCTCGAGCAGAACCGGATTGCGCACGGCTACATTTTTTCCGGACACCGTGGGATTGGCAAAACGACGATCGCGCGCATTCTAGCGATGGCCCTGAACTGCCGCCGCGCGATCGGGACCCCCGAGCGGCCAACGTACGAGCCGTGCGGAACGTGTGAGAGCTGCGAAGAGGTGCGCGCCGGCAACAGCGTTGATGTGATCGAGATCGATGCGGCAACCAACCGCGGGATCGACGAGATCCGCGAGCTGCGCGATGCGGCGAGGTATCGTCCGGCCCGCGACCGGTACAAGGTTTACATCCTCGATGAGGCGCACCAGATCACCGATGCCGCGTTTAACGCTCTGCTCAAGACGCTCGAAGAGCCGCCCGAGCACGTAATCTTTATGATGGCGACGACGCAGCCGGAAGATATTCTGCAGACGATCCGCTCCCGGTGCCAGCACTTTTCGTTTCACGCGGTCAAGTTCGACCTGATCCTGGAGCAGCTGCGCACCATCGCAGTCGAGGAAAACGTAGACGCAGAGGATGAGGCTCTGGGGCTGCTGGCCGAGGCCGGCGACGGGTCGATGCGCGACGCTCTCTCCATCATGGACCAGGCGATTGCGTCGGCGCCGCTGGTCGACGGGCGGGCGCGGCTGGAAGCCGCGCAGATTCGCGAGCTGATGGGGTCAATGCCGAACGCGGTGTTCGCGCGGCTGCTGGAGTCGGTGAGCGAAAACAACTCGGCCGCGGTGCTGAGTGAGCTGGACCGGCTGCTGGGCGCGGGCAACAGCCCTTCGCAGATTGCCCGGCAGATGGTGCGGTACCTGCGCAATGTGCTAATGGCGCGAGTTGCGGGAGAAGCAACCGAGCTGCTGCAGATTTCGCCGGATGAGCGGGCGCGGGCCGCGGCCAGCTCCCTGCTGTTCGGCGAGGATGAGCTGACGCGTTTTTTGCAGGTGATGCTGCGCACCTTCGACGAGGTGAACTATCGGCAGGAGCCGCGGTTTCATCTCGAGCTGGGGGTGCTGAAGCTGGTGCACCTGCAGCGCCTGCTGCCGGTCGAGGAACTGCTGACGCAGCTTGGCGGCGCGCCCGTCGCGGCGCGCAGCGTTGTTCCGGCTTCCCCGGCGCGCGGCCCGGCGCCGATCGCGGAAAAGCCCAGGACAGCAGCCGGGCCGGGGGCCGGAACTTCACCTGGGCTTTCGCCGTTGGAGCGTGATGCGCAGAAGCGAACCACAGCTGCACCGGCTGCGCCGGGTCTTTCTCCATTTGAGGCGGACGCGCAGAAGAAGGCAGCGCTCACGGAGCCGCGGCGGTCCGCGCCCGCGGCAGAACCCCAGGCGCCCGAACCCGGCCAGACGCGAGCGGCACAGGTTTTTACGGGCGCCGGAGAGGCCGTCCCGGCGCCAACGCCTCGCCAGGAGCAGCCGGCCCCGCGGCCGATCTCTCACGCGACCTCACCCGAACCCTCGCCGGCTCCGGATCAAATGAACGGCACGCTCGACCTGGACGGGATGCGGGAGGCCGCAGTGGCCGCGCTTGCCGCGGGCAATCACGCGACCGCGGCGACCTTGCTCGGAGACGGCAAATGGACCGAGACCCCGGACGGTGTTCGGGTGGAAGTCGCGGCCAAAAAAGTAATGCTGGGGCTGGTGATGAACGCCGAGGCGGAAAAGCTGGTGCGCGCGGCCATCCGTCCGTATGCGGGCCAGCCGCCGCGTCCCGTGCAGTGGGTTCCGGGTGAGAGCGGCAGCGCCGGTGCAAAGGCTGCTCCGGCGCGGCCGCTGCCTGCCGGCAGTGTGCAGGCGCTTGCGATGGAGAACCCGCTGGTGCAGCAGGCGAAGGATTTGTTTCAGGCTGAAGTCCGCAGCGTTGTTGACCTGCGCGGCAAACGTTAAGAGCAATTCGACCGGAGGACCGCGCCGATGGATATGAGCAAAATGGAAGCGATGCTGGCGCAGGCGCGCCAGATGAGTGAAGCAGCGGGCGAACAGCTGAACCAGGTTACGGTGGAAGGCTCGGCCGGCGGCGGCGCCGTGCGGGTGCGGATGACCGGCAAGAAGGAAGTGCTGGGCGTGACGCTGGACCCGGCCGTGCTCGGGGTGCTGAGCAGCTCGGCTGACAAGAACGCTTCAGCGCAGGATCTCGAGATGCTCGAAGACCTGCTGCGCGCCGCCTTCAACGATGCAGGCCGCCGCGCCGACGAGGCAGCGAGCGGCAGCATGGCGGGCCTGCTCGGCGGGCTCGGCCTGCCGGAAGGCGCTCTCTAAAACCAGCTGCAAAACGACCGCAAACCGCCGGAGAAAAATCGTACATGCCGCCTCGCTTTGCTCAACCCATGACCCGCCTGATCGAGGAACTCCGCAAGCTGCCGGGCGTGGGTGCGAAGAGTGCGCAGCGGTATGCGTTCCACATTCTGCGCGCGAGCGCGGAGGATGCCGAGGCACTGGCCGGCGCGGTGCGGGCGCTCAAGCGCGAGCTGCGGCTCTGCTCGATCTGCAACAATATCACCGATATCGATCCCTGCACTTACTGCGCGAGCCCTTCGCGGAACGGCCGCGAGGTGTGCGTGGTCGAAGAGCCGACCAGCATTGACACGGTCGAGCGGACGCGTGCCTACAACGGGGTCTATCATGTGCTGCACGGTACGCTTTCCCCCCTGAACGGCATTGGTCCGGAGCATCTGCGCACGGCAAACCTGGTGGCGCGGATTGCCTGCGGCGATGTCGACGAGGTAATCGTCGCGACCTCACCGACAGTCGAAGGCGAAGCGACGGCGGGCTACCTGGCGGAGTTGCTGCGCGAAGCGCAGCGTGGGCGCGGTGCCGATCCGACGCCGCTGCGGATTACGCGTATCGCAACGGGAGTGCCCGCCGGGAGCGACCTTGAATACGCGGATGAGGTCTCGATGGCGCGATCGCTCGAGGGACGGCGGGAACTCTAGTCTTTAGAAAGCAAGATTTTCCCGCCCTGTTTCGGTTCGTTACGAGCGCAATCGGGCGAGAAGGTCCTGGGGATGCACCGGCTTTGCAAGAATCTCAAACTCGTGGCCCTGGACGCGAGCGCGGTCGAGCAGGTCGGCTGTCGCGGCCTGGCCGGAGAACAGCAGGATTTTGCAGCTGGGAAGCATGGCGCGGATACGGATGGCGGCATCGATGCCGTTGAGGTCCGTCATGATGACGTCCGAGATAACCATGTCCGGATGAAGCGTCTTGGCGGTCTCAACTGCCTTCTCGCCGCTGTACACGGCGGTCGCCTCGAAGCCGCTTTGATTGAGAATGATCGCCAGCGTGTCTGCGATGACCCGTTCATCGTCGGCGACCAGAACCTTGGGCTTTACCGAATTTTCTTGCATGCGCTCCCTTATAGACCACTTTTCGTGGCAGTGCGATCCCGACAGTTGCGAGCCGCATCCTGGTGATTGGATTGTTAGACGCTCGAGCCGGACGTATTTTCTCTGCGATGATACGCTTTGCTTGAACGTGTGCGCTGTAAAGCATTTCTCCCACTGCTGTGCTCCACGGAAATCCGGTCGATGTGGCTTTGCTTCACGCAAAGCCACGCTCACAGTCACTGGCCGGGTACATCTGCGGGAGAAATGCTTTCGCCCTTTCCATCCTTCGTGACACTGGCTGCGTAGCGCAAGGCGCGGCCGCCCCTCACCGGGGCTAACCGTGAACCTTGCCGCGATTGGAGCGCCCGTGTAATGCCAGAAGACGCGATCATCCGTGCCCAGCAGATCGAGAAATATTACGCGCAGCCGAGCGAAAACCGCATCCAGGTGATCGCACCCACTGACTTATCGATTGTTGCCGGAGAGATCGTGGCGCTGCTCGGGCCTTCGGGTTCGGGCAAATCAACGCTGCTGCGGATGCTTGCGGGGCTGTCAAAGCCTTCGGGCGGCGAGGTCTTCTGGCACGGCAAGCCGATCCAATCGCAGACAATCAACGTCTCGATCGTGTTTCAGAGCTTCGCGCTGTTCCCCTGGTTGACGGTGCTCGAGAACGTCGAAGCTCCACTGAAGGCGCGCGGGCTCAGTCCGGAAGAGCGCCGGGAACGCGCCAACGCCATTCTTGACACGGTTGGGCTGGACGGCTTCCAGAGCGCGTACCCGAAAGAGCTCTCGGGCGGCATGCGGCAAAGGGTAGGGTTTGCCCGGGCACTCGTCGTGCAGCCGGAAGTGCTGTTCATGGACGAGCCGTTTTCAGCGCTGGACGTGCTGACTGCCGAAAATCTTCGCTCAGAACTGATGGAGTTGTGGGCCAAGAAGACGATTCCGACAGAGTCGATCTTCATCGTGACCCACAACATTGAAGAAGCCGTGCTGCTGGCCGACCGGATTATCGTGCTGGGGCGCAACCCGGGCCATGTACGCACAGACTTCAAGGTAACGCTGGCGCACCCGAGGGACCGCAAGAGCGGCCCGTTCACGCAGCTGGTGGACTACATCTACAAGGTGCTGACGCGGCCGGATGTGATGCCCGAGGCGCCCCGGATCGAAGCCGGCCGGCCGGTCCGCGATCAGCGCCAGATGCACTACGAAATGCTGCCGCATGCGCGGCCGGGCGGCATCGCCGGCCTGCTCGAGATGCTGATCGACATGAGCGACAACACCGGCCAGGCCGATATCTACAAGCTCGCCGACGAGCTCGCGTTCGAGATCGACGACCTGCTCCCGATTGTGGATGCGGCCCAACTGCTGCAGTTCCTGAAGGTAGAAGAAGGCGACGTCGCGATTACTCCCGATGGGCGCGCTTTCGTCGAATCCGAAATTCTGCAGCAGAAAGAACTGTTTCGTAAGGCGGCGCTTGCGCACGTGCTGCTGCTGCGGCAGATCACCCGGGCACTCGATAACAAAAGCGACCACACGGTTCCGGAGGAGTTCTTCCTGGACATGCTGGACGAGCAGTTCTCCGATGAAGAGACGCGCCGGCAGCTGGAAACGGCCATCAACTGGGGCCGGTACGCGGAGCTGTTCGACTTCGACGGCGGGCGGCGGCGGTTCACGCTGCCTGAAAGCGAGGATGAAGAGGAAGAAGAGACCCAGGAAGCAGGCTCAGAATGAGCGAGCCGAAGCAGCCGCGGCTGCTGTTCACCCGAGCGCTTCTGGTCGAACACTCGTGGCCCTTGGTGCTCGACCTGGGCATCGGCGCGACGCTGCTGGCCGCATTCTACGGCGTATTGCTGATCGCCCGGTACTGGGCCGGCGGCGCAGTGCCGGAAGTCGCGATCTCGCTCTCCGCATGGAAGCTGCCGGCGTACGCGTTCTACTCCTGTGTCCGCATCTTCATCGCGTATCTGCTGTCCCTGGGGTTTGCCATCGGCTACGGGTACCTGGCGGCCTATAACAACCGGGCTGAGAACCTGCTAATCGCCACGCTCGACATCCTGCAATCCATTCCGGTGCTCTCGTTCCTGCCCGGCGTGATGCTGGCTCTGATTTCGATCTTTCCTACGCGGCAGATTGGTATTGAACTGGGCGCGATCGTCGTAATATTCACCGGTGAAGTCTGGAACATGGCCTTCTCCTTCTATGCCTCGCTCAAGTCCATTCCGCGCGAGCTGAGGGAAGCCTGCAAGATCAACCGGTTTTCGCCGATCCAGCGTGCCTTGCAGCTTGAGCTGCCGTTTGCCGCGATCGGGCTGGTCTGGAACTCGATGGTCTCGGTGGCAAACGGCTGGTTCCTGCTCATGGTCTGCGAGATGTTCCCCCTCGGCTCGCGCCACTTCAGGCTTCCGGGGCTTGGCTCCTACCTGCAGACCGCGGCGAACGACGGCGATAACCGCGCCATGACCTACGGCCTCGTCACGGTCGTCCTCATCATCGTGGCCATCGACCAGCTGCTGTGGCGTCCGCTGATCGCGTGGTCCGACAAGTTCAAATTCGAGAATGTGGAGAGCGCTACCCCAACGCGCTCCCCGGTCCTCGATCTGCTCCGGCGCTCAAACATTTTTCCGCTGGTCGGCCGATATACGGTCAATCCCCTTTCGGAGCGGATGTATGCCTCGCTGGCCCGCAGCGAAGAAAAGCGCGCCGGCACCATGCCGGACCCGGACAGCACTCGCCGCTCTTCGCTTGCCGCCGCTGTTCTCGGGATCTTTCTGCTTCTGCTCGCCGCAGTTGCGATCTGGAAAGGTTCGCTGCTGCTGCGAGGCCTGCCGCTTGCGGAGTATCGCCGCTTGCTGGGCGGCGCTGCGGTCACCTTCCTTCGCGTCATCCTCTCTCTCTTGCTGGCCGCCGCCTGGACGATTCCGGTAGGCGTCGCCATCGGCTTCAGTCCAAAACTTGCCCGCATCGTGCAGCCTTTCGCGCAGATCGCGGCCAGTTTTCCATCTACGGCCTTGTTTCCGATCATTCTCATCGCGCTGATCCGCGCAGGTGTCGGATTGGGCTATGGCGCCGTTCTGTTGATGATGCTGACAACGCAGTGGTACATCTTCTTCAACGTCATTGCGGGCGCCATGGCGATTCCCTCCGACCTGAAGGAGGTCTCTTCACTGTTCGCTTTTACGCGTGCCCAGCGCTGGCGGCTGCTGATTCTGCCCGGCATCTTTCCCTACCTGATCACCGGATTGATTACCGCTTCGGGGGGAGCGTGGAATGCTTCCATTCTCACCGAGTACTTCACTCTGCACGGCCACGACCTGCACACGATCGGCCTCGGCGCTGACATTACCGAGGCAAGCAACGCCGGCTCCTACTCCGTCCTGTTGATGGCGACGATCATCATGGCGCTGATCGTGGTCACGGTAAACCGGCTCGTGTGGCGGCCGCTGAACAAACTTGCTGAAACCAAGTACCGCCTCGACTGATCCTCGCTCGTCGAAAGCTCCTGAAAATATGGCTCTTGAAGACCACACATGACACTGACCCGGTTCCAGAAGCTGCTCACCATCCTGTTTCTCCTCGCTGCCCTGCTCATCGCGGTCAACGCGTGGCTGGCCTTCCATGCCGAGGAAGTGCTCGCCAGCTCCGAGCGCACCGTAACCCAGACGCTCGACGTCATCGTGCGGCTGGAGCATGCGCTGGAGAGAGCGACCGAGGCGGAGTCGAGCGTACGCGGGTTCGTGCTCACCGGCCAGCCGGGCTACCTCGCTTCGTTCGGCGCATCGGAGTTTGATACGACGCACGAGTTTGAAACACTGGGACCGCTGACCCGCAATGACCGGCGTTTCTCCTCGGCGCTGCGACAAGCCTCCGTGGTCGCGGCCCAGCGCTTTGCCCTGCTGCACCAGGGCATCGCCATGCGGCGTTCCCACACCGGGGAGCAGACAGCGGCCCTGCTCGGCGCCCAGGGAGAAAGCCTGATGGTGCAGTTGCGTGGACTGGTCCACAACTGCCAGCAGGAGGAGCGCGGGGTTCTTGGGCAGCGTCTGCACGCGACCGCGCAGGCACGCCGCGAAGCCAGGCTGACCGTCGGGCTTGCGAGCGCGCTCGACATCCTGTTCGTGATTTTTTCCCTCGGCTCGCTCAGCTACGAGCGGCGTCTGCGGCAGCGCTCCGCTGAAACCTCCATGCGTCTCGAAAAACTGCAATCCGTAACAGAGGTGGCGTTTACGCAGCTTACGGTTGCGGAGCTCACGGCAGCGCTGCTGGCCCGGCTTAAACATGCGGCGCGCGCTGACGTACTGGTGCTGGTGCGCTGGCATGAGGGAGAGATCGAGCTCGCAGCGGCGGAAGGCGCCCCGCTCGAGCCAGGCCAGCGGCGCCCCGTGCGCGAAGGCGGACTGATCGCCGAGGCAGCGCGCACCGGCCACCCGGTGCGGGTTTCGGGCGAAAGCCTGGAGCGTCTGCCGATCGAGGCGCTGCATGAGAACCTTCGCTCCGCGCTGATCGTGCCGATGTCGGTTGCGGGCCGGGTCATTGCCATGCTGGTGGCGGGGCGCAGAACCGGCTCGGGATTCTCCCCGGGAGACGAAGACCTGCTGCGCGTGGCTGCCGACCGCATCGCCCTGGCCATTGACCGCGCGGCTGCCTACGACGCGGAGCGCACGGCACGGCGGGCGGCCGAGGCCAGCGCTGAAGAAATCCAAAAGCTCAACGACCTGCTGGAAGAACGGGTGCAGCAGCGCACCGCGGAGCTGGAAACCACCAACCGCGAGCTTGAAGCCTTCTCCTACTCCGTCTCGCACGACCTGCGGGCGCCGCTGCGCTCCGTCGATGGATTTTCAGTGGCGCTGGAGGAAGACTACGGAGCGCTGCTGGAAGGCGACGGCAAACACTACCTGGGCCGGATCCGGGTGGGCGTGCAGCGGATGGGTTCACTGATCGATGCGCTGCTCCAGCTCTCGCGCATTACCCGTGCGGAGCTGACGCCGGAAACAGTCGACTTGTCGACGATCGCCGAAAGCGTGGCTGAGGAGATTGTGCGGGCCTACTCGGAGCGCCGGCTGGCGTTTGCGATCGAGCCGGGGCTGGAAGCACAGGGCGATCCCCGCCTGCTGCGGGTCGTATTTGAGAATATGTTCGGCAACGCAGCGAAGTTCACGGGCAACGTGGCCGAGGGGCAGATTGCGTTCGGCTGGTCGGCTGAGCGGCAGGCCTACTTTATCCGCGACAACGGCGCCGGGTTCGACCAGCAGTATGCCGGGAAGCTTTTTGTCGCGTTCCAGCGTCTGCACGGCGATAAGGACTTCCAAGGCTCCGGCATAGGGCTTGCGACGGTCGCGCGGGTGGTGCACCGGCACCATGGAAACCTGTGGGCTGAGGGTTTCGTGGGCAAGGGTGCTACCTTCTGGTTTACGCTTGGTTGAGGAAGGTGCATGACAACGACACGAATGATCCTCTTAGTAGAAGATGACCCGGACCACGAACTGCTGACCATCCGCGCCTTGCGGAAGTCGCATATTGCCAACGAGGTACACGTAGCGCGCGACGGCGAGGAAGCGCTGGCGATGCTGTTCGGCGAAGGCGGTCCAGCCATGGCGGTCAGGCCGCAGGTCATCCTGCTCGACCTCAAGCTGCCCAAGGTGGACGGACTGGAGGTCCTGCGAAGAATTCGGGAGGATGACCGCACGCGTATGCTCCCGGTCGTGGTGCTCACCTCGTCTGATGAAGAGACCGACATCGTGCGCTCCTACAAGCTGGGAGTGAACAGCTATATTCGCAAGCCGGTCAATTTCTCTGATTTCGCCGCGGCGACGCAGCAGCTCGGTATGTACTGGCTGGTACTCAACGAATGTCCTCCGTCCCTCCAGCAGTAGTTCACCCGGCGATGCGGCAGCAAGGCGATGCGGCAGCAGCGCCCGTGCGGACGCTGCGCATCCTGCTGGTTGAGGACAGCGAAGACGACGCGCTGTTGCTGCGGCGTCACCTGGGCCGCGCCGGGTTTACGCTCGAGATCCACCGCGTGGAAACGGCCGAGAACATGCATGCGGCCCTGGCCGAGCCATGGGACTGTGTGCTGGCGGACTACAACCTGCCCTTATTTTCGGCGCCGGAAGCCCTGCGCCTGCTGCAGCAGACCGGGCGCGATATTCCCTTCATCATGATGTCGGGCGCGGTGAGCGAGGCGACGGCGGTCGAGGCGATGCGCGCCGGGGCGCACGACTACGTCTCAAAGGAGAACCTGACCCGGCTTGCGCCCGCGATCGAGCGCGAGCTGGCGGAGGCCGCGAGCCGGCGCACCCGCCGTGCCACCGAGCACGCGCTCCGCTCCAGTGAAGAGCGATTCCACCGCCTGATTGAAGCGGCGCCGCTGGCATTGCTGATCAGCGATCGGCAGGGTCGGGTGATTTACCGCAACGACGGGGCGGCGCAGCTGCTTGGACCTTCGAGCGCAGGCGGCATGACGCTCGCGGGTATTTTTTCTCCGGAGCAGTTCGAGCCCTCCGCCGCGGGCGTGAGCGACGAGCTGTACGCGGCCAACGGCCTGTATACCGAGGCGCTGCGGCACGGCGGCGAAACCTGGGCCGCGACCTGCCGGGACCACAGCGGCACGTCCATCCCGGTGCTGATCGGCGCGGCGCTGCTGAACCCTGAAGCGCCCGCGGCAGACCAGCAGATGGCGGTGTTTTTCGTTGACCTGACGGAGCAGAAACGCGGCGAGGAGGTGCTGCGGCGGACCGAGAAGCTGGCTGCCGCCGGGCGCTTGGCAGCCTCCATCGCGCACGAGATCAACAATCCTCTCGAGGCGATCACCAACTGCCTGTACCTGCTGGAAAAGAGCGAACTGCAGCAGGAGCAGCGCAGCTTTTTGCAGATGGCGCAGCGCGAGCTCGACCGGGTAACCCACATCACCACCCAAACCCTGCGCTTCTACCGCCAGAGCAGCCGGCCCGCGCCGGCGGAGATTCCGGACCTGATTGAATCGGTTCTCGCACTGTATGAGGCACGCATGCGGGGCCACGGCATCGAGGTAGTGTGCGAGTTTGCCGGTGCCCCGCCGATTGTCGCGCTCGATGGAGAAATACGGCAGGTGCTGGCCAATGTAATCGGCAACGCCGTTGACGCCATGAGCAACGTCGATGGGCCCCGACGGCTGGTGCTGCGCGCCCATGCCTGCCGCTGCTGGTCGGGCAACTGGGCCGGCGTGGCCATCGTGGTGGCGGACCAGGGAACCGGCATGAGCCGAGCTACGCGCGACCGCATCTTCGAGCCTTTCTTTTCTACCAAGGGGATTACCGGCACCGGGCTCGGACTGTGGGTCTCGGGTGAGATTATCGCCAAGCACAATGGCCTGGTGCAGGTCAGGACACGCGAGCAGGCGCCCTCCGGCACCATATTTCGGATTGTGCTGCCCTTACAGTCCTCTTCGGCCGAGCGGCTTTCGGCGCAGGGCCTGCCGGTCCTAAGTTGATTCTCGCTCTAGGCACTGGCTCAAGCAAGGTGAGTGGAATTCACTCACATCTGAGAGTTTTCCACTTGACAGCAGTGCGTGTCCTCGCTAACTTAGCAATTGAAGGCTGCAACTGCTAGCACCCCGCATTTTCCATTGCCAGCAGACGCGGCTGTTCTTCAAGGAGAAGGAAACTTATGGCATCGAGCACAGTTACGTCTACGTTCACACCGCTGCACGACCGCATCCTGCTGCGCCGCGTTGAGGAAGGCGAGTCCATCCGCGGCGGCATCATCATCCCGGATACCGCGAAGGAAAAGCCCCAGGAAGGCGAAGTCATCGCCGTGGGCAAGGGCAAGTCGAACGATGAGGGCAAGACCTTCCCGCTCGATGTCAAGGCAGGCGATCGCGTGCTGTTCGGCAAGTATTCCGGCACCGAGATCAAGATCGACGGCGAAGAGTTCCTCATCATGCGCGAGGAAGAAGTCCTCGGCATTCTCAAGAAGTAGTCGCGCGCGCCACCCTTTGCGGCGCTTGTTCACGTTTGCACCACACGATTTTCAGCTGCCCCGGCAGCACAACATGTACCAGGAGAAATAGAAATCATGGCAAAGCAGATTCTGCACGGAGAAGACTCCCGCCAGGCGATCCTGCGCGGGGTCAACCACCTCGCCGACGCCGTCAAGGTAACGCTCGGCCCCAAGGGCCGCAACGTCGTCATCGAGAAGAAGTTCGGTTCGCCGACGATCACCAAGGACGGCGTGACCGTCGCCAAGGAAATCGAACTGAAGGACTCGCTCGAGAACATGGGCGCGCAGATGGTGCGCGAAGTCGCTTCGAAGACCTCGGACGTCGCCGGTGACGGCACCACGACCGCGACCGTTCTGGCCCAGGCGATCTACCGCGAAGGCGTGAAGACGGTTGCCGCCGGCGCGAACCCGATGGCGCTGAAGCGCGGCATCGACAAGGCTGTCGAGTCCATCGTGGGCAAGCGCGATGAGAACGGCGTGGTCACGGGCGGCGCGCTCTCAAACTTCTCCAAGCCGGTCACCGGCGAGATGATCGCGCAGGTCGGCACCATTTCGGCGAACTCCGACAAGACGATCGGCACGATCATCGCGGAAGCGATGAAGAAGGTCGGCAAGGACGGCGTGATCACGGTGGAAGAGTCGAAGACGCTTGAGACCCAGCTGGAAGTGGTCGAGGGCATGCAGTTCGACCGCGGTTACCTGAGCCCCTATTTCGTCACCGATCCGGACCGCATGGAAGCTGTTGTCGAGGATCCGTACATTCTGATCCACGAGAAGAAGATCTCATCGATGAAGGATCTTCTGCCGTTGCTTGAGCAGGTTGCGCGTAACTCCAAGCCGCTGCTGATCATCGCGGAAGATGTCGACGGCGAAGCGCTCGCCACCCTCGTGGTGAACAAGCTGCGCGGCACCCTGAACGTTGCTGCCGTTAAGGCTCCTGGCTTCGGCGACCGCCGCAAGGCCATGCTTGAGGACATCGCAAAGCTGACCGGCGGCCGTGCGATTACGGAAGATCTTGGGATCAAGCTCGAGAACGTGAAGCTTGAAGATCTCGGCCGCGCCAAGCGCGTGACCATCGACAAGGACAACACGACCATCGTCGAAGGCCGTGGCGAGTCGTCCGCGATCGAAGGCCGCGTGAAGGAGATCCGCAACCAGATTGAAAAGACCACCTCTGACTACGATCGCGAGAAGCTCCAGGAGCGCCTTGCGAAGCTGGTCGGCGGCGTCGCCGTCATCAAGGTCGGGGCTGCTACCGAAACCGAGATGAAGGAGAAGAAGGCTCGCGTGGAAGATGCGATGCATGCAACGCGCGCGGCTGTCGAGGAAGGCATTGTTCCGGGCGGCGGTGTGGCCCTGGTTCGCTGCACTCCCGAGGTCGATGCCCTGATCAAGACGCTTGAGGGTGACGAGAAGATCGGTGCCCAGATCATCCGCCGCGCCATCGAAGAGCCGCTGCGCCAGATCGTCGGCAATGCCGGGGAAGAGGGTGCCGTGGTTGTCGGTCGCATTCATGAGTCGAAGGATCACCACTTCGGCTACAATGCCGGCACCAATGTGTTCGAGGACCTGGTTGCGGCCGGTGTCATCGACCCCACCAAGGTGACGCGGACTGCGCTCCAGAACGCGGCCTCGATCGCGGGCCTGATGCTGACGACCGAAGCCATGGTCGCCGACATCCCCGAGCCGAAGGCAGCCCCCGCAGGCGGCGGCCACCAGCACGGCGGCGGCATGGACGGCATGTACTAAACACCGGCAAAGCTCCAACCCAGAAAAGCCCCGCTTGCGCAACCGGGGCTTTTCTATGCCTGGAACTCCGCGGCGCGAGCTGAGTCAAAGCTTTGCATACGCCGAAAAATGCTTTCAAAAAAAATTATTGCTGTCTTTTGGGTGAGTAGAAACGCTCCGCGTTTCCCCACCAGAGGGCTTGAAAGAGGTAGAACCTGCTAACTGGCGGGTAAGAAGTACTCTTAGCGGTCACCCATAAGTTGCACTTCAGATGCAAAGAGTCACGTCGGGGTTTTCTCAGGTAACTTGCTAAAGCTGTGGAATTGGGTACTCTAGAGTAGAAACCACCGAAAATCCTACTTTTTCAGGAAATACCTGTGACAAGGACGCGCTCGACGTGTCATTATACCTCGCCGTTCGGGGTACTGGTCTTGGTGCTGCTCGGGGCTCTCATGACGCGGAGCGCCTCTGCCCAGCAGCAGTTCGCCTCCCCCGGCATTTTTGCCGGGGCCCCCGCGCCAGCACCTTCTGCTTCCCTGCCTGAAGCCCCTGCGCCGACCGTTACGAACGCGATGCCCGCACCGGCAGAACAGCCGCTCATTTTGCCGCAGAACTGGCGCGTGGCTCCAGGGGCGAACGGCACGAACGTCCCGGCCAAGATCGGCTACTATCTCGGCAGCACCTGGTCGATCCGGAACCTGATTGAGGCCTTTGCGATCGCAGGAGTTCCGCAGATCACGGCCGCACCGGTGCGGCCGATGAGCAGCGACCCTAACTATCAGCAGGAGCTCGATACCTACGGCGACCAGCTCGATGACTGGTTCCATGTGAATGAGGCGACACTGCGCTACCATGCGGACCGGCTGGAGGTAGGTCTGGCGACCGCGGAGACGCGCCAGCTGATCAGCAATCTCGTGCTGCCGCTCGGTCTGCACCAGGAGGCGCGCTACATTCCGGCCCCAGTCAACTCCGACTTCGGTGAGCGTATGGAGAATGCCGCAGCATCCATCGTCGTTACGCGCAATGACGCGGGAGCCCTGGTGCCGAACTACTCCAAGCTGGGCGGCACCGTAGCGGCAGCATTCCTTGGCAAGATGCTATACGCCAATGCCTTCAACGCGCCGGAGCTGGACTCGAATCGCTTTGTCGCGCGCTACATCGGTTACAGCCTGCTGGGCGACCTCGCCACCAACACCGCGCACGAGCTGGTGCGTGCGGCGCTGGAGCCGGACCTGACCATGTTTAACCTGCACGGCCGGGCCAGCGACGACTCATATTATCCGCTCTCAATCGGCGGCAAGTTCGTGTACTGGGCACGCAGCACCTATGCTCCCCGCAATTTCATCACAGCCGCGCTTATCGGTGGTCTGCCGGATATCCACCTGATTGAAAACCGCCCGCAGGATCCGGTGAGCTATAACCCAAGCACGTGGAACGGGGAACCCACCTATGACCAGGCCTACAACGACTACGGGCTGGACCTGCTTACCTGGAAGGACCAGGTAGAAAATGATGTCCGTTATCACGGACGCCGTCTGGCGGCGGGACTGAGCGAGGCCGAGACGCAGACAACGCTCCAGAACCTGGTCATCCCGGTACTGTTCGACATGGATCCCCGCTATGTTCCGCTGGGCGCGGGCTACAGCACGGGAGAACGCTTCGGCCACGCGCTGGAAGGATTGGTGTTCAGTCACACCGATTCGGGCGCGAAGACGGTGAACCTGCCGGTTCTGGCCGGCACGTTGGGTGCAGCGTTCGCAGCGAAGGAGATGTACTACCCGCAGCTGGGTACGCCGGCGCTCGAGACGAACGCGGTCCTGGCAAAGACACTCTCTCTGAATTTTGCGGCGGACGCGATTTATAACGTGATCGGCGAGTTCCTGCGAAATCGCGGGTATTAAGCCTGGAATCCGTTGACTAGGACGGCTTCGGCTCGGACCACGCGAGGTTGAGGCGTTGCGCGACGGCCAGGAGGCGTTTGTCGCGAGTCCAAAGAGCGGAGTTATCCGTAAATTTGACAGCAACCAGGAGATGAGCGTCGATATACCCAATTCCGGTCCCGAAGAGGCTATGGATTGCAATGAATTGCAGTACTTCCTCGTGGTAAGCTGCGACAGCCTGGGGTAATTCGTGCAGGTCTTGTAGGACGGACTCGCGTTCCTTCAGATTACCGACAGCTAACTCACCGATCACAAGTGGGTGAGCTAAAACCTGTTCTTTCTCAAGCAATACGGAAAGAGAGGCTTCCGGCATCCTTAGATGATCAATCCAGATGGAAGTATCGATCAGAATCACTCTTCTGGACGCTCCCGAGGCGGTATCCCGGCATTCGGATCGCTGCCTCCCAAACGCGCAAGTCTGCGAGCCGCTTCTCTCTGGACCAGTGCAGTTAATCCCATTCGCAGCAGAGTTGCCGTCTCCTGCACGCCCGTGTAGGACTTGGCTTTCGCGATCAGGTCGTCGTCAAGGGAGACAGTTGTTCGCATTTGCTTCTCCAGGCATCTATTTTAACATCATTTGATGCTCACTTATGCTTCGTTCTATGCCGACTATTTTCCAAGATGCCCAAGCGTGATGCGCACACCTCCGCGCGCCGTCATGGGCGTAGAGAGATAGCCGATTGGGCTGATATGCTGCTCGCTCAACACGTTGTCAAGCTGGGTGTAGACGCCGATGCGATTGCTGGCCTGGTAGGTAACGCCGCCGTTCAGGCTCGCATAGGCTGAGTCGAGATCGCGGTTGGGCAGCAGGAGCGAGTTGCCGAAGTTCGCGTCGGAGCCGCCGAGTGCGGTGGAGTCGTCGCTGCGCCCCGCGAATGACGCGCTGACCACGCCGCTCCACTTCGATCCCGAGGCATACGTAGCCGAAATGAAGCCGGTCTGCGGCGGCCGGCGAAATGGCCGCGCACCCACGAGCGGCGAGTAGTTCCCGATCGGCACGGTCGCAAAGTTCGAGCTGGTGTTGAAGCTGGGACTCAGCGCGTCCGATGAGAACGAGTGCTGCACGACGGCATCGAGATAGGTATAGCCCCCGCGGAGGAAGATGTTGGATTTCGGGCTGTACTGCACTTCAGACTCAAAGCCCTGCGCTCGGAAGGACAGCGAGTTCAGGTCGATGCCGAAAGCGTTATTGGTGTTGAGGTAGGCTTCGAGCGAAGCCTGCTGCGCGGCGCTGAGCTGAGGCAGCAATTGCGGCACAGCGCTCGGCGCGACGCTCTCGATCTGGTTGCCGAATTCGTTGTGATAGTAAGTGAGCTTGACGAGGATGCGCTCGTTCGCAATGCTCTGCTCGACCCCGCCGTCATAGGAGCGGGTAAGCGCCGCGCCGATCGGCTTCACCTGGTACTGGTTGACGAGATCGCTGCCGCCGTTCTGCTGCAGAAAGGCGAGCAGGGAGCCGGTCTGCTGGTCGAGCGTCGGTTCCTTGTACCCCTTGCTGAAGTTGAAGTTCAGGCGAGTGCCCTGCAGCAGTCCGCGGCCGGGACGCACGAGGTAATACGAAGCACCGAGGTGCGGTGCGCCCACGGTGCCGAAAAGGCCGTTCTTCTCAATGCCACCGCCGGCGGTATAGAAAAAGCGATTGCTGAAGTCACCCTGAAACTCCAGCGTGTAATCGTAGTTGGTGCGCCCAATGGGCTGCGCGCTGTAGACCCCGGCGGAGTTGGAGTTCGAGAGGCCGCGCTCATTCTCATAACGGAAGCCCGCGACGCCGAGCAGGTGCGGAGTAAAGGTGTAGCTGGTCTGCGCATGGAGCGAGTCGCGGTTCGAGGCGAGGTCGTCGAGCGACTGCTCATAGCCGACGTAGGCGGTGATGGCTTGTCCGCTGACCGTGTAGCCATTTGCTCCCGTCACGGTGACAGGTTTGCCGAGGTACACACCGTTTGCCGCGTCAAGAGTGCCGGTGGCGGCGTACTGCTGAAAGCTCTCCCGCTTGCGGCTGAGCCCGTATTCGGCTTCGGCGAGCCAGCGGTCTGAGAAAGTGTGGTCAAGCGTTGCGCTGCCGTAGATATCCTGATCGCCCTGTTTTTCATCAGTGGGCGTCAGCGTAAAGGCGTACTGGCCGGGCGCGCCGACCGCGGAGTCGCTGTTGCGCGCAGTGATGCGCAGGTGGGTCGCGCTTGAAAGCGCATAGCCGACGTTGGTCGCCGAGGTCACATCATGGTAGCTGTCGTTGTCTACCGAGTTGGTGGTCTGAAAGTCGCCGAAACCGCCGAAGTAGTCGAGCTTGTTGCGCGTGCCGCCGGCCTTTACCTCATTGCGGTACGTGCCGAAGTTGCCGCCGTCTCCTTCGTAGAAAAGCGAAGGAAACGGGGTCGAGCCGCGCGGCGTCGAAAAAGCGACGACGCCTGCGCCGGCATCCGTTCCGTAGATCACGCTATCGGGGCCGCGATAGGCTTCGGCGCCGGCAATGCCGGTGGTCGCGACGTTCGCGAAGTCAAACGTGCCGCCGATATCGTTCAAAGGGACGCCGTCCAGCAGGACTTCGTTGTCATCGGAGTTGCCGCCGCGGATGAACAGCGAGGTCAAACCGCCGCGCTCGCCCGTGGTCGCAACCGAGAACCCAGGCACCAGCCGCAGCGCGTCCGTCACGGTCTGCTCATCTTCAAAGTCCGTCTTGTTGAGCTCTGTAATGGACGCGCTCACCTGGGACTGCGGCAGCGGTGTGCCGGTTGCGGTGACCACCACGGACTCGCGCAGGGTGTCGGGCTCAAGCGTGATATTTTTCACAATGCTCGAAAAAGCGCCGCCGTAAAAACTCTCGGTCGAAAGCTGCCGAAAGTTAACGCCGGTGGCCAGAACGTAGTAGCGCCCGGCATTGGAGGTGCTCAGCGTGTACCTGCCGTCAGAGCCGGTGCGCTGCGTGATGACGATCTTTCCATTATCAACAAGCGCGACGACCGCGCCGGAGATGGGCTTGTTAAGCGGGTCGGTGATGACGCCGCGCACGGAAACCGCATGCAGGCTGGGCGCGCAGGAAAGAAGAGCTGCGGCAGCGAGCAGACGGCGAACGCGTGCTGGGCAATGTGAATTGTTCATCGGGATGCGCTATTGCTTTCTCTGTTCCCCTCGGAACAGGAGCTGATCATGGAGTGCATGCGCGAACCGGTCTCCTGGCTTGACGCCTCCGCGCGCGCGGCAGCCTTCCCCATTGGACGTGCGCCGTGTGGCTTTGCTCAGCCGCGCTGGTATGCTGCGCCTTACAGTTGCGGGGCGGCGGGATGTACACCCGCCTGCCCCGAGGCTTTCGTACACGCGCCGGCGCGAGCCGGGCTTTCTCGGCGAACGTATCTGCCTAGACCCCGATAATGCCGCAAAGCTCCTTCACAGAATCGGCGCTCTTCTGCAGAGCCGCCTGCTCGTTCGCCGTCAGCTTGATCTGGATGATCTCTTCCAGTCCCCTGGCGCCGAGTTTGCACGGAACGCCGACATACAGCCCGTCGATGCCGTATTCGCCCTGAAGGTATGCCGCGCAGGGTAGGATCTTCTTCTTATCTTTGAGGATCGCCTCGACCATTTCGACCGCGGCAGCCGACGGCGCGTAGTACGCCGACCCGGTTTTCAGGTACTTCACAATCTCCGCTCCGCCGTCGCGCGTGCGTTGCACCAGGCGCGCCAGTGTCGCTTCGTCCATCAGTTCAGTGATCGGAATCCCGGCAACGGTCGAGTAGCGCGGCAGCGGCACCATGGTGTCGCCGTGGCCGCCCAGCACGAACGCCGTCACGTTCTCGACTGAGACTTTCAGCTCTTCCGCGATAAAGGTACGGAAACGGGCTGAGTCGAGCACGCCGGCCATGCCGAGCACGCGCTCGCGGGGGAAGCCCGAGTGCTTGAACGCCGCCTGCGCCATTGCGTCGAGCGGATTCGAGACCACGATGAGGATCGCGTCGGGAGAAGTCGCAACCACCTGCTTGATCACATCCGCCATGATCTTTGCGTTGGTGTTCAGCAGGTCGTCGCGGCTCATGCCGGGCTTGCGCGCGATGCCGGCCGTAATGACGACCACGTCAGAGTTCGCGGAGTCGGTATAGCTGTTGGTCCCGGTCAGCAGGCAGTCGCGCTTCTCAATCGGCATCGCCTCCAGCAGGTCCAGCGCCTTGCCCTGAGGTACGCCTTCCACCACGTCCAGCAGCACCACATCCGCCAGCTCCTTGGCTGCGAGCCAGTGTGCTGCCGTTGCCCCTACGTTGCCCGCGCCGACGACCGTTACCTTCTTCCGCATCTGCTTCCCTGCCCTTCGTTTGTGTGCTTGCTGCGACTCTTCAGGCTAACGCATTTCTCCGGTTGCTGTGGGCCGCAGAAACCATCTTGATGCGGCTTTACCTCAAGGAAGGGCCACGCTCACGGTCGCCGGCCGGTTACACCTATGGGAGAAATGCCTTACCATCGCGCCCGCACGAGCGCACATTGACCAAACCGAACGGCCCCTTTAAGATCAGGTGAGTCGCATGAGCAGCCGCACCGCCGCGACACGCAGTTTTGCCCCCTCGTTCAATGGTAGGACAGCTGACTCTGACTCAGCATATCGGGGTTCGAATCCCTGGGGGGCAACCAGGACAAATGCGGGATAGCGCCTAACGATTCGCTTCGGTCGCTTAGGAAAACAGAGATTTTCTTCGCAGCGCCGGTAACTCGACCCACCGCCGGACGACAACCCCGGATAAGATGGCCGGCCCAAGCACAGCTACGACGAGAGCACTCCAGAGCGGAAACCCTCCGTGCTGCATGAGGTGTGGTGCTCTTCGATAGAAGAGCGCGAAAACCTTATAGAGGATCAGGAAGTGAATCAGGTAGATCCAATAGCTTATGTCGCCGAAAAAGCGTAAAAGGCGTGATCGCAAGACAGCAAGTGCACGGAATCGACCCACAGCGGCAAACCAGATAGTGGTCACTGTAAGCATCGGAACCGCCGAGTAGAGCAAGCTAAATGCGAGTGCCTTGTTGCCCCGTGCATAGATGAACAACCCGACCAGCAGGACGACAGCGCCAATCCCTCCCAGGTATGCCGGCGTTCGTTCAAGAGTGCGCCGACCCCTGCGGAAGTAGCCCAGCAGGATGGCCGCGATCGCTCCCCATGCAAGACCGTCGAAGCGATACCACGACAGATAGACGTCATACCCGCCATGCGTGACCAGGTAGACCCGCAGAACGGGCGTGAAGAGGCAGACTGCCGCGGAGATCGCCAACAGGCGGCGCGCGGAGGTAAAGCGTATCAGCCCAGGC
Organism: uncultured Acidobacteriaceae bacterium; assembly: GCA_964245565.1. Lineage (GTDB taxonomy): Bacteria > Acidobacteriota > Terriglobia > Terriglobales > Acidobacteriaceae > EB88. Next base: position 134,807 of record CAXTMY010000001.1, on the reverse strand, counting down.
CAGATGAAGTAGAAGTGCTCCTCGACAGAAAGCGACCAGAGTGGGCCGTAAGCCATGAAGACATGGAATAACGAAAAAAAGTTGGCCAGGTAAAAGAGGGAGAGCAGGAGAAACTTTCCGCTTCCCGGATTGAACATAAAGACGAGAGCGAGCGTGATCAGGTACGGAGGGGCGAGCCGCAGAAGACGACGGGCATAGAAATTGCGATAGTAGTGTGGACCACTCTTTTTGCGAAGCAGGATGCCGGTGATGAGAAATCCTGACAAAACAAAGAAGACATCGACCCCGAGCATGCCGAACATGCTCAGGTTCATCAGCAAGTGCATAAGTCCGCGCTCATGCTGAATAGCCAATTGGGCTATGTGATAGAAAACGACGGCAAGTGCTGCAAGTCCTCGAATTCCGTCCAGTTCAGGAATGTGCGTTTCCTGACCGTTGCCTTCCGGTTCTTCCAGTGGAAGGTGCTCCGCAATTACTTCCTGATCAATAAGCAGCATTTGTAAAGGTCTTCAAAGTATGCTCGCGCCTTCCCGTTGCCGGATAACGTTGCTCACAACACCTTGTCGGATCGTTCACGACACCTCCCACAAAGTGACAGGCGTCAACTTTATTTGAAGATCGGCATCATACTTCCACCAAGACCAACTTCTTCAAAGCTCTGTCCATGTGGGTACTATAGTGCTTTCCGGAGACACCCCGCTAAACTAAAGTAATTGTGCCATAAGAACAGGCTGGAATTCTACTTTTGCGATAGTCAGGCGATCCTTTGACGGGATGTTTATCTCGTTGGACGTCAATCACCCGCAGAATGCGAGCCAGATTTTCAGGTCCTGGAACGTTCGCCGGCAGTTCTGAGAAGTGCGGATAAGGGTGAGGCGAAAAATATGCTGTTTGCAGCAGCCATGTCCCTATCAATGGAGATTGTTATTCGGTTTGGTTCTGCTGTCCCCGCGCTTGAGATTCAAGTGATGCTCGCGCAGTTCCTCCATCAATTCTTCCAGGCGCCGTTTTGAGCGGTCGCTGAGCAGCACAAATTGAAAGCCGTATTCGGTTTCCGAGCGTACGGCTTTGACCTGCGCCCGCACTCGGAAAGGAAGCTGGTTCACCGTGAAGGCAAGCTCGACCAGCGCTTCCTTGAACAGGTCAACAGGTCGTTCGGCCACCAGCAGGCAGCCTTCGACACTGAGGTTGCTCACCTTGGCAGGGCAACTTGGCGCGTCTGCGACAAACACGATCTCCGCCGCGCCCGCGCAAGTCATACGAGGATTTCGCCGCTTTCCTGTACTCACGATCATCGCTTTCAGCCCCTCGGAATTCGCAACCACCGCGACAAGGACGATATCGGCCAGACGGCCGGTTTTCTTTAATGCGGCAGACGGGAAAAAGCATCAGGGCGCAGCGGTACGGAGCTACTCCTCCCGCAACACCTCCAGCGGCTTCTGCCCCAGGAGCCGAAAGCTTGCCGCCCAGCCGGTGAGTACGGCGAGTGTCGCCGTCAGCAGGACTCCCACCATTTCTGCAACAGCATCCGGCACATATGGCACCTCAGCCACGTGCAGCAGTATGCGCGAAAGCCCATTGGCAAACACGGCACCGGCAACGCCGGCCAGCAGGCCAAGGACAATAAACTCGACAGAAAAAACACCGGCGATGCGCGGGCGGGTTGCGCCCAGGGTCTTCATCACGACCACCTCGCGTACCCGGCGGAAGCGTGTGCTCGCGATGCTCGAGGCGAGAATCACCATGCCGGAGAGAATGGAAAAGCCGGCGAGGAAACGGATCACCAGCGTGATCTGCCCGACCACCTGCTGGATCGTTTCAAGAATGTCGGCGACATTGATGGCCGTCACCGTGGGGTAACGCGCGAACAGAACCTGCTGCAGCTGCGCGATGCGCCCCGGCCGCATGTGCATCGCCGCGTACCAGATCGCAGGCATGCCAGCCAGCTCCGCCGGCGCGAAGATAAATTCGCTGCGGCTGGAAATGTGCTGACCGTCGACCTTGTAGATCGCGCGCACCGTGGACGTGAAGGGGTGACCGCCGGATGCAAAACCGATCTGCGAGCCGATGTGCAACTGGAGGCGCTTGGCGATGCGATCGACGACAGCTACGGAACCGGTGTCGCCCTTGCCCCACCAGCTGCCCTCCGACAGCTCGATGCCGGCCGGCGGCTGCTCACTCCAGGTGAAGTTGAGGGTCCGGCGCAGGCGCATCGGGTAGTGCCTGCGGTCGAGCTGGCGCAGGGGCGTGCCTTCCAGTGAAATAAGGTTGCCGCTCAGGATCGGGAGCGCCTCAAAGTTCTTCTCCGCGCCGGGCTGCGCGAGCACCAGTTTGCGTACCCCGTCGAGCTCGGACGAGGCAATATCGATGAGAAACACGTTCGGCGTGTTCGATGCCATCGCCTCATGCATTCGGGACACGATGGAGCGCTGCATCAGGAAGACGCTGAGGATGAGCATGACACCGACGCCGAGCGCGGCCAGGACCGCGGCCGACTGGTTGCCGGGCCGGTAAAGGTTCGCAAGCCCGTGCCGCAGGGTCGAGGGCAGCAAGAGACGGGTGCGGTCCAGCACCGAGCGCAGCACGCGGAGCAGGCCCGCGGCCAGCGCGAGAAGGACAGCGAGGGACACGGCAAGCGAGCCCGCAAACCACTCGCCGCCCTTCCACGAGTCGGATAGGAGCGCCGCGATGATTGTGAGCGCCAGAATGATGACGGCTCCGGCGATCAGCTGCACCCAGGCTCCGCGCACGCGCTTCGCGAAGGACAGCAGACGCGAACCCTCCTCGCCGGTCTCGACAAGGCGGCGCAGCACCACGCTGGGGCGGATGTTCCGCACGTCGAGCAGAGGGGGAACGGCAAACAGCATCGTCGTCAGGATGCCGGTCGAGAACGCGCCGAGAATCGGCAGCCAGGGCAGGCGCAGCGGCGGATGAATGGGCAGCAGCGAATTCATCAGCCGAGGCAGCACCCACTCGACGCCGACGCCCAGCACCACACCCAGCAGCGCGCCGGCGCAGCCCAGCAGCAATGTTTGCAGCACATAGATCCGCAGCACGTCGGCCGAGCGCGCGCCCATCGACTTCATAATGGCGATGCCATCGATCCGCTGCTGCAAATGCGCGCGCATCGCCATCGCAACCCCGATGGCGCCGAGCACCATAGCCACAAGGCAGATCAGGCTCAGGAGAGCGCGGGCTTCATCGAGCCCTCGGGTCAGCTCAGGAGCGCCCTCGCGGTAGTCCGCCACCTGCGCCTCAGGCAGGGTGTGCTCGAGCCGCGCCCGGTCCTGCGCGATCGAGGAGCCGGGCGGGAGGCGAAAGAGATAGCGCTCGGTGGCGCGGCTGCCGGGCTGCAGCAGGCCGATGGCCTCGACCGCATGGCGTGTCATCATCACGCGCGGGCCGATGCCGACGCCTGCGGTGAGACGATCCGGCTCCTTCACGATCAAGGCGCTGATGCGGAACGGCTGGCCGCCGATGCGCAGCATCGCACCCACCCGCGTATGCAAACGAACCAGCAGGCTCTCGTCAACGACAACCGAGTGGTCGCCGATGGCGCTGGCGAGCGGCTGCGCCGGGCTCAGCTTGAAGTTGCCATAGAACGGGTAGAGCTTTGGGTCGATCACCTTGAGCGAGACCAGCAGCGGGACGGGGTCGCCTGCAACCCCGGCCATGGAGGCCATCTCCGTCACCTGGGTCATCTGCGCGCCGGCTCTCGCGGCGAAACGGTCGAGCCGTTGCTGCTCCTCCGGGCGAAGCGTACGGCTCATCTTGGCGGAAAGATCGGCTGCGAGGATGGAGCGCGCCTGCCCCAGCAGGGTTGTCGAGAACGAATCGGCAAAACCGCGCACACCGGTGAGCGCGCCCACGCCGATCGCGACGGACAGGACGACAAAGATGAACTTCACCCGCGCAAACAATAGCTCGCGCGCGGCGATGCGCAGAGCTGTCAGCCAGGGCAGTGCCGGTTTCTGCTGCTCCACCCGTTTCGGTCGCTCCATAATCGAGGCCATTTAGCCGCGCCCCGCTTCGGCCAGCCCGATGGGCAGCATCGCCAGACCCTCGCTGTCCGTACCTTCCGCCGCGGTGCCATGCACCGGTGTGTCGCTCACAATCATCCCGTCGCGCAGGATGATGCGCCGGTCGGCACGGGCCGCGATCTGCGGATCGTGCGTCACCATGACGAGCGTGGTTCCCGCTTCGCGCTGCCGGGTCGTCAGCAGCTCCAGCACATGCTGACCGTTGGCCGAATCGAGATTGCCGGTGGGTTCATCCGCCAGCACGATCGGAGGCTCGAGCACGAACGCGCGCGCCAGGGCGACGCGCTGCTGCTCGCCGCCCGAGAGCTGCACCGGGTAGTGGTTCAGGCGCTCGGCGAGCCCAACGATCTGGAGCAGCGCTTTTGCCCGTGCGCGGCCATCGCCGCGCACGTTCAGCTCAAACGGCAGCAGCACGTTTTCAAGCGCGGTCAGGGTCGGGATGAGCTGGTAGCTCTGGAAAACGAAGCCGATCTTCAGTCCACGCACCTGCGCCAGCCGGTCTTCGGCCATCCGGCTGATATCGACGCCATCGACAAGAACCGCGCCTTCGCTCGGACTGTCCAGACCGGCAAGCAGGCCCAGCAGCGTGCTCTTGCCGGACCCGGAAGAACCCATGATCGCGACAAACTGCCCTTTCGGCACCAGCAGGTCGATTCCCTTCAGGATTTCGACAGTACTGCTGCCGGTGCGCATCCGCTTCCAAACCCCGCGCGCTTCCACCATCCGTTTTCTGTCCTCGCTCCAATAACTCTTCGACGCATCCGGGGGGCGATTGAGACGCAACTCCCCTCCTCTATTCGAGCATGAACCGTGCTCGCGCGCCCAAACACCCCCGCCTGGGGTTTCAGCTGTCGCTACACTAAAGGCAACGACGGGGAAAACCATGCTGCGACTGCTCGCGTCTCTTTTGCTGCTCTGTTCAGGCCTGGCCGGGGCTGCGTCCGCCGCAGCACAGACAGTCGTCTGCTTCGGCGACAGCCTTACGGCGGGCTATGGTGCCCAGCCGGGCAGCGCTTACCCGGATTTCCTGGCGAAAGACCTGGCCGGTGCCGGATATCATGTCCATCTTGTAAACCTGGGTATACCCGGCGATACCACGAAGGACGGCCTGGACCGGGTTTCTTCTGTGCTCGCGGCGCACCCGGCGATCGTGATCCTGGAGCTCGGCGCGAACGACGGTCTGCGCGGGCAGGCAACCGCCGGCACCAAGAGCAATCTCGCCTCAATGATCCGGGCCTTCCAGAAGGCGCACGCCCGGGTGCTGCTGCTGGGCATGAAAGTGCCGCCGAACCTTGGGCCGGACTACGTCAGGCAGTTCGACTCGATCTTCCCCGACCTGGCTGCGCAGTACCACCTGCCGCTGGTGCCGTTCCTGCTCGAGGGCGTATACGGCAACGACAGCCTGATGAGCGAGGACTCGATCCATCCGAATGGCGCCGGCTACAAGGTCGTCGCCCAGACGGTCCTTCCTTATCTCGAGAAAATGCTCGGCAAGTAGAGATCTATAGCAGGACAACCGTGGGCTGGAACAGAACTCCAGCGACCCGCGTCGCGATCGCCGCGAGCTCTGCCTGCCCGGCAAACACCTTGATAACCGGCGCGCGCGAAAACTCCGGCAGCGCGACCGCCATGCCGTGTTTCAGCCTCGCGAGCGTCGCCGGATCGGCCGTCACGCCAGGCAGATCCGGCAGCACCGCGCGCGGGTGCGGCAGCATCGCCGCGCAGCTGCCGCCCTCAAGCTGCTCCAGTGTCCACGTATCTTCAATGCGCAGCGGGCCTGCCGCGACCCGGCGCAGCACGGCAAGATGCGCGCCGCAGCCCGCCTGCTCCCCCATGGCGTGCGCGATGGAGCGCACGTAGCCTCCGGCCGAGATGGATAGTTCAAACCGAACGTCCACCGTTCCGTCAGGTCCCGGCTGCGGAGCTTCCAGCCGAAATGCGCTCACCTTGATTTTCGCGGGCCGCAGCTCCGGCGTCTGCCCGGCACGCGCCAGCGCATATGCCGCTTTGCCGCCGATTTTCTTGGCGGAGTAGGCGGGCGGCATCTGCTCGCTCTCTCCGAGGAATCTCTCTGCCAGAGCACACAGCAACTCACTGCTCAACGTGGGAGCGTTACACTCCCCGGTCCTTGCGCCTTCTGCGTCGTAGGTGTCGGTCGCATAGCCGAAGCGGATCACGCCTGTGTAGGTCTTTGCCAGCGAGCCGTAAAACTTCGCCAGGCGGGTCCACTTGCCCAGCAGCAGCGGGAGCAAGCCTGTCGCCATCGGGTCGAGCGTCCCCAGGTGCCCGACAGACTTCTCGCCCGTGATCCGGCGCACCCGCGCCACGACATCGTGCGAGGTCATGCCACCGGGCTTGTCAACCAGCAGAAGACCGTTCATGTGCCGTGCTGCCGCCCCGGCCCCAGCAGCGAGAGGAACTCAGCGCGCGTCCGCTGCTTCTGGAAAACGCCCAGCATCGCCGAGGTCACGGTGTGCGAGGCCTGCTTCTGTACGCCGCGCATCATCATGCACAGGTGCTGCGCCTCGATCACCACCCCGACGCCCATCGGGTGAATGGCATCCTCGATCGCTTCCGCGATCTGCCGGGTCATGCGCTCCTGCACCTGCAGGCGCCGCGCAAACACATCCACCAGCCGCGGCAGCTTGCTCAGGCCGACGACCTTGCCTTGCGGAATATACGCGATGTGCACGCGGCCGAAGAACGGCAGGATATGGTGCTCGCACAGCGAATACATTTCGATATCTTTGACGATGACCATCTCGTCGTAATCCACATCGAACAGTGCGCTCCGCAGGATTTCAGCCGGGTTCTGCGCCAGGCCGTTTGTCAGAAACTCGATTGCTTTCGCCGCTCGCTCCGGGGTCTTCAGCAGACCGTCGCGGGTGGGATCTCCGTCGAAGCGATGGATCAGCTCGCGATACAGCTCCTCTGTCGGCACGCCTGCAAGCGCGCGCGCAGCGGCTGCATTTTTCTCTTCTTCGTTCATCTCTAACCTTTGCCTGCCTTTTCCAAAGCATTGCCGGAGTAGGTAAAAGCGTTGTTCGGCGTTTCTTCGACGCGTAGCTGGGCGAGGATGGTGCCGCCAGGCAGCGCGACCTCAAGGCGCTCGTAAATCGCGATACACAGGTTCTCACTCGTCGGCACCTTGCCGCTGAATGCAGGCAGGCTATTCAGGTTGGTGTGGTCGAACGGGTCAAGAACCTCGCGCTGCACCAAGGCATCGAGCACCTCCAGATCCATCACCATGCCGGAGACGCCATCGACCGCGCCAGCCACCAGCACCTCAACCGTGTAGTTGTGCCCATGGCCGTGGGGGTTGGCACATTTGCCGAACGTCTCCCGGTTGCGCAGCTCATCCCACTCCGGGCAGAACAGCCGGTGAGACGCGGAGAAATGGTAGCGCCTGCCCAGGTACGCCTTCATGCCTCGCCCCGATACTCAGCAAACAGGTCTTCAGTCTCATACACCCGCACACACTGCAGCATCGCCCCGGAGCCGACTTTGCCTTCGAGCCGGTGCCAGATGGCGATCGCAATATTCTCGGTCGTCGGCTGCATGGCCTGGAACTCCGGCACTTCAAGATTCAAATGCCGGTGGTCGTACACGGCGATGACCTCGCGCTCCATCACGTCGCGGAGCCACTTCAGGTCCACCACAAAACCGGTCTGCGGATCGACTTCGCCGCGCACCGTCACCTCGAGCATGTAATTGTGCCCGTGCCCGGCGCGGTTCGCGCATTTGCCGAACCGGCGCACATTCTCCTCCTCGCTCCAGCTCTCGACCCAGTAATAGTGCGATGCGCTCCACTCGGCCTTTCTCGTCAACAGGATCATGCCGGTCACCAACTCCCTCGCATGGGATGCGCCGGCAGCTTATCGGTCGCAGTTCTCACGGGCGCTGCTCAGCTTCGCGCGCGCACCGGGTACTCGCGCCCTTTCCAGCTGGCGCGCCGCAGCAGACGCACCCGGTACCAGCTCGCATAGGCAAGCGCCGCGAACAGCGGCAGCCCGAGCAGCAGGCTCAGCACGATATCGGCGGTTGCGAAGTTCGACCGCGCTGTCCGCCGGTACACCCGCAGCACCGTACGCAGCCAAAGCAGCCAGAATGCGACCCGCACCCAGACGAACGGCGTGGGATACAACAGCGCCAGCAGCGGCAATCCCCACAGCATCGCGATATCGAGCAGCCGCCAGATCGCCAGCGGCAACACATTACTGATCAGCAGCGCAAGATTCTTCGTCCATCCCTGCCACATCGCGCCCAGGCCGGCATACATGCGCGCCTCCACGGTCTCCGGCGCGTAGCGAAAGCGCAGGCCTACGCCGCTGCGCTTGGCCAGGAACGCCAGGTCGACATCCTCAACCAGCGAGCCGGAAACCTCGCGGTGGCCGCCGATGGTCTGGTAAGCGTCAGCGCGCAGCAGCAGGAACTGCCCGTTTGCCACGGCGATTCTCTTTGCCGGATCGTTGACCTGCGCCGGCGGATAGGCCGTCGCGAGTTCAGAAAACACCAGCGGCATCACCGCCCTTTGCAGCAGCCCCGGCACCACCTGCGCCGGCGAGTACGACAGCATTGCCACCTTGTACCGCTCGGCTTCCAGCATGCTGCGGCTCAGCGAACCGGCTTTGTGAACAGTGTCAGCGTCCGTAAAAAGGAGCCACTGCCCGCGGGCCTGCTCCGCGCCAGCCCAGCAGGCGTTCGCCTTGCCGGTCCAGCCGCGAGGCAGCGGAGTGGGCGCGGGTAAAACCGTAACGCCCGCAAAGGAACGGGCGATCTCGGCCGTGCGGTCTGTCGAGCCATCGTCGACCACCAGCAGCTCCCAATGCTGCCCCAGCACCCAGCCCGACTCGGCCTGCGCGGTGAGCGAGGCGAGGCATGCGCCGAGGTTGGCTTCTTCGTCGCGCGCCGGCACAATCACGCTGAGCACCATACCCGGTGCGCGGATTGCCGGAGACTCGATTGCCGGCTCTGCCCATTCCATGCTGTGCATTCCCTTTCCCGGCGGCTGCCTGCAGGCCGGACCTCTATGATAAGAGCGTGCTCTCCCGAACGTTCTCCGCTGCTGTTTTCCCGGTGCTTTCGCTGCTGCTCACGGCCTGCAATACCGGCAATGCCTCCCTCGGGCTGCTCGGCAAAGCGGCCCCGGCGCTCAACCTGCCCGGCCATCCGCTCGCCGCGCTGCGCGGCCGCCCGGTCGTGCTCAACTTCTGGGCATCCTGGTGCGCGCCCTGCCTGCTGGAGTTTCCCTCGCTTGAGGCCCTGCAGCAGCAGGTGCCCGGGGTGACGGTGCTCGCTGTCTCGTTTGACCGGGACCCTGAAGCGTATGCCAGGTTCCTGAGCCTGCACCACATCACCGTGCGCACGGCGCTCGATACCAGCGGAAGATCAAACGAGGCGTTCGGGACGACGCGGCCGCCCGAAACCTATATTCTCGACAGCCATGGCATCGTTCGCCGCAGATTCATCGGCGCGCAGGACTGGACCGACCCTGAAATCGAGAGCTATCTCCGCGCCCTCGAGTAGCATGCCCACGCTGCCGCACGGTCCGTTCCGCGGATGCAAAAGCACTGCTATGATCAAACAACTATGATGCCCCTGGACGTCCTGTTCCGCTACGCGGAGCACCCTACCGAGCGCACCATGATGGCGCTCAACAACCTTTCCGAGGTTTACGGGATTCGCGCCATGCGCGTCAACGAAGCTGCCCGTCAGGTGCGCGTGGAGTTCGACGCGACCCGGCTCACCAAGGTGATCGTGCAGCAGCTGCTGCGGCGTACCGGTCTCGATGTGATCGAGGAAGTCTCGCTGTTCCCGCCGCAGCCGGCTGCTCCTGCTGAAGCTCCGGTGAAGTAAGGCCCCGAACACGGGCGAACGGTAGACACCTGCACAGGCTCTTGTTATCCTAAGTCAGCGCTTGCGGCTTCTGTCGCAGCGTCCCATGTGCGCCCGTAGCTCAGCTGGATAGAGCAATTGGCTACGAACCAATAGGCCGGAGGTTCGAATCCTTCCGGGCGCACCATTTGAATACTTCGAAGAAAAAGATTTAATGGCGCTTCGGCAGTCAGCCCACAAGAGCGGTGGCAGTTGGTTTTCGTTCGCCGACGTGTTCACGGCGGTCGCCTCATGCCTTCCGGGCTTATACATCATCTTGAGCTGCGTGACGGAGTAGTTGTACGTGCCGTCCGCCCCATCCTGGGCCTTTCCCTGTCGCCGAAGCCAGGCAGTAAGCTCCTCGGTGGTGATCGTCGAGGCGTCGCGATCGTAAAAGTCCGGTGTAAGAGCAGCGATCACACCGCGCAGGTTAGATTGAGCGACCAACCGTTGGTGCTCATTCGAGTGCTCAAGCGCGTCCGCCATAAACTCTGCGAAAGCGCGTTGCGAAGTGCTTGAGGGTTTCCGGCACCTTACGCTGTTCGAACTTGTTGGTCATCTCTTGTTGCGCAGCTTGATAGCAGTGGCATTGGTTCCGGCCTTTCCTCGGTGCCGGTTCCCTGCTGCATCAAACCACTGCACGTCTCAGATGCCTGACTTTTCGGGTTGTTTGTAGATGCCCCTGAGTTTGGCGGCCAGATAATCTCCTAAAGGTTCGAAAACTATCGATAAAATATCGTAATTACTGAATCCTAGAGAAGATCGATTTTTCGAACTACCACCGAACCGACTAGGCAGCCCGCGCAAGCCTTGGTATCACAGGATGATCGATGCGCGCATGCCGCACCAGCTCTGCGTGAGACACCTACGCGGTTCCCATCTTTGCGGGCGCAAATTTGACCGCATTCGAGCAAAATAGTCGAGGGTTCGTTCGGGAGACAGAAAGCTGCCGCGCAGCGCCCTTTACCCCATAAGAGCGGCGTCTCGAAACGAGGTGTCGGTAGCTTGGCATAACGCAAACAGCTCCGCATGCGGAATCAGAACTTTTGTTCCTATACGGCGGGTCGAAAACACTCCTTCAGATAGCCGGTAATCGAACCTGCGAATGCTCATACCGAGTTGGCGAGCAGCATTTTTACGATCCCAGAGATACTCGGAGCCGGCGAACAGGAAGTTTTTGCGTCCGAGGGCGACGCAGTTTCGGTGCCGTTCCGACTGGCGAGGAAGCAGAACAAACAATGCTGTCGTACCTTCAGCTCCAGTGAAGACCCTGGAGCTGAAGCAATTGCCTCAAGCCGAGCTGCCAATGGCCGAAGCGGCCGGAGTGAAGACGGAAATTTGCAAGAACTGGGAAGAAGCGCACTGGACGCGCATCGAAGCCGGCAAGAAAATGTCTTTGGAGACGCTAGCGAAGGCGGCAAATTCCTTCGACCTTACGGTTGAGGAACTCATCGCGGAAGCAGTGCTCAGATACCAGGCGCTTCTGTTGCTGGAACTCTGGCGGGAGCAGCACCCAAACGGGCATGAACAAACAAAACTCACCTTCGAGATGAGGGAGGCGGTTGCGCTGCCGGTATCTTTGTTCGAGCTAAAGGAGTCATCCTGAATGACTCGCCCAACACTTCGCCAACTCGGTGCAGTCTTCCTCAAGTGTGGCAACTGGACCTTTGGCGGCGGAAGCGCAACAGTTGCAGTACTTCAAACGGAGCTGATTGACCGCAGGAAGTGGGTAGATCACGAGACATTCTCGCTCTCGTTCGGCTTGGCTCGCCTTACTCCAGGCACCAACTTGCTGTCATTTGGAGCGGGCATTGGTTGGCTGCTCCGCGGTGCCACCGGAGCCATCGTCACACTGCTCGCGGGGTCCATCCCATGCTCGCTTATCGCCCTGGTCATCACGGCTCTATATGAGTCGTGGAGCCTCAATCGTTTTGTGGAAGTGGGCTTACAAGGAGCGTTGGCCTCAGCTGTAGGCGTGATGATCGCAACCGGCTGGACGCTCATCCGTCCTTTCTGGAAGGGATTGCCACTGGTTCGATTGGTCGTCTTCACGTCCGGGGCATTTGGCCTCGCACTTGTTGGCATCACGCCAATTAAAGTCTTGTTCCTGGCTGCGTTCGTAGGGCTGCTGTGGCCCGAAAGGAAATCGGCGTGAACACGTTCATCCTCTTCCTTTACCTTCTGAAGGCCACGCTTACAACGTTCAGCGGCCTGGCCTCGCTACCGGTACTGCGGCAAGATCTGGTTCTGAACCACCATGTCATCTCCGACCAGCAACTGAACACGGCCATTGTCGTGACCCGCACGACTCCGGGGCCTGTGGGGCTTTATGTCGTAAGCGTTGGTTACTTCGCGAACGGTGTGCCAGGCGCAATCGCCGGCTGGCTGGCAATGATCGCCCCGGCGCTCCTCATCATTCCTCTGATCCATTTCGTGGGGAAACATGCCACTCACCCTCGTGCGCGGTCCATGCTGCAGGGTGTCGTTCTTGCCAGCGCAGGCCTGCTTTGGGTCTCCAGTATTCCTCTGGCTCGCGAGACCCTGCGCGATCCGCTAACGGTTGCGATCCTGCTTGCCACTGTCGTTCTGCTCACTCTCCGCAAGCTGGATAGCCTGTGGATCATCGTGGGAGCGGCTGCGCTGGAATTAGGAGCTGCTTCGCTCCATCTGGTAGGGGGACTCTGAGCGCTGGTCTCTTGTGATCTTCCCCCGGTTGAGTGGACACAACTGCTAGGCTGAGCGAGCTTAGCGAGGAGTGTCGGATGAGTGAAGTACAGCGCCGGATCTTTCCTGAGGCATTTAAACGTGAGGCGGTGTCGCGGGTATCGACAAGCGGGCTACCACCGTCGTAAGGCGGCCCTCTGCTACTTAGATAAGGCTGCTAAATCCGTTTGAGCGCGTCTTGACGCAGCATGCTTTTGCATGGCTTATGCTGTCTGTACAGGCGTATGCTCTTGACGAAAGCCGACGGAATTACTCGCAATTTTGCAGGCTGCCTAAGCGCGGCCCTTCTGCTATTGCAGGCAGCACCTATGTTCGCTCAGCAATCCCTTTCTTTGCACGAGGCGATTCGCATGGGTCTAGCGCAGGCGCCTGAAGCGCGAACCAGCAGCGACCGCGTGGAGCTTGAGCGCGCGCAGATCGAAAATGCACGGCTTCGGCCCAATCCACGGCTCTACCTGCAGTCTGAGGATCTTCGACCCTGGGTACAGTCGTTCTCCTTCCCGAATGACACGGAAGATTACGGGTACGTCAGTGATACCTTCGAACTCGATGGCAAGCGCAGCAAGCGTATTGCATACGCCGAGAGCGGCGTGCGCCGGAGCGAGGCCGAGCAAGTGCTCGGGCTGCGGCAGATTGCCGCAGGGATTGCCGATGCGTACTGGGCCGCTGAAGCAGCAACAGCTTCTGTTACAGAATGGCAGCATCAGCTTGAGGACTTTGATCGTCTCGTACAGTACCAGTCTGCCCGTGTGCAGGCCGGGGCGACGGCCGGAGTCGACCTGCTGCGCACAGAGGTAGAGCGGGACCGGATTGCGCTGGACTACGCGCAGGCCCAGCGCCGCGCTGATGCGGCGGAAATCGATCTAGCGCGCCGCACCGCGGACCCGGACGCGCGCAGCGCTACGCTGACCGACTCGCTCGAGCAGGAGCGGCCGGTGGCGGAGATGCCGCTCGGCGCGGCTGTCGAGCAGAGGCCGGATGTAGCGGCCGCGCGCGAGGCGCTTACCGAGGCAGAGGCTGATCTTCGCCTGCAGCACTCCGGCGCGGTTCCGAATCTTGATCTGCTCGGCGGCTACAAGCGAGACGTTGGCGACAACACGCTTTACGGCGGCCTGCAGATCGATCTGCCTATCTTCAACCGTAACCAGGGCGGCGTTGCCGCAGCAAGCGCCTCGCGCCAGCTGGCGGAAGACCAGCTGGCGTACACCCGTTTGACCGCCCGTGCTGACATTGAGACAGCTCAAAGCGCGTATGAGCGCGAGCAGTCGCTTGTACGCTCAACGCTGCCCGGCATGAACGAACGCGCCGCGCAGAACAGCACGATCATCGAGGATGCGTACCGCTCCGGGGGCGCTGACCTGCTGCGCTACCTCGATGCCGAGCAGGTTCGCCTGGAAACAAAGCTGCTCGCGATTGAGACCTGGGCCGAGTACCAGCGCGCCGCGACCGCGCTCCAGCTCGCCTACGGAGAACAACCATGAAGCCGGTATCTTTGCAACTGCTTTCGTTTCTTCTTGCCGGGAGCGTTTTGTGTATGCCGGGCTGCTCGGCGCCTCCTTCGGGCGGCATGCGGCCTTCGGCTCCCGCGACAAAGAGTAACAACGGCGGTGACACTGCGGGCAAGAGCGGCCTCAGCGCCGGCGCGCAGGGCGGCAGCGGCAGTGATTCGGACAGCAGCGCTGCAAGCGAGGCTTCGATTACTGTTTCAGCCGAGCAGCAGCAGCTCGGCGGCATCCGCATCGCCACGCTCGAGCCTCGCGCCGTGCCGCGTACGCTTTCGGTTCCCGGGCAGATCATGATGGATGAGCAGCGCACGGCTCACATCGCTTCCTACGCGGATGGACGGGTCGTGAGTGTGTTGAAGCTGCCGGGCGAGTTCGTCGAGCGGGGCACCGTGCTTGCGCGGCTGCACAGCCACTCTGTTCATGAAACAGCCGGGGCGCTCGCGATGAACTTTGCCAATCTCGACCGGCAGCGGGCTGCCCTTGTGTACGCGCAGGCGAAGCGCGACCGCTATGCTCATCTCTACTCGATCCAGGCCGCTTCGCTCGAACAGCAGCAGACCAGCGAGCAGGAACTGGTCGCAGCGCAGACGGATCTTGCCAACGCGCAGGCTGCTGTTACCATGGAGCGCGAACACCTTGGAGACCTGATCCAGGTGCCGCCCGAAAGCATTACGCCGACCAATCTCTACAGCTTTGAGCTGGTTCCCATTGAATCGCCCATCGCCGGCACAGTTATCACGCGATCCATTACTCCGGGATCAGTGCTTGAGCCTGGGCAGGAAGCTTTTACCGTGGCCAACCTCGGCGAAGTCTGGATGCTGGCTTCTGTCAACGAGACAGGACTCTCCCACCTGCGGCTGGGCCAGCGCGCGACTGTGCGCACAGACGCATGGCCGGGCGAGACCTTCACCGGCCACGTGACGCTGATCGGCAGCTCGCTCGACCCCGCGACCCGCACTGTGCAGGTCCGGATTTCGCTCGCGAACCCTCAAAACAAGCTCAAGCCGCAGATGTTTTCTACTGCCGTGCTCGACGAAGCAGACACGCGCGAAGCGCTTTTTGTTCCGGAGAATGCGCTTCAGGATGTCAACGGGATACAGGTTGCATTTGTCACCACCGACGGCACACATTTCACGGCGCGCACCCTCAAGACAGCGGCTCCGGTGTCAGGGATGGTTGAAGTGACAGAGGGTCTCCGTGCCGGCGAGCGCATCGCCATCGCCGGAACCTTCATGCTGAAATCCGAACTGCTGAAAAGCACCATGGATTCGGAGTAGCAGATGAAGGGCGTGATCGGCTTTTTTCTTTCCAACCGTTGGCTCGTGCTGATTGCGATGATCCTGCTCATTGCCGGCGGCATCATCGTGCTCGTCCAGATTCCGCTTGAGGCCTTCCCCGATCTCACCAACAACCAAGTCGTCGTCTCCGCCAAGGCTCCCGGTATGTCGCCGGTGGAAGTGGAGCAACTCGTCACGTTTCCGCTCGAAACTGCAATGCTCGGGCTGCCGCACCTGCAGGTTGTGCGCTCGACCTCCAAGCTCGAGCTCACCATGCTCACGATTATCTTTGACGACTCAATCGATCAGTACCGTGCGCGCCAGCTTGTCGCCGAGCGGCTCAACCAGGTGCAGAGCAGCCTGCCTGCCGGTATCACGGCAGTCATGGGGCCTATGTCGACTGCCTTCGGAGAGGTGTACCAGTTCACGGTTCAGTCGCCGCATCTGTCGCTGATGCAGCTCAAGACGTTGCTCGACTGGACCATCCGCTACAAGCTCATCACGATTCCGGAAGTTTCCGAGATGAACTCCTGGGGCGGGTACACCAAGCAGTACTCCGTGCTGGTCGATCCCGACCGGTTGCGCCGCTACAACCTGACCCTGCACGACGTCATCACTGCAGTTGAGAACAACAACAGTAACTTCGGCGGTTCCTATATCGAGCACGCCGGGCAGACGTATGCCATCCGCGGCCTGGGCCGGGCCGACTCGCTCAACGACCTCGGCAATATCGTCGTCGCCACTCACAGTGGCACGCCGATTCTCGTCAGCCAGGTCGCAACGCTCGAGACGCTGCCGCTGATCCGCCACGGCGCCATTCTGCACGATGGCGAGGGGGAGACTGTTTCGGGCGAGGTCATCATCCTGCGCGGGGCCAATGGCAACAAGGTCATCCAGCAGGTCAAGGCGAAGATCGCGGGAATGCATCTGCCCGGCGGCGCCAGGATTATCCCTTTCTACGATCAGTCCAACGTCATCAACGCATCCATCCACACCGTCAAGGACAACCTGCTTGAAGCAGCCGTCCTCGTCATTGTCATCCTGCTGATCTTTCTCGGCAACTGGCGCGCCGCGCTGATCGTGGCCTGCACCATTCCGTTCTCGCTGATGTTCGCGTTTCTCGGCATGGCGACCTTCGGCATCTCCGCCAACCTCATGAGCCTTGGCGCTATCGATTTCGGCACCATCGTCGACGGCTCCGTCATTATGGTCGAGAACTGCATGCGTCGCCTGGAGAACGGCGAAAACGAAGATGAAGAAACGCGCAGGAAGAACGACGAACAGACCGTGCTTGAGGTGGTGCGCCGCGCCTCGGCTGAGGTCGCACGGCCCATCATCTTCGGCGTGCTCATCATTCTCGCTGTTTACCTGCCTGTGCTCACCTTGCAGGACCTCGCCGGCCGCATGTTCCGCCCCATGGCCGTCACTGTTATGTCCGCACTCACCGGCTCGCTCATTATGGCGCTGTTTGTCGTGCCCACACTCTGCTCCATTGCATTGCGCCGCAGGCGGGGCGCGGCCGAGATAAGGCCCCGCCCGCACTCGCAAAGCAACAGCAGCAAACAGAGTTGGTTTACCCGGCTGCGCGACCTCTACGTTCGCTCGCTGGACTGGGCTGAAGGCCATCGAAAGCTCGTGGTCGGGATCGCCGCGGGTCTGGTCGTCGTCGCCATCGGCTCCATGTTTTTCATCGGGACTGAGTTCATGCCGACTCTTGATGAAGGTTCGCTCGTCATTACCTCCAAAAAGCTGCCCGGCATTTCGCTGACCCAGTCGATCAAAATCCAGGAGGAGATCGACCACATTATTCGTTCGTTTCCCGAGGTTTCCACGGTGGTAGCGAAGATGGGCCGGCCCGATCTCGCGACAGAGGATATGGGCGTCGACGAAACCGATGCCTACATCAACTTTCACCCGCAGGACACCTGGCGGAAATGCTGCAATACCAAGCAGAAGCTTGCCGATGCGCTGCAGGCCGCGCTTGAAAAAATTCCCGGCGTAAATTACGAGTTTACCCAGCCGATGGAGATGCGCATGGATGAGACCATCGCAGGTGCGCGCGGCGATGCTGCGCTCAAGATCTTCGGCCCCGATCTCGGTACGCTGGAACAGCTCGGTCACCAAGCTTTCGTGATTCTTTCCTCGATCCCCGGCGCGTCTGAGCCGCAGATCGAGCGCATCGGCGGTGCAGCCAACCTTGAAATCAAAATCAATCGCGCCGCGGCAGCACGCTACGGCCTCAGTATCTCTGATATTCAGGAGGTCATCGAATCGCTGCTCGGCAGCCGAGAGATCTCAGAGATGATCGAGGGCGAGGAGCGTTTCCCTATCGCGGTACGCCTGCCCTCAGATACTCGTAACAATCTTGACGACATATACGGACTCCAGCTGAAAACACCGACCGGTGAGCTGGTACGACTCGACCAGGTTACGGATATCCGCCGGGTATCCGGCCCGATCCTAATCAATCGAGAAAATGCCCAGCGACGCATTCTAATTTCTACCGACGTGAAGGGCCGCGACCTGGGATCGTTCGTCAAGGAAGCCCAGCAGAAGATCGCTCAGCAGCTTCGGCTGCCGCCCGGTTACTTAGTCCAGTGGGGCGGCCAGTACCAGAATGAACAACAGGCTGAGGCGCGCCTGGTCATCGCCCTTCCGCTCTCCCTGCTTATCATCTGCGGTCTGCTCTATGCGACCTTCCGCAACGTGCGCCAGACAATACTCATCCTGCTGATTGTCCCCCTTGCGCTGGTGGGCGGTATCGCCGCGCTCTGGCTGCGCGGCATGAACCTCAACCTCTCTGCGTCCATCGGTTTTATCGCACTGTTCGGCGTTGCCGTACTTGATGGTATTGTGATGACCGACCATATCAACAATCTCCGGCGCAAGGGTACCGATATGGCCCGAGCGGTGCGTCAGGGAGCGTCGGACCGTCTGCGCCCGGTGCTTATCACCGCGACTGTCGCCTCGCTCGGCTTTATCCCCATGGCGCTCGCCACCTCACGCGGGGCTGAGGTCCAGCGCCCGCTCGCGACCGTCGTCATCGGCGGCCTTCTCACGGCGACTCTGCTTACCCTGTATGTACTGCCCGTGCTCTATCCCGTCTTCAGCCATAATCTGCGACTCAGTGCCGGCGAGCTCAACGTTGCAGACCGAGAGCAAAACGCGTAAACACTTCAGCTTCGCTTAAGCTAACCCTCGTACACTGGGGCCGATGTGCACGCTCCTCTTACTCCAAGGCGCAGCGCGCAATGCGCTGCTGTTCTTCGCGCTGCTGCTCCCCGGCTTTGCAGCCTCAGCGGCACACGCGCAGGCTACGCAGCTCACCGGGCAGGTCAACGAGCAGATCACTGGGCAGCCATCTGTCACCATTACTCTTCCCGACGCCATCCGGCGTGCCGAAGAGAACGAGCCTACCTTCGCCAATGCCCGCGCTGAGCAAGGCGCAGCTTCCCTTGAGCGCGGTATCGCTCGATCTGCGCTTCTGCCCGGTGTTACTTACCACAACCAGGCGCTCTACACCGAGCCGAACGGTCGCAGCAACCAGGCCGGCCAGACCGGCTCGCAGGCCGCACCGATCTTCATCGCGAACAACGCTGTGCGCGAATACGCCAGCCAGGCCGCCATAACCGAGACAGCCGGCCTGGCGCAGGTCGCGAACGTGCGCATCGCCGATGCCGCCGCGGCTCGCGCAACAGCCGAGCTTGAAGTGGCACGGCAAGGCCTGGTCGCCGCAACAACCGGCCTTTTCTACAGCGCCGCGGCCGCCGGCCGGCGGCTTGCCGTGGTGCAGTTGGCGCAGGCTGAAGCAGCCTCGTTCGTTACCCTCACTCAGCAGCGGGAAGCCGCGCGCGAAGCCGCCTACGCCGATGTGCTGAAAGCCACGCTGACACTCCAGCAGCGCACGCGGGATGTCGAGGATGCACAGCTCGCGCAAGATCGCGCGCAGCTTGAGCTTGCGGTGCTGCTCTTCCGCGATCCGCTCACACCCTACACGCTTGCCTTCGCCGCCACACCACCTTTGCTGCCGCAGCTTTCTGAACTCGCTGCCGCCGCCACGCAGCACAATCCCGAGCTCGCCGGCGCGCTCGCTGTCCTGCGCCAAAGCGATGCCGAAGTTTTCGCCGCCAAAGCCGCGTATCTGCCTGAGCTCACCACCAACTTCACCTACGGCATCGACGCCCCGGAGTTCGCCAAAAACGGACCGCTCGGCACCCGCAATCTCGGCTACTCCTTCAACGCCACGCTGGACATTCCCGTGTGGGACTGGTTCGCAACCCAGCACCGCGTCAAGCAGAGCGAGCTGCGCCGCAATGCTACGCAAATCGCGTTCACCGCTGCGCAGAAGCGCCTCATCGTCAACCTGCGAGAGAGCTACGCCGAGGCGCAAACAGCCCGCGACCAGCTGGCTTCACTCGGGCAGACAGCGCAAACCGCTGCTGAAAGTCTGCGCCTCACCCGCCTGCGCTACACCGCCGGCGAGGCTACGGTGCTTGAGGTTGTGGATGCGGAAACGACGCTGACCGGCGCGCAGCTCGCCGAGCAGGACGGCCTGACGCGCTATCACCAGGCGCTTAGCAGCCTGCAGATGCTCACGGGAGTTTTGTGAGTAGCCGCGTGAGGGCTCAGGTTGCGTCGGCAACACTTTGCGCCACTGCGCTGCTCGTTTCCGCGTGCAGCAGGCAGGCCTCTGAGCAGACCCCGGCCGTGCTCGTCACCGTGCAGGCCGCGCACCCGCAGCGGGGTGCTATCGCGCAGCACGTGCTTGCCGATGCCGTGCTCTCGCCGCTCGCGCAGGCGGCGCTGTCGCCGCGCATCGCGGCTCCTGTGCGTCGCTTCTACGTCCAGCGAGGATCTCGCGTGCGTGCCGGCGAATTACTCGCCACACTCGACAGCCGCGACCTTGAGGCAGCCGAGATAGACACGCAGGGCAGCTACACCGCCGCCAAAGCTGCGCTCGCCGCAATCCGCGGCGCCCAGGTGCCGGAGGAAATGCAGCGCGCGCGCCTCGACCTCATCCAGGCCAAGGCGACGCTCGACCTTGATCGGGACATCGTCTCCGCCCGGCAGACGCTCTTCACGCAGGGTGCCATTCCGGGACGCGATCTCGATACCGCGCGCGCCACGCTCGTACAGGCGCAAGCCGCCTATGCTATCGCGAACGAACACCTGTCCTCGCTTGAAGCAGTCGCACGCAGGGCCGCTCTCGAGCAGGCGGAAGGTGCAGAGGAAAGCGCGAAAGGTCGCTATCTCGGTGCAGCGGCGCAGTTGGCCTATGCCGAGATCCGCAGCCCCATCGCAGGCGTCGTCACCGAGCGCGCTCTGTTTGCGGGTGAGACCGCAGCCGCAGGAACGCCCTTGCTGACTGTCATGGATACGTCCTCGCTGCTGGCGAAGGTGCATCTGGCGCAGAGCGCGGCCCAGCCGCTCCATGTCGGCGACGCGGCGCAGGTCTTCATCCCGGGCATGGATGAACCTCGCACAGCGGTCGTTTCGCTCGTAAGCCCCGCGCTCGACCCCGGCAGCACCACGCTCGAGGTCTGGGTCAGAATTGACAATCGAGACGGCGCCCTTAAAGCCGGTACGCCCGTACATGCAAGCCTCGGCGGCCGCGCCGTCCAGCACGCGCTGCTCATTCCCGCCTCAGCGCTGTTCCAGATGCAGGGCGGCGGCAGCTACGTCCTGCTCGTCGGCAGCGATGGCGAAGCCCATGTGCGTAACGTCGCGGTCGGCATCGTGGATGGAGGCAAAGCGCAGGTACTCAACGGGCTTTCCGCCTCGGACCTGGTCATCGTCAACGGCGGCTATGGACTAGATGACGGCACCCAAGTCAAAGTGGGCAAACCGGACAGCGAAGACACGGACCCACAACAGGCCGGCGGCGGGGGAAGCCGGTGATCCCTAGCCCCTCGAATATTCCCGGAATCCGTAATGAAGCCGGCCACGAGCGTATCGAAAAAGGTTACTGGCTTTTGCGAATCCGCGGACCGCTTTTCTTCTTCCTCGGCCTGCTTACCGTAGCCGGCATTTACTCCGCCTTCCAGCTGCCCCTCTCGGTCTTTCCATCGACGAATTTTCCCCGCATCGTGATCGGTATCGACAACGGCGTTATGCCGGTAGAACAGATGGAGGTCACGATCACCCGGCCGATCGAAAATACAATGAATACCGTGCCTGGGCTCTCGCTGATCCGTTCCACCACGAGCCGCGGCACCGCGGAAGTCGACCTCTTCTTCGACTGGAACGTGGACATGGCGCAGACGCTGCAACTGGTCGACGCCGAATTAGGCACGGTACGCGAAATGCTGCCCCCCACTGCGCACATCACGACCAACCGGCTTACTTTTGCGACCTTTCCGATTCTCGGTTACAGCCTGCGCTCCTCCACGCTGTCGCAAACGGCACTATGGGAACTCGCCAACTACGAGCTCAAGCCTCCGCTGAACCGCGTGGCGGGCGTGCGGACCGTGACGGTACAGGGCGGCCAGGTGCCCGAGTTTCACCTCGTCCCGGAGATGGCGCGCATGCAGGCTTCCGGCGTTACCGTTGACGATCTGGTCAATGCCGTGAACACCTCCAACATCATCGCTTCCCCGGGGCTCTACGGCGTCAACCACCAGCTCCTGCTCGCGCTGGTCAGCGCTCAGGCGCGCGATGCCGCCTCGCTCGGCAAGCTTGCCGTAAAAACCAGCTCGACCGGCGTACCGGTACTCGTCAGCAATGTGGCCTCCGTTCAGCAGTCGACCCTGCCGGTATACACGGTCGTTACTGCTGACGGCCAGCCGGCCGTGCTGCTCAACATCGCGCGCCAGCCCTCAAGCAATACCGTCGCCGTCGCCAATGCCGTCGCAGCCAAAGTTGCTCAGTTGAGCAGGACGCTGCCGCCCGGCGTCACTCTGACTCCTTTTTACGACCAGTCGCAGCTAGTGCGTGACAGCATCCGCAGCGCTCGCGACGCCATTCTGATTGGCCTGGCGCTTGCCTGCATGATTCTGCTCCTTTTCCTGCAGGACACAGCCGCTTCGCTCATCGCGGGCTTCGTGATTCCTGTCACTATTGCTGTTACATTTCTGTTTCTTTTCATCATCGGGCAGAGCTTCAACCTCATGACGCTTGGCGGCCTCGCAGCGGCGATCGGCCTTGTCATCGATGACGCGATCGTTGTCATTGAAAACATAATTCTGCATCGCGATGCAGGCGAGAGCCCGCTCACCGCTGTCCGGCTGGCGTTGCGCGAAATCACGATGCCGCTCATTGGCTCCACCATTACTCCGGTTGTCGTTTTCCTGCCGTTGATTTCTGTTTCCGGCGTCACCGGCAGCTTTCTGCGCGCGCTCGCCATCACCATGACTGCCGCTCTGCTCACCTCGCTTGCGCTCGCGCTTACGTTCACGCCTGCCCTGTCGCTCGTCTTCCTGCGGAATCGTTCGCCGCGCTCAGACCGCAAGCCGGACCGCAAGCATGAGAAGCACAACCGACTGCTGCGCGCCATCCTTCGTATTCATGGGCGCGCGCTCAACTGGTCGCTGCGCAAGCCAGTGCTGCTGGGGCTGGTCTGCGGCGGCCTTGTGCTCGGCACTTTCTTCGCCTATCGCTCACTCGGCTCCGATCTGCTGCCCGGTATGGACGAGGGCGCCTTTGTGCTCGACTACGTTATGCCCGCAGGCTCATCGCTGGCTGAGACCAACCGTGTCCTTACGCATGTCGAGCATATCCTCGAGCGCACTCCGGAGGTCGAGAGCACCTCGCGCCGCACCGGCCTGCAGATGGGTCTCGCCGCCGTGACCGAAGCTAACACGGGCGATATGACGGTCCGGCTCCGGCAGCACCGCTCGCGCTCCATCGACGACGTCATGGCCGATGTACGGGACCGGATCCGGGCCACAGAGCCTGAGCTCGACGTTGAGTTTACCCAGGTTCTCCAGGACATGATCGGAGACCTTTCAAATGCGCCCGAACCCATCCAGATCAAACTTTTTTCGAGCGACCAGGCGTTGCTCAATAGCGTCGCGCCCCGCGTTGCCGATGCGATCGGCAAAATCGACGGCGTCGTCGACGTGGAAAACGGCATCGACAACACCATTTCCGGCCCGGCGACCAGCTTTCAGGTAGATCCCGCCGCAGCCGCTCGTCTCGGCTTCACCCCGTCTGAGATAGCTGACGACGCCACATCCATTCTCGACGGCATTCCGGCCGCAACTCCCGTAATCGCCAACGATAGACCGTATACCGTTCGTGTAAGGCTCGGACCGGAAAACCGCAGCTCCCTCGCCGCCATAGAAAACACCGTCTTCAACAGCGCCAGCGGTAAGCTCGGCACCCTGGGCTCACTGGCAAAGGTTACCGAGCTGCCTCCGCAAAACGAAATCCTGCGCGAAAATCTTCAGCAGCTCGTCACCGTCACCGGTCGGCTTGAAGGCTCCGACCTGGGCACTGCCATGAAGCGCGTCGAGAGCGCCGTCGCAGCCATGCACCTGCCCGCCTCCATACACATTGAGTACGGCGGAACCTTTCAGGAGCAGCAAAAATCGTTTGCCGACCTGCTCCGGGTTCTGCTCCTCTCTCTGACGCTCGTGTTCGGTGTGCTGCTCGCGGAGTTCCGCAACTTCTCCGCGCCTGTCGCCGTGCTTGCCGCCTCAGTTCTCTCGGTCTCCGGCGTCGTGTTCGCTCTCCTGCTTACCGGCACAACCTTCAACGTCTCCAGCTTCATGGGGCTCATCATGGTCATCGGCATCGTCGCCAAGAACGGCATCCTGTTGCTCGACGCAGATGAACGCTTCCGCGCAGAAGGTCTTGTCCCGCGCGAAGCCATGGTCGAGGCTACCCGCCGCCGCCTGCGCCCTATCCTCATGACCGCCGCTGCCGCCATCTGCGGCATGCTTCCGCTTGCCTTTGCGCTGGGCGCCGGCTCTGCGATGCTGCAGCCGCTGGCCATTGCTGTCATCGGCGGTCTGCTCGTGTCCGTGGTGCTCAGCCTTGTCGTTACACCGGTCGTTTATTTCCTGCTGACCCGCAATCGGAGCGCTGCTGCCTGACGCAAAGCCGGCGCGGGCTGAACGAAGCGGAGCAAAACCTACCGCTCGATCGCGATCACCTCAAAACTGCCCGAAATCGGCGCCGGTCGACCGCGGGGATTGGCCGGACTCGGCTCAGGCTTTGGCCCGAACTTCGCAGTCACCGTATACACAGCCCCGGTCTGCTCATTCAGCGCCATCGTGCGCGCGCCCGGCTGCGTCTCCAGCGTTTCGATGACCTTCGGCTTTGCGCCGCGCACATCGATGATCGTCATGTTCCCCGTCTGTCCATTTGAGGAAAATGCCAGATCATGGGCTGCGTCGAACCGGTCCGCATCCGGCCCGTCGCCGATCGGCACCGTTGCCAGCACCCTGCCGCTATCGGCGCTGGTAATCGCCATTACCTTGTTGTCGCAGACTGAAAACAGCCGCCGCCGTTGCCGGTCGATCGCGAGGCCCGAAGGCGAATCGCAGCCCGTCACCGGGTAGGTCGCTACCAGCTGTTTCGTCCGCGCATCGAGCTTCACAATCTCGCTCTTATCTTCAATATTGTCGAAGACGAAACCCTTTCCATCAGCCACCGGAAACTCCGGCTTGCCCGGCAGCTTGATCGTCGCCGTCACCGTGCGCGTCACAGTATTGAGCACGGTCACATCGCCGCTGCGTCCATTGAACGCCCATACTGTCTTCGTGACCGGCTCATACGCAATGCCATCCGGATTTGTCCCGGCCGGAATCGTCGCCAGCTTCTCCAGCGTTTGCCGGTCGAATACCACGATTGCATTGCCCTTTCCGTCGCTGATGTACCCGAGCTGGCCCTCAGGATCGAGCGCAATGCCGTGCGTGCTCTGAAAGCCGGTAATCGCGCCCACCTTCTTTCCGCTGTCGACGTCCACCACCTCGACCGTCGCATTGTGCGCTAGGTAGAGCCGATGGTGCGCACCGTCGGCCTCCATGTAATCCCACCCGCCTTCGCCGCCGATGATCCAGTGGCCCGTGACGTGGTATGGCTGTTGGGCCACGGCAGGCCGGAATCCGGCGCTCAGCAGCGCTGAGGCTGCCACAAGCAGTAAAGGAAAGCGAGCGTGCAAACGAACCATGTAAGTCTCCTGGGCGCCCAGTCTCGCAGCCTTACATTAAGCAGCGCTGAAGGCGAACTACTGCATCAGCGGTAGACGCACTACAACCTGTGTACCGCCGCCAAGTTCGCTGCTCACCGTTATAGCTCCGCCGCTTGCTTCGACCAGCCCCTTGCAGATCGCGAGACCTAGGCCGCGGCCGCCGCTTTTGCGGGCACGCGCCTCCTCCGCACGGAAAACGGCTCAAACACCTGCTGCAGCGCCGTCGACGCGATCCCTTCGCCTTCATCGACCACCGAGAGCATGGCCTGCCCATCCTCCACCACAATGCGCACAGCCACGACGCTGCCGCTACGGCTGTGCTGCACCGCATTCAGCAGCAGGTTGGTGCATACCAGTGCGCAATCGTCACTCCGCATCGGCACCGGCGCATATGTCGGCGTCTCCATAGTAATTGCCACCCCCTGCACTTCCGCCGCCGCCGCAAGCTGCCGCGCACCTGCGCGGAGGCACGCTGCTGCGTCGCAGCGCGGCGGAACCGCCGGGCTCCGGCGAGCAGCCGTGTCTTCAACCCGCGCCAGCAGCAGCATCTTCATTACCGTCTCTTCCACCCGCCGCGTATCCGCCAGGCAAAGCTCCAGGCCTTCGCGATACTCGTCGACCGAGCGCGGCCGCATCGTCAAAAGCTGCAGCGAAGACTTCGCGATCGCCAAGTCCGTCTTCAATTCATGCGCCGCATCGCTCGTGAGCCGCCGCTGCTGCTCGAATGAGCGTCGCAGACGCGCCACCGTCAGTTCCAGCGCGGAGGCAAGCGGCGCCAGCTCCACGATGCTGCGCGCGGCCATCGCCGGTCGAAACTCCCACTGCTGTACTGAAATCCGGGCGGCTTCTTCGGCTAGCTCACGCACCGGCACAAACCCCCTGCGCAGTAGCCATGTCATCACCGCTGCCGTTGCAGCCAGCAGCAGCAGCGAAATCCCGGTGTAAAAATAGACAGCTTCCCGCACTTCCCGCCAGACCGGTGCCGTCGGCGCGCCGTAGCGCACTGTCACCGCTCGCGGTGTGCCACCGCCCGGCTCGCCCGGGTCAATGACCCGGACGGCGTGCAGCACGACAAAGCGGTAGGTTTTATTCCGCAGCTTCACCGTATAAATTCCGCTCGCGGCATCCCGCGGCACCAGCTCGTTCAGCGTCTCCGGCCAGTCTGCCGAGTGGCCCAGGTTCCGGCCCCGCAGATCCCACACATCGTAGTAATCGCGCGAGGGCACACGCAGGCCACGCGCCTCCAGCATAATGTTGTCACTCACATCATCGGCATCCTCAACCGCTCCGAAGAGCATGGCACTGCGGCTCTCAAGCATCAGCTCGAAGGCCCGGAAACGAGTCCTGCTCTCATGGAGGACAGCCAGCAGGATGAAGACAACGATTGAAAATAACTCGAGTAACAGAACAGCCCGAACGAGCGTGCCCTGAATGGACCGCCGCTTCATGCGGTTTCCTGCCGGACCGCCGCAAGCCGGTAGCCCCGGTACCGCAAAGTCTCAATTAGCGATGGGACCGTATCTCCGTCCAGCTTGCGCCGCAGATTCGACACATGCGCCTCAATTACGTTCGAGTGCCGCTCCCAGTTGTAATCGTACAGGTGTTCCAACAGTTCCTGTTTTGAGACGACCACCCTTGGCCGGTGCATCAGGTACTCCAGGATGCGGTACTCCGCCGGCGAAAGATCGACGACACGTCCGGAACGCGTGACCGTCTGCTCCAGAGTGTCCAGTTTCACATCTGCGATGCGCAGCACCGGGTCGGCCCCGCCACGGCTGCGCCGAATCAGCGCCTTCGCCCGTGCCAGCAGTTCGCCGAGGTCGAACGGCTTGGCCAGGTAGTCGTCAGCCCCTGCGTTTAGCAGCTCAATCAGCGACTCTCGACCCTCCTGCGCCGTGAGGATCAGCACAGGTGTCGCAATCTTCGCCTGCCTGAGTTTGCCCAGCAGCGACAAACCGCTCTGCCCTGGCAGCATCAGGTCCAGGATGATCAGATCGTAGTAGCCGCTCTTCGCCAGCTGTTCCCCGTCGTTGCCGTCGGCTGCATGATCCACAGCAAAGCCTGCGCCTTCGCGCAGCCCCTTCGCAATGTTCTCCGCCAGGCGCAACTCGTCTTCAATTACCAGAACCCGCATTCCCATCAACCTATCGCATTCTGGCTACAGGGAAAACATAGAAGAGCCGGCACTATTAAGAGGTGATCTTGGGCACGAGAGTGGAGCTTTAGGCCTGCATGGCGGCCACGCAGTTCGTAATTATGTGTTAGCCGCCGCGAAGCTTCGCGGCCGTGGCTCTCGCCCTGTTTTGGATCGCCGTGCCCGGCGTTGTTCGGATCGGTCTACGCGGAGCAAAATGCATTCGCCCGGACGCCCGCCGGTCTGGCGGCGTGAGAGTCTCTGCTGTTTCTGGCAAGCAGTAACGGTTGGTCGGACTAGCGAGGAGTAGCAGCGTCAGTGGGCCCTTTGGTTTGTTGTTCTCAGCCCATGCAATTAGCCGTACGTATGCCAGAGATGCCATGCCGATCAACGCCCCGCAACGATAGCCCACACCAGAATAGGGATAGCTGGAGACATAGAAGTCAGCTTGTAGGTGGGCTGGTCCGGGAGGAGCAACCAGGAGACCGCGGTTGCCAAGAAGGAGGCCGTCAAGGCCGGCAGCACTGTAGAGATCGCCACTCGGCCGAGAAGTACCTCGACAACAAATGCTGCGCCCCCGAGCGGAACGGTGTAGGCCGCTGCCATGCCGGCGCCCGTCCCGCACGCTACTAGAAGCTTTCGCTGATCAGGAGTAAGCTGCACCCATTGCGAGAGTTTACTGGCCCAGGCGGCACCTCCGTCCTTCAGGGCGGCCTCACGCCCGACAGCCGCTCCCATGCCCACGATGACGATGGAGAGCAAGGCACGCACAGCCGTCGAAGTCACCGGTAAATCGCCTGACTTTTCCAGATTGCCTCGTTGAGCGCCGTATCCTTGCCCCAGCGCCGGTGCGCTACATAAAGCACAAGACCCGCCAAGGCACCCGCGAGCACGGACATCAAAAAACGCCGCATGCCGCTTGCATGTTCGGTACCCTCCAGGAAATTGCCTTGCTCATAGCCATAGCTGAGGTGTTGCGTCAGCCGCAGTAGCTTCATTAGAAGTCCGCGGCACAGGCCCGCGCCAGCACCCGTCAGTAGGATCATGCCCCATAGCTTGGGGGGCAATTCCTCACTGTTCAGATTCGGTTGTGAACTCTGATCAGACTTCAAAGGATCTCCTGCAGGATGTCATTCGGATCTCGCGTGGGTAACAAGATCCTGCGCCCGCTTTTCTCCTGTAAGCGATCAAGAATACCGGAGAGTCGTGTGCTGGAGACAACAAATGCTGCTCGGGCTTTAGCATGTCCTTGTCTTGCTCTGACTCTCATCCCTTCGCCCATACACCAGAAGATAAGCGGCTGGCACTAAATACCGTCACCACTGGCGTGCCGGCTGGCCAACCAGCCGCACGGCACGCAACGCTATCTCCCCCATAAGGCGCGAAGATAAAGATGCGCTCACGCAGGCGATCGTTCAGCGTGCCAGCCAATACGGTCGCTATAGCTACCGCCGGATCAGGCGCTGCTGAAGCGGGCCGGCTGGCAGGTCGGCAAGGATTACGTGGAGCGTATCTAGCGTCGCAAAGGACTAAAGGTTCCACAAAGCAGAATCCTGCGGGCGGCTGTGGCTCAACGACGGGTCGTGTGTGCGGCTCCGTCCGGAGCGACCGAACCATATATGAAGCTACGCGACTTCGTGAGCGCAAGGACGCACGACGGCAGATCTGTGCGCATCCTGAACCTGATCGACGACCACACCCGGGAGTGCCTGATGGTTTGTGCCGAGCGGCGATGGTCCAGCGCCAAGGTGATCGACGCCGTGGCCGATGGGATGGTGATGAAGGGAGTACCGGAACATCTTTGTTCCGACAACGGACTAACACGGGAAGGAAGAACGCGAACGAAGCAAGGTCTCTCAGCATCCCGCAGGGGACGTTGTTGACGCTGAAATTACACCCAAGTGGCTTCCACGAGCAAGGGCTGAGCACTCGACCATAGCGATCCAAGATCGGCTGAAGTGAGCAGTCTTCACTGTACTCAAAACGAGATCTCCACCACGTGAAAGGCCGGAACATTATCTACTAGGTCCGCCGCATTGCACTGAGAGAGCCTGAGTTCGATGCGACATTCGGCTGAAAGCGCGCACTGGATCCTATGCAAGCAGCCGATCCCCTGATCCGTCCAGACTCCCATGAACCGGAACGGTGCCACGCGGAAACGGCCCGGGCAAAGCGGGTGGGTCCCGACTGCGTGGTCCTGATCGTGGAAGCGCGAGAGATCGGCATCGGCAGGAAGACGTCGTCGACTGGTTGGCATTGCAGGAAAAGCCATGGCAGCCGGCATGCTTCTGCTAGCTTTATGGTTGATGCAACCCCTGTTTCCAGGAATGCCTTATGGGCCCGCGCCTGCGTGGTGCTTCCCCACATGCGAGATAAGCATGCTGCTCTTGTTCTCGGCCTGTCTTGGGCACGCGGCAAGATGCAGCAGGCGTTCTGTTTGCTTTCTATTGGGAGGCTTCTTTTTTGGCCTCATGCTTGAGTATCTCGAGGTACTGAGCGGCAGCTATACCTATGGCCGCTTCCACGTGATGTTCGGCCGCGCGCCCGTCACCATCCCTCTCTGTATCGGCGCCGGTTGGGCCATCATCATGTACACAAGCCGGCTGTTTAGCGATGCACTGGGTCTTCCACTGCTGGCAGCTGCGGCTCTGGATACGCTCCTGGCGCTGAACATCGACCTCAGTATGGATGTCGTCGCGTACCGGATGCATATGTGGCATTGGAACTGGGCTGGAACCAACCTCAATCCCCTGACCGCGGAGTGGTTCGGCATTCCCTATGGGAACTTCGTAGGCTGGGCAACGGTGATTTTCTGCTACTCGGCCTTCAGCCGGACGTATGAGAAAGTCCTGCTGCAGAAGACCTATGCCTCCGTTCTTCGCAGTTCGCTGGTGGCATTGCTTGCCATAGTGTGCTCACAGGCTGTTCTGTTTTCGGCGGAGTCCTTCCTGTACCCATTTCTGCGTGCCCGCTTCGGTGTCACTTCACTGCAGCGCATCGTCACGGTCACTGTTGTTCTTTTTGCACTGCTCCTTGCAGGCTGGCGGCACCGAGCGAAGCCGGCGCACGCAGTGCCTGGTGTTGCGTTGTGGGTTCCCTGCTGGTTTCACATCTTCTTTATCACCTGTTTCTTCGTGCTCGGCCTTTACCGGGAGAATCACGCAATGGCGCTCATTGCTAGCGCGAATGTGGGGATCGGCCTTGCCATTCACGTCGCGCCCTGGTGGAAGCACGGGGCTATGGAGCGCGTCAGCTGAGGGTCAAGGAGCGGTTGTGCTGCTGCGTGATCTGCAGGTCATTTTGACCGCGCCAGGAACCCTTACCTCGAGGAGCGAACGCATCGCCATGAAAATAAGTGCCGCAAAACTGCTCGTCTGCTCACCCGACCGCAACTTCGTCACGCTGAAGATTGAGACCGACGAGGGAATTTACGGACTCGGAGACGCCACCCTCAACGGACGCGAACTCGCGGTCGCGAGCTACCTTTCGGAGCACGTGTTGCCGTGTCTCATCGGACGCGACCCCTTCGCTATCGAAGACATCTGGCAGTACCTCTACCGCGGCGCGTACTGGAGGCGCGGCCCCGTCACTATGAGCGCCATTGCCGCCGTCGACGTCGCACTGTGGGACATCAAGGGAAAGGCGCTCAACACCCCGGTTTACAACCTCCTGGGCGGCCGAAGCCGCAGCGGCGTTCTGGTCTACGCTCACGCCAATGGCGTCGATATCGAAGCAGCAGTCGAATCCGTCCAGTACCACATGGCGCAAGGCTATCTCGCCGTCCGCGCGCAGGCCGGCGTGCCCGGCGCCGCCGGCAGCTACGGCGTACCCAGGGCAGGCAAGCCTTACGAGCCGGCCGAGCGCGGGCTGCCGGGAGAAAGCCTTTGGTCTACCGAGCGCTACCTCAACTTCGCTCCCAGGCTGTTTGAGCGGCTGCGCGCCGCGGTCGGCCCCGACGTTCACCTGCTGCACGATGTCCACCACCGCCTTACGCCCATCGAGGCCGCCCGCCTGGGCAAGGCGCTCGAACCCCACCATCTCTTCTGGATGGAAGATCCCTGCCCCGCGGAGCTCCAGGAAAGTTTCAGCCTGATTCGGCAGCACACTACCACGCCCATCGCCACCGGAGAGGTCTTCAACTCGGTCTGGGACAGCCATGAGCTGATCAGAAACCAGTGGATCGATTACATCCGCATGACCATCGTCCATGGCGGCGGCATCACGCACGCCAAGAAGACCGCCGACTTTGCCGCGCTCTACAATGTACGCACCGGCTTCCACGGCGCCACGGACCTCTCGCCTATCACCATGGCGGCAGCGCTCCACTTCGGAACTGCGATCCATAACTTCGGCATCCAGGAGCACATGCCGCATACCCCGCTGACAGACGAAGTGTTTCCGCACAGCTATCGCTTTAACGACGGCTACATGACTCCCGGCGACACGCCCGGCCTCGGTGTCGAAATCGACGAAAAACTCGCTGCGAAATATCCATACCAGCGAGCCTACTTGCCGATCGCACGCAAGCTCGACGGCACACTCACGGACTGGTAGGAGGAATCTCTCTTGGCTGTCAAAAACGTCTTCGATCTGTCCGGCAAGACCGCAGTTGTCCTCGGAGGCACCAGCGGCATCGGCCACGCGCTCGCCATTGGCTTGGCAGAAGCCGGCTCCGATGTCATCGCGAGCTCCCGCTCCGTCGAAGGCACACGCGCCACTTCAATTGAGATCGAAAGCCTCGGCCGCCGAACTATCGCATGCAGCTCCGACATCACATCGCGCGACTCGCTCCAGGCACTTCACGACCGTGTGCTGGACACCTTCGGCCAAGTTGACATTCTCGTCAACTCCGCAGGCATTACGCGCCAGGTTCCAACACTCGATTGCACCGAAGACCAGTGGAACGCCATCTTCGACGTCAACCTGACCGGCACCTTCCGTTCCTGCCAGATCTTTGGCCGATCTATGCTTGAGCGCGGTTCAGGACGCATCCTCAACATCGCTTCCCTGTCCACCTTCGTCGCCTTTCAGAATGTCGCCGCCTACTGCGCGAGCAAAGCAGCCGTGGGTGCCTTTACGAAATCACTCGCTACGGAATGGGGGGCACGCGGCGTTCTGGTCAACGCCATCGCACCCGGCATCTTTCCTACCGCGCTCAACCGTGCACTGCTTGACACGCCTCGCGGCAAGGAACTAACCCTTCGCACGCCACTCAAACGATTTGGAAGCCCCGACGAGCTCATCTCCACCGCGCTCTATCTCGTCTCACCCGCTACAACATTTACAAATGGACAGATCATCGCAGTCGACGGCGGCTTCCTGGCCAGCGGCGTCAATCAATAACTCCCGGCTACGCTTCTCACCTTTCCTCGAAATAGTGGAGGGGTTAAGCTGCGAAGGGCCACACCCCGCGCTCTACCGCTTACTGCACCATCAACGGTGGCGCGTCTTCTTCAACGGCCGGCAGTAACTCCAGCGGCTGGGCCGCAGCCTGCCCGTCATACACATCCTTCCGCAGCAGCACCCCGACACACGTTTTCCACAACAGCTGCGCGTCCTGCCGCAGGCTCATCGTCTCGATGTAATTCAGATCCATGGCCACCGTCTCCTGCTTCGAGAGATGATCCCTCCCCGAAACTTTCGACGCGCACGTTATCCCAGGCTTTACCGACAGGTACTGCTCCTTCTTGTCTCCATACAGCCGCAACACCTCCGGCAGCTCCGGCCGCGGCCCCACCAGGCTCATGTCTCCGCGCACCACGTTCCAGAGGTTCGGCAGTTCATCTATGCTCGTGCGGCGCAAAAACGCCCCCACCTTAGTCACTCGCGGATCCGCCTCGTCATGAAACTTGAAGTCCAGACCGCTCCGGCCCGCATAGTCATACAAGTGCGGAAATCGCTTCCGCGCATCCACATACATTCCGCGCATCTTGTAAATGGTGAACGTGCGCCCGCCAAGCCCCACCCGTTTCTGTAGAAAAAGCGGGCTGCCTTTGGTCTCCATGCGCACAGCCAGAGCCGCAAACAGAATCACCGGCAGCGACAGCAGCAGGAGCAAGCCGCCAACCAGCAGATCAAGCGAGCGCTTCAGCCACCGCGTACGTCTGTCCAGCTGTTTTACCGAATACAGCATCTCGTGTTTCTCTTTCATGGCTTAGGCCGTCCCTTCGCGTACAGCAGCTATCTGTGTTACATATACGGGTGGAACTGCCGGCGGAAGCACTTCGTTCCTCAGCCAGCTCCCCACCTGCCGAATTCCCTGCTCCATGCTGATTTCCGGCACCCATCCAAATGTCTCCCGGGCCTTGCGGCAGCTCAGCACGCTCGCCGGCACATCACACGCACGCCCTGCCAGCCTCTGCACATCGGGCTTTACCTTCAGCTCCGTGCCCATTACTTCAATCAGATCGTTCATGCTCAGGCCCACGCCGCTCCCGGCGTTGAACACTCCCGTCGCCGGCGACTCTATCGCCAGACAAAACAGCCTTGCCAGATCGCGCACATGCACAAAGTCCCGCACGACCTGTCCATCACCCCAAAGCGTCAGCTGTTTGCCCTCGAGCATCTTCGCCGCGAACACCGCAATCACACCCTGGCTTCGGTTCGGGTTCTGCCCCGGCCCATACGGATTCGAAATCCGCAGCACCACCGATTCCAGGCCGTGCATCCGCCCATACAACTCCCAATATTTCTCCATCGCCAGCTTCACGATTCCGTAGGAGCAGATCGGGTTCGTCGCGCTCTCTTCGGTGATCGGTAACCGCCGCGGTATCCCATAGACGGTGCCGCCCGACGACGCCAGCACCACCTTCTTGACGCCATACTTCACACAGCACTCCAACAGCTCCAGTGACTCGCCCAAGTTTGAGCTCACGTCAAACCCAGTATCTGCATTCGCCGGCCCCGTGCTGCTCGCCAGGTGCACCACCCCGTCAATGCCCAGCGCAAACGCCTGCTCCAGCATCTTTTTGTCGCCGACGCGGCCCAGCAGACGCGTCACGCCCGGCCGGCTCGCGCTTCCCTCCACGCCGGCCTTTCCCAGAATCACCACGTCCCAGCCGCGCACAAGGAACTCTTCGCCTACGTGCGAGCCGATAAACCCGTTGCCGCCCGTAATCAGAACCGTCTTCTTCGACCGCTTTACTCCGTCCATCGCATTTGCCCCCGCGCACTCCGGTTCCAGTCTCAAAGTCCTGACGCACCGCGCCCGAAGAGGCGATCTCCCGGGGCGCGCACAACTCAAGCCACGCTCACCGGCACCAGCACACCAGCATCCGCGACACAGCCTTCGATCCACTCGTAGGTCCGCCGCAGTCCATCTTCAAGCGAAACCTCCGGCTCCCATCCGAGCACCTGGCGCAGCAGCGTGTTATCTGAGTTCCTCCCGCGCACACCCTGCGGCCCGTCGACGTGCTTTTTTGTGATCGAAATGCCGGCGATCTTCGCCACCATATCCGCGAGCTCGTTAATGCTGACCATCCGGTCCTGTCCCAGGTTCAGCGGCTCGTTGTAATCCGAGTGCATCAACCGGTGAATCCCGCGTACGCAGTCATCAACGTGGCAGAAAGAGCGGGTCTGCTTGCCGTCGCCCCATATCTCCACCGCGCGATTGCCCGTCAGCTTCGCGGTCGCGATCTTCCGGCACATTGCCGCCGGCGCTTTCTCACGGCCGCCGCGCCATGTGCCATGCTCGCCGAAGATGTTATGGAACCGCACGATCTTCGTATTCATTCCGTAGTCCTCGCGATAATGCGTGCATAGGCGCTCCGTAATGAGCTTCTCCCATCCGTACGCATCCTGCGGATCTGCCGGATACGCATCGCTTTCCTTCAGCGGAATCGTCTGCGTTTCCAGCTGCCGGTACTCGGGGTAGATACACGCCGAAGAGGTATACAGATACCGCCGCACACCATTGACTCGCGCCGCTTCCAGCGTGTGAAAGTTAATCAGCGCGTTGTTATATAAAATTTTGGCATGGTGGTTCTGGATGAATCCCATTCCACCCATGTCCGCCGCCAGCGCGTAGACATCACTAATACCGCGCGTCACCTGCAGGCAGCAGTCCCAGCGCCGCAGGTCCGCGATCTCAAACTCGTCCGCATCGACAAGCGTGTATTCCGGATACTTCAAATCCACACCGCGGACCCAGTAACCCAGGCTCTTGAGATACGTCACCAGGTGGCACCCGATAAATCCACCCGCGCCTGTTATCAGTACCCGTGGTTTGCTCAGCTCTCGCATCGACACTCCCCTCCAAAAATAAGTGCATACCCTGCAGTGCTCAACCTGCCCGCGACACCGCACCCAGCGCGTCGGCCGGCTTTTCTGCCGGCTCGGTCGCACTCGTCGTACTGCCCAACGCAAACGCAAACACATCCATAAACTGCTCGCAAATCCTGTCAATGCGAAACGTCTTCTCTGCATACGCCCGCGCGTTCTCTCCGTATGCGGCGCACGCGGCCGTATCGCTCACCAACTGCTGCGCCGCATGTAGAAACTCCGTACCTGCCGCCTTCGACGCCAGCCCCGCACCCGCGCGGCGTACGATCCTGCTCACCAGGTTGTCCTCCGGCGCGGCCGCCAGCAGCGGACGCCCCGCGCACATGTACGCCAGCAGCTTCGAAGGCACAGCAAACGCCCCGCAATCCTCATCGAGCAGCGCAATCAGCGCATCCCCGCTCGCCAGTATCTCCGCATGTCGCTCATAGGGCTGGAACGGCAGCACCCGCAACACCCGCGGTCCCAGTTCCTCTGCCTTTTCCCGCAGCCACTCCGCGCCCGCGCCTTGCGCCACAACCACAGTTGCAATCTCCTCACGATCAGAAAACTTCCTCGCCAACTCCAGCAGCAATTCCGGCTTGTGCTTCATACCCAGTGTCCCTGAGTACAAAAAGCAGAACTTCCCCGCCAGCCCCATTTCTTCACGAAATGCCGTCTCTCTCGGAAGCATCGGGATCTCTTCAAGCGGCGCCCAGTTCTCAATCACAAACGTCTTCCTCGGATCGATCCGCCACTTCTCAACTTCGCTCCGAAATTCCGGGGCGATGCAGATGACCGCATCGCTGCCCTCCAGCAGCTTGCGCTCCAGCCGCGAGTACAGCTTCCCTACGATTCCTGCGAACGGCACGCCCTTTTTCCGCAGCACAAACTCCACCGCCGCGCTCAGCTTGTCCTGCATCCAGAACACAAACTTCGCTCCCCGCTTCTGGGTCGCCCGCAGCAGCAAGCGTTGGGCATCGAGTGGCGTATTGGCTGAGATCACAATGTCCGGCGCAAACGCGCTCACATGCCGGTAAAGGCTGCGCCCGTACGCGGCGTCCGCCTTCCTTCTCGCCCATGCCGAATACTGCGAAAAACTGCCCTCGCTCTCGATCCCCACAATCCTCAGCCTGCCCTGCCCGTCCGCACCGGTTTCCGTCCGGCCCTTCGGTGTTTGATACGCGGCAAAGTAGGTGTGCAGCACCGTGTGCCCCAGCCGCGCCAGCTCCCGGCTCAGCTGCAACTCGAATGGATGCCCCGCATAGTCGTTCACTAGAATCCGCATCGTCCTGCTCCCCCGCTCACCTCAGCCGCCCTGCACAACCACTTTGCTGCCGTCCCACTACTCCTGCGGCGCCGGCACTTTTGCCCCTGCCCCTCGCAGGTCTCTGGCACCGCGCTCCGCGCGTTTTGTCACAGTCCATGGCACATTATCCGGGCTGATCGCCGCATAACATGCGATCAACCCACAGAACACGCACAGCACCCACCCAGCGCTCTCCGCTATAGCCCCGTAGGAGCGACCAAGAAACACCGCTGCATGGGTGGTGCGAATCCCCACCCATGCCGCGGCCACAGCGATCATGCTGAAGCCGGAACACGCCAAGTTCTGCCGGCCGATCTTGGCCGGGATACCCACGAGCTCGGCAGCCGAACCTCCAGCCAGAAAGCTGGACGAAAGCGCCACCTCCGCCACCACCAGCAACCCCAGGTAAACGGCCAGCGACTTGCCCGCCAGAGCCACACCCGCAAAAGCCACTGCGTACAGCACATATGCGTAGTTCCGGTGCGCTACTGCGGCCAGCCGCCCGGTTCTGAAAAGCACCGCCGAAAGAATCTGGTACGCGTAAAGCCCACCCGTCAGCGCAAAGGGGAGTGCAATCTCCTGGAATACTCCACGGCTCACATGCGGCAGCCATCTCCCGATCAGCCGCAGGTTATCGCCCACTACACCGAGCGCCAGCGCCGCCCCGCTCAGGCTTGCCAGCAGCAGAAATGATGCCAGCACCTTCGCCCCCAAAGCCCTGCGCCCTTCGCCACTCAGCCGCAGGTACTCGACCGAACCCACGCGGGAAATCTGCTGGATCGTCGTTCTGCCCATGCCAAACACCGCGCGAAGCGCCACGTACGTGGTTACATATACCGGCGGTGCGATCATCGCAATCACCAGCACCGGCAGGCTGATGCGCACCCAGTTTGCGCAGGGCTCCGCCAGCGTGTACCTGGCCTGCAGCAATGCGTCAGCCCGCAGCCGCTCTGGCGTTCTCGCGAACAATCCAAGCGCGCCCCGCGTTTGGCTCAGCTGTCCACGGCACAGCAAACTCTGCATGGCCAAGCCCGCAATTGACGTGCTCATGAACAGCCACGCCAGTGCATCCGGCCCACACTTCCATACGAGCACAGCCGGCACCGCAAGGCCCAGCCGCAGCGCGGCAAACGCAAAGTAGCTCGCCTCCGCTCCCCGATAGGCACCGAGCGAGTCGAGATAGACGATTCGAATAATCAGAAGGGTCTCAAGCGCATACGCAACCGTGAGCAGCAGCGGCCAGCTCTGCCAGTGCCAGGCCGGATGCGCGACGCCGTAAATTACCTCCAGCGCCAGCACGGCCATAGATACAACCGCGAGACAGACTCTGATCCAAGCCCACACCTGCCTGAACTGCTCCGCGTCACCCTCCTGTTGTTCCTCCGCCAGCTTCAGCAGCTCCGGATGCCCCGCCGTCCGCAGTCCCAGGTCCGCAAACGTCGTCGCTGTCGCCAGCGCGATCGCCGCATACCATGCCGCGGTTTCTCCGTTGCCCCACTGTCGAATCTGCATCGGCAGCAGAACTACTTGGTTCAGCAGCAGAACTACCTGGGTCGCCAGCGCGAAGGACACGAATTGTAAAAGTCTGTTCATCGAAACCCTCTCCTTCCGCCGGAGTTTGCCCACCGCTCTGCTAGCTGCTGCTCAAGCCTGCACATACACACACACCGCTTCGCCACCAGTCTCCGTCGAGGCCGGCAAGCTCGGCGCTGCCGATACGCTCACCCGCCGACGGCACACCGTTGCGTTCAGATACCGCAGCATCGGCTTTTCCACTTTCACGTACACCAACACACTGATCGGCACCACGAACAGCATTGCGATCGCGCATCCGAGCGGTGTGTTGATCGCAAACAGGTGAATATGCCGCCCGACAATCCGGTCCAGTGCTTCCTCGATGTATGGGTGCAGCAGGTACATCACATAACTCGCATCGCCAATCAGTACGACGATGCCGGCGCGCAGGTCGCTTCCGGCCAGCGCCAGCAGGCACACGCTGCATAACAGTACAAAGCATAGCGGCCCGAAGCGAACCACCATCGGCAGCGAAGGCAGCAGGTTGAACGCCTCGATTGCAGGCAGCAGAAGCAGCGTGATTCCGGTTATTACGAATAAAGGAATCTTTACTCCGGCGCTCACCCGGCGCACCGCAGCCTGCACCAGGTAGTAAGCGGCCAGGCCGCCGATAAACTCCAGCACTACGGGATCGGAGTAGAAGTGCGCAATTGCGCTTACACCGGCGAAGTGTGTGCCGACTGCCATCACTGCCAGAATCATCGCCGTGCTCAGCAGCGGCGCCATCCGCCCCACCATCAGCACCGCGATGCCCAGCATCACATAGAAGTACATTTCGTAATTCACGGTCCAGCCAATAAACAAGATGGGCTGGTACAAGCCATTTGATTTCACAAACGGAATAAAGAACAGACTTTTCAACAGTTCCATCGGCACAGCCCGGGTCGCACCCACCAGATGCGGAAACTTCCACGCTGTCAGGAACATCACGGCCGTGAGCGTCCAGTACGCCGGGATAATCCGCACCAACCGCCTTCGCATAAATGCATGCCGGTCCGTGGCGCAGATGGACGCCATGATGTAGCCGCTCAACATAAAAAAGAGGTGTACTCCAAAAACACCTATCTTCTGCAACCCGGGAATCACCAGGCCGGTATGGAAGAAAACCACCGGCAGCGCGGCATACGCTCTCAGCCCCTGCAGGTTGTGGATTCGTGCCATCGTTTGTGCCATTTCTTCAGCCCTTTCACTCTCGACAAACCCATCGTTGCAACTGCCCGCGCGTCAACCCCGCAAAGGCAGCGCGATCCCATGTGCCCGCTCCCTGGCCGCCATGGCACGTGGAGCCGTATACGTTCCCAGCACCAGCGATGCCGCAATCCCAAACGCCATCCAGAACGGTAGAAAATAAGTAAGTGAAAAATTGCAGAAGGAGTACAGGGTCATCACCAGCAGCAGACAACTCACCAGCCGCGCCTGGCCTCTACGCGGCATCGCCCACGCCCGACCCAGAAGCAGAAACCACGGCAGAAAGTAAAGCGCCGCTCCGACCGCCCCGCGCTCCATCAGCACCATCACGTAGTTCACCGTCGTTACATCCGCGCCATCGCTGCCCGCTGCCGCCAGGCTTGAAATCCCGTGTCCCCACACCGGCGACTCCTCGAATATCGCCATACACGCCGGCAGGTGATCCACCCTCCCCGAGTCCGCGCGATCGTCGAACGTCACGGCCTCATGCACCCGCGTGAAAAAGCTGTCAAACGCTTCCGGCGCGAGCGGCATCGCCACCGCGATGACCGCGCCGCACAGCACCAATCCCACCACCGCCTGCCGAATCGTCTTCTGGCTGATACCCTCGATTGCCACGTAGGCGATCCCGATCAAAACCGCGCCCAAAAATGCCGAGAGCGACTGCGAGACCAGAATTCCCACCCAGCTGGTCACCAGCAGAAACACCTTCAGCCGCGTGTTCTTCGTCGACAACCCGATGACCAGCAGCCACAAACAAAAAAAGCCCAGCTCGGACGGCTCTGAAAATACGGAAGAAGCACGCGTCACTCCCGGCTTGTCCCAGTCCCTCTGCAACCCGCCGTCGATGTAGTACTGCTTGTTCGTCACCGGCAGAAACGCGCCCGGCAGATGGGCAACGCGCGCCACCATCTGGTAGCACGCATACAGCACAATCGGCACTCCCGTCAGCGCGAACGCCCGCTCCAGCTCTCCCCAGTGCCGCTCCCAGCGGATCGAAGCAATCCCCGCCGCAAATGCAATAGCCAGTACCTGCAGTACCGCCTGCGAAACCACGTGGCTCGTCTGTGCGCCTTCAAGCACCCCCACCAGAGTCGCGAAGAGTCCCGACGCGATCGACAGCGTCAGCCAGCTCGTCGATCTGTACGTGGCACGGATACAGAATGGCAGCCCGACAAACATCATGAGCGGAAACGAATAGCGACCCACATCGAAGAGCGAGAGCGTCTGCGTGGCCCACCCGAGAATAAACAGCAGCAGCCACCAGAACACAGAAGGCGTTTTCATCACACCCCCGCCAGCAACGCGGCGAACTGCCGCGCAATGGCCGCACGCGAGTGGTGCTGCAGCACCCACTCGCGACCGGCAGCACCCATCTGCCGCGCCTGCTCTGGGTCGCCGATCAGCTCCTTGACCCGCGCGCCCGACAGGAAAGACTGCATCTCCAGGTAGTGCTCGCCGGCCGTCAGCGCCAGGCCCTCTACCCCGCTCGACGTACTCACCAGCGTTCTCCCCGCCGCGAGCGAGGTGAGCGTCTTCAGCTTGATCCCTCCCGTCGTCGTCTGAAAATTAAGCGCGAACCGCCCCAGCCGGTACACTTCCGCGTCATCCTTCACCAGCCCCGAATACGTCGCACCCGGCGCGGCGACCGCCTTGCCGTGCAGCTGCCCTGCAAGGTTTAGCGCCGCCTGGGGCGCCGCCTCGCGAATCCGCGGCCAGCTTTCATGGAGAAAATGCTCCAGGTCCGACTTGCGGCGAAAATCCAGGGTCCCTACATGCACAAAGCATTGGTCCGCGCCCTCTTCGAGCCGTAGCGGCAGGTACTTCTCCTCGCCAATCGAGATCGACAGCACCTCGGCCGGCTTGCCGTACAGTGCCCGCATCCGCGCCGCGTCCGCAGCGGAAATCGCCCACAACGCATCACTCGCCGCAACACTCTTTGCCTCGAAGGCCGCATACCTCCAGCAGTCCCAGCCCACCGGCACGCGCAGCAGCCCGCGGCTATTCCGTAAATGCTCCGCCCGCACGTCATGCATGACGTTGTGCGTCCGCAGAACCACCTTCGCCTGCGGAGCCAACTCGCGCACTGCCGGAAGATACCCGGCCATCGACACGTCATCGACAATCACATACCGCGGCTTCCATTCCTGCAGCGCCTTGCGCACCCCAGCCTTTGCATCCGCCGGGTACAGCCGCTCTGAGGAGGGTGGAACTCCACTCAGCAGCCCACGCACAAATCGCTTCGGAAACGCCCCGCCGCGCACCCTGTAAAGCTTTGCCGCGCAGACCTTCGCGCTGTACGGCAGTGCGCCCTGCTCCTGCCCCGGATACAGCAATCCCACCACCCCCACCGTCAGGCCGCAGTCGAGCATCGCGCGCAGATCGCTCGCGACCGCCATGCGATGACCATCGCGCGGATCAAACGGGTTTACCGGGGAGAGCAGAAGTACATCCATCGGGGCAGACCTCATGGCAGGGGAAGGCATAGTAGATAAGCAACAACCGCCGTTCTATTTGCGCTGGAATCGTCTGACCTTGGGGAGCCCGATCGTTCTTCGCAGTCACTCTTCATACCGTCACGCGCTTCCTGCGCGCGTCACACACCTGAATCAGGCTTACTTCTGCGTCAGAACCGTTCCCAGCAGCGTCACTGTGCCTGCTTCCAGGCGTAGCTTTGCTTTTGCCGCCGCCGCTCTCCGGGTCGTCTTTTCTTCCAAAACCAGCACCGCCGACCCAACCACCTGCCCTAACAGCGCAGCATCCGTAGTCGTGTTGACCCCCGGCGCGTCAAACAGCAGGTAATCGAAGGTGCTGGCCAGCAGTGTCACCCGCTGCCTCAGCTCGTTTGCCGGAGCCATCCCTCCATCGCAGCCCGCCAGCACTCCCGTGCCTGCGAGGTAAAGGTTTCCGGCCACAGGCACACACTGCGCCAGACAGCTCTTTCCACTCCGCGGCTGCACCAGTCCGCGCTTCACTCCAAACAGCTTTGACAGCTCCGCTGCTTCCAACCCGCCGTCCACCATGCACACACTACCGGCGATCTGCCCTGACAGCACCGTGGCCGCGGCTGCGCACACCTCGCTGCTCCTGTTCCCGTCCACGCCGCAAAACATTACCTTCTGCAGCGGCTCAAGATTATCTGCCAGGAACAGCCGCTGCACCATCTGCAGCATCTCGTCCCGCCGCGCTCTTGAGATCGTGTACGGCCGGCAGCCCCTCGTACCTGCGAACTTGCCTGCGCGCGGCAACTCGCTCGCCGTCCACAAGTCCGGTGCCTCCCCGATTTCATCCCGCTGCGTCTCTACCTGCTTCAATACGTTGGCATAAGGCATGGCTCCGTCCTTTCAACACTCGCGCAGTTACTCATCCCTCAACAGCAAGCCGCACTTACTCCCTGCGCTCGCCTTCGGTATGCTTCGGCAGGTACGCCAGCACGGGCGCATCCAGATACGTCGCCGTCTCCTCGACCGTGCGGAACGAGGGCGCCATCATATCCGTCACCACCGCAGCTGAAACGCTGAAGGTAAAGCACATCAGCCCCATCATCATTAGCCCGTAATCCCGCGTCTTCTTCGGGAACGACGGCACCGCCGGATGCTCCGCGATCGCCACATTCACAATCCCGCGCTGGTCGAGCGCATCGCTGATCCGTGCCTCTTCCCGCCGCTGCATGTACAGCACATAGTTCTCCGCCTGCGCCTTTGCATCCTGCATCAGCTCTTCCCGGTCCAGCGATTGCCGGTTCAGCCGCACCGCGGTTTGCCGGTATTGCTCCGCAAGCCCTGCATCTTTCCGTTGCCGCTCAGCCATCGCGCGCACATCCGCCTCATTTTTCGCGATCTCAAGCTGCAGCGCCTGGTAATTCGGGTTTAGCTCCACTGTCTCTTCCTGTACGTGCTTCGTCTTCGCCTGCTCGATCTGCGCCTTCTCCGCAGCGATC
This sequence comes from uncultured Acidobacteriaceae bacterium, assembly GCA_964245565.1. Taxonomy (GTDB): domain Bacteria; phylum Acidobacteriota; class Terriglobia; order Terriglobales; family Acidobacteriaceae; genus EB88. The sequence continues at coordinate 90,850 of CAXTMY010000001.1, read as the reverse complement.
TGCTCCTCCAGGTCCTGCACCGGCCTGTACGTCGGCTGGTACCGCTGCAGCATCTCTATGCGCTTCATCTCGAGCGCGTTCAGGTTCTGCTGCATCGAGTCCAGCAATGGCTCGTTGGCCGCGGTATGCACCGTCGCTGTTACCTGCGGCGCCGTTGTTCCCAGCTCCTGCCGCAGCGCATTCAGTCGCGCCCGGTCTTCCTCTGATGACTCCTGCGCTTGGTGTGCGCTCTCATCAAACTCCACGACCCGCTGCACCGTCAGGTCGCGTTCCATGTCCGGGGCGACCACGCCGCTCATCTCTCCCAGGTCCGCGAGTTCCTTGCGCGAGTCCAGCAGCGAGCGCCGGTATTGCGCCACCTGCTGGTCGAAGAATTTGAACTCTCCCGAAGGCCGAAGCACCTCTTGGTGCTTCGCGATGTATGACTCCGAAAGCGCCGTCAATACCTTGCTCGCCAGCTCAGGATCGGGTGATTCATACTGCACCGAGATCACGTTCGTCTTGCGCACGGATTCTGTTTTAAGGTGCTTGCCGAGCATATAAGCCGCAGCCGCAATCCGCCTCTGCGTGTTCGCCTGGGCGCCCAGCGCCGGGTCGCGGTCCAATCCTGTTTCCACAACCACCTGGCGCAACAGGTCGCTGCTCGTCAGCAGCTCTACCTCTGAGTTCAGCTCCTCCTCGGTGATCTGGTTGCTGTCCCACTGCACCGGCGAGTTCGCTTGCGGCGTGATCACCGCATCCACACGGTGGCGGAGAACCAGGATCTTCATCTGTGCCACATACGCAGGCTTCAGTATCCCGGAGCGCACCATCACCACCGCGACAATCACCGCCGTTGCCAGCATCACCCAGCGCTGCCGTTTCAGCAGCGCCAGCAGCCCGGCCGGCGTCGGTATTACCCGCCGCTCCGGAGTGCGAAGTTCCAGACCTTCATTCATCATGAGTCATTCTCGCTAAAACGTAAGTGGGTCGAGAAACAAGCTGGAGTTAGGCAGGAACGGCTTGACATGCGCAAACTTGGTCTTCGGCACATACACCACGTCTCCGGGCATCAGGTGCACGTCCAGGTTGAGGTCCTTCGCCGCCAGGAGCGCCTTCACGTCAATCACCCGTGTCTCAAAACCGTCCCCACCCACGTGCCGAAACAGCACCACCTGCGTGTGCTTCGCGTTATCGTTGAAGCCCCCGGCGATCGCGACCGCCTCGACGATCGTGAAGGACGATCGCAGGTCATACTTGCCAGGGTGCGCCACCTCGCCGGCCGCGATAAAGTACGGGCGTTCAAAGTCCTTCAGGCTTACCGCAACTTCCGGAGACTTCATGATCGACGCATAGGCCTTCGTCACGGCTTCAGTTACATCCGCCAGCGACTTACCTTCCAGTTGCACTTCCCCAACATCTTTCAGCCCGACTGCTCCATCCGGCTCAATCGTGACCTGCTGGTTAAACTCAGGGCATAGCGCAAACGTCAGCTCCAGCACATCTCCCTGGCGCACAACGTAGGGCGTATCTCTGCGCACTAGCTGGGCGTCCGCTGTAGGCGTGTCACCTGGCAGCAGCACGGCCGGTGGCTGCTCACCAGGCCCGCTCGCCCAGCCGGCATGGGTCAAGGCCACGCCCGCACAAGCGATCATTACCATGAACGCACGTTTCATTCTCAACATGGCAAGTTCACATCTTTCCTGGGGGTGAGCCCTGGCCGGCTAACTTCTGTCAGGCATCCAAACTATGCCGTGACTCTCTTGCTCCCGCAATAGCTGCTCCTGATAAATCTGGATAGGCTAACCTGCCGGAAGCATACCGGCGTTTTCTGCCATTACCGGGTAACAGCGAAATATAGCCAAAGGTGAGCAGTAGAAACGGTTACGTAAGGGGTATAGATGGCGTCGAAACGTACAAAACAAATCATCAACTCTCTACAGACGTAGGTGGTGTTGACGTACCGCTTAATCAATGGGATCATCAGCTACTTCATATCCCAGTTCTGCGCGATATCACTTGTAGATACCTGGTTACTTTGTGTGGTTTGTCTGTTTCCCGTATTTACTGCTTTTTCCAGAGGTCCTGCAGCGGTTTTTGCATATACTCATTCCGCGTCCTTGTTCCGCCGCTGCACCGCTCTCTTCGTTATAGATGAACTTTGCAGCCCTGCGCTTTAAGAAAGCGCGCTCGTAAGCGGGGACGTTGCGGTAGAGGCTAACGCAAGCCTCACAGCAACCCGCGGCAGCATGCTTTCTCCCCTCGTACACTTCGGTCGACGCGGTACGAATAGCTTCGTGCGCGAGAGGTCAATATGAATGCAGTCCCTGTGGTTCTTGCCGATGGCTCCCCAGTAGTTATCGCCGGGTTTACACAATTCTTCCAGGCCGATCCGCGTATCTCTGTCGTTGCGGAGGCGGCGAGCCTTTCCCAGTTACAAGCCGCGCTCGCTTCCCGCCGGGGTTCGATCGTTATCCTTGGCTGGCCGCTCATCGAGCCTGATTCTCACGAGGTGAGCGATGCCGTCCATTCCATCACCGCTTCCGCAAAGCTCATCTGCTCCGGCATGCCTGAAACTCTCGACGAACGCCGCCGCGCCCTCCGCCTCGGCGCCACCGGCTTTATCAACACGCACGACTCTGCCCGCACCGCGATACAAGCCGTGCTGCGCGTCGCCCGCGGCCGCATGCATATCGGCTCGCTCACTGCCGAGGCACTGCTCGCTTCCGAGTTTGCCCGCGGAGGCAGCGCGGCTTCGCAGCCCGGCAATCTTGACCGTCTCACCCATCGCGAGCGCCAGCTCATCGGCATGGTCTGCGATGGCTTACGCAATAAAATCATAGCTTCTGAGCTCCACATCGCCGAAGCCACAGTCTGTCATCACCTCACCTCCGTCTACGCCAAGCTCAAGGTAAGTGGTCGCACTGGCCTCGTCGCCTTCGCCTTTGCCAACGGCCTGCACAGCAGCTCTCGCATGCAGCGCGTCTATCTTGACAGTGCCGCGTCCGCCAGGCCGCCCCAGCGCTCCATCCAGCCCCCGCATCCTACAGCCGGCGAGCGTGCAGGCAGCAGCAGCCCTTCCCTCATCTCATCGCAGCAGCGCTCCTCGCCGCGCAGCGTCCGGCAGCTGCGCCTCGGCGCGGTAGCTTCCCCTTAACTCCGCATGCCTTCACTCACCCACGCTCGCCCCGCGCGTTGCGCAACCATCGGTTCCACGACGTTGTGCGCGCTTCTTTTCCTGCTTGCGCTCGCCCGCGGTAGCGTACATCCTGCGGCTGCGCAGCCTCTCTCCACGCCAGTCCCCGCAGCTTCCTCCCGTTTCCCGCTCTCTGACCCGCACAACGCCGGCGGCTGGGTTCCGGTCGACGCATTCACTGACGACTTCAAAGGCGACACGCTCGACCTGCGCAGGTGGCACCCGGCTATCACCGGCTGGCGAGGCCGTCCGCCGGCGCCCTTCTCACCCGCCAACGTCTCCGTCTCCGGCGGCATGCTCCACATCCAGCTGCGCAGGCAGGCTGTCGACCCCGCACAGGCAAAGCTCGGGTTTCACGACTACACCACCGGCGCTGTCCAAAGCACCGCGTCGCTTCTCTACGGTTATGTGGAGGTCCGTGCCCGCGCCATGGCCTCGGCCGGCTCCAGCGCCATCTGGCTCGCAGCCAACCAGGCCGGCAACACCAACGAAATCGACATCGCGGAGATGGCTGGGAGGGCCCCCGCCAATCCGCACCAGGTCTTTATGTCGCTGCATGTATTTCAGATTGCAGGCGCCCCTGCCTCTTTCCACAACCGCGGCGTCACGAGCACTGACTTCAACCCGTCTGAAGGTTTCCACATCTACGCCGTCGACTGGGGTCCGCAGTTCATCGACTTTTATCTCGACGGCCGCCTCAAACGCCGCATCGCCAACGACCGCTGGTTCACGCCGGCCACACTTATCCTCGATGCCGAAATCCAGCCCAACTGGTTCGGCCTGCCCGCCGACACCGATCTGCCATCCACCTACACCATCGATTACGTCCACACGTGGCAGCACCGCTCCCGCTAAGCCGCAAAACCGCCGGGACCTCCCTTAACTCGTCCTCTCGCTCTGGGGAAGTTCACTTCGATCTGCCGCGCCGGACAGTGTCGAGGCCTGTACGTCGGTCCGGCTCAGTTGGGACCGGCCTGCTCGACGTCCACTGTCTTCGCGGGGACGAGGATACCAAGCTCCTCGTATCGAGGCCGCATATCCATGCGCACGGCAGGCATCTGGCGGAAGAACCATAGCGCTCCCAGGCAGCAGGCGGCGCCGGTCATTTCAACCGTGCGGGGAGCGCCCACCACGTGAGCCAGGCTGCCGGCCAGCAGACTGCCGAACGGCGCCATCCCGACAAACGCCATCGTGTAATAACTCATCACGCGTCCGCGTTTGTCCTCCGGCACCAGCGTCTGAATGATCGTGTTGCTCGCCGTAAGCCCCTGCATCATGCCCCAGCCCACCACTACCATCAGCAGCATCGAGAGCCACAACACGCTGGAGAAGCCAAACGCTACCAGCCCCGCCCCGAACACGCACGCCGCAATCGGCAGCATTTTCAGCAACCCGCGCACCGAGCGCCGCAGCACCAGCGAAAGAGCCGAAATCAGCGATCCGACCCCAGCCGCTCCCATCAGGAAACCGAGGGTATGGGCACCGCCGTGCAGCACCCGCGCGGCAAATACCGGCATCAGCACCATATACGGCATGCCCATCAGGCTCACGACCGCAAAGAGCAGCAGGATCGTCCGGATCGGCCGGAAGCCCGAAACATACACCCAGCCCTCCCGCAGTTGCTCCACCATGCCGGTCGCCGCGCGCTTCAGCTTCGGCGCGGTGATCCGCATCAGCAGCAGCGATACAATCACCGCGATGTAGCTCATCCCGTCGATCAGGAAGCACCAGCCCTCGTTTGACAGGCTGATGATGATGCCGGCCAGCGACGGCCCCACCAGCCGCGCCGCATTCACCATCGAGGAGTTGATCGCGATGGCGTTCTGCAGATCGGCGCGATCGTCGACCATCTGCACCATAAACGACTGGCGTACCGGCATGTCGAACGCGTTCACCACGCCCTGGAACACACTCAGCCCCAGCACCTCGTGAATGGTGACGCGATGCGAGAGCGTCAGCGCGGCCAGCGCGAGCGACTGCACCATCGCGGCGGCCTGGGTTGCGATCAGCACCATCCGGCGGTTCAGCCGGTCCACCAGCACACCCGCAAACGGCGCCAGCAGGAACGTGGGTATCTGGCCCGCGAAGCTCACCGTACCCAGCAGCAGCGATGAGCCGGTGAGCCGGTATACCAGCCACGAGGTTGCGACCCGCGTCATCCAGGTGCCGATCAGCGAGACGCTCTGCCCGGAAAAAAACAACCGGAAGTTGCGCCCGCGCAGAGCGCGCCAGGCGTGAGAATAGGATCCCGGCGTTGCCGGTCGAGGACTTGATGCGCTGCTCGCCATACTCTCCGAAGAAATGCCTGCAGCTTGAAAACATTCTTGCTGTTGGTGTCGAGGCCCGAATGCTTTAATGAGCGGCGATTTCCTGCTTCTGCCCGGCCCGCGGATTGTTCTTCTGCAGCAGGAACGCCATAGGAATCATGATGATCGACGCCGCGCAGAGCAGCCAGAACACATCTACATACCCCAGCGTGACCGCCTGGGACTGCAGGTTGTTCATTAGCTGGCCGTTTGCCAGATGTTGTGCGTTGGCGCTGCCTGCGCTCCCGGTAAATGTACCGTGATACATGCCGTAGTTCTGCTGGTAGTTTCTGCCTGCCGGCACCATATACTTCAGCAGCTGGTTGTGATGAAACTGCCCGCGCTGGGTCACCTCCGCATTCGTCAGCGCAATCAGGATCGAGCCGCCGATGTTGCGGACAAAATTGATCAGCCCGGAGATCTGGTTCGATTTCTCACGCGGCATCCCGAAGTACGCCGCCGTGGTCACGGCGATGAAGACAAAGGGAATCGAAAAGATCTGGACAACGCGCATCCACGAGGCGGTAGCAAACGACATTCCCAGGTTCAGGTGGGTGGCCGTGTAGTAAAACGCGAATGCGAAACAGCAGAATCCGAACGCGATGATGTTGCGCGCCGGGAACTTTGAAACGGCCTGCCCTGCCAGCGGCATCATGAACAGCAGCGAAATGCCGCCGCCCCCAAGCGACAGCCCTGCAATGAAGGCGGTATAGCCAATCTGCGTTTGCAGGAACTGCGGCTGCAGCACGGTCGTCGCGTTCAGCAGACCGCCGGTCAGCAGCATCAGGAAACAGCAAACCGCGAAGTTTCTGCTCTTCAACAGGCGCAGCTCGATCAGCGGAGACTTCGCCCCCCACCACTGCCAGATGATCAGCAGAATAAAGCTGACGATGAAGATCGAGCCGAAGGTCTGGATAAAGTGCGACCCAAACCAGTCCTTCTCTTCGCCTTTGTCGAGTGTGATCTGCATAGCTCCCATTGCCAGTACCAGCAGCGCGATGCCGATGTAGTCGACTTTGAAAAAGTTCTTCATGTCATGGTTGCTCCACGGCGGGTCTTCGACCAGCCGCGAAGTGAGAAAAAATGCCAGCATGCCGACCGGGATGTTGATGTAGAAGATCCAGCGCCAGCTATAGCTGTCCGTCAGCCAGCCGCCGATCGTCGGTCCGATCGAGGGCGCCAGCACCGCCACGAGTCCATACAGCGCAAAGGCCAAGCCTCGTTTTGACGGATCGAATGAATCCGCCATGATCGCCTGCGCCATCGGTTGCAAGCCGCCGCCGCCTGCGCCCTGTACCACCCGGCAGACCAGCAGCAATCCCAACGAAGGAGCCAGGCCGCAAAAGAACGAAGCGACCGTGAAGATCACGATGCAGCTCATGAAAAATCGCTTGCGGCCAAGCACGCTCGAAGCCCAGCCGCCCATCGGCAGCACAATCGCGTTAGCCACCAGATAGGAGGTCAGCACCCAGGTGCTTTGGTCTTCACTCGCGCCCAGGCCCCCGGCGATATAGGGCAGCGCGACATTGGCAATCGAGGTATCCAGCACCTCCATGAAAGCAGCCAGCGCCACCGTGGCTGCAATCAGCCACGGATTGACCCTTGGTCTCCAGTTTGCGTCGTACTCACCCGGCATCAGCTCTCCGCAAGGCAAATCTTTATCGAAAGCCTTCGCAACTAGATGCGCCGGGCTGTGCGGTAGACGCGAAATGTGGGGCGGGAAAATGCACGAGAGCGAAACAGATCCCGCTGGCCCGCTTTATTCCACCCCGCTAGCGCGCGGCGTTCCCGTTCGGCGTCTGCAGATGCTCCTTCAGAAACGCGAGCGTCCGTTCCCGCGCCTGCTTTGCCGCCGGCGCGTTGTAGCTTTCGCGCTCGTCGCAGTTAAAGCCGTGGTCGGCATCATATGTGTATACCGGCACTTCCGGGTGCGCCTGCTTGATCGCTTCCACGTCGCGCATCGGGATGTGCTGATCCTGTTCCCCGAAATGCAGCAGTACCGGCGCCTTCAGCTCGGCATCCTTGAACTTGGCGATGTACCCGCCGTAGTACCCGACCGCCGCGCTCACAGGCATCTGTGCCGCCGCCATCCATGCAATGCTGCCGCCCAGGCAGAAACCGACCACCGCGACCTTTGTCTTGTACTCGTCCCGAGCATAGGTAACGGCTGCAAGCGTATCGGCTGCGGCCCATTCCATGTTCAGCTTGGGCAGAATGGCCATCGCCTTTTCCCTCCCGGCCGCGTCATAACCCACCTCGAAGCCAGGCTCATAGCGGTCAAACAACGCAGGCGCCACCGCCAGGTAGCCCTCTGCCGCGTAGCTGTCGGCCACGCTCCGAATGTGGTGGTTCACCCCGAAGATCTCCTGTACAACGACGATTGCCCCTTTCGGTGTGCCCTCCGGCTTCGCCACATAGGCGCTTAGCGTGAATCCGTCCGCAGCGTGCAGCTTTACTGTTTCACTCATCTGTTCCCTCATGTTCGCGATGTTACGGTTGTGAGCTATCAGGATTTCCAGCCCAGTAGTCGGCGCGTGCTACCACTTTCGCCGGCAGGTCGCCCTCCAAGTTTACCTGCAGCCGATGAAGGCCCGGCGTCAGCTCGGTCGGACGGAAGCTCAGCATGTACCGGTTGCGCGCATGGCTCGCCATTTCAGAAATGCGATCCTCAAATGAATGCTCCGAGGTAAAGCTCATAGCCTCGCCTCCGCTCATCACCGCCAGCGACTTCGCCGCATTTGCCTTCATCGCGCTGATCGCCAGCAGCACAAGCTCGACCGGATTGATGCCGCCCGTTCCTGGATTCATCAACTGCGCAAGGGATTCCGCCTTTGCGGGCGACCACGTCAAGCTCAGCACCAGCGTATTGCTCGTGCCGATGCGCTCCACTAGCTGCTTCGCCGTTACCTGCTTGCTGCCGTGGTCGCGCGACTCGCTCACCAGCAGCAGGATCCTGCGGCGATCCGCGGGCCGCTGCTCCAGCATGGAGATGGCATAGCCCGAGGCATCCAGCAGTGCCGCCCCGCCGTCTCCGGGCTCCAGCTGGTCGAGGTCGGTCTGCAGCTGGTCCGTGTCATGCGTCCAGTCTTCCTGGAACTCGACTTTCGAATCGAACTCCAGCAGCGCAACCTCGCCGTTGCCGGTGCCGAGGAACAGGTTCAACAGCGGCGCAAGCCGGGCGAACTTTTCGAACTCCAGCTCGCTCGACCGGCCCTTTTCGAGACAAACCACCAGCGACACGGGAGTCGTGTCGAGGTCGTCATCTACATGGAGCTTCTGCGGCACACCATTATCCGTGAGCGAAAACGCGTCCGCGCCCAGTCCGTAGATCACCGCGCCGCTCTTCTGCTCGACCAGAGTCGGCACCAGCACGATGTTCGAGCTCACCCGGAAGGTCGGGGGCGCGTTCTCGGGCGCGGCAGCCTGCGGACTCTGCTGCGCTCCTGCAGCGGCACAGGCCAGCACCATCAGTATCGCCAGGCAGACGGGTCGCTTATGCATCGCCGCCCCGATCGGCAAGCGCCGCGATTTCCGCGGTCCAGCGCAAAAAACTGAGCAGTTGCCGCCGCTCTCGCCAGGTAAATCGCACCACGTCCCAGCCCGTCAGCGCCTCAGCATGCAGCCCGGAGTATGTCTCGATCCGCCACCGGATATACGGACTGCGCCACGGACGCAGCCGGGAGCCGCGCGTCGCATTCCAGAGGAATCTGATGGGAGCAAGCATAGGGCGAGTATAGCCAACGGAGCTCAGCTCATCGGAGCCGGAAGGGCTTTATACTGGGCCTAGGCCAACAGCGGCCTGGGTGAGGTTCCAATGGCAGCGTCCACGGTTGTGTCCCTCGAAGAATACCGGCGCACCAGCTACCGTCCGGACCTTGAGTACATCGACGGCGAGTTAAAGGAGAAGCCTGTGGTTCAGTGGACACACTCAAACCTGCAGGTCGCCCTGAGCGCGTGGTTCTACCAGCATCGAAAAGAGTGGAAAATTGTGACCGGGGTTGCGTCCAGAACCCAGGTTTCACCCGCGCGGGTTCGTCTACCCGATGTGGTTGTCGATCACGCAGGCCGTCATCCGGAGATTCTGACCACACCACCGCTCATCGTTATCGAAATACTTTCGCCGTCAGATAGCTTCGCAAACACCGTGACGCGCGTACAGGACTACTTGATGATGGGTGTACCCAACGTATGGATTCTTAGTCCTGAAGACCGGGCGGGATTTGTTTGTACACACGGCGCCGCTCCGCAAACTGTTTCTCGTTTCGAGGTGACGAACAGCCCCATCTATGTCGACCTGAACGACCTGTTTGCTGGCTTTGACGAAGACAATGAGCTCTAGCGTGGGCCAGCCCGGTTCAAACCTCGTTAAAGATTGATATCCTGTCCAGGATGATCCCCACACTTGAATGGACTGACGCCGGCGTCCGCTTTCTCGATCAGACCAGGCTTCCGCTTGAAGAAACCTACGTGCTCACCACCACCTACCAGGAAGTGGCGGAGGTAATCGTCACCATGGTGGTCCGCGGCGCGCCTGCCATCGGTGTTTCCGCTGCCATGGGCATTGCTCTCGGCGTAAAGGGCAGCCCCGCGCAAACGCTCGCCGAACTCCGCCCCGAGTTCGACATAATCTGCAGAACGCTCGCCTCTACCCGGCCCACCGCCGTCAACCTCTTCTGGGCTATTGACCGGATGCGTGTCAGGTTTCAAGCCCTTGCGAGCGAGCCGGGCGCAACCGTCGAGACAGTCCGCGCAGGCCTCATCCAAGAAGCGCAGCAGATGTACGTCGAAGACATTGCCGCGTGCCGCGCCATGGGCGCCTACGGCGGGCCGCTGCTACCCAGGCAGGGCGGCGTCCTTACGCACTGCAACGCCGGCGCGCTCGCCACCTGCGGCTACGGCTCCGCGCTTGGCGTGGTCCGCTCGGCCGTTTCGGACGGCGCAACTATCCGCGTCTACGCTGACGAAACGCGGCCCTTTCTGCAAGGCGCGCGCCTCACCGCGTGGGAGATGATGCACGACGGCATCCCCACCACCGTGCTCTGCGACAACATGGCCGCCGCCCTCATGCGCCAGGGCAAGATTCAAGCCGTGATCGTCGGCGCTGACCGCATCGCCGCCAATGGCGATGTCGCCAACAAAGTCGGCACCTACGGCGTCGCCATCCTTGCAAAGGAGCACGGCATCCCGTTCTACGTTGCCGCGCCGTGGTCCACCGTTGACATCGCTACGCCCACCGGCGAGGGCATTGAGATCGAGCAGCGCGCCGCGCTTGAGGTCACCCACCACGGCGGCAGGCAGCTCACCCCGCACCACGTCGACATCGAAAACCCCGCCTTCGACGTCACCCCTGCCAAGTACGTCACCGCCATCATCACTGAGCTCGGCGTCATCCATGCGCCGTCGCCGGCAACCGTGGCTGCGATGAATCCAGCCGCGGCCAAAGAAGCGCAACCGGTGTGAGGCAGCGCCGCCGGCTGCCTCACACCGCCCTGCTGGTGCTGGCCGTTCTGCTGGCCGTAGCCGTCGGCTATCTCACTTGGCCCTCGCGCGCGACGGTACTGTGCGAGCAGCTCCCCGAGCTCACCGTCCTGGCCGTCTGCGCCGCCACGCTGTTTGTCTTCAGCATCCGCGCGCTCTCCGGTGCTCGCGCCGCGAAAGAGAGCTGGCAGATCTCCGCCGGCTCCGCCATTCTGGCTGCCTTGGCATTCTTCCTCTCGGCGCACTTCATCGCCCAGTACCGCAAGGTGTGCGTGGCCGTGCAGCAGCAGCTCCGGCAGCCGGCAAATCATCCCTGAGCCGTTACTCCCCGCTTGCGGATCGCTGCCGCTCCACGTAGATTGCTTGCGTGCGCACGCGGCCTCCGGCGCAGCTCATCTGCGCCCCGCCCGTCGGCGCTGTCCAGCAGCAACATTCACCGCACAAGGAACGTTTTGCCTTTGCCGCACCCGGCAGTACACTCAAACGCATCCCGCACAAGGAGCGCTGTCGCTTGCCCCTACGCCTCGCCGCTGTTCTTCTCCCCGCCTCTGCTCTCGGCCTTTCGCTCTTCGCGCTTGCTCCTTCCCCCGACATGCCCGCGCTCCCGCAGCAGGTCTTCGGCTTTCACGACTTCACAACCGAACAAGCCAAATGGGATCGCGACTTCCTCGCCGTACCCGACGCAAAGCTCGCCGGGGAAGAGCTCAAGACGCTCACCGCCGAACCCCATATCGCCGGCTCGCCTGAGGACTACAAAACCGCCCAGTACGTCGCCGAAAAGTTCCGCGCCGCCGGTCTCGAAACTGAAATTGTGAAGTACACTGCGTGGCTCAACCACCCCGGCGCGCAGCACCTCACCGTTCTCGGCAAAGACGGCAAAGTCCTGCTGCAAGGGCCCACCCCTGAGCACGTCTCGAGCGACCCTTTTCAGGACGATCCGCGCGTCATGCCCGGCTTCAACAGCTCATCGGCTTCCGGCGACGTCACCGCTCCCGTCGTCTACGCCAACTACGGAACGCCCGCCGATTTTGCCCGTCTCGACGCGCTCGGCATCTCGGTCAAGGGCAAAATCGTCCTGGTCCGCTACGGCACCAACTATCGCGGCGTCAAGGCCTTCATCGCCCAGCAGCACGGCGCCGCCGGCGTCCTCATTTACTCCGACCCTGCCGATGACGGCTACGCGCGCGGCGACATCTATCCGGCCGGTCCCTACCGCCCGGCCACCGGAGTGCAGCGCGGCTCGATCCAGTACATGTTCCAGTACCCCGGCGATGTCACTACTCCCGGCATCGACTCTACCCCCGACCTGCCCGAGTCCAAACGCACCCCGCCCGACCAGGCGACCAGCCAGCCCAAAATCATGTCTCTGCCCATCTCCTATCAGGACGCGCAGCCCATCCTTGAAAATCTCGGCGGCCCGGGCGTGCCCTCCGGCTGGCAGGGTGCGCTGCCCTTTCACTATCACGTCGGCGGCGGCGACGACATCTCCGTCCACCTGCAACTCAAGGAGGACTACGCCTACCGCACCATCTGGGATGTCATCGGCAAGATCCCGGGCGCGTCAGACCCCTCCAACTGGGTGATCGCCGGCAACCACCGCGACGCCTGGACCTACGGCGCCGTCGACCCGAACAGCGGCACAGCCGCCATGCTTGAAGCCGTCCACGGCATCGGTACGCTGTTGAAAGAGGGTTGGAAGCCGAAGCGCACCGTCATCTTCGCCAGCTGGGACGCTGAGGAAGAAGGCCTCATCGGCTCAACCGAGTGGGCCGAGCAGCACGCAGCCGAACTGAAACAAGCCTCCGCCTACTTCAATATGGACGTCGGCGTCTCCGGTCCCGACTTCAACTCCTCCGCCGTCCCGTCGCTTAAGAATTTCGTCCGTGAAGTCACGAAGGAAGTCCCCAGCCCCAAAAACACCAGCGTGTACGCCGCGTGGGCTGCCTCGCAGAAAGAGCACAGCCACCGCGACGCGAACAACGGCTTCGACGAACACCGCCCCGGCGCCGGCACCACGACCGACGCTGTCCACATCGGCGACCTCGGCTCCGGCTCCGACTACACGCCATTCATCCAGCACCTCGGCGTTCCTTCGACCGACATCGGCTCCGACGGCCCTTACGGCGTTTATCACTCTGTCTTTGACAACTACGCCTGGTTCACCAAGTTCGCAGACCCCACCTTCGTTTACGAGCAGCAGCAGGCCCGCGTCTTCGGGCTTGAAGTTCTGCACATGGCCGACGCGGACGTTCTGCCCTACGATTACGTGACGTACGCTAAGGAGATCGCCGAATACCTCGACGCCGCCAAAACCAAAGCCCAGGACATGGGCCTCACGCTCGACACCACGGCCGCCGACGCCGCAGCGCAGAAGATGCTCACAGCCGCCGAAGCCGTCCACTCCAGACAAGCTGACGCACCGGCCACCGGAGATAACGCCCTCAACACCGCCCTGCGCGCCGCCGAAGAAGACCTGCTCTCGGAAGCAGGCCTGCCCAACCGCCCTTGGTACAAACACACCATCTACGCGCCAGGCCAGTACACCGGTTATGCTGCCGTTGTCATCCCGGGCGTCAACGAAGCCCTCGACGCCAAAAACGCGAGCGTCGCCCAGCAACAGCTCGCCGTTATCACCGAAGCCCTCAACCGCTGCGCCGCCACGCTGGAAGGTGCTGCAAGATAAACGAGGCCTATCGTACAACCCAAGTGAGGAACACCCGATGGCCGCTCACACAATTACCGTCAGTATCGACGAGTACCTCCACGACTACAGCTACAACCCGGATGTTGAATACATTGACGGCGAGTTGAGGGAGCGTGCAGGCGGCTCCTCAATCCACGGCAGATCGCAGGCGCTTCTCTCGATGTGGTTTGGGCAGCATGTGGGGTGGAAGGTTGAGGCTGCTGTTGGTGTGCGCACACGCGTCTCCCCAGCCCGTGTCCGCCTCCCGGATGTGGTCGTTGACACAGCAGGCCGCTGGCCCGAAACACTCGTGACCCCGCCGCTGCTCGTCATCGAAATCCTCTCACCCGGCGATAGCTACACCGAGACGCAGCGGCTCGCGCAGGATTACCGCACCATGGGCATCCCCAACATCTGGCTTCTCGACCCGGCAACAAGAACCGCGCGCGTCTGCGAAGGTGACGCCTGGATCGAGAAAACCCGCCTGGAAGTCGCCGGGACCGAAATTTATCTGGAAGCTGACAAACTTTTCGCAAAGCTCTGGCGCGATGCCGAATGAGTTTGTTTCTTGCGAATGACGGACCGCAAGCCCCGAGCAACGCGAGGGCCGCGGTAGCCATTATTGCCGCATAAAACGAGAACCCGCCATGAAATGGCCGCCAGCCGCGCAGGCGGTCTTGCCTTTATCAAGTAGCTTCGTCTCACCCGTGAGACGAAGCTACTTAACCCACAATCACCCGCTCGATCGCCGTCTCTAGAATTTCCGGCGTAATCACCAGCCCGGTATTCCTCCGTGTCCTGCGCCGAAACAACGCCGTCGTTTCGCATAAGACGACAATATCCTCGATCTCCGCCGGATTCATCGCGCCCTCGAGCACCCGTTCGCAAAACGCGCCATCCGTAATCCCCTCCAGCGCAAAACCCCTGCGCCGCGCCTCCTGCAGGTAGAACTGCGCCACTGCCTCAAACATCCGCTGCGCATCTTCGGGAATCTCCCGGCGCTCGGTCTCGAGCACCTCCGCGCCCGGCAGCACCAGCTTGATGCCGAAGGTGTTGTCCAGGTCCGAATCCGGCACAAACGTGGTTGCTGTTGCAACGACCAGCACATTCGCCCGCTCGGACGTGCTCTCGATCAGCGCGTCAAGCTCCGCCAGCACCTCGGGATCGCTCTCCTTGTAGGCCAGGTCGATGCGCGGCAACAGCAGCATCACCTTCTGCCACTTGTATCCGCGCACTAAACTCTTCGCCTGGGCCAGCGCGTCGGAGTCGCGCGGGTTGTACACCGTCACCAGCCGCTCCATGTTGGTCAGCTTCGCAATGGTCTGCGCCAGCGATTTCTTGCCGCTCTGGTGAGGCCCGATGATCAGGACCTCGTTGCCGATCTTCAGGTCCTCGTACACTTCAGGGTGTCGCGCCCGGTCCACCAGGTCTTCAATGGACCGCAGCAGTTCGTCCATACCGGCCAGCCGAGGGCTTAGCGCAACAACCGCCTCGTCCTCAAGCGAAAGGTCGATGCGCTCGCGCCGCTTGCGCCGCTCCGTCATAAACTCGATGAAGGACGGGAGCGCGCCAACTGATCCCACCACGGTAGCAAAAACCAGCAACTGCTCCGTAATCAGCAGCGCCTGGTCCGAGCCCGCGACTGGATCGTAATACATGGAAGCAAGCATAGCAGCGGCCTGAAAAACAAACTCCGCGTCAACACAGCGCTCTTATCGCGCCACAGGCTCCACATCGCCTTCGCCGGGCGCGAGAAAAAGGTTCTCCTCAATCCCATGCTGTCGCGTGTACAGCTCGTAGTACCGTCCGCCCAGCGCGTACAAGGACGCATGCGTCCCGCGCTCGACAATCTGCCCGGCTTCGACGACCAGGATCTGGTCCGCCTTGCGAATCGTCGAGAGCCGGTGCGCGATCACGAACGTGGTGCGCCCCTGCATCAGCGTGTTCAGCCCTGCCTGGATCATCGCCTCGCTCTCTGAGTCAAGCGACGACGTCGCCTCATCCAGGATCAGCAGGCGGGGATTCGCGAGCAGCGCCCGCGCGATCGAGAGCCTCTGCCGCTGCCCGCCGGAAAGCTTGACGCCGCGCTCGCCCACGATCGTTGCGTAGCCGTCGGTAAACCGCTCCGCGAACTCGTCGACGCGCGCGATGCGGCAGGCGTTTAGAAACTCCTCCTCGCCGGCGTGCGGCAGCGAAAACACGATGTTGTCGCGAATCGAGCCGTCAAACAGAAACGACTCCTGCAACACCACCCCAAGCTGCGCACGATAGCTCGCCAGATCGACCTTCGCCAGGTCGACCCCGTCGACCAGAATCTTTCCGCTGGTCGGCGTATGGAATGCGCAGATCAGCGAGATGATGGTGCTCTTGCCTGAACCCGAGGAGCCCACCAGAGCCGTCACCGTTCCGGGCGCCGCTGCAAAGGAAATGCCGTGCAGCACCGGCTTGTCCGCCTCGTACGCGAACCGCACATCGTTGAAGACCACCGCGCCCTGGATCGGTGGAATCAGCATCTCGCGATCCGGGTCGCCGAACTCTTCGCGCTCGCCCAGCACTTCCATCGTGCGATCCAGTCCCGCAACGGCCTCTGTTAACTGCGTCCCGACATTCACCACCTGGAAGATCGGAGCGATCATGAACGCGAGAATCGCGGTGTACTGGAAGTACCCGCCGGTAGTCAGCCGGTGGTTCAGCACTTCATGGCCGCCGAAGAACATCACGAGGCCGCCCACCACGCCCAGTATCGCCGTTGCCGACAAAGCGAGAAGACTCGTCGCTGTCAGTGACGAAATCACATTGGCGAGCAGCCGGTGGACGCCTGCCGAGAAAACGCGTGCCTCGCGCTGCTCCGCATAGTAGCCCTTCACGACGCGCACGCCGCCCAGCGACTCGGTCAGCCGGCCCGTCACCTCGGCATTGATTTTCCCGCGCTCACGAAAGATCGGACGAATCGTCTTGAACGCTTTTTGAAGGACGAACACGAACGCCAGCAACACGACGAAGAGCACCAGCGTCATGCTCGCGCTCGCCCGCACAAGAATTACAAATGCCACCACCGCCGTTACAATACCGCCGGTGAACTCGATGATCCCGGTTCCCACGAGGTTTCGAATTCCTTCGACGTCTGTCATGATCCGTGAAACCAGCACGCCGGTGCGATTGCTGTCGTAAAACGAAACCGGCAGCCGCCCGATATGCTGCTGCACCTGCTCGCGCAGCTCGGTAATCATGCGCTGCGCCGCCTTTGAGAGCAACTGCGTCAAAGCATACGACGTGGTTGCCTGCACCGCTGTGGCCGCAAAAACGATGGCAACCAGCGGAACCAGCAATCGCGCGTGGTGCTGGGTGAATACCCGGTCGATCAAAAACTTAGTCGTATACGGCAGCACCAGGCTTGAGACGCTCTTGATCAGCACCAGCAATAGCCCGAACAGCAGCAGGAACCGCCGCGGCCGTACCAGCTTCCAGACCTCAGGCAGCACCTTTTTTAAGTCCGGCTTGCGCTTCGGCTGCTCGCCCGCGGCCGCGCGGATCGCACTCCGGCTCCCGCCGCTGCGCTCCGCATTCACCTGCAAGGGTGAACCCCCGACTGCCGAGCCGCCGCGCATCAGGGCCTGTTCCCACTACTGAGGCGGTGGCGTTGCGGGTCAAAATCCGGGGTCCCCGGCGACGGGTTCATGTCGCGGGGGTGGCAATCCGGCCAGACGAGGCGGAGCGCACAGGCTGTGGCGGGACCACCGTCAAGCGCGACAACGAAGTATGGCCGGATTCTCACCCGCAACCCGGAGGGACGTGGCCAATTTTTCCGATTTCGTTGTCGCTCGTCATTCCAGTAAGCCATTACAGTTCGCTCCTCACTCCTAGAACTCGAAAAAATTGGCGTTCGTCGCCGCCGCCTCAGTAGTGGGAACAGGCCCTAACTCAACCGCGCCCGGCGCGCCCGCACAAAGTTCTGCACGCAGAAGAGGACAAACACCAGCAGCAGCAGCGCCATCGCCGCCTTTTCTTCCACCGCGATCGGGTACTTGAACTGCACCCCATTCTTCATGCGCACGTAGTCCACGATTGATTTCGCGGTGCCGAGGAAACCGAGCAGGCCGACGGTGACCGCGATATGCATCACCAGGCCGCGCCGCTTCAGATCCGTCGTGCGCGCCAGGAAGCCGCAGACCGCGAGGATCGCACCGAAGTACGCGGGAATCAGCGAGGTCGGGAACTGCTTGCCGGTGTTCATGTACGTCAGCACACCGAGCAGGCCAAGGATAATGCCGAACAGAATCGTAAGTCGCGCCATGCTGCTATCTTACCGGCTTGGCCCGCTCACCTCTGCGGAGCCGACTCCCAGCTTCGCCAGAATCGCCTGCACCGTTTCCTCCGGCGTCCCCTGCACTGAAATCCGGATCGCCTCTTTGGGCATTTCCAATGTCGCCAGCTGGCTGTCCAGCAGCGCCGGGTTCATAAAGTGCCCGGTGCGGTGCCGCAGCCGCTGCACCAGCACCGCCTTCGGCGCCTCCAGCAGCACAAAATGCACCAGCCCGTCAGGAAGACCGGAGGCAAGCGTCCGCCGGTACTTTTCCTTCAATGCCGAGCAGGTCATCACGCCATCTTTTCCTGCGCCCACCCAGCCGGCAAGCACCCCGTGCAATGCCTCCAGCCACGGTTCGCGGTCCGTATCGGTCAGCGGAACACCGGCCTTCATCTTCGCCTTGTTCGCCTCCGAGTGGTAATCGTCACCCTCGGCAAACTCCCACCCGGTGCGCTTCACCAGCGCCTTCGCAACCGTGGTCTTGCCCGTCCCGGTCACGCCCATCATGATCGCGATCATGCCTGTTTCCCCGCCGTTGCCTTGATGTCGGCAAGTACCTGCGGCACCGTCCAGTCGTTCCCCGTGTACCACTTCGCGATGCGCCCGTCTGCGCCGATCAGTACGGTGGAAAGCGTGTGCGTCAGCGTTCCGCCGGGCGCCGGCACCGCGCCTACGTCAAAAAATCCCAGCACCTGCGCCAGCTCCGCCTGGCTGGGCACCGCAAACGTCCAGTGATCAAAGGTCTCGTTCGTATATCGGCCGGTGTACGCACCGCCATAGGACCTGAGAACCGCGGGCGTATCCCGCGCCGGGTCGAATGAGATCGTCAGCAGGTGCGTCCCCTGGTAGAGCGCAGGCTGCGCGGCCAGTGCCTTGTCAACATCAGCGAAGTTTCGGCTCATGCGCGGGCAGTAGTCGCTCAACGGGCAGTGCGTGTACACAAACGTAAGCAGCAGCAGCTTGCCCTTGTAATCGGCCAGGTGCACCGTCTTGTCGCTCTGGTCAAGCAACGCAAAATCCGGCACTGCCTCGCCCGGCACCAGGGGCTTCAGCGTGCTCTGCGGCGGCGGATCGAGCCGTTCCTGCGTGCGGTCCGTTACCTTGACCTGCTCCAGCACCGTCCCGTTGCCGCCCACGTCCAGTACACCCGTCACCTGGTCGCCGCGATGCAGCTTCTTCAGGTCCGAGGGGTCCTTGAGCCGGTACGGCATCGTCATCGCGTCCATAAAGCCCGGGATCGCCCCGGCAGCCAGCTCGACCTCGCCGGACTCGGTATTAGTGCCGACAACTTTGCCGTTCACCGGGTAATGGCGCACAGGCCCCGCGTTCAGGTTCGGCGAGGACTTCCGGCAGCCCGCCGCGCACACGAGGAAAGCCAACACCGCAGCAGCACAAACAGTTTGCAATGAAGAAGCCACGTGACCAGTTTATATGGCCCCCTTCGCCGACAGTTCTTTCGCGCCGCCCTTCGTCCACAGGTAAACTGAACCGAGCATGGCCGCTGCCCCCCAGCCAAGACTTTCCCCTGAACTCGCGGCAGCGCTCGACCGCAAGGCGCATATCGTTGCAGCATCCGTGCGCGCCGCGCGGGCCCTGCGCCGCGCCTTCGCCGAAGATAAACGCAGCCAGGGCCACACAAGCTGGCAGGCCCCCGCGATCACAGACTGGACAAGCTGGCTGACAGGGCTTTATCAAAGCCTTCCCCATCTGCCCGTGCTGCTCACCTCGCTCGAAGAGGAAGCATTGTGGAAGCAGGTGCAGCAGCAGGACGCGCAGCGGGTCGTTTCGCCGCAGGCCCTGGCGCAGCTGGCACAAAGCGCCTACGCCCTGCTGAGCGACTACAACGCGCACCCGAGCCGCCGGACAGCCGTGTTTCAGAACGCCCACGAAGACGCCGCGCGCTTCCTTGCCTGGGCCGAAGCATTCGACACACTCTGCCGGCGGTTCGACGTGCTGCCCCCTGCCCTGCTTGCGTCGCATCTCCAGCTGCACGTTTCAGCACTTGCGCCGTCTCTCCCGCGCGAGCTCATCCTGCTCGGCTTCGACCGCTTCACCCCGGCGCAGTCCGGCCTGCTTCGCGCCCTTGTCTCCGCCGGCATCGAGATTTCTCAGCCCGCGCCGCGGTCCGCAGCCGCTCAACAGCAGATATGCACGGCAGCAGACGAAGCTGAAGAACTGCGCGGCTGTGCCCTGTGGATGCGCGCCCGGCTTGCGGCCCATCCGGACGCGCGCCTCGGCATCCTGGTCCCCGAGCTGCGCAGCGCGAAAGCTCCCATTGACCGCGCCTTTCGCCGCGCGCTCGCGCCTGGGCATGGGGCAGGCTCGATTCACGACAACCTTCCGTACGAGTTCTCCCTCGGCGCGCCGCTCAGCTCCATTCCGCTGATCGCCGCCGGGCTGCTGCTTCTGCGCTGGCTCGCGGGTCCGCTGCCTGCCGCGGAGATCACGAGCCTGCTCACCGGCGGATTTCTGGGCGGCAGCGCCGGGGAAGCGCTGCAGCTGGGCCAGCTCGATACCGAGCTGCGCCGCGGCGGCCTGCTTACCTCCGAGCTCTCGCTCGCGAAGCTTCTGCGCCACGCCGAAGACTCTCCGCAGCTTTTCCCCGCAGTCCTGACCCAGCGCCTGCGCGCTGCCACACTCTGGCAGCAGCGGGCCGCCGCCGCGGGCGCCCGTCCTCACGGGGAGTGGGCCCAGGCCGCCGCCGACCAGCTCGAAGCCTGGGGCTGGCCCGGCTTCCGCGAGCTCGGCTCAATCGCCTATCAGGCCCGCGAGCGCTGGGACGCCCTGCTGCGCTCGGCCGCGGCCCTTAATACTGTCAGCCCCCCGTTGCGCTACGCCGCGTTCATCGACGAGCTCGCAAGCTTCGCCCAGACCACTCTCTTTGCCGCCGAATCCCGCAACGCTCCGGTGCAGATCCTCGGCGCCACGGAAGCCTCCGGCCTCACGTTCGATGCCGTCTGGTTTCTCCATCTCACCGAAAACCAGTGGCCCCCGCGCGGCCGTCTGCACCCGCTGCTCCCGCCGTCCGTCCAGCGCGATGCCGCCATGCCCCACGCCAGCAATGCCGCCGACCTCGCCCTCGCCGAGGAACAACTGCGCCGCGTTCTTGCGAGCACGCCGCACATCGTCTTCAGCCACGCCCGCCGGATCGCCGGCGCTGAGGCTCGTCTCGCCCCGCAGCTCCGCGCCCTCAGTCTTACGCCGCTTACCATCGACACCTGCAGTCCGCCGACCCCTTGCGAAGTGGTCCGCGACACCGAGCCGTCCCGCGGCGCTCCGTGGCCCGTCGAACAGCCGGTAGCCAGCGACGCATTAAAGCAGCAGTCCGCATGCGCTTTCCGCAGCTTCGCCAGCCGCCGCCTTTTCTCGGGCGAGTTTGAAACCGAAGCCTGGGGACTCGACCCCGCCGAGCGCGGCGTCCTGCTCCACAGCGCCCTCCAGCATCTCTGGTCGGCAGAACCTATCGCCGCGAGCTCAAACCAGCTCCATACCCGCGACGACCTGCGCCAGGCGATCGGCGACGGCAGCATCGACGACAAGCTGCACCACGCCATCGCACGCGCTTTCCGCGAGCAGACCCTCCAGGCAGCAGGCGACCCCTGGCGGCTTCGCTATCTCAGCCTGGAGCGGCAGCGCCTCGCGCTGCGCCTGCGCCTCTGGCTCGACGTCGAACAGGACCGCGCCCCCTTTCGCGTCATCGCTCTCGAAAAAGAGATCAACGACGCGCACATCGGCGAGCTCCACCTGCACCTCCGCGTCGACCGGGTCGACGAGCTTGAAGACACAAGCCATCTCCTGCTCGACTACAAAACCGCGGGCGACGTCAGCGCCAAGTACTGGTTCGGCGACCGCCCGGAAGAACCCCAGCTCCCCGTCTATGCGCGCTTCGGCGGCATCGATCGCATCGGCGGCATTGCGTTCGCGCAGATCCGCTTGGGCGGCGATACCGCGCTGCACGCCCTCACAACCGACCCTGCCGCGCAGATCGGCAGCGCGCTCAAGGCGGCATCCCTCGACGACTCCACGGTGGAAGAATGGGAGACGGTGCTGCATCGGCTGGCCAACGAGTTCCTGCGCGGCGAAGCTCCGGTCAACCCCAGACGCGGCAACCAGACCTGCAAATACTGTTCGCTCCACGGCGTCTGCCGCGTTCGCTCGCAAGCGGTCGATCTGCTCGCAGCCGAGGACGAGGAGGATGCCGCGCATGCCTGAGGCGAGACAGGGTTCGCTGTTCGTGCTGGAGCCGCCACCCGGAAAGCCGGGCCAAACCGTGCAGGCCCCACGCCTTCCCGAAGACGCGGATGCTCGCCTCGCCGCCATCGACACCAGCCGTTCCATCCTGGTACAGGCGCCCGCGGGCGCAGGCAAAACCAGCCTGCTCACCCAGCGCTTCCTGGCCCTTTTGGCTGAAGTGGAAGAGCCCGAGCAGATCCTTGCCATCACCTTCACCCGTGCTGCCACGGCGGAGATGCGCCAGCGCATCCTCACGGCTCTGGAGTCCGCGCGCAACACTCCGCCGAGTGTCGGAGAAAGCCAGGAGCTCCGGCTCGCGCGCGCCGCCCTCCACCACGCCGACGCCTGCAGCTGGCAGCTTCTCGAGCAGCCCCACCGTCTCGACGTGCAGACGATTGACTCGCTTTGCCTGCGGCTCGCTCACGCCCAGCCCCTGCTCGCGCGGCTTGGCGGCTCGCTCCAGCCGGCTGAAAACGATCGCGCGCTCTACAACACCGCCGCGCGCCGCACCACGGCGCTGCTCGGCGATGCGTCCGACCCCGAGCTCGCCGCGGCGCTCGAGCTGCTGCTGCTGCGCCGTGACAACAACCTTGCCGAGGTCGAGCGGCTGCTGGCCGAAATGCTCCAGAACCGCAGCGCCTGGCTCGGCGTGCTGCCCCTCGCACCCGCAAGTCATATCGACTGGACTGCTGTGCGCGAGCAGCTCGAACAACCCTTCCTCGACGCGCACGCGCGTGTGCTCGACGCTCTCACCGCTTTCTCCGAAGCAGAACCCGAGCTGCTCGCCGAATGGATCGCGCTCGCCCGCTACGCTGCCGGCAATCTAGAGCAGCCCATCCTCGATGATTACGACCTCTCCCTGCTGCTTGAAAGCGCATCCGCCGACGTCTTTACCGGTCATGCACACTGGCTCGCTCTTACCGCTGTCTTTCTCAAGAAGGAGGGCGAACCTCGCGCCGCCTGGAACATTCGCCACGGCTTTCCGGCGCCGGACAAAGCGACTGCGAAGCAGGAGAACGAGCGCCGCAAGCAGCATAAGGACCGCATCAAGGCCTGCTCCGCTTCCCTGCAATCTCTCGTCTCTGGCCCTGAGAGTCTGCAACAACTGTTGTGCCAATTACGCTCGCTCCCCGCGCCCGGCTACACTGACGACCAGTGGCAGACCCTCCGCGCCGCTTTCCTCGTCCTGCGCCGCGCTGCCGCTGAGCTCCGCTTCACCTTCGCTGAAGCCAACCGCGTCGACTTCGTCGAGATCGCCCAGGCCGCCGAGCAGGTGCTTCGCGACGAAACCACCCTCCGCGGCCTGCTCGAAAGCGAGCAGCGCCGCCACCTGCTCATCGACGAGTTCCAGGACACCTCGCGCGCGCAACACCGCCTTGTCGCCGAGCTCATGCGCGAGTGGCAGCCGGGCGACGGTCGCTCTGTCTTCCTCGTCGGCGACCCGCTCCAGTCCATCTACAGCTTTCGACAGGCCGAGGTCGCGCTCTTCCACCAGACCCGCGAACACGGGCTGCCCTGCGGTCCGGATCCTAATGAAGACAGCGCGCGCCACGCCTGCCACCCGCTCCAGCTCACCCATAACTTCCGCGCCCACCAGGCGCTCGTCGACGCGCTCAACAGCCGCCTGGCGCAAGTCTTCCCACCCGGACATGCCGACCGGTTTGTCCCGGCAACCGCGTGGCCGCGCGCAGCCGAAATAGAAAACAGCCTTGAGCTCCACACCAGCTTTCTCGATACCGACGCAGGCCAAACCGTCACTCGCGACGAAGAGACACAAGCTGTCCTCGACATCCTCGAAAGCGAGCTCCCCCGCATCACCTCCGCAGAGGCCCGCGGCGACAGCGAGTACCGCGTTGCCGTTCTCGTCAGCGCCCGCAATCACCTCGCGCACATCACCCGCGCACTCCGCGATCGCCGTATTCCCTACCGCGCCGTCGACCTCGAACCTCTCGCCGAACGGCAGGAAGTCCACGATCTCCACATGCTCCTGCGCGCGCTGCTCCATCCCGGCGAGCGCGTTGCGTGGCTAACCGTGCTGCGCGCGCCATGGTGCGGCCTCACGCTCAACGACCTCCACATCCTCGCCGGCAGCGACGATCGCAGACTCCTCAAGCGCCCTGTCGCCGAGCTGATCGAGACACGCGCCCAGCTGCTCTCACCCGACGGCCGGCAGCGGCTCGGGCGCACCTGGCAAGCGCTCCGGCATGCTCTCCAGACCCGCTACAGCGAAGACAACAACACCTCGCTCGCCGCATGGCTTGAGCGCGCCTGGACCGCGCTCGGCGGACCGGCCTGCGTCGATGCCAATGCGCGGAATAACGCCGACGCCTTCTTCTGCCTGCTCGACGAGCTTGCGCCCAGCGGCATCGAAGTCCTGCGCGGGGACTTCAAGCTGCGCCTCGAGAAACTCTGCGCCGCGCCCGACACCCGCGTCAGCGAACGCTTCGGCATCCAGTTGATGACCATCCACAAAGCCAAGGGCCTCGGCTTCGAAGTCGTTCTCGTTCCCGGCCTCGATCGTAGAACCCGCAGCGGCGGCTCCGGACTGCTCGCGATGCTCGAGCGCACCCGCGCGGGCTCGCCGTTCCGGAGCGAGCTGCTGCTCGCGCCCATCGGCAGCCGCGAAACCGAAGCCGACCCCACCTACGCCTGGGTTAAGTCACAGACACAGTTACAGATTGAAGAAGAACGCAAACGTCTGTTCTACGTCGCCTGTACCCGCGCCCGCACCCGCCTGCACCTCTTCGCCACGCTCAAGCTCTGCAAGGGCAAGGTCTCAAAACCCGCAAAGGGTTCGCTGCTCGCCGCTTCCGGTGCAGCGTTCACGAATGAAATCGAGCAGCGCGCCGCAGCGTTCCTCAGCCGGGAAAACGGCCTACCGGCAGCCGGCCTCCAGCTCGCCGCTTCGGCTGAGCCTTCCGCCGGCGACGGCTACAGTGTTCTGGAACGGCTTCCCTCGGGGTGGAGCCAAGCCGACGCGCAAACCGGGGCCGCGACGGAAGCAGCCGGGGCGCAGCGGCCCCGCAAGCCGCTCTTCAGCCGGAACAACTCCGGTTCGCTGCTCGCGCGCGCTCGCGGCAACGCCGTGCACGCCGTGCTCGAAAGGCTCGCACACCTGTTCGCGGCTGAGCCCGAGACGGCAAACCCCTCCGAGTGGCAGCAAACCCTTCTGCGCACCGCGGAGCGCGCGCTTCGCGCCGGCGGCTTTACGGGCCCTGCGCTGCACTCCGCCGCTGCGGAGATCGCCCGCACCGGCATCACGGTCGCCGGCAGCGGTACGGGGCGATGGCTGCTTTATCCGCACCCCGGCGCGCTCGCCGAAAGTACATGGCAGGCATGGGACGAGGATGGAAACCTGCGGACGCTGCGTGTGGACAGGAGCTTCCGGGCAGGATCGACGCCTGGCGAACCCGGCGACCGGTGTCTCTGGCTCATCGACTACAAAACCGGCGCATACGCGCCCGAGGGATGGCATACGGGCGACGAACTGCTCAAAGACGAATGGCGGGAGCAGCAGAAACAGCAATGGCGCGGACAGCTGGAGGCTTACGGCACAGTTCTGCGTCAGGCGAGCGGGCAAGGTGCCGAAAGTCTGCGCTACGGACTGTTCTTTCCTGAGCTCCTGGAACTGATTCGCTGGAACTGATTCGCTGGAACTGATTCGCTGGAGCTGATGACCTGGACCGACGAGCGATTCGGCTATTTTGGCACAACCGGGGGCATCGAGTGGCGTACGTCCGCGCCGCGAATCCAGAAGATTACATCTTCCGCGATGTTCGTCGCATGGTCTGCCACCCGCTCCAGCGATCGCGCGACGACCAGCGCATTCAGCGCCTGCTCGGCCAGGTGCGGCTGCTCGCGCATGACGTTCAGCAGGGCGTTGTACGCGGCCCGGTTTACCTTGTCCACCCCGTCGTCCAACAGCAGCACGTGCTCCGCCGCATCCGCATCCCCTTCGATAAACGACTGCAGCGCCTTGCGCACCATATCGGTTGCCAGCGCGGCCATGCGTGGAATATCGACTGGCAGATCCGCCGGCGCGTACGCCTGCATTTTGCGCACCCGTTCCGCGATGTTTACGGCGGAGTCGCCCACCCGCTCCACGTCCGCATTGATCTTGATAACCGCGAGGATAAATCGCAGGTCGACCGCCATCGGCTGCTCCATTGCCAGCAGGTCCAGTGCCTTTTGGTCAATCTGTCGCTCGTACCGGTTAATCTCCAGCTCAAGGCAGTCGACCTGGCCGCAAAGCGCAAGGTCGCGACTGCGGTAGGCCTGGATGGCCCGCTCCACCGACTGCTCGGCCATCCCGGCCATGACCAGGATTTTTTCCTTCAGATCGCCGAGGCTTTGATGAAAACGTACCCGCATCGCAGAACATTTCTCCTGTACGTCGACTGACCTTGTAGAAGCGCGTCTCGCTTCTCTGGATCTGAACCGGATCCGTGCCGGCGGCTCGTGTCGTTTAGAGGAGCCGGCCTACCCGAACCTGCCGGTGATGTAATCCTCTGTCCGTTTGTCCCCTGGGTTAGTAAAGATTTTGTGCGTCGGCGCAAACTCCACCAGCTTGCCCGACAGAAAAAACCCGGTCTGCTCCGCTACGCGTGCCGCCTGCTGCATGTTATGCGTCACGATGACGATTGTGTACTGCGTTTTCAGCTCGAAGATCAAGTCTTCAATCTTTGCGGTAGAAATAGGGTCCAGCGCCGAAGCAGGCTCATCCATCAGCAGCACCTCAGGGTCCACGGCAATGGCCCGTGCAATGCAAAGCCGCTGCTGCTGCCCACCCGAAAGGCTCGCGCCCGACTTCTTTTTGAGGTGATCCTTGACCTCGTCCCACAGCGCTGCCTGCCGCAGCGACCGCTCAACCACCTCGTCGAGACCGCGCCGCCCGGGTGAAGCACCAAGCCTCACGCCGGATGCCACGTTCTCATAAACCGACATCGTCGGAAACGGGTTCGGCCGCTGGAACACCATCCCGACCCGCCGCCGGATTTCCGGCGGCGACACATCCTTGTAGATATCGAGCTCGCCGATGTGGACCGTACCGCTTACCCGGCCGGCGGATGCTGTCTCGTGCATGCGGTTCAGGCATCGCACAAACGTCGATTTGCCGCAGCCGGAAGGACCGATGAGCGCCGTCGCCCGGTTTGCCGGCACCTGCAGATTGATCTTGAACAGGGTCTGATGCGTGCCGTACCACGCGTCCAGCTCACGTACCTCAATGCCGACACCCACCTGGATTCGTCCCTTTCAGCGCACGAGCGGCCACGCGGCACCGCTCGGTCGTCCCAGCCTACCCGGATTGCTTCAACAGCAGGTTAACAGGCGGGCTTGTCCTGCCCGCCACAGAAGAGGGGCCGCGCCTGTTGATCGGCGCGGCCCCTCTTCCAGCTATGTTGTGTTGAACTCATGAGCCGCCGGCAAGCTTCAGGCGCGGTTGCCGCCCCCTGAGCTCGGTCCGCGTCCGCCTCCACCACCCGGGCGGCTGCCGCGGCCGCGACCGCGACGGCGCCGCTGGCCGGCTGCTCCTCCGGGACCCGAGCCTGCTCCCAGGGTCGATCCACCGGGCGTACCGCCGACGGGAGGAACTTCACGGTTAAAGTTCGGCTCGTCGCCTTCTTCGCCCTCGTCCCCGCCGTCGAATTCATCGAACTCGTCGCCGCTTTCAATGGTGATGGTGCTGGCATTGCTCACGGGCTGCCTGTCTGCCAGTTCGCGACGCGGAGACGGCGATTCACTGCGCTCAGAGTGGCCAGTCTCAAAACGGCCGCCTTCGGAACGGCTCTCACGGCCGCCTTCGGACTGGGCGGGCAACGGGAGCCCCAGCTTTTCGCGCTGCTCCTTGAGCAGGGACTTACGCGAGAGCTTGATGCGGTTGCCTTCAATCCCCAGAACCTTGACGAGGATCTGGTCGCCTTCGTTGAGCTCGTCCTTCACTTCCTTAACGCGGTGCTCGGCGATCTCGGAGACATGGAGCAGGCCGTCGGTGCCGGGGAACAGCTCGACGAACGCGCCGAACTCAGCCAGACGCACCACCTTGCCCAGGTAGGTCTTGCCGATCTCAGGCACGGCGGTAAGGTTGTTGATGATCTCAAGCGCCTTGGCCAGACCTTCAGGATCGCTCGAGGCGACGTTGACGCGGCCGGTGTCCTCGACATCGATCTTGACGCCGGTCTGCTCGATAATCCCGCGGATCACCTTGCCGCCGGGGCCGATGAGATCGCGAATCTTATCGACCGGAATCTGCAGAGTCTTGATCTGCGGCGCGAACTTCGACTTGGCCTCCCGCGGAGTACTCAGGTGCGCGTCCATGGTGTCGAGCAGGAAAAGCCGGCCGCGGCGGGCCTGCTCCATCGCTTCCCGCATGATCGCGGTCGTGATGCCGCCGATCTTAATGTCCATCTGGAGCGCGGTGATGCCCTCGCGGGTGCCCGCGACCTTAAAGTCCATGTCGCCGTAGTGGTCCTCGGCCCCGGCAATATCGGTAAGGATGGCATAGTCGTCGCCTTCCTTGACGAGGCCCATCGCGATACCCGCGACAGCTGCCTTGAGCGGGATGCCCGCGTCCATCAGTGCAAGCGACGCGCCGCAGACAGAAGCCATCGAGGAAGAACCGTTCGATTCGAGAATGTCCGAAACGATACGGATCGCGTAGGGGCTGTCGGCTTCGCTCGGCAACACGGCCTGGATAGCGCGCTCGGCCAGGGCGCCGTGGCCGATTTCGCGGCGGCCGGTGCCCGTCATGCGGCCGGTTTCACCGACAGAGAACGGAGGGAAGTTGTAGTGGAGCATGAAGCGCTTCTTCTGCTCGCCCTCAAAGGTCTCCAGACGCTGACCGTCGTCGTTCGTGCCCAGGGTCGCCGTCACCAGGGCCTGCGTCTCGCCGCGGGTAAACAGGGCCGAGCCGTGAGTACGCGGCAGCACCGAAGTTTCGATGGAAATGGCGCGGATCTGGTCGAAGGCGCGGCGGTCGGGACGGATGCGATCCTTGGTGACCTGCTGGCGGAAAATCTGCTCCCGGAGCAGCTCATAGTACTTGCCCAGCTTCTTCTTTGCGGCGGCCTGCTCGGCTTCCGGCAGCTCCTTGATTTCGGCGGCGAGCTCGTCCTTGATCTGCTTGACGAGCGCGTAGCTCTCCGTCTTGGCGTGCTTGTGGGTATCAAGCGCGTCCTTGAGGCGTTCGCCGGCCTTGGTTTCAAGGGCCTGGAAGTAGTCGTCGTCGTGCTCGATCGGAGTCAGGGTGCGCTTGGTCTTCCCGGCCAGGCCCACAAGCTCGTTGATTTTCCCAACGATTTTCTTGATCTCGGTGTGGGCGAAGTCAATGGCGCCGAGCACGATCTCTTCGGTCACCCCGGTCGCGCCGGACTCGATCATCACGATGCCGTCGGCGGTGCCGACCACGGTGATATTGATGGAGCTCTCTTTGCGCTCGGCGTAGGTGGGATTGATGATGTATTCGCCACCGATATGGCCGACGCGTACTGCTCCTACCGGGCCGTTGAACGGGATGTCTGAAAGCGCGAGCGCCGCGGAGGCGGCATTAATGCCAACGATGTCGGGATCGTTTTCCTTGTCGGCCGAAAAAACGAACGCGATGACCTGCGTCTCGTTGCGAAAATTTTCCGGAAAGAGCGGGCGGATGGGCCGGTCGATCTGGCGCGAGGTGAGGATTTCCTTCTCACTCGGACGGCCTTCGCGCTTGATGAACCCCCCGGGGATGCGGCCGCCGGCGTAGGCGTACTCACGATAGTCAACGGTCAGCGGGAAAAAATCGATTCCCTCTTTCGGTTCGGGTGATGCGACAGCCGTGGAGAGCACGACAGAGTCGCCCTGGGTGACGAGCGCGGCGCCGGACGCCTGCTTGGCCATGCGGCCTGTTTCAAAGGTAAGCCGCTTGCCGCCGGCAAGCTCTACGATGACTTCCTGCTTCATGGATTCCTCATTTCAGGGTAGGTGCGGAGGAGTCGCCGGAGAAAGGGCTGCGCGCGTTGGCAGCCGGGGGGTAGTTCTCGGCATGGTGGCTCGAACCGCAACGGGAAAGTGCGGGAGCGGGGCGACGAAGCGGGCAGGAAAGCGAGCCGTCTCGTTGGCTGGGTTCCAGTGTCCGGTTTCTTCGTCGCGTTCGCGTTTCTTGCAATGGGTCTGCTTCGCCTGCTACTTGCGGATGCCGAGCTTGCCGATAACATCGCGGTAGCGATCGGTGTCATTGCCCTTCAGGTAGTCCAGCAGGCGGCGGCGCTTGCTGACCAGCATGAGCAGTCCGCGGCGCGAGGCATGGTCCTTGGCATGGATGTTGAAGTGCTGCGTCAGCTCGCCGATGCGCTCGCTCAGTATGGCGATCTGCACTTCAGGGCTGCCTGTATCGCCTTCGTGGGTACGAAAACGGGAGATGATGTCGGTCTTTTTTGCGGGTGCCAGCACGGTTGTGCGTTGCTCCTATCCAACTCGTTCTTTAGATTGATCCACTCACTCAGTGTATCTATAGAGAATACCATGCTGGCTCACCGCAGGAGCGGGACAGCCGGAAACCGCGTGTAGCGCTACCTGCCGCTATACGCGCTTTGCAGGAAGAGGAACTGATCGCGCAGCGGATCCTTCTGCGAGAACGAAGGCTGCGCCAGGTACATGACGATCGAGCCCGAAGCCGGCGCATAGGCCGGCCATTGCACCGGGGTTTCATTCGCCCCGTTGTATCCATTCGTTCCACTTGACCCATTGGATCCGCCCGCCGCAGTGGCCGCCGACGCGGCACTCGCCGGGCTGTTCGGATTGCCGGTCTTGGCGAAGTTGCTCCAGTAGGTCATCATCTGCTCGCTCATGGCGCGGTCCTCGGGTCGCCAGGCGATGCCCTTGCGGGAGTCCAGATTGCCGAACACGTACTCGATGTCGTCGGAGTGGAAGACGCCGAAACGGTTCGGCCGCGCAGGGTCCGGCGGCGGCTTCAGGTCAAAGCGGTAGCGGTACGCCGGCGCTTTGCCCGTTTCGGTCTGGGCCTCGAGCCACGACCACGTGCCGTAAGCGATGAACCTGTCCGTCTCGTACTGCTGGATCCGGGTCAGCGCCTCTTCCGGCGTCGTGGCCGGGAAGGCGGCTAGGAACTCACTGGCGTGCCCGGGGAAATCCTTATTGGCCATCTCCTTCAGCCGATCCAGGTCGCTCGGCGTGGCCGGCTCCGGCGCTGACGACGACCCGCCGGTCGGCGTAATCGTCGTGGCAGCTTTGCCGCTCCCGCCTTCATCGTGGTTCCAGCCGGCGAGCAGGGGAACGTCGTTCTGCTTGCCCGCAGCAAAAATGGCGGCAGGCGTCTGCGGGAGAAAATATCCATCAATATCCGGCCCGAAGCCGCGGCCGTTGCCCTCCGCCTTGAGTAGCTGGTCCGCCGGAACAGCGCGGAGGGCGGCGAGCGAATCGGCGTGGAGCTGGGTGCGGGCGAAGTCCGCATCTTTCTCCTCACGCGCAGCCGCGGGCTGGAAGCGCAGGGTTGGTCCGCCGAACGCACCGCCGCTCTCGCCGATCGCGTGGGCAAACAGGCCGTGCCCCAGCGGCGAGGCCATCAGCGCGCTCACCGCGAAAGA
The DNA here is from genome assembly GCA_964245565.1 of uncultured Acidobacteriaceae bacterium. Lineage (GTDB taxonomy): Bacteria > Acidobacteriota > Terriglobia > Terriglobales > Acidobacteriaceae > EB88. The sequence goes on along the minus strand of CAXTMY010000001.1, from coordinate 59,091 downwards.
GCCGGCGCTTTCCCCGAAGATCGTGACGTTGCGCGGGTCGCCTCCAAAAGCGGAGATATTGGCTTTGACCCACTGGAGAGCAGCGACCGCGTCGAGCAGCCCGTAGTTGCCGGCCGCGTGCTGCGGCGAGGCAGCGGCGAACTCAGGGTGCGTGAAGAAGCCGAAAATGCCTTCGCGGTAGTTAAAGGAGACGACGAGGACGCCTTTGGTCGCCAGGTGCCCGCCGTCCTGGCGCGGCTCGGAGGTGCTGCCGGTGGTAAAGCCGCCGCCGTAGATCCAGACCATCACCGGAAGCTTTGCGTTCGGCGCTGCATTCGCGGGAGCCCAGATGTTGAGCGTCAGACAGTCCTCACTGGGGCCCGGATCGCGGAAAAACATATCGTCGTAGAGCGCGGGCTGCATGCAGCGATTGCCGAAGTGGGTGGCGTCGCGCGTGCCGGTCCACTTCGCCGCAGGCATGGGCGGCTGCCAGCGCAGAGGCCCGACGGGCGGCGCGGCGTAGGGAATGCCCAGAAAAGCATTGGCAAGACCGCCGGGAGTGGTTTGCGTGATCCCCTGGACGGCCCCTGCCGGTGACTGCACGACAGGCGAAGCGGCTTGCGCACCGGCCAACATGGGCGCCAGGAGGGCAGCAGTAACGGAGAGCAGCGAATGAATGCGCATAGACGCGCCAAGTTTACTCCTTCGTTCCCCGCCGCTGGCAACACCGTTGAGCAGAACAGCCCGACAGATAGACTGATGGATGAGGAGCAAGAGACGAGCACATGGACAAATTTGTCATTCGCGGCGGCAATCCGCTGCTTGGAACGGTACGGGTGAGCGGCGCCAAGAACTCCGCGCTGCCATGCATGGCAGCGGCAATTTTGACCGCGGAAGAAGTGGTGCTCGAAAATATTCCGCAGGTGCAGGACATCGAGACGGAGCGGAAGCTGCTGGTTTCCATGGGTGCCGAGGTGGAACTGGGGTACGGCCGTGCGCAGCACCGCACCACCGTAAGCTGTGCGGTACTGTCGGACCCTGTGGCGAAATACGAGATCGTAAAAACAATGCGGGCCTCTTCGCTGGTACTGGGCCCGCTGCTGGCGCGCACCGGGATTGCCCGGGTAGCCATGCCGGGCGGCTGCGCAATCGGTGGCAGGCCAATCGACCTGCACATCAAGGGTCTCGAGAAAATGGGCGCGAAGATCGCCTACGAGCATGGATACATCGAGGCCAAAACCGATCGGCTGCGCGGGACCGAGATCGCGTTCGACAAGATCACGGTCACCGGGACCGAAGACCTGCTCATGGCGGCGGTGCTGGCCGAAGGCGAAACTGTATTTGAAAACTGCGCATGCGAGCCCGAGGTAGTCGACCTGGCCACGATGCTGATCGGCATGGGCGCGAAGATCGAGGGTGCCGGGACACCGACGATCCGCGTCCGCGGGGTAGACAAGCTGCACGGCGTTCGGCACCGGATCAACCCGGACCGCATCGAAGCGGGCACTTTTCTGATCGCGGGCGCAATCACAGGCGGGGACCTCCAGCTGACGAACTGCAACCCGACGCACCTGGGCGCCGTGATTCACAAGCTGGAAGAGTGCGGTGCGCGTATTGAAGTCCTGAGCCAGGACGCCATCCGGGTGCGGAGCGAGGGAAATCTGAAGGCGGCGGATGTTTCGACGCAGGAATACCCAGGTTTCCCGACCGATATGCAGGCTCAGTATATGGCGCTGGCGACCCAGTCCGCGGGCACCACCGTCGTCGTCGAGAACATCTTCGAGAACCGCTTCATGCACGTGAGCGAGCTTGCGCGCATGGGCGCGAACATCAAGGTGGAAGGCCGCACGGCGACGATTGCGGGCAAGACGCCGCTGTCGGCGGCCGCGGTGATGTGCTCTGACCTGAGGGCTTCGGCGTCCCTGGTGCTGGCAGCGCTGGTGGCGGACGGCGAGTCCATCCTGGACCGCGTGTACCACATGGATCGCGGGTACGAGCACATCGAGGAGAAACTGCGCGGCGTCGGAGCGCAGATCCGGCGCATGGGCAAGGTATTCGGGTGAGCCTGGACTGTGAACGGCCGCCGCTGTCCCGGCGAGCGGCCGCTCGCGAAGGCTGGGGTGCCGGACAACGGTCTTGCCGGCAGAGGAAAGCGGCAAGTCCTGGAGCGGGAGACGGGGATCGAACCCGCAACCAACGGCTTGGGAAGCCGCTACTCTACCATTGAGCTACTCCCGCATCTTGCGCCAATTATAACCGCGAAAAGCCGAATCGGTATTCTCCCCGGGCTGAACCCTGCCTCGAACGATCCACGCATTGACCGCGTAGGCGCTGCTCTGTAGAGTGTGCCTTGATTGCTCCGCAACTCTGCTGACCGGGAGGGGCCACGTGGATTTTCGTCGGACGGCGTGGCTGGTCCTCACCGACATCCAGTTCCTGCTTCCGCTTGCGGTTCTGCTGCTCGGCCTCGCATTGCTGTACAGCCTGCGATGAAGGCGCGGGAGAGCACCGTCGCCGTTGCAAATGCTCGCTCGCTCCACCGGCTGGGCGTGTTGTGCGGGCTGGGCGCAGGCGTCTGGCTCGGCGCGGCCGAGGCCCCGACGAAGCTGGTCAACTCCGGCCTTTCCCCGTTTGCCATTTCCTTGTGCATGGTGGCCGGCGTGTTCACCGCCCGCTGGACCTTCCCCACCCTGCTGAAAGGCACGCGCTCGATCGCCGCCGACCTGGCGCGCAAAAAGCACCTGGTGGCCTGGGCGATTCTGGCCGGTGCCCTGTGGGCCGTCGCCAATACGCTGACAGTATTCGCGGTACGCGACGTGGGTCTGGCCGTAGCGTTTCCGCTGTGGAATGCCAATGCGCTGTTCGGCATTCTCTGGGGCCGCGTATTGTTCGGCGAGCTCAAGGGTGCTTCGGCTTCCACCGTCGCGCGGGTGCTCCTCGGCGCCGTCGCCATCGTAGCCGCGGCCGTCATGCTGGGATACAGCACCATCCACACGAGCGGCGCAGCTCACCCCAAGGCGCTCCCAGGCGTCGTTGCCGCGCTCGGAGCCAGCCTGCTGTGGGGCACCATGTATGTGCCGTACCGCAAGGCCTACATCAGCGGCATGAACCCGCTCTCCTTCGTGACCGCCTTTACCTTGGGCGAGCTGGGCACGATGTTCGCGCTCGTACTCGCGCTCGACGGTGGCACCCACGCAACGGTCTTCCACTCGCCGCTGGTGCGGCCCATGCTGTTCTGGCTGTTCCTGGGCGGCTTTGTCTGGGTCATCGGCGACATTCTGCAGCAGTTCGCAACCAAGTATGTCGGCATCGGCCGCGGCATTCCCCTGTCGAACACAAACCAGCTCTGGGGCCTGGCCTGGGCCGCGCTGGTTTTCGGCGAGTTCGCCCATGCTCCCGCTTCGCAGCGGGTACTGGTGGTCGCCGGCTCGGTGTGCATGATCCTCGGCGCGCTGTCGATCAGCAGCGCCGCCGCCGGCCAGCGGGAGCACAACTCGACCCAGCAAGCGCTCGCCCGCGAATGCGACCGCTACGGCATGGACTACGGCCGGGTGCTGGCGGAGTACGCCGGCTCCGAGCGGACTCCGCCGGGTGAGAAGCGCGGCTGGTGGGACTACCTGATCGCCGCCCTGGCGGCCGGCATCTTCGTGTGGCTCGGCAGCATGGCGGTGCGCCCGGCCATTCCGCTCCACCTGCGCTGGGTCGCGGCGCTGGCCGTGGTCCTGGCGGTTACGCTGGCCGGCTGCGGCTGGGCGCTCCGGCGGGTGACGAACTTCTCGTAATCCATACGCATTGCAAACACCCTCGCCAGCTGTTGACGCGCCCTGCTATCGTTTTCTACGAGTCCACACAGCCGGAGGTCGTAGCCATGAGCGCTCCCGTTCCCGCCGAACCGCTGGAGAACCTGGAAGACTGGGAAGAGTTTCTGGAAGGCCGCTACCGCCAGGGCAAGTCCGAGGAAGAGTTTCGCCAGTATGACGCGGAGGCGAACCCGGGCGTGGCCGAGTTCTACCGCATCAACCATCGGATGCAGACCGTCGATTACGTCCTCGGCAAGGAAAAGCAGTATTTCGGCCTGCAGCGCGGCCGCAAAACCGTGTGGGAGGCAGCCGAGTACCTCAACACCCTGGTCGACGACAGCGATCCCGACACCGACCTCACCCAGATCGAGCATCTCCTTCAAACCTCGGAGGCGATTCGCCGCGACGGGCATCCGCGCTGGATGGTCCTCGTCGGGTTTATCCACGACCTGGGCAAATGCCTCTGCCTTTACGGCGAGCCCCAGTGGGGCGTCGTCGGGGATACTTTCCCGGTGGGCTGCGCGTGGTCTGACCAGATCGTCTTCCCGGAGTACTTCCAGGCCAACCCCGACCGCCACGTCCCCGAGTACCAGACAAAATACGGCATCTACGAGCCGGGCTGCGGGCTCGAAAACCTGCACCTCTCCTTCGGCCACGACGGCTATATCGCCGAAGTGATGAAGCCCTACCTGCCGGACGAGGCGCTATACATGCTCCGCTTTCACTCGTTCTATCCCTGGCACCGTGGCAACGCCTACAAATACTTCGAGAATGAGAAGGACAAGTCCATGCTCGAGTGGGTCCGCAAGTTCAACCCGTACGACCTCTACTCGAAGGGGCACGAGAAGCCGAATCTGCAGCAGCTGAAGCCGTACTACGACGAGCTTTTCGCGGAGTTTCTGCCGGAAACGCTGGCCTGGTAGCTTGTGCGGGGCGGCGGTTGCCCCCGCCGGCTCATCGATCGGCAGCGGCGTGCCGGGCAAACAATTTAAATCACGTTCTCCATGTGCATCAGCAGGACCAGAAGCAGGAGCACAGCAATACCGCCTGCGCCCGCATAACCCCATTTGCGGCTGTACGGCCAGACCGGCAACGCTCCGGCAAACAGCAGCACCAGCATCACAACCAGCGCAGTCAACAGCATGCTTTGCTCCTCTTCCCGCGCGGACACACGCGCTTACTCCAGCCCCGCAAGCTCCCGCGCCCGCACCAGCACACGCAGCAGCATCGGCGCCGTCAGCCGTCCGGTATTCGTGTTCTGCAGGGACGGGTGATACGTGCCGAGCAGGTAGCTGTTCTCTGCCAGCCTATACTCCGCGCCATGCGAAAAGCTGTAGGCGCTCCGCCGCTCGATCCGGCCCGTCCGCTTCAGCCAGCCGGTGTAGCCGTCAAAGGCTATTTTGCCGAGCGCGATAACCACGCGCACATCCTTCAGCAGCGCCAGTTCCTCGTCGAGCCACGGCGCGCAGTTCGCCTGCTCCTCCGCGCTTGGCTTGTTGTCCGGAGGCGCGCACCGCACGACCGACGTAATCGCCGCTCCGCTCAGTTCCATGCCGTCTCCGCGCGCCGTGGCCACCGGCTGCGAAGCGAACCCGGCCTCGTACAGCAGCGGATAAAGAAAGGCGCCGGAGCCGTCGCCGGTAAAGGGCCGTCCCGTGCGGTTTGACCCATGCGCCCCCGGCGCAAGGCCCAGCAACAGCACCCGCGCTTCCGGGTCGCCGAAGCTCGGCACCGGCTTGCCCCAGTACTCCTGGTGCCTGTACGCCCGGCGCTTTTCGAGCGCGATCGCCTCGCAGTAGGCGCGCAGGCGCGGGCAGCGTGCGCAGGCCACGACACGCGCATTCAGAGCAGCCAGCGTGTGCGGTTGACTCACTTCCACTCCAGCAGACTTCTTCCCGATCTCGCTCCGCACGGCTCTCCTTGCATCCCGCGTTCGGCCCCGCCTGCCTGCCGTGCTTGCGGGCCGCCACGCTGTTCATCGTAGAATTGGCTCGCCGCGCAAGCTTGCCGCAGCGCATCTTCTCCGCAGCGCATCTTCTATAGACGAGGAACCATCCTGTGCCGACGCCCACTCCCCGTTCCGCTTCCCTGCTCGTTGCCGCTGGCGCGGCCCTACTGCTTACCCTCACCGGCTGCAGCCGGACAATTAAACCCTCGAACAGCAACGCGCCGCAGCCCCTGGTCACCGACTCCACCGTGCAGATCGGCGGAGAAGACGTCGTGACGCTTCGCCGCGCGCCTGCGAGCGATACCACGCAGCCCCAGTTCGTCTCCGCGACCATCCTGCCGGGCCGCGGCTTCAATCTTTTCCAGATTACTGCCAACCTCCCCGGCAGAGGCGAGGTCAACCTGCTCGCATCGCCCGGCATCAACGAGGCGGCAAGCACGCTCAACGGCGGCCCCGGCGATGTCGACGGCGTGGCCAGCTTCAGCTTCGGCGGCGCGTTCCTGGTGCCGTACCCCAATCGCATCATCGGCAAACTCACGCCTGACGGCAAAAGCGTCACCACCAGCTGGGAAGGCCACACGCTGACGCTTCCGGCTGACTTCGCCGGCAAAAAGCCCGGCGCGCGCAAACACTCCATCCACGGGCTCATTCTCGCGAGCCAGGTCGACAATATCCAGAAGACCTCGACCGCCGACGGCCAGACCGTCACCGGCATCCTGCATGCCGGCAACTTCGGCGGCCACTGGCTCTCGAGCACTGATCTCAACTTCTCCGTCGCCCTCTCGGGTGATGCCGTGACCGCGACCATCACGGCCAAAAACGTCGGCAACGTCGCCGAGCCCATGTCCATCGGCTGGCACCCCTACTTCGCCATCCCCAGCGGCGACCGCACCCAAGCGCGGCTCATGGTGCCGGCAGCGAAGATGGCCCTCGTGAA
>CAXTMY010000001.1:44908-52417 GCA_964245565.1 uncultured Acidobacteriaceae bacterium | reverse complement strand
TACGACGATGTCTTCCCCACCGGCCAGCTCAAGAATGTCGCCGGAACTCCCTACGACTTCAATGTCCCCGGTGGCAAGCCGCTCGGTCAGCAGTTTCTCGATGACAACTTTTCAACCCTTACCCGCACCGATGGTGCGGTAAATGTGGAGCTCACCGATCCGGCCTCGCGATACGGCTTACGCGTCGAAGGTCTTTCGCCCGAGATCAAGACGGTCCAGGTCTACGCTCCCCCGGCGAAGGAGTTCACGGCAATCGAGGAGCAGTTCAACTTCTCTGACCCGTTCGGCAAGGAGTGGCACGGCATGGATACCGGCATGGTGACGCTCAAGCCCGGCCAGAGCGTCACCTGGAAGGTCCGCCTCCAGATCTTCACACCACCCGCACCGCCCACATCGCCCATGCCGGCCCCACAGCCCTGATCGCTGCTCTCACTCCACGCCCGCGCGAAAGAGGGATGCCGTCGCAAGTCTTCCTCTTTTGCGCTGTCGGGAACTCAAAACGCACCGGTCCGGCGGTTTGACCCGCCTCCGAAAGCTCCGTAGCATAGAGCTTGTCAGCCGTCCCGATTCCAACGCCTGCGCACCTGTGAGGCAGGTATCCTTACCCCACGGGACGAGCACACCGGAAGGCATACGTTGAGCTCAGCAGAAACTCTCACCCACGTGACAGAAGAAGCCACCGCATCCGCGCCTGCACACGACCACGTGCATACCGGGGACGAACACGCCGGCCACGATCATGCCCGGGCGCAGGCCGGTCCTCCCATGAATCCCGAGTGCGTCCGCGATGTGGAAGTCGTCATTCCTGCCGAGGAAGTCTCCGCGGCCTTTCGCCGTGTGCTGAAGCGGTACACCAGCCAGGCGCGTATCCCCGGCTTCCGCGCGGGTAAAGTCCCGGCCAGCCTCGTTCGCTCGCGCTTCGATGAGCAGATTCGCCAGGATATCGTCGAGCAGCTGCTGCCCCAGCATTTCCGCAATGCGCTCGACGCCCAGGGTATCCAGCCGCTTTCGCAGCCCCAGGTCACTGAGCTCGACCTTGCCGACGGCCAGCCGCTTCGTTTCAAGGCTCTGTTTGAGGTCATGCCGGAGATTAACCTCGACGGCTACCAGGACGTGAAAGTGCCGCGGGAGCCGGGCGAGCTGACCGAGGAAGAGTTCGACGCCGAAATGGAGCGCGTGCGCGACTCACGCTCCACCATGGAAACCGTGGAGGAAAACCGCGAGCTCGCCGACGGCGATTACGCCCAGATCTCCTTTACCGGCGAGCTGACCCAGGGCGACCCTCTCGGCGAGCCCATCGCAGCCCAGGATGTACCGCTCGAGATCGGCGGCAGGAACACGCTGCCGGCCTTTAATGACGCCCTGCGTGGCGCCAGGGTCGGCCAGGAGCTCAAGTTCGAAGTCACCTACCCGGCGGAATTCGGCGAGCCGCGCCTTGCCGGCAAAACCATCGCGTATAACGTCGAGGTCAAGGGCATCAAGCGCAAACATGCGCCGGAAATGGACGACGAGCTTGCTAGGCAGCTCGGTGAGTACGAGACCATGGACGAGTTCAAAACCAAGCTCCGCGAGCACCTCTCCGCCGACAAGAAGCGTCAGGCCGAGGCCGCGACCAAGGACAGGGTCCTCGAGGCGCTCGCCGCCAGGTTCACCTTCCCCGTTCCGGAAACGCTCGTGCAGCAGCAGGTGGAGGCAAGCCTCGACCGCGGTCTGCGCGCTCTCGCCCAGCAGGGCATGACCGAGGAGCAGATGCGCTCGCTCGACTTCAACCGCCTGCGCGCCGCACAGCGCAACGCGGCATTCGGCGAAGTCCAGGGCACGCTCATCCTCGACAAGATCGCCCAGCTTGAGAATCTCTCCGTGACGGACGCTGAGCTTGACCGCGAACTTGAAATGCTCTCGGCGCAGATGCGCGAACCGCTCGACAGCCTGCGCGAACGCCTTGCGAAGGACGGCTCCATCCACGGCATCCGCGCGCAGATCCTCCGTGAGAAGACTGGTTCCCTCCTGTACGAGCGGATGGCAGCTTAGCCCGTCACTGGCGTACCCTTAAGAGAGACCCGGCTGCCCCGGCAGGCGGGTCCAGACAAACCGTTTAGCAGCACAAACAGATAAGGCAGGCTATGGCACTGGTACCTATGGTGGTTGAGCAGACGAGCCGGGGCGAACGCGCCTACGATATTTATTCCCGTCTGCTGCGCGATAACATCATCTTTCTCGGCACGCCGATCGACGACCAGATCGCCAATCTCATCATCGCGCAGATGCTCTTCCTCTCCGGCGAAGACCCGGAGAAGGACATCCAGCTCTATATCAACTCGCCCGGCGGCTCCATCACCGCGGGACTCGCCATCTATGACACCATGCAATTTATTAAGAACGACGTCGTGACCTACTGCATCGGCCAGGCGGCCAGCATGGGCGCGTTCCTGCTCCAGGCCGGCACCGCGGGCAAGCGCTTCGCTCTGCCCAACTCCCGCATTCTTATCCACCAGCCCTCGATGGGCGGTCTCAGCGGACAGGCAACCGATATCGACATCCACGCACGCGAAATCCTGCGCATCCGCGAGATCACAAACCAGCTCATGAGCAAGCACACCGGCCAGCCGCTCGACCGTATCGAGCGCGATGTCGAGCGCGACTTCATCATGAACGCGCCGCAGGCCAAAGAGTACGGCATCATTGACGAGATCATCGACCGGCCGCGTACTTAGCCGCAACCGGGAAAACCGGCCCCTTACCGGGCCAGGAGTGCTTTATGAAAACGCGCACGGGATCGGACGACACGCTCCGCTGCTCGTTCTGCCATAAATCGCAGGACGCGGTCGCCAAACTCATCTCTTCTCCGAGTGACTATCCGCGTGCCTACATCTGCGACGAATGCGTTGCCGTCTGCAACTCCATTCTCGAAGACGACCGCAGCGAAACACCCACCGGCGCCGCGCCCACCCACCTGCCGAAGCCGCTTGAAGTCAATGCATTTCTCGATGAATACGTGATCGGCCAGGAGCAGACCAAAAAGAAGCTCGCCGTCGCCGTTTACAACCATTACAAGCGCATCCAGATGAACCGCGTCCGCGGCAACGATGTCGAGCTCTCGAAGTCCAACATCCTGCTCGTCGGCCCGACCGGCAGCGGTAAAACTCTGCTCGCGCAGACCCTGGCCAAGATGCTGGACGTGCCGTTCGCCATCGTCGACGCGACCACGCTGACCGAGGCCGGCTACGTCGGCGAGGATGTCGAGAACATCATCCTCAAGTTGCTGCAGGCTGCTGACGGCGATGTCGCCCGCGCCCAGACCGGCATCATCTACATCGACGAGATCGACAAGATCGGCCGCAAGGACGAGAATCCCTCGATCACCCGCGATGTCTCCGGCGAGGGCGTGCAGCAGGCGCTGCTCAAGATTCTTGAGGGCACCGTCGCCAATGTGCCGCCGCAGGGCGGCCGCAAGCATCCGCACCAGGAGTTCACTCCTGTCGACACGACGAATATCCTGTTTATCTGCGGCGGTGCATTTGTCGGCCTTGAGCGTGTCGTCGGGCGCCGCGTCGGGAAGAAAGCACTCGGCTTCAAAGCTCTGACGGAAAAGCAGCTTGCCGAGGGCCTCATCGATGTACGCCAGCAGCGCGACACCGAACTGCTGCGCAAAGCCGAACCCCAGGACCTCATCAAGTTCGGCCTCATCCCCGAGTTCGTCGGTCGCCTGCCCGTGATCGGCATCCTCGACGAACTCGATGAAGCTGCGCTCGTCGAGATTCTGACCAAGCCGCGCAACGCCATCCTCAAGCAATACCAGAAGCTGTTCGAGTACGAAGGGGTACACCTTCACTTCACGGACGAAGCAGCCCGCGCGGTCGCGCAGGAAGCGCTCACCCGTAAGGTCGGCGCGCGCGGTCTCCGCATGATCCTTGAAGAGCTCATGCTCGACCTGATGTACCACCTCCCCGGCAACAAAAAGATTAAGGAGATGGAGATCACGGCCGAAATGGTCAAGCAGCGCGATCTTTCCTTCACCCTGCTCGACAAGGCCGGCTGAGCAGCGCAGCATCAACCGCAAACGGAAGCGGGTTCCGGCACGCGCGTCACCACTTCTTCCCGGAACCCGCTTTCGTTTCCTTCGCCGCATCCCGGCAGTGCCTGACCGAATCACAGCGACTCGAACCCAATCTCCAGCCTTCCGGCTTCTCCGCTCACGCGAATTCCCTCCAGCGACTCCACAATGTAATCCGCAGCCGCCAACTGCTCGCGGGTATGCGAAAACAAGGTCGCGATCACCACGCACCCGGCAGCCTTCCCCGCCGCGCAGCCCGCCGGTGCATCCTCAAACACCACGCACCGCTCCGGCGCAAAACCCAGCAGCCCGGCACCCCGCAGATACGGCTCAGGATGCGGCTTGCCGTGCGCCACCATGTCGGCTGAGATAAACCGCTCCGGCGGGGTCAGCCCGGCATGCTCCATCCGCACCTGCGCCAGCCGCCGGGTCGCCGACGTGCAAACCGTCCAGCTCCCCGCGGGAAGGCTCGCCAGCAGCGGTTCCACCCCCGGCAGCACCTGCAGCCCTTCGGTATCGTCAATCTCGATCTGCTCGATCACCAGCAGCTCTTCTTCATCGTTCAAATCCGGTCGCAGCGTCCGGATCGTCTCAATCGCCCGCTTTCCATGCGCCGTCTGGATCGCCTTAGTGCCATCGACCCCGCGCATCTCGCCCCATTTCGCCCAGGAACGCTCCACCGAGCCCAGCGACGACACCAGGACGCCATCCATATCGAACAACATGCCATGCGCGGTAAGCTTCAAACCTTCCCCCCCTGAAAGCAAGAGAAGCGCGGCCATCTCCGCGCTTCCCCGCTCCTTCACCGTTAGACCCTGGTTTACCCCAGCGAAGCAAACCACTCCTTCATCCGCTTCGTTCCCTCTTCGACCGCTTCATGCGATACCGCATACGACAGCCGGATATGCTCGGCCGTCCCAAACGCCTCGCCCGGAACCGCCACCACCCGCGCCTCGGTCAGCAGCCGCTTGGACAGCTCCATCGCCGTCTTCGGACCACCCGGCCTGCCCAGGTACTTCGACACGTTCGGATACACATAAAACGCGCCCTGCGGCTTCGTGCATGTCAGCCCGGGGATCTCCGCCAGCCTACCCAGGATCCGGTCGCGCAGCCTGATGTAGTCCGCCCGCATCTCCTTCACGCAGTCCTGCGAGCTCACCAGCGCCGCCGCCGATGCCTTCTGCACAAACGTCGCCGCGTTCGAGGTCGACTGCGACTGCAGCTTGCTCATCGCGGCGATGATCGGCTTCGGCCCCAGCGCGTAGCCTGCGCGCCAGCCCGTCATTGCGTAGGTCTTAGAAAGGGAGCCCAGTACCACGATGTGCTCCTTCGCCTCCTTGATCGAGGCGCCCGAAACAATCTCGCCTTCAAACTGCAGGTAGACGTAGCACTCGTCGATAAAGAGGTACACGCCCCGCTCGTGCGCCATTTTTACGATCTCGAAGAGATCGTCCTTCGCGATCACCGCGCCCGAGGGGTTTGACGGCGTATTGAGCATGATCGCCTTGGTGCGCGGGGTGATCAGCGCCTCGATCGCCTGCCGCGTCACGCGAAAGTTCTCGCTTTCTTCCGTCTCCAGAAACACGGGAACGCCGCCTGCATACTGGATGATGTCCTTGTACGACACCCAGTACGGCACCGGCACAATCACCTCGTCGCCATGCTCGATCAGCACCTGCACCAGGTTGAAGATCGCGAGCTTGCCGCCGGTCGTAAACACCGCCTCGTCCGGCGCGTAGGCTGTGCCGAAGTCCGCCGCATGCCGCTCGACAATCGCCTTCCGCACATCCGGCAGCCCCGGCACCGCGGTGTAGCGGGTAAAGTTCTTCTCTATCGCCTCGATCGCCGCATCCTTGATGTGACGCGGCGTCGCGAAATGCGGCTCCCCGGCGCCAAAATCCACCAGGTCCACTCCTTCGGCCTTCAGGCGTCCGGCTTCAGCAGTCACGGCCATCGTCGCCGAAACTTCAATACGGTTGATCCGATCGGTAAATAGCTTCTGGGCAGTCGCAGTTGCACTCATACACCCAGTTTTTCAGATTTTGCCCGAACCGGGTAGGGCGGAAGGCTCAAAACCGCCTATGCGGCTCGCGGCCACTTCGTGGCGTGTACTCGTTTATGCGAGAACGCGGGCGTCTGCGGCCCTCCCGGTGGTCGGGATTAAAGATATCGAACCACGCGAAGGCCGCAGACATCGGGGGCCATGAACGTCTTGGTTGGTAAATGGGGTCATCCTGAGCGAAGTCGAAGGATCTGCGGTTCACCTTGCATTATTCTCAGCGGGACAGAGCGAGTTTTGGCTTACCAGACAACGGCACATCAACCCGGAAAGGCCGGCCTCATGGTCCGTCCCGCCTTCCCGCAGTAAACTAACGACTTGCCCTACCCAACTGTCACCCTCACTCCGCCGCTTGCGCTCGCCACGCGCCCGCTCGACCGGCTCTCCGTCGTGCTCGTCTCCCCGCGCAACACCCTCAACATCGGCGCCGTCGCTCGCGCCATGAGCAATTTCGGCTGCCTCGACCTGCGCGTCGCCAACATCTTTTACCAGGAATTTCGCTCCGCCAGCTCCGCCGTCGGCCCTTCCGCCGAGCTGCTACGCTCCGCCCGGGACTTTCCCACCACCGCCGAGGCTGTTCACGACGCCCAGTTCGTCGTCGGCACCACCGGCGCTCCGGACCGGCCGTTCCTCCAGCCGATTGAGCGTCTGGAGAATGGCGCCCGGCGCGTGCGCGCAGCACTTGACAGCGGCCGGCGCGTCGCCCTGCTCTTCGGCTCTGAGAAGTTCGGCCTCTCGAACGACGACATGAGCCACTGTCACCTGCTGCTCCGCATTCCTACCCGCGAAGCCCACCCCTCCATGAACCTGGGCCAGGCCGCCGCGCTCTGCCTGTATGAGCTCGCCCGCCTCGAGCCCTCCGCGCCGGAGGCGGTCGTCACTCCCGCCGAGTCCACACCGCAGCCTAGGAAAACCACCTACGAGCTGCCCCAGAACTTTCCACGCGATGCCGGAACACCCATCCCGGCTTCAGCCGTAGCCATGGAACGCCTCACCGGCATGCTTGAAACCGCCCTAAAAATTAGCGAGTACGCCGGCACCGGCACCCCTGCCCGCACTCGCCAGCTCCGCACCCTGCTGCGCCGCCTCCGGGTTTCAGAACGCGACGCCATCCTCCTCACCGGCTTCCTTCGCCAGATGCTCTGGAAACTCGGCGCCCCGCCCAATGACTAGGGGCGGAATTAGGGCATTTGCCATGGGTACTCTGGCGTACTGTCATGGATCGGCAGCATTCTCTTCTTTATTCCAGCGGAAGGAATCGGCCGGCATAAACAGAACCGAACTCGGTAGCCCAGGACTCATAGCGGAGGCCGGGAACGCCGACGAAAGCCCCATTGCTTGAGACAAGAGTCGCACCGACGGCAACAGAATGGGCGGCGATCATCATATCGAGGGG
>CAXTMY010000001.1:6289-44898 GCA_964245565.1 uncultured Acidobacteriaceae bacterium | reverse complement strand
GTGCAAGTGCTTTCCCCATACATCTCAGCTGCGCGCGCATGCGGCCGTAGACCTCGCCCTCCGCGGCATCCCACGGCAGCACCTCAAAGCGCTGCAGCAGCTCGTCGAGGTATGGCGGCATCTTCTTGCCAAGGCGGAGCGCCAGAGAGATCCCGAAGCGGCGTTCACCGTAAGTCACAGAGGAGAGCGCAACCCGATCTTCCGGGGCGAGCGAAACGAGTCGCGTCTCTGCCTCAGGGGATTGTTGTTTTGCGAGATAGCTCAGCGTGTTTGTATCGAGCATGTAAAGCCGGCTCACAACACAAACCGGTCCCCCTCGCTGCCCTGATCGCGATTCGAGAGAAAATCTTCCGGTGTCTTCTGCCCGCGGTGCACGGCGAAAAATTCCTTCCAGCTCAACACCGGCTTTTCGGATAAAACGATATCGCCGGTGGCGACATCGCGCCAGACATACACATGATCTCCCTTGAAACGAAACTGAGCAGGAATACGGATGGCCTGGCTTTTTCCATTCATAAATACAGTGGTCTCTACCGGCTGAGCTTTGACTTTGGGCTGCTTTGCTTGCGCGGGCATGAGTTTACTCCCAGAGATATACCCTGTAGTATATACCGGGCCTGAAATGCTGCTCATCCGAAACTCACTCGCAGCATGCTGCACAGGAGGGACAGGAGTGTGCCCGCGAACGCCACAGCCAGACTCATACTTCCCTTGTGATACACAACAAACAGCTCGATCAGAGGAAACCATTTGACCCTTCTGCTCACTCAGATCGCCGTCGTCATCCTGGTGACCCTCGCCTGTGCCCGAATCGCTACCAGGCTTGGGCAGGCCCGCGTGGTGGGTGAAATCATCGGCGGCATCCTGCTCGGCCCGTCCGTTCTCGGTCGCATCGCCCCCTCGGTCGGTCAGCACCTCTTTCCCAAAGCGGCACTCGGCGCCATGGAAGAGCTCTCCACCGTCGGCCTGGTGCTCTTCCTTTTCGCTGTCGGCATGGAGCTTGACGACTCGCAGCTCCGCCGCCAGCGCTTCACCGCCCTCGCCGCCAGCGGCACCAGCATCGTCGTGCCGTTTCTCTGCGCCATCCTGCTGGCGCACTCGCTTCGTACTCGCTTCGCGCCGCACGGCATCGGCAGCGTTCCATTCGTCATGTTTCTCGGCATCAGCATCAGCATCACGGCATTCCCGGTCCTCGCCCGTATTCTTGAAGAGCGCGGCCTCATGAACACCCCGCTTGGCACCACCGCTATCCTTTGCGCCGCAGTGGATGATGTCGTCGCCTGGCTCCTGCTCGCCGTTGCCCTTACGCTGGTCGACACGCGGGCCACCGGCGGCCGCCTCGCCCTGCACTTCGGCCTGCTCGTCGCCTATCTGGCCATTATGTTCGGCCTCGTGCGCCCGCTCGCTACCCGTCTGGTCAACCGCCGCAACAACCCCGAGCTCAGCCTCGGCCTGCTGGGCATCACCATCTCTTTTCTCTTCTTTTCCGCGGCCGCCACCGAGTGGGCCGGCGTTCACCCGCTCTTCGGCGCCTTCATCGCCGGCGTCTGTTTCCCCCGCGTTCCCCACTGGCAGCACGCCATCCGCATGCGCCTTGACATGATTACTTCGGTCCTGCTGCTGCCGCTGTTCTTTGCGCTCACCGGCCTGCGCACCCGGCTCGACCTGCTCAATGACAGCACGATGTGGCTGTGGGCCTTTATCGTCCTACTGGCTGCCGTCGGCGGCAAAGTCGGCGGAGCCGTTCTAGCTGCCCGCTGGACCGGCCAGAGCTGGCAGGTCGCAGGTGCCCTCGGCGCCCTGCTCAACACCCGCGGCCTCGTCGAGCTGGTCGTGCTCAACATCGCCTACAATGTGGGCGTCTTCTCACCGACGCTGTTCACCATGCTCGTCGTCATGGCCCTCGTCACCACGATGTGCACCACTCCCCTGCTCGACCTGCTCGGCGTCCGCGGCACTCTGAAGACGCAAGTCGCGTAGGGATTTGACTCGAACGAACACGCCAGACGGCGCTTACGCATCATCAAATACCCGAGCACAAAAGGCCGCATGCGCAGGCGATTCGGGCTTCAGCCCACAGGAAGGGGCCGCTGGCGGATTCCAGAAGCTTAGGAACGCCCTTGATCTCGTAACAACTCCTTGCGATCAAAGGAGAGACGACGGCGAACCATAAAATATGCAACCCAGCAACAGATTCCAATGGCTAACGAGCCAGCCAGTAGCGGTGAATCTCGAAGGAGCAGATGAAACCCGCGAATTCGTCCCCCCGTAGTGCTGATCTCGAAGCTCAGCGAGACGAGGGTGAAGAACATTGCAGGACCGAGCAGCCACCGTTGCCAGGCAAGAAGGAATTTTGTCCTGTTCAGTGAACGCATCGCTAACTCTGGGGGGACGGATACGATCGGAAGAGCCAGAGGGTCAGAGTCTTTGAGCCGCCTTAACTCTTGCAGCACTTCCATATCCTGGCTGGCGTATTCCTCAACGAGAGCCATGGTTGCAGGGCTTGCCTCTCCGGAAACATAAAGCGGCAGGAGATCGAAAATGACATCCCGATTGATCTTCATCATGCAGTTTCCTGAACAGCGGAGAGTTTGGTCCGAGCGCGATGAACTTTCACCTTTGCCGATGCGATGGAGATGGATAGCAATTGTGCAATCTCTTCGTAAGAGATCTGTCCGAATGCTCGCATCAGCAGTGCGGTACGGTCTATCTCAGGCAATGTCTGCATACGTCTCAACACGGCTTTATATTCCTCTCGTTTCTCAATCCAGTGGTCCTGGCCGCTTCGCGTATCCACAATTCGTGGATCGAGTTCGGTATGGCGGATCTTATTCCGCCGCTCGCGCAGAAAGAGGTTGCGGGCGATCGCAAAGAGATAAGCTTTGACGGTCGCTGCGCGGATAGTATCCTGAGCAACCCATGCGCGCACGAATGTTTCGGAAGTGATATCTTGTGCATCCTCCCAGTTGCCGGAGAGATACAGTGCGAAGCGAAAGACATCGCGGGAGTAGCTCTCGTAAAGAATCTCAATGCTCGTGGAATTTTCGTCATTCAACGGTTCAGCCCCTCACATCCCGAAAATGCCCGAGAGGATATCCGCTAATGCATGAGCCAGTATGCCGGGACGAAGACTATGCCGCCAGAGTGCGAGGGCTCCAAACATCGCACCAAAGAGCGCAATCTTCGCCATAGCCTGTATTCCCTGGTAGCCATGTCCCATGCCGAACAGCACCGCCTGCATACAGACAGCAGTAATCTTGCTCCCGGTCAGCGCGCCAAATTGCCTTTGAAAATAACCGCGGAATGCGACCTCCTCAGAAACGCCTGCGCTGACGGAAACTGCGACCCAAAGCGCAACCTCTATCGGTCGTCGGGGCAGATATGTCTGGACGGAGACAGCATGGCTTATGCCGAACACATCGGTCCATAGTTTATCCACGCCAAACCAGGTCACCCATACTCCGAGCGCAAGGCCTGCATCCCGCAAGACATCGCTGGTTTTATTCCACGACCCGCCGATAAGATTGCTGACCGTTACCCCACGACAAGCCAGCCCGCCCTTCACATACCGAAAAAAGGCCGTACTCCATCGCAACCAGCGCCAGGTAGAGTGCAACATGCGATGAACCGGAATCCGGAGGATGCGACCGCATATGCCGCTGGAAAACTGCACCAGCAACTGTCAGGCCCAGGAAGATGGAGGCAAGGGCAGTCGTGT
The DNA here is from genome assembly GCA_964245565.1 of uncultured Acidobacteriaceae bacterium. Classification (GTDB taxonomy): domain Bacteria; phylum Acidobacteriota; class Terriglobia; order Terriglobales; family Acidobacteriaceae; genus EB88. Next base: position 41,180 of record CAXTMY010000001.1, on the reverse strand, counting down.
GGAACCATGGGGCAACCGGTTTCCATAATGCACCCGGTCTCATTGCGGTGGGGGCTTTCTGCGATAGAGCGACTGTGGACATACGTCTCCTCTGCACGCTTCTTGGCCCTCTACCGAGTGATCTGAGAGCTGCTGTCGGAGCCGTGCGTGGAAGGTATCCACCACAATGCAGAAAGTTACATAAACCAGATTAAAAATGTGGCTTAATAGGCGGCAAGCTCAATGTACCCTCCTCTCTGCCTTCACCTTACCGCCACCGGCTTCGGATATGCAGCCGGAACTGGCGCGACCCGTTGCCGGATGGCATGGAGCCAGTCGCTGGCCTGGTTGAAGTCTTGAGCAAAAATGTCCCGCTCCTGAGATATACAGTTATTCCTGCTCCGCCCTGCGCTTGAGCCGGTCGATGACCAGTTGCGGCACCAGGCCATCCACCGACCCGCCCACGCGGAACACTTCCTTCACCAGCCGTGAGCTCACATACGAGTACTTGGCATCGGGCATCAGGAAAATCGTCTCGACGTCCGGATTCAGCCGCCGGTTCATGTGCGCCATCTGCAGCTCGTATTCGTAGTCTGAGATGGCGCGAATCCCGCGCAGCACCGCATGCGCATCCTGCTCGCGCGCAAAGTTCACCAGCAGGCCCTCGAACGTCGCAACCTCCACGTTGGCAAAGCCCTGCGTTCCTTCGCGCAGCATCTCCACCCTTTCCTCGACGGTAAACAGCGGGTTTTTGGCCGAATTCCGCAGAACGGCCACAATGAGCCGGTCGAACAGCTTCGCTCCTCGAGCCACAAGGTCGAGGTGTCCATTCGTCACAGGGTCGAACGAGCCGGGATAGATCGCCGTCACGGTATGCACGGCATCGAGTCTAGCAGGCCTTGCCGCATCGGATTACGAGATCTCCGCCGATCAGCTGCTATGGTCACGCTTCCTCATCCCGGCCCGCCAGCGCCGTACCGGCTCACCGACTACAACCATCAACAGCACGGCAAGCAGAATCACTGCGGCGTCCCGTCCAGTCTGCATCACGCCCGCCGCGATCAACAAAGTGGTTGAGAGCGCCGCTGGCTGCGTCGCGCGCGCCAATAGAGTACCCAGTACCGTCAGCATCGCCGCGGTGATCGTCGACCACACCCGCAACAGCGGCACACCGCTGAGCGACACCGGGGGGCTCGACCAGGCGTGCGTCAGCCACAGTGCTGCAAACGCCGATGCAATGGCGATCAGGTTACCCATCAGGATGTTGTAGGGCTGTGCGCTGGGTCGCTCGGGCGTTTCCACCAGTTCGAACGCCGTCGGGCCGAGACTCGAGAAAATCATCGGCTGGTGGCTCAACCAACCTGCCAGCGCAGCCACCAGAATCAAGGCCGCTTCCAACACCGGCGCAAGGATTACGTCTTTGCGCGACATGACGCCTCGCTGCACCATCGTTTAGCCATCACCGGCGCTTCTCATTCCAGGGAAACCTGGACCAGTTTCGCCGACTTCATTCCCAGACTGAGATGCAGGTCCCGCCTGTCACAACCGCACTCGTTATGATATGTACCAGGCGCGGCCGAACGCTCTATCGTTCGAAGCGAGACATCGAAACCGTCCCGTTTCCAGGTAGCCGCAATCCAAACAGGGCTTCGTACCAGCGAGGCGGTCTTCAGGCGCAAAGAGCGACGGTGGGCTCTTGCTCACTCCGTTCTTCGCGCCTACAAGAAAGGCTACTGCCGGCGTACCGATTTCACGACTTCCTGCGCCAGCACCGGACCATCGACAGGGATGGGTGGAATCTCGGCGGCTGTTGCTGCCCCCGCAATCCCCAGCTTCTGCCGCACCTGCGCGTCGATCCGCCCGAACACGTCCTTGTTGTCCTTGAGAAACTGCCGCACATTTTCACGACCCTGCCCGATCCGCTCACCCGAGTAGCTGTACCAGGCACCCGACTTGTCGACCACGTTGTGCGTCACCGCCAGATCCAGCACATCGCCCTCGCGGGAGATCCCCTCGCCGTACAGGATATCGAACTCCGCCTCGCGGAAGGGCGCCGCAACCTTGTTCTTCACGACTTTGATCTTGGTCCGGGAGCCGACCACCTGGTCGCCCTCCTTCACCGCCGCGATCCGCCGGATATCAATGCGCACCGACGAGTAGAACTTGAGCGCGCGGCCGCCCGTGGTCGTCTCCGGATTGCCGAACATCACGCCGATTTTCTCGCGAATCTGGTTGATAAAGATCAGGCAGGTCCGCGACTTTGACACCGTCCCGGTCAGCTTGCGCAGCGCCTGCGACATCAGCCGCGCCTGCAGGCCCATGTGCGAATCGCCCATCTCCCCGTCCAGCTCAGCCTTCGGCACCAGAGCCGCGACAGAATCGACAACCAGCACATCGACCGCGTTCGAGCGCACCAGCGCTTCCGTGATCTCGAGCGCCTGCTCGCCGTAGTCCGGCTGCGACACCAGCAGGTTGTCAATGTCCACACCGAGCTTTTTGGCATACGCCGGGTCCAGCGCATGCTCCGCATCCACAAATGCTGCCAGGCCGCCCAGTTTCTGCGCCTCGGCGATAATCTGCAGCGTAATCGTCGTCTTGCCCGACGACTCCGGCCCGAAGATCTCAATGACCCTCCCGCGCGGCACGCCACCGATCCCCAGTGCTGCATCGAAGGAGATCGATCCGGTCGAGATCGCAGCGATCGGCAGCTTATCCTTGCTGCCCAGGCGCATCACCGAACCTTTGCCAAACTGCTTGTCTAACTGAGAAAGTGCCGCTTCAATTGCCCGGGTCCGCTCTTCCGCCACGCTGATTCCCCCAAAGATTGCGCATGTATCGCTGCCCGGCCACGCTCGTGCGCGCTGAAACAAGTGTCCGAAACCGATACAGAGGCTACGAAAAGACTACACCCGACTGTGCAAACAGGCGAACAAAATGCAAAACGAAGGTCACGCACTTCCCGAAATTGAGCCTGTCCCTCGGTACTATCGCTTCAGGATATCGATCGGAGCATGGACATCCGTTACCCGGAAATGCTTGGCCAGCGCCGGATGCTGCCGCGCCACGGCCTGGTACATCGCCCACGCCACCTTGCGGTAGGAAAGATGCCCCTGCGGTGCCGAACGCAGCTCCGCGATGTACAGCGCCTCGGCAAAATCCATTCGGAACAGCGCCCTGGTCCGCGTCGCCAGCGGCAGCAGGTACTGCGCTGCCTCCAGATCGCCCAGCCGGGCGGCAGCCCCCGCAGCCGCCTGCATCGCGCCGGTAAACACCGGCCCTAGCGCGCCCAGTCCTTCGGGCGTCTCCCACCCGTGCCGCCCCGTAAAGCCCTGCAGCAACTGCACACACCGCCGGTGCCGGTGCATGTCCCGGAACCCACCGATGTCCATCAGGATGTCGAACCGCATCCTTTGCCCGGCTGCGAACTCGCGCAGCAGCTCGTCGTGGCGCCCGCGCTCGCGCAGCCCCAGGTCGACGATCTCGTCCCGCTGCTTCTCCTTGAGCGCCGCCACCGCGTCCCGAAGCTGCCGGTACGGGTAATGGCAGGCCGGATACAGCAGGCTCGCCGCCAGGTCCACCTCCAGCGCGTCTGCATCATCCACCAGGTCGACCAGCGGAGCCGGGGCGATCGCCGCATCGCCCATCAGCGCGGCCGCGGCTTCGGCCATCAGCGTCCGCGTTTCCATGGCATATCGGTTCGGCTCCGCATACTTCACCAGCGTCGGCGCCACCCGCACCGGCCGCGCGCCGTCCGGGTCCTGCGGGTTCCACGCCGTGCCGCTCGCCGCCATGCGCAGTTGCTCGCCCAGCGCCCGCACCTCCGCAAGCGGGCTTGAGAGCAGCCGCGACACCTGCGTTTCCAGCGTCCGCGCATTCACAATCTGCCCCAGAGACGTATTCGCCGCCAGCGGCAGCAGGTAGCGGGCGACATCGAAAGCCCTGGCCCGCAGCGTGCGGTCAAACGCCTCGGGCTTCATCTCGGCCGGCCGCTCGGTCGTTTCCTTGAGCCAGGCAAACACACCGTCTGAAACCTCGCGATAGCGTCCGAATAAGGCCTGCACGGCGGAGGTGTATGCCGCTGTCTGGCTTTTGTCAGCAAAGGCTGGCGTAAACCAGCCGCTCTTCTCAAAATCCTGGTAGCGCGTCGAGCGCTCCTGCCCATCCCAGCGCTGCTCGTCCACAAGAACGATCGCAGCCAGCAGCGACAGCCGCTCCACCGCGAAGGCTAGGTGCGCCAGGTCGGCGATCGACCGGTGGCCATACTGGAAATAAAACGTGTTCAGGAACTGCTCAGCCCGCTGCGCGCTGATCTCCCTGAGCGACTCCTTCAGCGAAAGCGCCGAGCGGGAGTATTTCGCCATCGCATATGCCAGCACTTCCGGGTCGGCGCCGTGCACGGCATACACTTCTGTTCCGGTAGGCTTGTCCATGGATTCCATCGCGAACCAGAATATCGCTGTATCGCAATTGCCGGTGGCTTTCGCCGCAGAGTGAGAGAAAATAGGCCTGTCATGTTGAACGCGAGCCGTTTTGCGGCCGAGACCACCGAGCGAGACCACCCGGACGGAACCGGGCCGGACGACGCCGTTCTGCGCACCACCGAGCACCGCCCATCCCCGCTGCCCGGCCGGCCCTGGACCATGCAGCAGCGCTGGAACGACCTGCTTTTCGCCCACTGGCCGCTCCGCGCCTCAGCCATCGAGCGCACCCTTCCTGAAGGCCTGGTCGCCGATACCTTCGACGGCTCGGCCTGGCTGGGCGTCGTGCCGTTCGCCATGGACCGCATTCATCTGCACGGACTGCCGCCGGTGCCGGGCGCGCGCGCCTTCCCTGAGCTCAACCTGCGTACCTACGTTCGCGAGCGCGGCAGCAACCGCTGCGGCGTTTACTTCTACTCGCTCGACGCCTCCAATCCTCTGGCCGTCGCCATTGCCCGCACCGTTTTCCACCTGCCGTACTTCTGGGCCAGCATGGGCCTGCAGTACGGGCCCGAGCAAGGCCGCTCCCGCGAAATTCGCTACCGCAGCCAGCGCCTGCTCTCCGCGCACCCGGCGCGCTTCCGCGCCGCTTATCGCGGCTTGGGAACAATGGCCCAGGGACCGCTCGAGCACTTCCTCACCGCGCGCTATGCGCTCTACACCAGCCGGCGCGACGGCACCCTGCTGCGCGGCGATATCCACCACCTACCCTGGCCGCTGGAGCGCGCCGAGGCCGAGTTCACCGTCAACGAACTTCCTGCTGCTCACGGGTTCACCCTGCCCGACTGCGCCCCGGTGCTGCACTACTCCCGCGAGCTGTTGGTCTACCTCTGGACCCTCGACCGCGTCGGCGCTTTGCGTTCCAGCCTTTCTCGAACCGTCCAGACCCAGCCGCAGACCACTCCCGTCGGCAGCCCCGTTGCTGCCGTTAAGCACAATTAAGCCGGACGCGCTCCCACGCGCTGGCCACCCCTTCTGAAAGCGAGCCATCCGCCTTGCCGCAGAGCCCAGAGCGCAACCCAGACCAGACCTCTTCCCCTGTCTCCCCCGACGCCGCGTCCCTTAGCGGCAAACTGGCCCTCGTCAGCGGCGCCTCGCAGGGCATCGGGCGCGCCACCGCGCTCGCGCTGGCAGCCGCGGGGGCGCGTGTTGTGCTCGCCGCGCGCAACACAGAAAAGCTGGCAGCGGTTGCAGCGGAAATCGAGGCTGCCGGCGGCCAGGCCTACCCGGTGGCCCTCGACATCAGCAACGAAAGCTCCATCAAGGAAGTCGCCAGGTTCGTCCTCGCGACTCACGGCCCGATCGAGATCCTCGTCAACAACGCCGGGATCACCCGCGACGGCCTGCTGATGCGCATGAAGCGCGCCGACTGGGACGATGTGCTCACCACCAATCTCACCGGCACGTTCCTGCTTACGCAGGCGCTTCTGCCCGCCATGGTCAAGGCCCGCTGGGGTCGCATCGTCAACGTCAGCAGCATTGTCGGGCAAACCGGCCAGGCCGGCCAGGTGAATTACTCCGCCAGTAAAGCCGCTCTGCTCGGCTTCACGCGCTCACTCGCCCGCGAGGTCGCTTCCCGGGCCATCACCGTCAACGCGGTCGCACCCGGCTACATCGAGACAGCGATGACGGAAGTGCTCACCGATGCGCAGAAGCAGGCGATGCTCGAGCATGTGCCGCTCGGCCGCGCCGGCACCGAGGCGGAAGTCGCGGGTGCGATCGCGTTCCTGTGCTCGCCTGGGGCGGCCTATATTACCGGCCACACGCTCGACATCAACGGCGGCCTACACATGCAGTAAAGAGACCAAGCATCTACGCGGCGCCGGACACATGGTTCTTTGCTGAAATCAGCGTGGACTCCGGCGGCGCAGCGCCGGCCGAGACAGGTAAACCGCGGTACTCGGCACGTTTTGAAAGCTCCGCGTTCAGCTCCGCGCCGATCAGCACGGAGACTGAGGTCATATACAGCCACAGCATCAGGATGATGATGGCGCCGAGCGAGCCATAGGTAGCGCTGTAGTTCGCAAAATGCGCGATGTACAGGTCGAGCGCAAGCGAGCCCAGAAACCAGATGGACACCGCAAACGCCGCGCCGGGCAGGGTTGCGCGCAAAGGAATCTTCCGGTTCGGCGCGAAGCGGTACAGCAGCATCACGTTCGCCACGAACGTGACAAAGATCAGCGCAAGGCGAATCGGAGGCCAGATCGCTGCGAACACAGTCGGGATCGGAAAGATGTAGGAGAGGAACTGGATCGCCCGCGGTCCCGCCAGCACGCAGAGGATCGAAATGATCGCCAGGCCGCCGCAGATAAACGTCAGCAACAGGGCCTGCACGCGGTCGCGCCACCAGGCGCGCTCCACCTTCACGTCGTAGGCGATATTCAGCGCCTCAATGATGGAGGAAAACGAGCCGGTCGCCGCCCACAGGTAGCTCAGAATGCCGATCGAAAGAATTCTGGCCGGGTGCGCCGTCAGGATGGAGGCCAGCAGCGACTTGACGAACGTCATCGCGTCCGGAGGCACCAGCAGGGCCATCAGGTCCAAAAGCTGCTGGAACAGATTCGGGATCGGCAGCGCGCTCAGCAGCGCAGATGCCACCATCATGAGCGGCACAAGAGACATCAGCAGAAAAAAAGCCACCGCTGCGCCGATCGTCAGCAGCCGCGTACGGAGGATCTCCTGGAAGATCACGGACGAGAGATGCGGGATCTGCCCGCCTTTCTCAAGCACCCTTTTCAGTCGTGTTGTCGCATCTGCCATCGTCTTGTCAGCCCTGGATACCGCCGCCGGTTCTCCGCCTTTGATTCCTTACAGCACCGGCGCAAAACGATACGGTCGCCTCCTATGATGCTTTTGCCTCGGCCGGAAACGGCCTTTCCTCGACCATCTAAGCGAATTCTTTGCACGGTGAAAGCTGCGCCTACGGTATGGCCGCGCTCCTGGGCTCCCTCACCCGGTGATCCTTTTTGGGAATCCTCGCCGGTTTAGTCCTGTGCTAGGTGACTTTCGGTTCGGCATGATATCGTTCGCTGTGCTAACTCTAGAGTTAGCGACGGTCTGCTCCGGCAGCCCTACTCACCCCACGGAACGCGAGAGGACAAGCGATGATGATCGGTGCCACCATTCGTGCGCTCCGCCTGCAGCGGGGGCTTTCCCAAGGGGACATCGAAAAGAAAACCGGGCTGCTGCGTTGCTATCTCTCCCGGGTTGAAAATGGCCACACCGTCCCCTCGCTCGATACGCTGTCTAAGATCGCCCAGTCGCTGGAAATTCCGCTGGCTCAGTTTTTCTCTGAAACCCCGGCACAGGCCGAGGTGCCGCTGCAGAAGATCTCAGACGACGAGCTCCGCTTTCTCACCCAGATCCGCCGCTACTCCTCAAACCTGAACGAGAGCGACAAGAAGCTGCTGCTGGCCATGGCAAAGAAGATCGCGACGGCGTCGTCTTCATCGGTAATGGCCTAGCGCCTGCTTTTACGATGTGCAAGAGGGGCTTGCATACCGCATATGGCCGAGAGCATGCTCTTGGGGAGCGTGGTTGCGCTTCGGCGCCCGCTCACAGGAGATCCGACCATGTTTGGAAAAACGCCAGCGGCCGCGGGGCCGAAAAGGTGTGCTCACCCGGCCTGCTTCTGCACGGTGGAAGCGGGGAAAAAGTTCTGTTCGGACCGTTGCCACGATTCGCATAGAATGACCGAGCTGAACTGCCAGTGCCACCACCCGGCGTGTGAGAGCGGCCCCTCTGCCTGAGGCGGCCAGCGGTGGAGGGAACGCGCCGGTACGGCATCCCGGCGCCCGGCAGGTACAGGATGCCCTTGAGGTGCCCCGCCGGGCGGCTGCCTTCAAGAGCCGCGGCACTCTTTCGCGCCCCGGGTCTCTGCTGCCAGTAGGTTCCCGCAGCAACGGAGCGGCGCCCGATCTACGTCCGCAGCTTGCGGCCGCGGGGCTGTGCGCTTATGCTGTGGATGCGGTCTCCGAAATTGGAGATTGGATGGATCGCGTTCCGCTGGAAGTGCGAGAACCTATCGCAAGAGGTTAACAAATGGCAAAGGTCGGGGCCGTCGCCGGCAGATATCCTGCGAGCGCCTATGCGGCGCCTGCTTTCCCGAACCTCGGCGACGCGGAAGAGCGCCGCCGGCTTTCCCCGGTCGCGCTGCGGGCGTTCTTCAACATCGTGCGCCACTGGGAGGTGCGCGACGAGGATGCACGGGTGCTGCTGGGCGGTGTTTCCAATGGAACTTTCTATACCTGGAAGGCGGGCGCCTCGCGGCAGCTGGAGCAGGACCGCCTGCTGCGTATCTCGTACCTGATCGGCATCTTTAAATCCCTGAATATTCTTTTCAGCGAGCCACTGGCCGACCGGTGGGTGCGGCTGCCGAACGCGAATCCCCTGTTTGGAGGGCTTACACCGCTTGCGTACATGCTGCGCAACGGCGCTCCCGGGATGGATACGGTGCGCCGCCTGCTCGATGCGCGCCGCGGAGGCTGACGCACGATGCCCGAGAAGGCACGGGGACGCAGGCCCCGCGAAGGAACCGCTGCTGCCGCGATCAGCCTGCAGGCAATGGCGGCCGAGCTGGCGCTCGTGGAGCCTCCGGCGAAAGCTTTGCCGGGCGCCGGGCAGCCGCCGCTCACCGAGTTAACGCGGCGCACAACCTCGCGACTGCTGCCGGCGCGGTACAGCGAGTCCGTGCTGACCCGCATTGCCGACTCCGACGAAGACCTGCAGCTGATCTACGCGCTCGATGGCGCGACGAATGAACGGTTGCTGGCCGAGGCAAATCATCGCCTCGGCATCCGGGCGACCGAGCTGGCGGGCGATCGGCCCTATGCGCGCATCATCAATGCGGCGTTCACCCATCCGCACCCGCTGGGCGCGAGATTTTCCACACCCTACCGCGGAGCCTGGTATGCCGCTTTCGAGTTGTCGACGGCGAAGGCGGAAGTAGTGTTTCACCGCTCCGTCCAGCTGACCGAGATTGGCTGGCAGCAGGCAGAGTCGCTCGATTACGACCACTACCATGCCGACTTCCGCGGGCTTTTCCACGATCTGCGCGATCCCGGCCCGGCACTTGCCCATCCAGAGGCTGCCGGACCGCCGGAGCGCGCGGGCCGGTTTACGGCGGAGCAGCGCCTGGCGTGCCTCTCGCCGGACTCGTACCTGGCCTCCCAGCAGCTCGCGGTCGGGCTGCTGGAGGCCGGCTCGCTCGGGATCGTCTACCCGAGTACGCGGCGTCCGGCCGGCACCTGCCTGAGCTGCTTTCAGCCCGCCGCGGTAGAAAACGTGCACAAACGCGAGCTGCATCGGCTGACCTGGAGGCCGGATGCGCCGCCCATATTTGCGCGCGTTCAGCGCCATGGCTAGGCAGTTCTGATTCGGGTAAGCAGCCCCCAGGCGAGCGCAGCCGGCCGGCGGGAAGCCGTAGCGCTGATCGGCGCGCCCTCCGAGCTGGAATCTGCGCGGCGCTGTCGCGTGGGAGAGGTCTTCCGAGCGCTTCCCTCTTCCTGCATGGTTCCGTACGTACTCCTTATTCGGCCAGCCGCAGAGTTGCACGATAGAGATTTTCGACCCCGTCCTCATAGCTGGCGTCCAGGTGGGCAGCGTTCGGGTGGCTCTCGCACAGAACGTCGCGCGGGACCAGACCGCCGTAGCTTGACGCAACCCAGAAACGCAACCAGCAGCTGCCCTGGATTACCACCATCCGCGCAATGCCTGCGCCAGCTTCGGCCAGTGCGCGGCTCAGGGCTTCTACCATGCCGTCGAGCGAAATGACCTGCTGCCGTGCCGCAAGAGGAAAGCGGACACTGAGCAGCTCCCGCGTGGCATGCCAGAAGTCGGACGCCGTGAGCAGGCCCGGGTCGACACCGATGCCGAGCATCCGCTCCATTGCCTGGATCAGCTCGTGGTCGACATGGTCTTCAAAGGCGAGTGCGAGCCGCTGCGGCTGGCCGCTCAGCCGCAGCGGAATCGCTCCCCGGTCCTCCACCAGCCAGCGCGGCAGCAGCGACGTCATCTCGCCGGGGGAGAATGTGCCGAGCCGGAACACGGGGCAGCGCCACTGGATGGCGAGCGCAGCCGCGAAATCGGCCTCCGACAGGTTGCCCTGCTGCTTCAGCCAGCAGCCGAGTCGTCCGGCACCGGCCGACATCTGGGCGCGGAGCGCGCGTTCAAGCTGCGCTTCCGTGATAACACCCTGGTCGACGAGGATGCTTCCGATCCGTACCCGGGTGCGCAGTTTGAGCGATGCCTCGGTGGCGTAGGTCTGCTCTTCGAGCATGGTAGAGCGCATCAGGGTTTCCAGGCAGCCCAGGCTGCAGGCAGCCCGGCTGTTGAGCGAGAAGCGGCCGTCGCCGCCGCAGCCTGGAACCGAGCACGGCGCCGGTGCAGGTTGCTCGCTGCCATGCGCCGTGGTGTGCGCTGTGAATAGATCGTTCGCTGCCTCGGCGGCAAATGGCCACCCTGCCGCAAATCCGGTTACTGCCTGTCCTCGTGTTGCCATGTCGCGCCTCCAGGAGTGTTCTGAACTTCAGGAATTGAACCGAATCCGTTGTCAGCCCGCGCGGCGAACTGCGCCGGTTCCCTGCCACGCCTGCCTCGGACGGGCACGCAGGTCGGCCAGCAGATGGCGCAGCCGATGCAAGGCCACATGGTGCATCTGCGAGACTCGCGATTCAACGACACCGAGCACCTGCCCGACCTCTTTCATCGTCATCTCCTCGAAGTAGTAGAGCGTCATCACGAGCCGTTCGCGCTCCGGCAGCGCGTCGATCGCCTCGACAACGCGGCGCCGGGCTTCACCCTCAAGACACTGGAACAGGGGGTTCTCCGTTTCACTTGCGGGAAGAAAGGCGAGCTCTTCTTCGCCGGAATCCTCGCACCGCTCCGCGTTGAGGGTGGTGACCTGGAGTCCGCGAAGCTTGCCGGTAAGCCGTTGCAGATCGAGAAGCGGCATGCCGAGCTCCTCGGCGAGATCGGCGTCCTGCGGAGAGCGGCCGAGGCGCACTTCGAGCGCGCGGCGCGCATCTTCGATCGCCCGGCCCTTGCGGCGCAGCTCGCGCGGGCTCCAGTCGAGGGAGCGAAGACTGTCGAGAATGGCGCCCCGTATCCGAAACTGAGCGTAGGAGCGGAACTGCACATTCTTGTGAGCGTTGAACTTCCGAGCCGCATCGAGGAGCCCGAGCATGCCGGCGCCGATCAGCTCATCGAGCTCGATATGCTGCGGCAGCTTCTCGTGGATCCCGCGTGCAACGGAGCGGACCAGCGGCAGGTGTTCGAGAAGCAAGTGCTCCTGCGCGCGACTCAGGGATTCCGCAGGATATGTTTCTGTGCCTGCTGTTGTGGCGGATGGCTTTCCGCCGATGCCGATCGCTCGCGGCAATATCCCCAGCAGGACCGCTGGATTGCCGTGTGCTGCGCTGCCCGAACCACCAACCACTTCTTGCATGTGCTGCTCCTGTGCAGGGGCGTTCTTCTCGAACGTCTGCCCTATGTCAGGACACAAGTGCATGCGTATGGCCGCGCCATGAGCGAGTTTCTGAAGCTTTCTTCATGAAGAAGTCTTCATGCAAATCTCCTTGTAAACTCCTGGAACTCTAACGTGGCCATCTGCTGGAAGCGCGACATTTGCGCCGGGAACAGCCACAGGAGCGCGAACCCGAGCCTGCATGCAGCAAGGAGAATTGCTCGGAATAGGAGCGTTTCAGTAGCTGTCGATGTGGGCTCGCGGCCATGCATCCTTTGCCCGTCAGCATTCTGCTGAAGAGGCCATCCGGCACAGAGGCCCAGGTAACGGCGGGGCGCAGCGGAGGCGGCGCGGGCGGAAGCCGGCAGTGGAGAGACGCGAATTACTGTCACTGTGGCAGTGACGAATGCAGCCTGAACCGGCAACGGCCGGTGCCCTTAAAGCAGTGCCTCTCCGAAGTCGATACAGTCCTCAGAGATCAGCGATGCCTCGCCTGCGAGAATCCAGGCACGCTCGACCGTGTGTTCCAGCTCCCGCACATTGCCCGGCCAGCCATGCGCAAGCAGCCGTGCGCGCGCCGCGGCACTCAGCTGCTTGGCAGGCTCCTCGCGCCCCAGCAACTCCAGCCTGCGCGTCAGCAGCGCATCGATGTCGCCGGTGCGGCCCGCAAGCGCCGGTGTCTGGATCAGGAAGACCGACAGACGATGCAGCAGGTCCAGGCGAAACGAGCCATCGGCCGCCATCGCGCCCAGCCTGCGATGGGTTGCGGCGACGATCCGGGCATCGAGATGCAGGATTTCATTTTCGCCGACCCGCTGGACCTCGCCACTTTCGAGAAAACGCAGCAGCTTGCTCTGTACCGGCAGAGGCAGCTCGCCAATCTCGTCCAGAAACAGCGTTCCGCCGGCCGCGGCCTCGATCCTGCCGGTGCGTGCCTGCACCGCGCCGGTGAAAGCGCCGCGCGCATGACCGAAGAGTTCGGCTTCGAGGAGATGTTCCGGGATGGCGGCGCAGTTGATCGCCACGAAGCGCTCGGCCGGCCGGCCGCTCAGACGGTGCAGCGCGCGTGCCACCAGCTCCTTGCCCGTGCCGGTCGGTCCGTGCACCAGCACCGGTGTTTTGCGGTGCGCGACCAGCTGAATGCGGCGGCTGACCTCGAGCATGCGCGGATCGGTGCCGGTGAACTCCGGCAGGGCGATGGGGGCCGCCGGGCTGGCCGGATCGCGAGGGATACAGGCAACGCCCGGCCGGGGCAGATCAGACAGCCTGGGCGGCCCGGGCGCTGCGGCAGGGTTTGCTCGAGGCAGCGGTTCAGGCGCGCATGCCGGCGCGTCCGCAGATGTCGGGTCCTTGACGGCGGAGGGCTCGGCACACGACGGTGCCTCGCCCGGGGAATGCCGCAACGCCTGCCTCAGCGCGTGGAGCAGTTCTCCGCGGAGCGGCCCCGGTGCCGGTGCAGGGCCGAGCTCGGAGCCGTCGAGCGCAATCAGCTCCATCTGCGGAAAGAGCGCAGAAAGCTCGCGGACGCACTCGTGCACGTCGAGATCCGGAAGCCACGAGTCGAGCAGCAGCGCCGTCGACGGCTGCTCGCCGAGCAACGCGAAGACCTCGGCTGCGCCCCGCGCCTGCCGGACGGTCCAACGGAGCATCCCGAGTTCAGCAGCGAGGGTCTCCCGCAGCAGGGCGTTGCCGGTAGCGACAATCGCGCTGCGCACCGGGGCCCGCGGCGCAAGCTGCGGGCGGGGTGCGGAGCCGGCTTCCCGCCAGAGAGCTGGTGTTCCCGCTGAAGCCGGGGCTGGAACCGGTCGGGATGCGGGGATCATCGCGCGCCCCCCACGGGTGAAACGGCGTCGGCAGGGCTCCGGCGCAGATGGAGCGGCAGGCCATCGGACGCATCCGTGGCAGCACCGGGTGCGGAGCCGGGTGCAGCCGCAGGTGCCTCTGCCAGCTGAAAGCCCATGCCCCGCACGGTGTGTATCTGAGGCGCGCCGGGCCACTGTCCAAGCTTCTTCCGCAGGGCGCCCAGATGGACGTCGAGGGCGTTGGTCTCGATCCGCTTGTCGCCCCAGATGCGGGCGCCCAGGGTCGAGCGCTGCACCGGCGCTCCGCCGGCCAAGGCCAGCTGCTCCAGGATGGCAAACTCGCGGTTGGTGAGCGGAAGCGGCGCACCGGCAACTTCGACCTGCCGGTGCAATCTGCGGATCCCGAGGCAGCCAATTGTCAGCGTCGCCTGGTCATCGCCTGCGTCACTTCGGTCGCTCGCGTACGCGGAGCCAAGGGGTGATTGCTTCGGCGCGACCGTCGCGGCGGCGCGCGAGACAGGCGCCAGGGGCGAGCGGCGGCAGACAGCGGCGCAGCGGGCGCGGAGCTCGCGCAAGGAAAAGGGTTTCGCCATGCAGTCGTCTGCGCCAAGCTCCAGGCAGCGGATCCGCGCTTCTGTTTCGGCGCGAGCGCTCAGGACCAGCACCGGGACGGAAGGCGACAGCTCGCGCACGGCGGCGAGAACGGCAAAACCGGATCGCCCGGGCAGCTCAAGGTCCAGCAGCAGCAGGTCCGGATGTGAGCGCAGAAATGCAGCCATTGCGGCATCGCCGTCCGGCGCCAGCTCGACTTCATCGCTCTCGGAACAGAGACCGCGGGCCAGATAGCCGGCCAGGGCTGGATCGTCTTCCGCAATCAGGATGCGCATTCCGTTCTCCTGGCATGAAGCTACTTGGCTTTGCGGCAGTTCCAGCGCTCCCTCTCTCGGATTTCGCGCCGCCTGCTCCCGAATTGAAAAGAGAGAGAGCCGCCCGTTCCGAAGCGGGAAAGCTGCTGTTACGATCTCCGGTTGCAATTCGCTTTTTCTTCGCTACAATAGGACCACGATGGCAGGACGCATATGGCAGTGACGCGCAGGCAGAAAGAGGTACTTGATTTCATCGGCTCGTTTGTGGAGCGGAACGGCTATTCCCCCTCTTTTGAAGAGATTGCAAGGGGGCTGAAACTGAAGTCGCTCGCGACCGTGCACAAGCACGTCACGAACCTGCAGGCGAAGGGAATCCTCCAGCGCGGGCACAATCGGAGCCGGTCGATCGACGTTCTGCCGCAGCCGCGATCGCCGCGGCCGGCGAGCTTTATCCGTGAGCGGCTGCCCCTGATGGGAAGGATCGTTGCCGGCCTGCCGGTCGAGGCGGTTGAAACCAGCGAATCGATCTCCATCTCGGACATCGTGGGCAACAAGGAAGTGTTCGCGCTCGAGGTCCGGGGCGATTCGATGCGGGACGAGCACATCGTCGATGGAGATTACGTGCTGGTGGAGCGAACCCGGGCGGCGCGGGACGGCGAGATTGTCGTGGCGCTGGTGCGCGGTTCAGAGACGACACTGAAACGGTTTTACGTCGAAGGCAGCGTGGTCCGTCTGCAGCCGGCAAACGTGGAGATGCAACCCATCCTCGTTCCCGCCGCGCAGGTGGAGGTGCAGGGCCGGGTGCTCGGCGTTCTCCGCAAGTACGCGTGAGCTTGCGAAGTACCAGCCAAAAAGCCCGGGACTGAGCCCGGGCTTTTTTCATTTGCACCTGTTCGGCCCAGGCATTTACGCGACGACTTTGCTGACCGACTTCGCGATGGTGTCTTTGGGAACGTAGCCGACGATCTGGTCGGCCAGCTTGCCATCCTTGAAAATAAGCAGGGCGGGAATGCCGCGGATGCCGTAGCGCATCGGCGTAGCGGAGTTCCGGTCGACGTCCATCTTCATGACTTTCAGTTGCCCGCTGAAGTCGTTCGCGACTTCGTCAACGATGGGCGCCAGCGCTTTGCACGGGCCGCACCACGCAGCCCAGAAATCGACCAGTACCGGCTGCTCGGATTGAAGAACTTCCTTTTCAAAGCTGCTGTCGTTTACCTCGTGTACGCCTGCACCTGCCATGGAATACTCCCCTGCCTGCTGGAACGATTTGCCTGTGCGTCAGATAAACGCGCATTTGGCTTCAGTCTGTAGATGCACGCGGCGGCCGGATGGTCGCAAAGCGGACGGCAGGCGGGCGTCTCCGCAGCGGCCAAGGGCCAGGAAGGAAGGCAACGACAGGCGCCCGTGCTGAAGAAGCCACGGGCGCAGGAGCAGCCCTCCCCCAGAGCTGCCCACAAGCATGAACATAGGGGCCGCGTACCCGGTTGTAAAGAAAACTTAGGTCACCCGGGCACGCGCCGGTGCGCCGATTCGTTACTGAATGGTCAGTTCTGGCATGAGCGTGGCCGGGGCGGTGGCAAGGTTGCAGGGCAACAGTTCGGCCAGAGCGATCGGTTCGCTTCCGCCGGCGGCGGCTTCTGTGACGGCCTCGATGGCTGACGGTAGAGCGCGCTGGTGCTCAAGCAGCAGCAGAACACCCGAGCCGGCACCGCTGAGCGTGACGCTGAGGACGCCGCGGGAGCCCGCGAGCGGCAGCAGCCGCGGCAGCAGCGGGCACACTTCCCCGCGGAACGGCTGGTGCATGCGGTCCGCAGTCGCCCGGGCAAGCAGACGTCCGTCGCCCTGGGCGAAGGCGGCGACAAGGAGGGCGACATTCTGCAGGTTGTGGACGACCAGCGAGCGGGCGTACTGCTCCGGCAGGATGGCGCGCGAGGCAGTCGTGGCGAAGGGGATCTCGGGCAGGGCGAGCAAGGCGCACCAGTCCGCCGGAGGGGGAATGGATAAGGCTTCGACACGGAGGGGAATGTCCAAAGCGGAGGCGGGCGCGCCATACCCAGCGGCGACCAGGCCGCCGAGGCAGCAGGCGGCGGCGTTGTCCGGGTGGTGTTCGAGCCGGGCTGCCTCGTCGAGCATGCGGGTCCGGTCCCAGCCCAGACCGGCGAAGTGCGAGGCCAGCGCGATGCCGGCCAGCCGCGATGCTGCGGACGAACCGCACCCCATGCCGAGCGGGATGCCGTTGCGGACAGAGAGCGCCAGCGGCTGGAGGCTGGACCGGACGCTTCCCGGGGCGTATTGCTCCCAGAGCGCGGTGTAGGTGTCGAGCATGAGATTGCCGGAGAGCGCTCCACAGATTTCCGGCGAGCGGCCTTCGGCGTGGATGGAGAACTCTCCGGCAGCACGTGCGTCGACTTCAAGGTAGAGGGTGAGCGCGAGCGCGAGCGCGTCGAATCCCGGGCCGAGGTTGGCCGATGTGGCCGGTAGCCGGAGACGGATCCTGGCGGTCGGAGCGGTGCTCACCGGGCTTGCCCGTTCGGCACCCCGTCCCAGGGCAGGGCGCGGAGAATGGCATCCGCATCGGCGTCGAGCAACACGGAGTTCCTCTGGGTGGCGCGGATGGAGGCGTCGAGCGGGGCCTGCTCGGCCGCTTCCAGCAGCTCTCCGCGGTGGTAATGGATGGTGTAGTCGGAGTCCTTGAGCGTGTGGCCGGTGAGGAAGAGCACGACCGACGCATCCGGCGCGATGTGACCCGCGACCTGGAGCTTTTTGAACCCGGCGAGGGTAACGGCGGAGGCAGGTTCGCAGCCGATGCCTTCGAGGCCGATCTCGGCTTTCGCCAAGGCGATCTCGCCCTCGGAGACCTGCTCACAATAGCCGTGGGTGGAGCGCAGCACGCGCAACGCCTTACGCCAGGAGGCTGGATTGCCGATCTGGATGGCGCTGGCGCGGGTCTTTGCCGCGACCGGTTCCAGAGCGGCACCCGGCGCGCCTCGCTGCATCAGGCGGTATAGGGGGTTGGCTCCCTCGGCCTGGATGACGGAGAGCCGCGGCATCCGGTCGGTGAGCCCCAGCTGCATCATCTCCTCAAAGCCCTTGCCGAGCGCCGAGACGTTGGCGAGATTGCCGCCCGGCACGATGACGTGATCCGGGACCTCCCAGTTCATCGCTTCGGCGATTTCAAAGGCTGGGGTCTTCTGGCCTTCGAGCCGGTAGGGATTGACGGAGTTGAGCAGGAACACGGGGGCGCGACGGACGACTTCGGCGAGAACGCGGACACAGCCGTCAAAGTCGGTGCGCAGCTGGAGGGTATGGGCTCCGTAGTCCATGGACTGCGAGAGCTTGCCCCAGGCAATCTTGCCTTCAGGGATGAGCACGAGCGAGCGCATGCCGGCGCGCGCGGCATAGGCGGCCATGGCCGCGGAGGTATTGCCGGTGGAAGCGCAGGCGACCCACTGGAAGCCTTCTTCATGCGCGACGGAAAGCGCGGCGGTCATGCCGGTGTCTTTGAACGAGCCGGTCGGATTCATGCCCTGGTGCTTGGCGAAGAGCTTTTCGTGCCCGAGCGCGCGCGCATTCCTGCGCAGGTGGAACAAAGGGGTATTGCCTTCGCGCAAAGTGACAATCTTCGCGGGATCGCTGACGATGGGGAGCAGATCACGGAAGCGCCAGACGCCGCTTTGATCGATTGCCGCGGACGAGAGACGGCGGCCGGTCCAGCGCTCGCGCAGCAGACGGGCCTGCTCCGCCGAGGCCTGCGCGGACCACTGGGGATAGCGGACGGCGAAGAGATCGCGACAGGCTTCGCAGCGCAGGTCACCCTTGAGCGAGCCGCGCGCCGCAACCGCCCCGCAACCGGTGCAGTGCAGCTCGTGGATGAGAGGTGAGACCGGGGTTTCGCCGGCAACGGATGCGAACTCCGTCGTGCTGTTCATAAGGCTTAAGCCTAGCATCGTCTCCGCTGCCGAACGCTTTCTCGAAAGCGTTCGGACAGTACTTCCGGTGTATACGCATGCGGGCGTGGAGTCAGCAACGAGTCGCACAGGAGTCGTGCGAAGTCGTATACTTTCGTCCATGCCGCCCCTGCTGACTCCGCGCGATGCCGCACTTCGCCTGGGAATCTCCTACCCGACCATGAAGCAGTGGCTGTACCGGGGGCAGGTGAAGGCGACAAAGACGCCCGGCGGCCATTACCGCATTGACGAGAGCGAGCTGGATGCGCTGCTACACAAGGCGAAACGCCCGGAGACGCCGCGGCGCGAGATGACACGCACCGTGTCCGGACGCAACCAGCTGGTTGGGCGCGTCGTTGAGCTGAAGCTTGAAGGGCTGCTGGCGCAGATTAAGATCTCGATCGGCGGACAGATTCTGACCTCGATCATCACGGCCGAAGCCGCCCGCGAGCTGCGGCTGGGCGTCGGCGAAACGGTAGCTGCGTTGATTAAATCAACAGAGGTCATGGTGCTGCGTCTATGAAAGTTTCCGGTGGTTCGCCAGCTCACGCGGTACGACGTTTTGCGCTTGCCGCGGTCTGCCTAGCGGTTTCCACGTGGTTTTCGGCCGGGCAGGCGCAGACGCCGGTGCCCTCGCTGCGGATTGCCGCTGCCGCCGACCTGGAGCCGGTGCTGCCGGCGGTGCTCGCGGCGTTCCAGAAGCAGACCGGGATCCCGGCGACCGCCACGTACCAGAGCTCGGCGACGCTGTCGCAGCAGATCGTCAACGGGGCCCCGTTCGACCTGTTTCTGTCAGCGGACACGGGTTTTCCGCAAAAGGTAATCGACGCGGGCATGGCGACGGAGACCAGGCCGGTGGTCTACGCGCGCGGCACGCTCGTTCTGTGGGCGCGCAAAGACACGGCGGTGCTGCACGGCCAGCCGGTATCAATAGGCTTTTTGAAAAATCCGGCGCTGCAGTCGGTCGCGATTGCAAATCCGGAGCACGCCCCCTATGGACGCGCCGCCCAGGCGGCCATCGCGAAGCTGGGGCTGACAGACACGTTGGCGCCGAAGCTGCGAGTGGCCGCGAATATCGCGCAAGCCGCGGAGTATGCCGACTCCGGCAATGCCGAGGTGGGTTTTCTCTCGCTGACCAGTGCGCGGACGCCGCGGCTGATGAGCGATGGAACCTTCGTGCCGGTACCGGCGGAGGATTATCCGGCAATTCTGCAGGGAGCGGTGGTCGTGCTGCATGCGCAGAATGCCGGCAACGGCCAGCTCTTCCTGCAATTTCTGCTCGGGCCCGCGACGGCTTCGCTGCTCAAACAGAAAGGGCTGATGCCGCCGCAATAGGGCATTTCCCTGACAGGCACACTGCAGACCGCAGCAGTGGGAGAAATGCTCCAAGGCATGATCGACACACCGGCACTGCTGCTGACCCTGCGACTTTCCGCGCTTACCGCTACCCTGCTGCTGCTGCTCGCCATTCCGCTGGCAGCCTGGCTGGTGCTGGGCCGGGGGCGTTTGCGTCCGCTGGCCGAAGCCGTGGCGATGGTGCCGGTGGTCCTGCCGCCGACGGTGCTTGGCTATTATCTGCTGGTACTGCTGGGCCCGCGGACCGGCTTCGGACGCGTGGCAGCGCGGCTGCTCGGGCATCCGCTGGCATTTTCCTTTGACGGCCTGCTGATCGGCTCGATGATCTACAGCCTGCCTTTCGCGCTGCAGCCCTTGGTCGCCGGCTTTTCCCAAGTACCGGCCGAGCTGCTGGAGGCCGCGCAGCTGCTCGGGGCCGGACGCGTGCGCACGGTCTGGAGTGTTCTGCTGCCGCTTTCACGGCGGGCCCTGCTGGCCGCGGGACTGCTCGCGTTCGCGCACACGGTCGGCGAGTTCGGCGTGGTGCTGATGATCGGCGGAGACATTCCCGGAGCGACGCGGACGCTGTCCATCGCCCTGCTGGACCAGGTGCAGGCTTTCGACTACGCGGGCGCGAACCGGACAGCGCTGGTGCTGCTGCTGGCTTCGGTCGCCGGGCTTACGCTGCTGTACGGGTTGCGCCAGTGGGCGTCGGATCTGGAGCAGGCGCGTTGAGTGATCTGCTGGAAGCCGATGTGCGGCACCGGGCGGGGCAGCTCTCGCTCGAGGCCCGCTTTACGCTGACGGCCGAGCGGTGCGCGTTGTTCGGACCTTCAGGAGCGGGGAAAAGCACGCTTCTGCGCATTGTGGCCGGTCTGGTCCCGGCGGCACGCGGGACGGTGCGGCTGGAGGGACGCACGGTGCAGGATCGCGCCCGCAGGCTGCACGTGCCGGCAGGGGCGCGCGGCATCGGCTTCCTGACCCAGGGCGGCGCGCTGTTCCCGCATTTGCCGGTGGAAGCGAACCTGCGCTTCGGGTTGCGCGGGCTGCCGGCGGCGGAGCAGCAGCAGCGGGTCGCTGCACTGCTGCACCTGCTGGGGATCGAGGCGCTGCGCAGCCGGCTGCCGGCGATGCTCTCCGGGGGCGAACGGCAGATTGTCGCGCTGGCGCGCTCACTCGCGCCGGGGCCGCGGCTACTGCTGATGGATGAGCCGTTCAGCGCGCTGGACGGCGACCGCAAGAGCGCCTTGTGGGACGCGCTGGCGCCTTGGCTGCGCGAACACAAGGTGGCGACGCTGCTGGTCTCGCACGATGCCGGTGAAGTGTGGGCGGGAGCCGACAGCGTGCTACGGATGGAAGCGGGGATCGCGATAGAGCAGGGCTCGCCGGCGGAGATGCTGGGCCGGGACCGGGATCGCGTGCTACGGCAGCTCGGTGCGCAGTGATGCGTTTGCGGGTGAAGCAGACGGCTGGCTGCCGATCAGGACCGGTTCCGGTTCCAGCAGAATGTCGAAGCGCTGCCGCACACCGGCAACGACACGATCGCGTAAGGCGAGCACCTCGGCAGCCGAGGCGTGGCCGCTCCGGTTGGTGAGCGCGAGCGGGTGCCGGGAAGAGAGCGCGGCGCCGCCGAGCGCGAAGCCCTTGTGGAAACCGGACTGCTCCATGAGCCAGGCGGCGGGGAGCTTGCGCCGGTTTCCGGGAGCGGGATAGCTGGGCACGGGAGCAGGGGCGACGGCGGCGGTGATCGCCTGGAACGTCTCGACGGAGACAACGGGATTTTTGAAGAATGATCCGGCGCTACGCGTGTCCGGGTCGCGGTCGGCGAGCGTGGCGCCCTCAATGACCATGCCCTTGGCTCGGCGGATGGTTCGCACGGCTTCTGCTGTCTCGGCAAGCGTTGGAGCGGCTTCGCCGCGCGAGGCGAAGTGATGCTTCAGGTCGGCGTACTCGAGGTGCGGTGCGCCCGCGGGGCGCAGGGCGAAAGCGACCTCCGTGACGATGTAGCGGCCCTGGTCCGGAGGCGTGTTGAAGCGGCTGGCGCGGTAGGCGAAGCCGCACTCGGCTGAAGAGAAGGTGAGGCAGACGCCGGTGGCGCGGTCGAAGCATTGGACAGAGGCGATGGTCTGGGCGACCTCCTGGCCGTAGGCGCCGATGTTCTGCACGGGCGAGCCGCCGACAGTGCCGGGGATGCCGGCCAGGCACTCGATGCCGGCGCAACCGGAAGCGACAGAGCGGCTGACGAGGGCGTCCCAGTCTTCGCCTGCCGCGACATGGAAGAGCCGGGTGTGTTCGCCGGCCTCCTCGGTGATACCGCGCAGGGCGATCCGGAGGACCAGGCCGGGGAAGCCGGTGTCAGCGATCAGAACGTTGCTGCCGCCGCCGAGGACGAAGACGGGCAGCTGCTGCTCGCGCGCCCAGGCACAGGCCGCGGCGAGCTGCCGCGCGGTTTCAACCGAGGCAAACCAGCGCGCCGGGCCGCCGATGCCGAACGTGGTGAAGGGCGCGAGCGGCACCTGCTGCTGCAGGGGAAACTCAAGAGGATTCGGGGTGCAGGCGGTCGGCATCGCTGGAGCCAGAGTATCGCGCGCGGGACCGCGCCGCCAGTCCAAGGCGCCAGACCAAGCCGCCGCTTCCCTGCCCCGCAGGAAGGTCCTATGAAATGCTGCGGCCAGCGTTTCGCTCGGCAGATCACGCAAACACCGTGAATAACCGCGATCAAATGGATGCGATTCTGGCGTACCCGGCAGGCCACTTAGTACATCGCCGCGTGAGCCAGCAGATTGCCGTCCCGGAATGCGCCCTCCGCGCCTTCTCTTTGGAAGCCGGCCGGGTGTACTCTCACAGCGAGGAGCAAACGCTATGGCTGCCACCTTAGTTCCGCTTGAGGAGTATCTCCGCACCAGCTACGAGCCGGACGCCGAGTACGTGGACGGCGTCATTGAGGAGCGCCCAATGGGTGTATGGGACCATGCAGCGTGGCAGGCTGCCCTTACTTCTTTCTTTTTCAATCATTCGGACGAATGGAATATCCGGGTTCGCCCCGAGCAGCGGACCAGAACCAGTGTCCAGCGGGTGCGTATTCCTGATGTCGCTGTTTTTGATGCCAATATCTCGCCTGAACCGGTGGCCAGGATCGCTCCCCTATTGGCTTTCGAAATCCTGAGCCCTGACGACCGCATACCGCGCGTCCTTCTCCGGCTCGCTGATTTAGCCGCGCTCGGCTGCCCGTCTTTGTATGTGATTCAGCCGGAAGATGGAGCATTGATGCGCTTCGAGCAGGGTGCGCTTCGGCTTGCAGAGCAGGTCGAGCTCAGAGACAGACAGATTGCGTGGCTGGAGATCGCCCAGACGCTCCGTTGATGGACCGGGCGCAGAAATGCGGGCTTCTGCATCTTACCGTTCCGGTAGCAGCAGGGCGTAACACAGGCCGGCGCGGGCCCCGCGTACAATTGAGAGATTGGCTGCGGCGGTAAGCGCAGGTCCTTCCTCGAGAGGAGTTTTTATGTATCCAGAGATCATGGTCATCCCGATGCGGGAAGAGCTGACGAAGGCCGGCATTGAAGAAGCGCGGACGCCGGCAGAGGTCGATGCGGCCCTGGCGAAGCCCGGGACCACGATGGTGGTGGTGAACTCGATTTGCGGCTGCGCGGCCGGCAAGATGCGGCCCGGGGTCAGGCTTGCGCTGCAGGGCAATGTGAAGCCGGATCACTCCATTACGGTGTTCGCCGGGCAGGATCGTGAGGCGACCGAAAAGGCGCGCGGCTACTTCGGCGGCAACCCTCCGACTTCGCCGGCCATTGCGATTCTGCGGGACGGCGAGCTGGTGTACCTGATGCAGCGGTACGCGATCGAGTCAAACACCGCGCAGGCGATCGGCGGCGAACTGCAGCGGGCGTTCCAGGAGTTCTGCGCAACCGCAAACGCTTAGAGCAAGCTGGAGATGAAAAGAAGCCCGGCTCAATGAGCCGGGCTTCTTTTTGCCTGCTGAGCACAGGGTTAGGTGCTCGTCACGTTGCCGTTCAGTCCATCCGGGAAGAAACCGCCCTTGGTGACGCCGAGCATGCCGGGTGCGGCGTAGACGATCTGCAGCACTTCGGACGCGTTCCGCGCGGTGTTGAGGCCGGTAAGGGTGCTGGTGTTGAACATCGTGGTGGGTCCGAGCACCGGAGGCCGGTCGAACTTGTCGACTGCCGGTGAGGTGACCCCCTTCATAATGCAGAGCTGACGCAGGGCCGACTCATGCTGCCCTTCCGCGTCGTGAATGACGGCAGCATACGTTGTGATCTGCGGGCTGATGGCGAGGTACTGAATGCCACCCTCATAGGCGCTGGTGCCCACGGTTTCAAGCTGCCGGGCGAGCGCCAGGAAGCTGGCGTCGTCGGTCGGCATGCCCATGGCCGCGAGGTTGAGCGCCGGCATGCTGACCGGGGTCGCGTTGGCGTACTGCAGGCCGGCGCGGATGTATTCGACGTGTGCCAGTTCGTCGGCGGCAAGCTGCTGGGCGAGTGCGGCAACGTTCGGGTCGGTGAAGTTGATCTTCGCTCCACCGCTGACCGTACCGGGGCTCGGACCCATTAAAGCTGCTGGAATGCCGCTGCCGTTGGCGATGTAGTTGTAGAAAGTCGCCTCAAGGTATTCGAGATTGAGCGCGAACTGCAGAACATCTTCGAGTGATGGCGCCGGTCCGGCTTCCGGATCGACTCCGATGACGCCTCCGCAGCCGGCAAGGCCGACCGTTGTGGCTGCTCCGGCTGCGAGACCGGCTGCCTGCAGAAAACGCCGCCGGTTTAGTTTTTGTCCTTTGCCCTGCGGGGCGGCAAGCAGACCGTTCTGCTGCCTGACTTCTTCCGTTTGCATCAACATTTGTTTCTCCCGTCGCTTGATTCCAGTTTTCGTGAACGCCTGCAGCTGCCGGCAACATCTCCGCAGCTGCGCCTCGTCTCGACCCGCTGCCTAAGTGGAATGAATAGTGCCGTTCACCCCCTGCGGGAAAAAGCCGCCGGAAGTGACGCCGGTCTGCGGAGTCGTGGTGGTGGCGGTAGTGACCCCGTACACGATGCCGAGCACCTGCGAGGTGGTGCGGATCGGGCCGAGAGCCGGACCGGTGGTAGGGGTAATGGCCGTATTCGTGGGAGTGAGGGTGAAGTATGTATTTGGCGGTGCCGGCGGATAGTCGAGCGTATCGAGCTTGGGAGAGGTGACATTCTGCACATCGCAGAGCACATTGAGGCCGCCGAGGTGCTGGGCCTCTGCGCCCAGGATCTGCCCTGCGACGGTAAGGACAAACGGATTGCTGACCAGGTACTGGGCACCGCCGGCGTAGGCGCTGTTGCCGACCGCGGTGAACTGCCGGGCCACGGCGAGGAACTGCGCCTCCGTCGTGATGGACATTTTGCCGCCTTGCGTGTAATCGATGACGGGCTGGTTGATCGGTGTTCCGCCCAGCTCAAAGATGGCGGCCCGCAGCACCTGGATGTGGTGGAGCTCGTCGGCAGCGAGATTCTGAGCGGTCGCGAGGGTGTACTGATCGAGGGTGAGCTTGCCGGGCAGGCCGGTGACCGTCGCGCCGGCGCCGGCGCCGGGCGGAAGGGGCGCCCTGCCGGAGACGGAGATGTACAGGTTGGCTTCGAGGTACTCGAGATTCAGGGCGAAGTTCAGAACGTCAAGAATCAGAGCAGCCGCAGCGGCGGGCGTCGTGGGCGCGGCTTGCGCGCGCGCAGAGGGTGCGGAGGACAACAGGCCAGCCGTGGCGGCTGCTGCTCCCATCGCGGTGAGGCTGGTGAAGAAAGAACGCCGGTTAATGGTTTGGATGGACTTGTCGAGTTCGAGGATAGCGAGATCGGTTACCCGCTGCTCCTCGGTTACTTTTTCGTATGGGCAGAGCGGCGATTGGACCAGCTTGGTTGGCACTGGGGAGCCTCCTGAGAGTCTTGGCTACGTTTCAGATGAGCACCGTACTTTTCAAGGCACGCGATGCCTCAAAAGGTGTACGGAAGCCACTTGAACAGATGCGGGCCCTGTGTGGCGCCGTGACTCGGAGAAAACTTGAGAGCCGTTCACACAATCAAGCGGCAGCAATCGTGCGCATTGAATCCGCCGGCAGCGGAAGATCGTTCTTCTCATTTGAAACAGCTTGCTTCTGTTCGCTCGCGAACATAAGCGTCCGGCGGTAGCCGAGAGCACTGCTGGTTTTTCGGGGGTGGGAACCTCGGAGAGCAGCAATCGTCGCGCGCAAACCTGGCTAACGGTTAAGCGCAGGCGGCGCGCAGACGGCGAAATGTACGCCGGACCCCGGCTCTGAATTTGCAGCCAGCTGAAAACAAAGATGGTGCCGGGCGCACATTTGCGAGACGAAACAAGGCCTGAACAGTCTTAGGTGCGTCCGCTGGTGTGCTCCTGGGGCAGCGCCTGCACCTTGCTGTGCCGGACCGAGTAGCCGAAGTAGATGGCCAGTCCGACGACGAGCCAGACCCCCACGACCTCCCACGTTAGTAACGGCAGGTTGAACATGAGGTAAAACGCGCTGAGGATGCCGAGGATGGGGACAAGGGGAACGAAGGGGGTCTTGAAGGGCCGGACCAAGTGGGGCTGGCGGCGGCGGAGGATCCAGACGCCGGCGGAGACGATGGCGAAGGCGAGCAGAGTGCCCATGTTGACGAGGTCGGAAAGGCGGTCGATGGGAAGCAGCGCGGGAAGAAAGGCGACGATCGCTCCGATGACGAGGGTAGAGATCCAAGGGGTTCGAAGGCGGGGATGGATGACGGAAGCCCACGGAGGAAGCAGGCCGTCTTTCGACATGGAGAAGAAGACGCGGGTCTGGCCGAGAAGCATGACCAGCATGACGGAGGCTAGACCGAAGAGGGCACCGAACTTGACCAGGAGCGATCCCCAGACGACACCGGTGACGTCGACGCCTACAGCAATAGGCTCGGCGACATTGAGCGTGCGGTAATCGACCAGTCCTGTGAGGGTCAGGGCGACCAGGATGTAGAGGACGGTGCAGACGGCAAGGGAGCCGAGGATACCGATGGGCATATCGCGGCGGGGATTTTTTGCTTCCTGCGCGGCGGTGGAGACGGCGTCGAAGCCGATGTAGGCGAAGAAGACAGAGGCTGCACCGGCGGAGATGCCGGACCAGCCGTAGCGGCCGGGGCCTTGGTTGGGCGGAATGAAAGGGTGCCAGTTTTTGGCGAGGACATGGGGGTGGTGAAGCAGGAAGCCGATGCCGAGAACCAGAAAGATGCCCACGATGCCGAGCTTGACGATGACTATAGCGGAGTTGAAGTTGGCGGACTCCTTGATGCCGATGACGAGGACGGCGGTAATGAGGCCGATAACGAAAAAGGCTACGAGATTAAAGAGGCCGACGGCGTGGGTGAGATGGGTCAGATCGGTACCCGGGGGAAGAGAGGCCGCAGGCTGCCAGCGGTTGTGGAAGAGGTAGATTGGATTGCCGTAGACGGTGGTGAAGCGGGCCAGGCTGGGCGAAGGGACGAAGCCCAGCTGCTCCACGAGGGAGAGGAAATAGCCGGACCAGCCGCTGGCGACAGTCGCCGCGCCAAAGCCGTACTCGAGAATGAGGTCCCAGCCGATGACCCACGCGACGAACTCGCCAAGGGTGGCATAACCGTAGGTGTAAGCGGAGCCGGCGATGGGGATGATGGAGGCGAACTCGGCGTAGCACAGGCCGGCAAAGGCACAGGTGACAGCGGCGAGGACGAAAGAGAGGGCAATGGCTGGGCCGGCGTAGGCGGCAGCGGCGTGGCCGAGTAAGACGAAGATGCCGGTGCCGATAATGGCGCCGATGCCCAGCGTGATCAGGTTGACCGGGCCGAGAGAGCGGCGCAAGGCATGTTCGCCTTCTTCGCTGGCCTCGTTCTTGAGCTGCGAAAGCGGTTTGGTTGCGAGCAGGTTTGCCATGCGCGGGCCTTTCAGATTCGGTGAGTTGCCTAAACGTTACAGCAGCTTTACGTTTTGCCGCGAAGAGGAGCGCGACCAGAGGAAATACACCGGAACGCCAAGCAGCACTAGGAAAAGCCCAGGCCAGGTGTACTGGGGCTTGTAGCGCAGCAGCGTGTAGCAGATGGTAATGGCCATGACGATATAGAGCGCGGGCAGCACGGGGTAGCCGAAGGCGCGGTAGGGCCGCTCGGCATCGGGACGCCGGATGCGCAGCACAAAAAGGCTGGCGATGGTGAGGATATAGAAGACCAGCTCGGCGCAGATGATGTAGTCGAGCAGCTGGCCGTAGGAGCCGGAGATGCAGAGGAAACAGGTCCAGACGGCCTGGATGATGAGCGAGGCGACGGGAGTTTTATAGCGCGGGTGCAGGCGGCCGGTGGCTTTAAAGAAGAGGCCATCCTGGCTCATGGCGTAGTACACGCGCGAGCCGGCGAGAATGAGGCCGTTGGCGCAGCCGAAGGTCGAGATAAGGATGGCGGCGGCCATGAGGTAGGCGCCGGCGGAGTGGAAGATCTGCTGCAGCACCGCGGTGGCGACGCGGTCTTCGCCGGCGTACTGGATGCCACGGGCAAAGGCCGTGGCGCCGTGCGGGTCGCCGGCCAGCGGAAGCGCGAAGAGGTAGACGAAGTTCGAGAGCAGGTAGAGCGCGAGCACGATGCCGGTGCCGAGCACCAGCGAGAGCGGGAGGTTGCGGCTGGGGTTGCGGACTTCGCCCGCGGTGTAGGTGACGTTGTTCCAGGCGTCGGCGGAGA
This sequence comes from uncultured Acidobacteriaceae bacterium, assembly GCA_964245565.1. Lineage (GTDB taxonomy): Bacteria > Acidobacteriota > Terriglobia > Terriglobales > Acidobacteriaceae > EB88. The sequence goes on along the minus strand of CAXTMY010000001.1, from coordinate 12,594 downwards.
AAAGTGAGCCGGTCTGCACGACGGCGAGCATGGTGACGAGGCCGACGAGGGCGACGCCGCCCCCGGTCGCGAGCGGGTGGAGCGTGTGCAGGCCTGCGTCGGCCCAGAAGCGGCCGTGCGAGAAGTTGGCGGCGATGGCGGCGTGGTTGCGGCCGAGCAGCACGCCAAAGATGACCAGAGCCAGCAGAGCGAGCGTTTTCGCAGTGGTGAAGATGTTCTGCACCAGTGCGCCGAGCCGGACGCCGAAGATGTTGACGACAGTGAGCAGCAGGACGATGAGGATGCCGGCGAGGTTGGCGGTATTGATGCCGAGCTCCATGTTGCCGAGCGTGACGGGGCCGATCTGCACGGCGGGCACGTGGCCGAGGCGCAGCAGCCAGTGCGTCGAGGAGACAACTGGAAAAAAGACGCCGAGGAACTTGCCGAAGGCCACGCCGACCGCGGCGATGGTGCCGGTCTGGATGACGAGGAACAGGGTCCAGCCGAAGAGAAAGCCCCACATGGGGCCGAGCGCTTCGCGCAGGTACACGTACTGGCCGCCGGCCTTGGGCATCATTGCGGCCAGTTCGCCGTAGGAGAGCGCGCCGATGACGGTCATGACGGCGGTGACGAGCCAGGCGCCGATCAGGAGCGCAGGCGAGCCGGTGACGCGGCTGATGTCGGCCGAGACGATGAAGATGCCGGAGCCGATCATGGAGCCGATGACGATGGAGGTCGCGCTGAACAGGCCGAGGCCTTTGACCAACGGTTCGTTTGCTGGATGGATGGCTGCTGCGGGCTGGGGCGGCGTCACGTTACAAGTTGTTCTACCGGAAAAGCTTTAGAAAGTCTCCCGCTAATCTGCCCGACGAGGAGCCTGGCTGGAAGAGCGCGCTGATGACGGCGATGGAGTCGGCGCCGGCGGCCCAGACGCGCGGCGCGTGGCCGAGGGTGATGCCGCCGATCGCGACCAGCGGTTTCGCGGTGAGCTTGCGCGCGTGGCCGACACCGTCGAGGCCGATGACCGGTTCGGCGTCGGGCTTGCTGCCGGTGGCGAAGACCGGGCCGGTGGCGATGTAGTCAGCGGCAGCAATGGCCCGGTCTGCGACCTGTGCGGGGTTGTGCGTGGAGACGCCGATGAGGGCGTCGGAGCCGAGCAGGGCGCGCGCCTGCGCGACCGGCATGTCGCCCTGGCCGAGATGGACACCGCTGAAACCGGTGGCGTGGACCAGGTCGGCGTGGTCGTTGAGGATGAGCCGCAGGGTAGGCGGGGCGGCGGCGCGAACGATGGCTGCCGCCTGGAGCAGTTGCTCGCGGGCGGCGTGCTTGATGCGGAGTTGCAGAAGGGTGACCCCGTTTTCGGCGAGATCGCGGACGGTGGTATCGAGAAAGACGGCCCGGGCAGCGGGATCGGCGGGAAAGTAGTGCGAGTCGAGAATGGGGTAGAGAGGCGGCAGCACGAACGGCATGTGCTGAGTATGCGCCGCAGGACCGGCCTTTAACCGGACTGCCCCAAAGCAAAAGCACAGATAGTACGAGGTGGAGAGTTTCCGCGCCATGCAGACGTTCTTCTCGGAACGGCTGCGTTCAGCCGGGTGCCTTACCTAACGCTGTCTGTGCTTTTGCCCTGGCTTCCGGCAGCCGCGACGTGCGGCATTTCGGCGCGGCGCTCCTTCTCTCGCTCGAAGAACCGCTCCATGAACTTGGTATCGAACTCGCCTTTGCGGAAATCTTCATCTGCAAAGATCTTCCGGTGCAGCGGCACGGTGGTGTGGATGCCTTCGACGACAAACATCTCAAGCGCCCGCTCCATACGCGCGATGGCCTCCGGGCGGTCTTTGCCGTGGGTGATGAGCTTGGCGATCAGCGAGTCGTAGTAGGGCGGCACGACGCCTTCGGCGTACTGCGCGGTGTCGACACGGATGCCGTTGCCGCCGGGCAGGTTGAAGGCGGTGATCTTGCCGGCGGAAGGGGTGAACTTCTCCGGGTGCTCGGCGTTAATGCGGCACTCGATGGCGTGGCCGCGAATGGGGATGGATTCGGGGAGGATGGACGAAAGTTTTTCGCCCATCGCGATCCGGAGCTGCGCCTTGACGAGGTCGATGCCGGTAACCATCTCGGTGACGGGGTGCTCGACCTGGATGCGGGTGTTCATCTCGATGAAGTAAAGCTTGCCGTCCTCGTCCATGAGGAACTCAATGGTGCCGGCGTTCTGGTAGCCGACATCGACCAGGGACCGGCGGATGGTTTTGCCGATGTCCTCCCGCATCTTCTGCGTGACCTGCAGGGACGGGGCTTCCTCGATGAGCTTCTGGTGGCGGCGCTGGATGGAGCACTCGCGCTCGCCGAGCGAGAGCACGTTGCCGTGCTCATCGGCGAGCACTTGGAACTCGATGTGGCGGGGGCGCTCGATGAACTTTTCCATGTACATGTCGCCGTTGCCGAAGGCGTTGGCGGCCTCGGTGTGGGCGGCATGGTAGAGCGCGGGCAGCTCTGCCGGGGTGCGCACGATGCGCATGCCGCGGCCGCCGCCGCCGGCGACGGCCTTAAGAATGACCGGGTAGCCGATGGTCTTGGCCCACTCAAGCGCTTCATTTTCATCGGCGATGACGCCGTCGGAGCCGGGCAGGATGGGGACTTTGGCCTTCTTCATGGTCTGACGCGCCATGGATTTCTCGCCCATCATGCGGGTGACCTCGGGCGGCGGCCCGATGAACTTGATGTTCGACTCGCGGCAGACTTCGGCGAAGTTGGCGTTTTCGCTCAGCAGGCCGTAGCCGGGGTGGATGGCGTCGACATCGGCGATTTCGGCCGCGGCGATGACGGCCGGGACGTGGAGGTAGCTTTCGGCCGAGCGCGCGGGGCCGATGCAGATGGCCTCGTCGGCGAAGCGGACGTGGAGCGAGTTGCGGTCGGCCTCGGAATAGACGGCAACGGTGCGGATGCCGAGTTCCTTGCAGGCGCAGATGACCCGCAGGGCGATTTCACCGCGGTTCGCGATCAGGACTTTTGAGAACATGCGTAACGTTTTCTCCGGCTGGGCGGGCTGCGACGGGGATCGGCCAGGGAACCCGCGCTCTGAACTCTAAAAAGAGGTGATGCTGCTGCGCAGCATGGTGACTGCGCAGGCGTGCTTACCGCAGGCGGACGGCGAACAGTGGCTGACCGTACTCGACCGGCTGGCCGTTCTGCACCAGGCGCTTGACAATTTCGCCGGCCACATCGGATTCGATCTCGTTCATGAGCTTCATGGCCTCGACGATGCAGAGGGGCTGGCCGGCTTCGACCTGGTCGCCGATCTTAATGAAGGCAGGCGAGCCGGGCGATGGGGCCTCGTAGAAGGTGCCGACGATAGGCGACTTGACGGTGTGCAGGGCCTCTTCAGGCGCCGCGGCGGGCGGCTCGGGCGGCGCCTGCGCGGGCGCAACGGGCGGGGGAGCCCCGGCAGCGGCGGGAGCAGCAGCCGGAGCAGCCCCGGCCATGAGCCGCGCCAGCAGCAGGGGATCAAGCTGTGGCGCGGGCTGCGGGGCGGCGTGGGCCGCTGCGGCGACGATGGCTGCTTCGAATTTGAGCTCGACCTTGAGATCACCGCGTTCAAGGCGGAACTCGCCGATTTTCTTCTTCTGCAGAAACTCGATCAGGTCTTTGAGTTCTTTGATCTCTTCCGGATTCATCTCGATTGCTTTCTTTCCTCGGCTGGAGCGTGAGCAGTTCCACTCAAGCATTTCACTCTACACGTAGAGGGACCGGCAGTGTGCGGGCGGCTTTTCCGCCAGGAAAGCCAGCGGGACGAAAAAGCCGGGCCGCCTCTACCGAGATGGAACATGCCTAGAGCGTGAGCAGTTCCCTGGGGGTGGGCGTCAGGACGCGTGCGCCATCGTGCTCGACCACCACCATATCTTCAATGCGGATGCCGAACCGGCCCGGCAGGTAAACGCCGGGTTCGATGGTGACAACCATCCCTGCTTCCAGGACCTCTTCGACCCTGGCGCCGAGGCGCGGTCCCTCGTGGATTTCAAGGCCGACACCGTGGCCGGTGGAGTGGGAGAACCATCGGGCCAGCTCCGCGCGTTTCAAAACGCTTCTCGCGGCGTGATCGACCTGGCCGGCCGAGACGCCTGCGCGCACGGCAGCGATGCCCGCCTGCTCGGCTGCGAGCACGGCGGCGTAGGCCTTTTTCTCTTCGCGGGTGGGTTTCCCCAGGTACACAGTGCGGGTCATGTCAGAGCAGTAACCCTTAAAGATAACACCGAAATCGACGGTGACGAACCCGCGCCGGGGCAGCGGCCGGGCGCTGGCATGGCCGTGCGGGAGCGCGGAACGCGGACCGGAAGCAACTATGGTTTCAAACGACATGCCATCCGCGCCCAGCCTGCGGGCGGCGTATTCCAGCTCGGCGGCGATGTCGCGTTCGGGCACGCCGGGAGCCAGGTGCGGCAGAGTCTGCTCGAAGGCCCGGCAGCCGAGCAGCGCGGCAGCTTCGCTGCAGGCGAGCTCGTCAGCGTCCTTGACGGAGCGGAGCGCCGTAACCGGCGATGCGGCGAGCGGCTCGAAGAAGCGCCGGCGGGCAGGCTTGCCGAGCTCCGGCGCAAGGCCGGCTTCAAGGCGGGCCAACGTGGCGACATGGGTGCGGGTACTGTCGTAGCCGACCCGCGCGACCCCGGCACGCTGCAGCAGCGCGGCTGCCTGGGTGAGCAGCTGTTTGCCGATGACGACGCGGATGCGCGTACCCGCGGTCTCATCGTGGGCCTGGGCGGTATAGCGGCCGTCGGTGAGCAGCACAGCGGTACGGGGCAGGATGAGCAGCACGGCGTTCGAGCCCGTGAACCCGGAAAGGTAGCGCACATCGGGGCCGTGAGTCAGAAGGAGAGCGTCCTGTTTGCTTTCCGCCATTCGGGTACGGAGCCGGCGCAGGCGAGACTGATGATTCATCGTTCTCCTGACGATATAGGAAAAGCGGGGGGCGCCTGATGCGATCGCCAGCACGCGTCTCATCCGGAACGGAACCACTTGGGAACGGAACTATCCGGGACGGGGCGTGTCTTCATACCCGAAGCAGTGACCGGCGGGGTGCTAAACCGTCATCACAGTAAGGATCGACCGCCTGCGGGCGTTGAAACGAGGGACAGCGATGCGAATCATGAGAAGAACGATCGAGCCGGTGCAAGAAGGACAGAGCATCTCTGTGTTCAGGAACAGCCTGGGATCCGCATCCCTCCGGGTGCGGGGCGGCCGGAAGGCGGTGGCTGGTTTGCTCGCGCTTGGCATGCTGCCGTTGAGTGCCGGAGCAGCGTGGGGACAGGATTACGGGCAGCAGGCGCCGCCGCCGCCGCCACCCGATCAGCAGCAGCAGGGCTACGGCGCACAGCCTGGGTATGGTCAGCAGGCGCCGCCGCCGGGTTACGGGAGCCAGCAGCAGGCGCCGCCGCCGGGTTACGACCAGCAGGCGCCGCCGCCGGGTTACGACCAGCAGGCGCCGCCGCCGCCGGGTTATGACCAGCAGGGACCGCCGCCGAGCGCCTACCAGGCCCTTGGACCGCAGCAGCTGAACCAGCTGGTGGCGCCGATCGCACTTTACCCGGATTCGCTGGTAGCGCAGGTACTTGCGGCCTCGACCTACCCGGCGCAGGTGGCGAGCGCGCAACAGTTTGTGCAGCAGAACGGCAACTACCCGCCGGACCAGCTGGCGCAGCTGGCGAATGAGCAGCCGTGGGACCCCAGCGTGAAGTCGCTGGTGGCGTTCCCCCAGGTGCTGAGCGACATGAACCAGAACATGGGCTGGACTACGCAGCTGGGCAATGCGTACTACAACCAGCCGCAGGATGTGCTGGGAGCGGTGCAGACGATGCGCCAGGAGGCGTATGCGGCGGGGAACCTGCGGTCGACGCCGCAGCTCTCCGTGGCATACAGCCCCGGCGATATCGTGATTGCGCCGGTGAGCCCGGGCGTTGTGTATGTGCCGTACTACAACCCGTGGCTGGTGTACGGGGCGCCGCTGCCGGCCTATAGCGGCTACTACTGGGGACCGCCGCGCGGGATCGCCTTCGGAGCGGGCCTCGCGATCGGCTTCGGCGTGGGCATTGCCATCGGCGCGTTTTCGCACTTTGCCTGGGGCTTCCACAGCTGGGCGCCGAACTGGGGCGCGCACACCGTGTTGTTCAACCACGGCACCTACATTTCGCGCAGCAATACGGTGATCAACCACGGCTACTACGGCAGGTTCGATCGCAGTCCCGGGGCGCGGGCGTTCAACCAGTCGGAGGCGGCGCGCTTCGGCGGCACGCGCGGCGGCTACGGCGGGGTGCCGGTCAACCGCGGCGGAGGGA
>CAXTMY010000001.1:0-6279 GCA_964245565.1 uncultured Acidobacteriaceae bacterium | reverse complement strand
ACGGTGCCGGCGGGTACAACCGGGGCGGGCAGACGAACGGGGCCGCCGGCTTTAACCGCGGCGGCGCAGCGGCGGGCGCGAGCCAGTTCAACCGCGGCGGACAGCCCGCGGCACAGCAGCAGCACGGACAGGCGCAACAGCATGGGCAGGCGGCGCACCAGAGCGCCCCGAAGGGCGGCCATGAGAGCAAGCACAGCGGAGGCCACGACGACCACCGCTAAGGTAAAGCCACGGACACGGTGAGGCGGAGAGTTCCCGCGCGATGCAGCCGTTCTTCGCGGAACGGCTGCGTTCCTTACTGTACGCCCTCTGTGCTTTTGCTCGATGCGAGCCGCGGGCTGGGAGCAATGCTCGCGGGACGGTTTTACCGGGCGGCGCGAACCGGTTTCTTCGCGCCAGCGCGAGCCGTTTTCGTCTTCGAGGACTCCCCTGCCCCGCTCTGCTCATCCATCCAGCTGTCGAGGCGCGACTTTTTGAAGCGCCAGCGGTTGCCCAGCCGGAACGCCGGGATGGTTGACTCAGAGGCATAGCGATAGAGGCTGTCGGCGCTGATGCCCAGGTATTCGGCTGCCTGGCGAATGTCCATGACCTCGCGGACTGCGACCGCAGGCGCATGGGCAGTGCCGTGCTTTTCCGCACGTACGGCGCTGTCTCGCATCTGGTCTCTCTTTCAAAAGGGCTTATATCCGGTTTTGGCGTGTCTTTCAAGCGATAGTTGAAGGCTGCAGGGCGTTCCTGCCGTTTTCCAGCGGTTTTGCAGCGGATTTGCCGGTCACTTCGGTTTCTCTGCCCAGGTCAGCGGAACAGGGCGGCGATCTCCTGGCTGTAGCGCTCGAGGAGGACGCGGCGTTTGAGCTTCATGGAAGGGGTGAGCTCGCCTGAGTCGATGGTCCACTCGTCGGGCACCAGGGTGAAGCCCTTGAGGAGCTCGAAGTCGGCAAGCGAGCGGTTGACCTGCTTGACGGTTTCCTTGTAGCGGGCGAGGACGAGGGGGTGCTCGATGAGCTCCCGGCGGGTAGTTTTGGGGATGTTCTGCTCGCGCGCCCAAGGCTCCAGGGCCTCAAAATTGGGGGAAATGAGCGCGGCGACGTACTTTTCCCGGTCACCGACGAGGGCGGCGTGTCCGACCAGGAAGTCGGCTTTGAGCTTGCCTTCAATCGGCTGGGGCGCGATGAACTTGCCGGCGGAGGTCTTGATGAGCTCCTTTTTACGGTCGGTGATGCGGATGTAGCCGTCGGGGTCGAGGCTCGCAATATCGCCGGTCTGGAACCAGCCGTCCGGGGTGAACGCCTGTCGCGTAAGCGCGGGCGACTGCCAGTAGCCGGAGAAGACGCTGGGGCCTTTGACAAGGAGCTCGCCGTCGTCGGCGAGGCGGACCTCGATGTTCGGGAGCGGCTTGCCGATGGAGCCCATGCGGCAGTGGAGCGGGGTGTTGACGCCGATGACGGGCGAGGTTTCGGTGAGGCCGTAGCCTTCGAGGATGCGGATGCCGGCATGGGCGAACCAGTTGGCGGTGTCGGCCCCGAGCGGTGCGCCACCTGCAACATAATAAAGGACTTCGCCGCCAAAGACCTCGCGCACTTTGGAGTAGAAAAGCCGGTCGGCAAGCTTCCAGGCGAGGGATTTCGGAGTGCGTCCGGCGAAGATCGCGGCTTCGTTGCGCCGGCCGATGCGGAGCGCCCACTGGACGATGCGGGTCTTGAGTTTCGAGGCGCGGGAGCGGCGCTCGACCTCCTGGCGGACCTTCTCGAAGACGCGCGGGACGGAGACGATGAGGGTGGGCCGGACGGTTTTGAGGGCGCCCATGAGCTTGTCCATGGCGGGGCAGTAGGCGATGGAGAAGCCGAGCGAGTAGAGGGCGTAGTCGGCGTGGCGGGCCGTGACGTGCGAGAGCGGGAGGAAGGAGACGGTGCGCTGGGGGCCGGTGAAGGCGAATTCGCGGAGGGAAAAGTTGACGTTGCTGGCGAGGTTGCCGTGGGTGAGCATGACGCCCTTGGGCTCGCCGGTAGTACCGGATGTGTAAATGATGGAGGCGAGGTCAGAGGGCTCGATGCTCCGGGCATGGGCGTCGAAAGCCTCGTCTCGGCTGGGTTGCGCGCCGGCCAGCAGTGACGAGAAGGTAACGGCGCCGGGATGGACTGTGGCGGCGTCTTCGTCCAATTCGTCCATGACGACGATGTGCTCGAGGACAGGATTGGGGACGACGGCGGCGATTTTGGCGAGCTGGGCACGGGTGGAGACGATGACCATGCGGGCGCCGGCGTGGGCGAGCAGCTCGGCGATCTGCTCGGCCTTGAGGGTCGGGAACATGGGGACGTTGACGAGGCCGAGAGCGAGGGTGGCGAAGTCGCTGACGGCCCACTCCCAGCGGTTCTCGCTGATGAGGGCGACGCGGTCGCCTTTCTTAAGTCCAAGCGAATGAAGGGATTGCGCGAGCGCTCGGACGCGGGCGTAGAACTCGGCGGCAGAGAGGACCTGCCAGCTGCCGTCTTTCGATTGGGCGCGGATGACGTCGGCGGAGCCTCGGTCGACGATCCGGAAGAAGATGTCGTTGACAGTCTGGTAGTTGGGCGCGTTCGGTGGGGGCATACCCAGACACTGTAACGGATGGGTGTTTCGGGGCGCCAAGGAGGGTGTTTTAGGGGGTGTTTTGGGCCCGTTTTCGGTACAAAAAAGCGCCTTTTTGTGCACGTTTTTTACGGGTGTGAGTTATGACATGGTTGTCGGCGGTGCGAATCGTGCGACTCGAATCGATTTTCGCTATGAATTATTTTTTTTTCGAACTGCACAGAAGTCGGTGCAGGTTGAGTTAGTAAGTTGTCTAACATGCCTGGGTTACTTCCCTGTCATGCCTGGGGCAAGGGAGTTAGACGGACGAAAAGTTGGGACTGGGCCGGCCAGTCGGAGAGGAGCCAGGCGGCGCGGGTCGAGCCGGTCTTGCGGTGGTGGGTTTCGATGAGGGCGCGGATGGCCGACTGGGTTTCGGGGTCGAGGGTGGCGAAGGGCTCGGGTTTGAGGAAGGAGGGGTGGAAGTGGCCGGCGCCTTCACCGCGGGGCAGGAAGTCACCGTCTTCGTCGAAGACCCAGGCGGTGCCGCCGGTCATGCCGGCGCCGAAGTTCATGCCGGTGCGGCCGAGGACGACGACGGTGCCGCCGGTCATGTACTCGCAGCCGTGGTCGCCGACGCCTTCGACGATGGCGAGGGCACCGGAGTTGCGGACGGCGAAGCGCTCGCCGGCGCGGCCGGCGGCGTAGAGCGCGCCGCTGGTGGCGCCGTAGAGGGCGACGTTGCCGAGGATGACGTGGAGGTCGCTCTCGCGGGCGGCGCGCCCTTGTCCGCGGAGGACGAGCTCGCCGCCGCAGAGGCCTTTGCCGACGAAGTCGTTGGCCAGGCCTTCGAGCACGAGCGAAAGCCCGGTGGTGGCGAAGGCGCCGAAGCTCTGGCCGGCGACGCCGGTGAGGTCAAAGCGCAGGGCGGGGTGGGTGTCGTCGCCTTCGTGGCGGCGGCGGGCCTGCTGGAGGGCGAGTTCGCCGGAGAGCCGGGCGCCGAGGGTGCGGTGCTTATTGCTGACGGCGCCGCTCCAGCGGTAGGCCTCGCCGGCAGCGTAGGCGGCGAGCGCGGGGGCGAGCCAGGCGTCGTCGAGGGCGGGCTCTTCCTCGGGACGGTCGTTGCGGCCGCCCTGCCACTGGAGCTCGGTGGTCGGGGCGGTGGTCTCGGCGTGGAGCATGGGCGCGAGGTCGAGCGAGCCGGCGTGGCGAACCTGTTCGAGCAGATCGACGCGGCCGATGGCGGAGGCGATGGAGTTGAGGCCGAGCCGGGCGAGCAGGGTGCGGACGTCGAGGGCGAGCTCTTCAAAGAAGCGGACGATGTGCTCGGGCTTGCCGCGGAATTTAGCGCGGAGGTCTTCGCGCTGGGTGGCGATGCCGGTGGGGCAGGTGTTGAGGTGGCACTGGCGGGCCATGTCGCAGCCGATGGCGACAAGCACGGCGGTGCCGAAGGCGAACTCGTCGGCGCCGAGCATGGCGGCGACGAGGAGGTCGTTGGCGGTGCGGAGACCGCCGTCGACGCGGAGGCGGACGCGGCCGCGCAGGCCATTGCGTAACAGTGTCTGTTGCGTTTCAGCGAGACCGAGCTCCCAGGGCGAGCCGGTGTACTTGATGCTGGAGAGCGGCGAGGCGCCGGTGCCGCCGGAGTGGCCGGCGATGACGATGTAGTCGGCGTAGGCTTTTGCCACCCCGGCAGCTACAGTTCCGACGCCGTACTCGGAGACGAGCTTGACGCCGACGGCGGCATAGGGGTTGACGCGCTTGAGGTCGTGGATGAGCTGCGCGAGATCCTCAATGGAGTAGATGTCGTGGTGCGGGGGCGGCGAGATGAGGGTGACGCCGGGCTGCGCGTGGCGCAGGCGGGCGATGAGGCCGGTGACCTTGTGGCCGGGGAGCTGGCCGCCTTCGCCGGGCTTGGCGCCCTGGGCGATCTTGATCTCGATCTCCTCGGCGTTGCGGAGGTACTCGGCGGTGACGCCGAAGCGGCCGGAGGCGATCTGCTTGGTCTTGTTGTTGAGCAGGCTGGGAGGGACTCTGCGGCCGACGAGGTCGAGGGTGACGGGCTCGCCGTTGCGGGTGTCGGACTGGTAGACGGAGGGGTCTTCCCCGCCCTCGCCGGTGTTGGAGCGGCCGCCGAGGAGGTTCATGGCGGCGGTGACGGTCTGGTGGGCCTCAGGTGAGAGCGAGCCGAGGGACATGGCGCTGGCGATGCAGCGGGCGAAGATGGCGGGCGCGGCTTCGACCTGGTCGATGGGCAGGGCTTCGCCGGCGGAGCGGAAGGCGAGCAGGTCGCGCAGGTTGGCCGGTTCCTTCTCGGCGGCCTGGCCGGAAAAGGCAGCCCAGGCGGCGCCGGGCGCGGGGGGTGGGACGACGGCGCGGGCGGTGGAGCCGACGACGGTCTGGAGCAGGCGGACGGTGGAGGGCTGCCAGGAGTGGGGCTCGGCGCGGTCGGTCTTGCGGAAGCGGATCCAGCCGAAGTCGGGGAGGTCTTTTTGAACCACGGGGACTGGCGCAGCGGTGGTGGCAGAGGCGACGGCGACGGCGGACGGGACTTCAACGGCGACGGCGGTTGCAGGCTCGGCCGGCGCGGATGTTTCAAGCGGCGGCGCGTAGCCGGACCAGTTGGCGCGCACGGCGGCTTCGAGCTCGGGGTAGCCGATGCCGCCGAGCGGCGCGGGGGTGCCGAAGAAACAGTCGTCAATGACGGAGTGGCTGAGGCCGATGGAGTCAAAGAGATGGGCGCCGCGGTAGCTGTCGAGGACGGAGATGCCCATTTTGGACATGATCTTGGCGAGGCCGGCGTTGAAGGCCTTGAGCAGGTTGGCTTCGCCGGCGTGGCCGGAGGCGGCGCGGGCGCTCTCAAAGGCGAGCCACGGGCAGACGGCGCCCGCGCCCATGCCGAGCAGCACGGCGACGTGGTGGACATCGCGGCAGTCGCCGGCTTCGACGGCGAGGCCGACGCGGGTACGGATGCCTTCGCGGATGAGCCGCATGTGGACGGCGCCGAGGGCGAGGGCCATGGGGACGGGCGCGTGCTCGGCGTTGGCGGCGCGGTCGGAGAGGAGCAGGACGGCGGCGCCGCCGCGGACGAGGTCGGCGGCACGGGCGGTGAGCTCGTCGAGGGTGGCCTGGAGCGTGGCGCCGGCGGGCAGGAGGCAGTCGAGGACGGCGTGGGGCAGCTCGTCGCCTAAGGAGTGGCGGCGGGTGCGCAGGGCCTCGGCCTGGCCGAGCGAGAGCACGGGCGAGGCGAGCGAGAGGCCGGTGAGACGGGCCTTGTTGTCGAGCAGGTGCGGCCAGGGGCCGAGGCGGGTGTGGAGCTGGATGACGACGGCTTCGCGGAGCGAGTCGATCGGCGGGTTGGTGACCTGGGCGAAGCGCTGGCGGAAGTAGGCGTAGACGGGGCGCGGAGCGCGGGCCATGGGCGCAAGCGGGGTGTCGTCGCCCATGGACCAGGTCGCGTCCTTGCCTTCAGCGACCATGGGTTCGAGGACCATGCGGACGTCTTCGCGGGTGTAGCCGAAGCCGTGCTGGAGGCGCTGGAGCTCGCCGGGCGGGAGCGCGGCGACGGGGGTCGCGGGGTCGAGGGTGCGGTCGTCGAGCAGGGCCTCGTACTGAGGGGAGCGACCGTCGAAGACTTCGAGCACTTCGTCGTTTTCGTAGAGCTTGTGGAGGTCGAGATCGATGCAGAGCATCTGGCCGGGGCCGAGGCGGCCGGAGTGGACGATACGCTCG